>CAWUVW010000060.1:0-17621 GCA_963926105.1 uncultured Luminiphilus sp. | reverse complement strand
GCCTACTACAGCGGTGATGCCGGCCGTTGCAAAAGGATCACAAAGTGCGTTAGTTACAAAGGCCATCGCTTTTGGGTCTGCAAGGAGCGGGGTTAAATCCTTAAATTTGACACCGGGTAATGGGAAGTCTGGGATTTCACGTATGAGCGTGTACAAGTCTGCCTGCGCAATCATCAATCTCTTTCCATCAGGTGTTTATTTTAAGAATTCGTATCAAGCCTATCGCTAGTGGCGGGCCGTAAAATACGCCTCCACAACTTTGATGTATTTAAAACTGCGACTCGGGAAGATATACCTCAAGTCCATCAAGTGCGTCGGTCACATTGATTTGGCAGGTCAGGCGACTGTTATCCTTAACCTCTGATGCACACTCAAGCATAGTGTTTTCATCATCTAATGCGGCAGGCACGACCTTTAACCATGCTTCTCCGATATAGCCATGACACGTTGCACAACTTAAGCAGCCACCACATTCTGCAGCAATACCGACGACCATGTGGTTAACGGCTGCCTCCATTACGCTTTGGTTATTCTTCGCGTCTACTTCCTGCCGGTTACCACTGCTATCGATAAAAATAATTTTAGTCATGGAGATTGCCTTGTTCTTTGGAGTCATTATTACGTCAGATATTGAAGCCCTGTGCCTGCGCTGTGCGAAGCGCTTCGCGAGTCTGATGTCTCTGATATTTTTTGGAGAAACGAGTGTACCTCAATGGCACTACGCGTTTATAGGCTATGCATAGACAACGCGCAAAATGGCTCGCGTAACTGATTCTTTTGAACTTTACCTATGGCGTTTCAGGGTGGTGTCGAAACCCTCACAATCTGCTTGGGTACTTTAAAACCAAATAGTAGTGTTTTGAGCGCCGGGATCAACTCGGGCTCACCCACATTGGATGGATTAGTTGTGACCACGACGGCGCTGCAATATCGCCTTTACAGGGGATCAGTGATTGGCGAGCTGTTTAATTCGAATGAGACCCATCTGCCGTAGTCGTGCAATATTTTGCTCAGGTATTGCGTCGATATTGGGGTGACTTGCAATGGCATCTTCGAGACTCGCTTCCCGTAACAAATGCAGCATCGGATACGGTGAGCGATTACTGTAGTTAGCGGGATCATTTTCGTCGCTATCGGCAAATAAGTATGCGGGGTGAAAGCTTGCTATTTGGTAAACGCCCTCGTAATTAAGGTGCGCTAAAATTGCGTTTGCAGTCTCTAAGTACGCTAGATAATCCTCGAAATTGTCGAGCACTTGGGGGTGAATGAGCAGTGTCGTCTCGGTTTCGACATGATGATCTAGGTATTCAATTTCGGCGAGTAGCGCCTCAGTTAAGGTGTCGGTACTCGATGCCTCCGATACGCAGTAGCGCACGCTGCCTTGTTCGACAACTTGCGGGGCAAAAGGGCACAGGTCTAGGCCTAATACAACGTTTGCCAGCCATCGCTGTGTTTGATCAGTGATTGGTTGTGGCATGGTTTCCTCTCTATTTGCTGCCCAGTCTCGGTGCTAGCGGTAGTATCTATTGTTATCAGCATAATGGTTTTTATGCCAAAACGGTCTTCTATTTAGGTGTGATCCGACATTCAATTAAGTAATATGCTAATACCTATTGGTAATATACAAAATACTGCTGATGCAGGGGATTAAAATTATGCAAGAACAAAAAGCGATCATTTCTTGGAAAGCAGCCGGTATTGCGTTGGGCCTTCTACTGACGGTTGCGACTGCCTTGGTCAAACCGTTGGGCGTTTCGACCCAGTTCGTGGTGTCAGATGCGGTGGTTGCGCACCAATTTGCGCCCGCCTTTGCCGAGAATAACGAATACATGGCCAAGTACGGCGAAAAAGAAAACTGGGGCGTCGGTTACGGCTGGATGCTCGTGATGGGTATGCTCGTCGGCGGTGGTGTTGCTGCCCGCGTTTTTCGTAAACAGCAGCCAGAGGTAGATAAAGGCAGCATGCCTGAAATGTGGACCCGCGTATTTGGGGCGTCTCGCGTAAAGCGATTTGCAGCGGCGTTCTTTGGTGGCGTACTACTCTTGTTTGGCGCACGCCTAGCAGGTGGCTGCACCAGTGGCCATATGATCAGCGGTATCTCACAGCTGGCGGTGAGCTCTTTCATCTTTGGGATATTTACGTTTGGTGCGGCCATAGTCATGGCGCATATTCTCTACCGCAAGCGGGGCTAATTACATGACATTATTTATTGGATTTCTGATTGGCTGCGCCTTTGGCACGATTTTGTTTCTTGGTGGTGCATCAAGTTATCGTCGTATCATGGGCACGCTTTTGCTCAAAGATATGTGGATTATCAAGCTGATGATGACGGCGATTGGTGTTGGCACGCTAGGTGTTTACCTGCTCGACTTTGGTGGTTTGGCTCACATGAGCATCAAGCCCGCTTATGTCGGTGGGGTCGCCATAGGTGGCGTGATTTTTGGTATCGGTTGGGCTGTATCGGGCTATTGTCCCGGTACCTGCGTTGTCGGAAGCGCAGAGGGGAAGGGCGATGCGATCTTTACCTTAATAGGCGGTCTGGTTGGCGCCTTTGTTTTTGCTTTGGCTTTCCCTTATCTCGAAAGCACGCTTATTGAGCCTTTGAATTTTGGCAATGTCACATTGGAATCGTTACTCGGTGTTAGCGGTATTTATATCGCCATTCCTTTGAGCGCTTTCTTGTTATTTATGGCCTTCTTTGTGCTGAAGGATCGCTACGAATAAGACTCGGGTCCGAGCCATTTTCATGCCGGTGATAGCAAGGATATCACCGGCTTTTTTATGGCTGATTACCCGCAGCAGTTATCGCGTGCAGTGGCCCTTCAATAACGATCTATTAGAAGGGGATGAGCGTATAGCCGCTTTGTTGGAGATACACGTGAGCGGTCATTGCTGAGACTGCCATAGTGACCGCGGGATTGAATTCTTCGGGTGCCATACCGCGAAACGCAGATGTTTGGCTGCAGAGATAGATATTCACGCCTGCGGCCGTCAGCGCTGCCAATAACCCAGTGTTCGGATTGGCTTCACCATAACGCGCCAGGTGCGCCTCGTCGCTGAGGATATCTTTAGCTGCCTTGCCGTGGACTATCAACGCGAACTCAATATGCTCGGGCGGTATGCCTGTTTGTGCGCTCATATTTAAGAAGCGCGCAGCCGATACCAAGTGACGATTAAGGTCGCCGGGGAACTCGGGCGTGGTGTCCATATCCATCGACACCTTGTAGTGGGTGCCGGCGGCCAAATTAAGTGCGCCCTCCGGTGCTGGCATCACGGGACCATAGTGCTTAATGACGGGTCCCATTTGTGGGTCTGCTGCCAGCGCGGTGTTGAATAGGCCAAAGCTCCCAGCTGCCAGTACCCAGCAGCCTAATTGCTTGAATCGCATTGTTCATCTCTCCTTGGGGTTGGGTGTTGAGTTTGTCACGGCTTGTTAGGTGCAACCAAGGTTTAAATGACAGCTAAATCACTTACGTGCAAACTGCCTACCGCTATATAACTTCAAGCAATGTTAAAGACGCGGCGCCACTGGGTAATGATCGATGAGCTATAAAAGTGAATACGCGGTATCTATTGCCGATCCCGCAGCCTTTTGGCTGGATAAAGCTGATTTAATAGCGTGGATAAAAGCCCCGGCGAAGGGTTTAGAAACGGATGCTAATGGCATTGAGCGCTGGTTTCCGGATGGGGTGCTCAATAGTTGTTACAACGCAGTTGATCGTCATGTGATTGAGGGTCGTGGCGAGCAAGTGGCGATCTATTACGATTCGCCATTGACCGATATACGTCAGGCGATTTGCTACCGTGAACTACGACAGCGAGTGGCTTTGTTCGCCGGCGCCCTGCAGGCTCAAGGTGTCGGCTACGGTGATCGAGTCGTTATTTATCTACCTATGGTGCCTGAGGCGGCCATTGCCATGCTGGCTTGCGCGCGTATCGGCGCGATTCACTCTGTGGTGTTCGGTGGTTTTGCTGCCAGCGAATTGGCGGTCCGGTTAGAGGATGCGACCCCAAAGGTTATCGTTACCGCGACTTGCGGTCTTGAACCCGGAAAAGTTATTGAGTACATGCCTATTATTAACGTCGCTATTGATACTGTGAGCATTAAGCCCAACAGCGTCATTGTGCTTGAGCGTGAGCAGGCTGAGTTCGATCCGGTTGTCGGGCGAGATCTGACTTGGACAGAGGCCGAAGCTGACGCCAGTCCAGCTGACTGTGTGCCCGTCGCCGCGACTGACCCACTTTATATTCTGTATACGTCCGGGACTACGGGCAAGCCAAAGGGTGTTGTCCGAGATAATGGCGGCCATGCGGTGGCGCTCACCTACTCCATGAAAGCTGTGTACAACGTTGATATGGGCGAAGTGTTTTGGGCGGCGAGTGATGTTGGGTGGGTGGTGGGTCACTCTTATATTGTTTATGCACCCTTGTTTGCTGGTTGCACGACTGTCTTGTATGAGGGGAAACCGGTTAAAACACCTGATGCCGGTGCCTTTTGGCGCGTGGTTGAGGACTACAAGGTTAAGGTTTTATTTGCAGCGCCCACCGCCTTTAGGGCGATACGCAAAGAGGATCCAACGGGTGCTGGGTTCGATCAATATGACACTCAGTCATTGTCGGCGCTGTTTTTGGCGGGCGAGCGTTTAGATCCCCCCACCTATGAGTGGCTTGATGGCCTCACCGACTTGCCGATTATTGACCACTGGTGGCAGACGGAAACCGGTTGGGCTATTGCCTGTAATCCGCTGGGTATTGAACGGTTTCCTGTAAAGCCAGGTTCGGCGACCAAACCAACACCGGGTTTTGACGTCGATGTTGTCGATAGCGCGGGAGACCGTATGGCCGCGGGTCAGCAGGGCCATGTTGTTATTAGGCGGCCTTTACCCCCTGGAGGTTTACCGACTATTTGGGGTAGTCCTGCGCGTTTTGAATCTGCATATCTGCAGACGTACCCCGGATACTACCTGTCTGGAGACGGTGGTTATTTTGATGACGAGGGCTATCTTTTCGTTATGGGGCGAACGGATGACGTGATCAACATTGCAGGTCATCGTTTGAGTACGGGCGAGATGGAAGAGATAGTGGCTGCGCATCCAGCGGTGGCGGAATGTGCAGTCATTGGTGTCGCTGATGCGCTAAAGGGGCAGTTGCCTTTAGGTTTTGTGGTGTTAAAAGATGGCAGCACCGCATCTGCCTCGGATATTGAGGCAGAATTGGTTGCTGCCGTGCGCACAGCGATAGGCCCTGTGGCTTGTTTCCAGCGGGCTTTAGTCGTATCTAGATTACCAAAGACGCGATCGGGGAAGA
Source organism: uncultured Luminiphilus sp. (assembly GCA_963926105.1). Lineage (GTDB taxonomy): Bacteria > Pseudomonadota > Gammaproteobacteria > Pseudomonadales > Halieaceae > Luminiphilus. The sequence goes on along the minus strand of CAWUVW010000060.1, from coordinate 12,314 downwards.
TTTTGCGCGCGACAATGAGAAAGATAGCTGATGGCGAGCCCTACAGCATACCTTCGACTATTGAGGACCCGGTTGTACTGTCAGAAATTGCGCTGTGCTTGGCTAAAACTTAAGCGCCGCAAAAAAGTGCTGCTTCTAGCGGTATACAAATAATAGCTAAATGCCCAGTGTGTAGTGCCGAGTACGGGACGTCGCTCGCAAAAACATACTTGAGCGATAAGAAAACATACTGTATGTTCAAAAACAATTAATTCAGGCGGCATGCGGTCTTTACGCATTCGTCTGGTCGCCCTTTCTCGTAACGTTAAATTGCACTGGAGAAAACCATGGATCTTGGAATTTCAGCACGTGTAGCACCGCTCTTAGAGCAGGTCAGATTGTTTATTGCTGAAGAGGTACTGCCGCTTGAGGCTGAGTATATCAAGGAGATCGATACTGGTGATCGCTGGCAGTTTACGCTGCGCCAAACGGAGATTATGGACGGGTTAAAGTCTAAGGCACGCGAAGCGGGCTTGTGGAATTTCTTTTTGACGGGCCCTCATGGCTCGGGTCTCAACACGGTAGAGTACGCGTATCTGGCAGAAGAAATGGGTAAATCGCACATCGCTGCGGAGGTATTTAATTGTTCTGCACCCGATACCGGCAATATGGAAGTCATCCATAAATATGGTACCGAAGCACAGAAAAAGCAGTGGCTTGAGCCCTTGTTGGCCGGCGAAATTCGCTCATGTTTTGGCATGACCGAGCCCGCAGTTGCCTCTTCCGACGCCACCAACGTCAGCACCACTGCGGTACTCGATGGTGATGAGTGGGTGATTAATGGAGAAAAGCATTGGATTTCGGGTGCGGGTGATCCGCGCTGCAAGATCATGATCTGCATGGTTAAGACGGATCCTAATGCGCCCAGGCACCAGCAGCAATCTCAGATTCTTGTTCCCCTCGATGCCAAAGGTGTTGAGATTATCCGTGCGCTACAGGTATTTCATATGGATGATGCGCCGCATGGGCATATGCATTTGAAGCTCAACAATGTTCGCGTACCCAAAGATAATATGATCTTGGGTGCTGGGCGTGGTTTTGAGATCTCCCAAGGTCGTTTGGGGCCAGGACGTATCCACCACTGTATGCGCTCTATTGGGGCCGCAGAAAAAGCACTGCAGCTCATGTGTGAGCGCGCGGTATCGCGCGTGGCATTCGGTAAGCCATTGGCGCGGTTAGGTGGCAATATAGACATCGTTGCCAATGCGCGTATGGGCATTGAGCAGGCGCGGTTACTGACTCTCAAGACGGCCTGGATGATGGATAACGTGGATGCCAAAGAGGCGCGTATCTGGATTTCGATGATTAAAACTGTTGTGCCGAATATGACGTTACAAGTGGTAGATGACGCGATTCAGATGCACGGTGGTATTGGTGTTTCGCAAGATACACCGTTAGCGACAATGTATGCTGGGCAGCGTACGCTGCGATTGGCAGATGGCCCAGATGCGGTGCATCGTATGGTGATTGGTCGGCATGAGCTTAAGCAATATACAAGCGATGTGCCTGCAGCCAGCGCGACGTTTCGCGACGGCTGATAGCGGTCTTGAAAATATAATAATGCGCCAAGGCAGGTTGTTGGATTGATTTTGTAGGCGGCCGTTGGTGGCCATTTTTTTTCACAGGTAGATGAGGAATCGAGATATGGGACCGAAGCTGATTAAGGCAGAAGAGATGCAGTCGTTGCCAGGCACAAAATTTGGACCAAGTGAATGGCTAGGTATTGATCAGTCGATGATCAATACCTTTGCGGATTGTACGCTCGATCGGCAGTTCATCCATATCGATGAAGAAGCGGCAAAGGCGACACCTTTTGGTGGAACCATCGCGCACGGTTTTTTGACGCTATCGCTACTGGTTAAGCTTTGCGAAGATTTATCTGTTCTCCCAGACAATATTTTGATGGGCGTTAACTACGGCTTTGACAAAGTCCGGTTTTTGAAGCCTGTTCGAGCGGGCAAGCGCGTTCGTGCGCATCTCGAATATATGAGCGTTGAGCAAAAAGATGCGAGCCGAATCTTGGTCAAGCAGCTGGTCACTATTGAGATTGAGGGCGAAGAAACGCCCGCGATTGTTGCCGAGTGGCTCGGCATGTTGTTCATTGCATAATTTTTCTTTGAAGAGGGTTTAATCATGACTATTCGTTACGACGGCAAGGTAGCTATTGTCACCGGGGCAGGCCAAGGCTTGGGACGCAGCCATGCGATTGAGCTCGCCAAGCGCGGCGCCAAAGTGATGATCAATGATTTGGGGGCATCTAAAGACGGTGTTGGCGCTGATAGCGATGCAGCGCTCGCAGTGGTCGCTGAAATTGAAGCGATGGGTGGTGAAGCGATGGCGCATGGCGCCAATGTTGCTAATTTCGAGCAAGTCCAAGACATGGTTCAGCAAACCATGGACAAGTGGGGGCGCATCGATATTTTAGTGAACAACGCAGGTATTTTGCGCGACAAGAGCTTTGGTAAAGGCTCGATGGAAGATTTCCAGTTAGTGGTTGATGTTCACCTTATGGGAACTGTCTACTGCACTAAGGCTGTCTGGGACATCATGAAGGCACAGGATTATGGGCGTATCGTGGTGACCACTTCTTCAAGCGGCCTGTATGGTAATTTTGGCCAGGCTAACTATGGTTCAGCTAAGCTCGGTGTTGTCGGTTTGATGAATACCCTTGCCCAAGAAGGTGCGAAAAACAATATCCGCGTTAATGCGCTAGCACCTACCGCAGGAACACGCATGACCGAAGGTTTGATTCCCGAGAAGGCCTATGCACTACTCACCCCTGAAACGGTGTCACCCGCCGTGCTTTTCCTGGTCTCTGAAGAGGCACCCACACGAACTATCTTGGCGGCAGGTGCGGGCGCATTTGCGGTTGCTAAGATTGTTGAAACAGAGGGCGTGTTACTGGGTGACGACGAACTCGATGTGGATGGTGTTGCTGCGCACTGGAACGAAATTTCTAATGGTGGCGAAAAAGCATTAAATGCCGGCTTTGAGCAGACCTTTAAAATGGTGGGCAAAGCAGCTGAAGCCAAAGGCATTAAGCTCGACGGTTAATGTATTAATCCTGATGCCTGATTAGAAGGGTCAGGTGATATTTCAGCTCGACGACTGAATGTGGCGCCGAGCTATTCACTATTTTAGCGCGCGAAAATGCGTGCTCATAAGGAGCTCATCATGAGAGAAGCTGTCATTGTATCTACTGCACGTACGCCTATCGGTAAGGCTTATCGTGGCGCATTTAATAACTTACCTTCACCCACGCTCGCGTCCCACGCAATTCGCGCAGCGGTAGAGCGGGCGGGTATCGACGGCGGGCGGGTTGACGACGTGATTATGGGTTCTGCAATGCAGCAGGGAACCCAAAGTATGAATATCGCGCGCAATGCAGCGTTGCGCGCTGGGCTACCGGCCAGCGTTGCGGGTATGTCACTGGATCGCCAATGTGCTTCTGGTCTGATGGCCGTAGCGACCGCCGCCAAGCAGATTTTGCATGACGGTATGGATATCACTATCGGCGGTGGTGTTGAGTCGATCTCACTGGTTCAGAACGAGCACATGAATATGCACCACATGGTTGATCCTCAGCTGATCGCAGTGCAAAAAGATATTTACATGCCGATGCTGCAAACCGCTGAAGTGGTTGCCAGCCGCTATGGCATTGCCAGAGATGTCATGGATGAGTACGGATTACAGTCGCAGATGCGCACTATCGCGGCTTATGAGGCGGGCAAGTTTGCAGATGAGATCGTACCGGTTACCTGTGAGCGCCTTGTCTTTAATAAAGAAACGGGCGAGCAATCGGTTGTCGAGGGCACAGTAAGTGCCGATGAAGGTGTTCGAGCGAGTACGCTTGAAGGTATGCAGGGACTGCGTACCGTCATTGAAGGTGGCACGATCACTGCAGGTAATGCGTCACAGCTTTCTGATGGCGCTTCGGCACAAGTGCTGATGGAGGCTAAGTTGGCTGAGCAGCTCGGTCTGCAGCCGTTAGGCGCCTATCGCGGCATGGCTGTTGCTGGCTGTGAGCCAGATGAAATGGGCATCGGTCCCGTCTTCGCTATCCCAAAATTGCTCAAGCAGGCTGGCCTGTCGGTCAACGATATTGGTCTGTGGGAGCTCAATGAAGCCTTTGCTGTGCAGGTACTATACTGCCGTGATCAGCTCGGTATCGACAACGACCAACTGAACGTCAACGGCGGCGCGATCGCAGTAGGGCACCCCTACGGCATGAGTGGCTCACGCATGATTGGTCATGCACTGCTTGAAGGTAAGCGTCGTGGTGTAAAGTACGTTGTGGTCACCATGTGTGTCGGCGGTGGTATGGGCGCAGCGGGCTTATTCGAAGTATTCTAAGTCTGTCGCATTCGCTATGTTTATTTTGTGTCGCCATCATCGCTAATAACAATAGGATTAGGTCATGACTAAAGCCCTTGTATGCCGTGAACACGGCCTGCCCGATAAGCTCGAACTCACTAACGACTGGCCCGTAGCTGCGCTCGGTGAGCAGGACGTTAGGATTCGCGTCCGCGCAGCCGGACTCAATTTCCCCGACGTATTGATTATCCAAGGCAAGTATCAAATACAGCCCGAGATGCCTTTTGTCCCCGGTGGCGAATGTGCTGGCGAGATTATTGAAGTTGGCGCAAAGGTCACCCGCTATAAAGTCGGCGATATGGTGGTACAAATGGGTATGGTGGGTGGTTTTTGTGAAGAGATAGTGACGCATCAGGCCGCCGTGTTGCCCATGCCAGCGAGTCTGAGTGTTGAGCAGGCCGCCGGTATTGGCATTACATACTTCACGTCTTATCACGCGCTGGTTCAGCGTGCGAATATTCAGCCAGGCGAGACCTTGTTGGTTCTGGGTGCCGCCGGTGGTGTCGGCACGAGTGCGGTTGAGTTAGGTAAAGCGCTGGGTTGTAAAGTTATTGCCGCGGCAAGTTCCGACGAAAAACTCGAAGTCTGCAAGGAGTTGGGTGCTGATGAGGTTATTAATTACAGTACTGAGTCCCTTAAAGACCGAATCAAGGAGCTTACTAATGGCCGTGGCGTAGACGTCGTTTATGACCCGGTCGGTGGGGATTACAGTGAGCAGGCGATTCGCGGTATGGCTTGGAATGGTCGCTTCTTGGTCATTGGTTTTGCCAGTGGCCCAATCCCAAGTATCGCGCTTAATCTGACTTTACTCAAAGGCTGCTCGATCGTCGGTGTGTTTTGGGGTCGGTTTATGCAAGAAGAGCCCGCCGTACAACAGGCCAATATTGCTGCGCTTTGGAAAATGTTTGGTGAGGGCAAGCTCAAGCCCATTATCAAAGATGTTTTCCCCATCGAAGATTACGAGGCGGGATATGCGGCGATGATTGAACGTCGAGCCCGCGGCAAAGTCATTTTCACTTTTGATTAATGACACACTTTATTTTTAATACAGCGCCGCAAATCGCGGTGGGTGCCGGCTATGCTCATGACTTGGGCCCGGCTTGCGTTCGTTTAAATATACGTCATCCATTACTGGTCACCGACAAAGGCCTGACCAAGCTCGGCATGATTGCGCCGATTGCAGCAGCGCTCTCTGAGCATTGTAATGTTGTGACCATCTTTGATGACGTGACCGCTGATCCTTCTGAGGCGGTGGTTGAAGCGGCATTGAATGCGCTGAAACTGAACCAGTGCGACGGGTTGATTGCCGTCGGCGGTGGTAGCTCGATGGATGTTGCCAAGGTCGTGGCGGTGCTTGCCAAAGGGAAACAGTCGCTGCAGGGAATATATGGGGTTGATCAGGTGACCGGCGGCAGACTGCCGATGATCTTGGTACCTACGACTGCGGGTACCGGTTCTGAAGTCACGCCGGTTGCAGTTATCACCACAGGTGAAACGACCAAAGCGGGTGTTAGTTCGCCGATATTGCTACCCGATGTGGCGGTACTTGATGCCGCGCTAACTTTGGGTTTGCCACCGGCGATTACAGCGATGACGGGTATCGATGCGATGGTGCATGCCATCGAGGCTTATACGACGAAATTGAAGAAAAACCCGATATCGGATGCGTTGGCGTTACGCGGTCTGTCGTTATTAGCCGCTAATATCCGCAAAGTGCTAGCCGATGGCAGTGATTTGAAAGCGCGGGAGTCGATGCTGCTCGGTGCAATGTTTGCTGGGCAGGCGTTTGCCAATGCACCAGTGGCGGCGGTGCATGCGCTTGCCTATCCACTAGGGGGCCACTATCACATCCCTCATGGATTGAGTAATTCGCTGATGTTGCCAGCTGTCTTGGCGTTTAATGCCCCGGCCGTGGGCGAGCAATACGCAGAGTTGGCCGCGATGCTGCCCGGCGCGCAGGCAACGGCTGCGGGTCTTATCGATTGGTGCCAGACATTGATCGTAGATTCTGGTTTGCCAGTCTCCTTAGTTGATGCAAACGTCCCAGAGGCAGATTTACCGATGCTGGCCGCAGATGCAATGCTTCAGCAGCGCTTGCTGGTGAATAATCCGTTACCTGTGGACGAACAAACCGCTTTGAAGTTGTACCGACAAGCATGGATGGGCTACCGATGAGTGAACGTCCGCAGCCGGCCTCACGTCAAATATTCAAGGTGTTCTATCTACAGCAGACGCGATGGTCTGATAACGATATCTATGGGCACATCAACAATGTTGCCTACTACGCATATTTCGATAGCGCGGTAAATCGCTACTTAATTGAAGAGGGTGGTCTTCGTCCTGGTATTGATTCGGTCGTAGGCTATGTGGTCAATTCCAGTTGTGATTATTTTGCGCCAGCTGCATATCCAGCGGATCTATATTTGGGACTACGGATTCTGCGCTTAGGGCGTAAATCTGTGACGTGGGAAATTGGTGTGTTTGTCGATGATGAAACCCATTCTTGCGTCACCGGCAGATTTACCCACGCTTTTGTTGATCGAGATCTTAATGAGTCGGCACCCATACCCGATGGAATACGTGGCGCTATCGAAAAGATTGTTTGACGCTGTATCGTACCGCTTAGCGGATATAGGCGCGCTGTGTAAAAGAGAAAGCAAACACCATAACTAACACTGATGCTGCACCAATAGCGGCGAACTCTGGTTGGACCTTGTAAAGCATCCCAGCCAAGACCGGGCCGGCAATAAAACCCGCCCCCGGACACGCTGTCACTAAACCTGCGGCACCACCCTGTTCTGCGCCAGAAACTGCCAGCGAGACTGCTGATGCGATGGCTGGAACCGCCATGCCAAGTCCTGCCCCCATGAATGCCATGCCAATTAGAATGTCTGTAAAGCTATCAACAGCAGAGATGATGATTGCGCCGACAACAAGTCCGAAAACTCCGGCTCTTATCAAGTAAATCGGTGAGGCAGCAAAACGTTGGGCAACTGTCATTTGCATGACAAATGTGGAAAAAGCGCATGCCATCAAACACATGCCCGTGTAGCGAGCTGTCTCTATGCCCGACAAGCCTAGACTGTCTTGCAATCGAAAGCCCAGTGTTTGTTGCAAGCCTGAGAATCCAGTAAAAACGCCCACAGAGCAAAGGAGGTAAAGGCGAACTCTTGGGTCGAGTAGGCGGAGTTTTTGGAGGGGGACGGCGCGATCGTAGAGGCGATGTGAGTCCTTCGCGGGTAATTTGATGGCGATGAGTAAGGCGGCTGCCGCTGCGAATAAGGCGGCGACATACATCGGTGCCAGCAGACCCCAGCCCGCGACTAATCCAGCGAAGATCGGTCCGACGATCAGGCCTATGCTGCTGGCGGCACTCAGTCGCGCAATTGTCTGGGTTCTTTTGACGCGCAAGCTGTTATCGGCGGCATAGGCAAGGCTTCCTGGGTTTGCTGCCGACATCGTTATAGCGCTTAAACAGCGGGTTATAATGATGAGTATGAATAGCGGTAAGCCTGCGAGTATACCGTTGATACCGATAAAGAAAGTCCCCGCAAATACCAGTGTGCCAACGGCGTAGCCGATTAAACCAATCAATATCACGGGCTTTCGTCCGATGCGATCGGATACCCTGCCCCAGTAGGCTGAACTGATCGTAAATACCGCGGCGGATGCAGAGATAATGGTATTGATTTGAATCTCGTCAAAACCGACCGAGCGGCCGAGAGGCGGTAAGATCGCGAAAATAAGGGACTGACCAACGGCGATACTCAGCAACCCCAACGTGAGTACTAGGAGCTGACTACCGCTCAGAAAAGGCTCGGCGACCTCGCTCGTAGGTTCGAGCGGGGCATGATGGGGGCTTGAAGTCATTATTCTTCAATGATCTTAGGTATAAAGCGGTGATAACTCGTTGGGAAGAGCTTCACTAAAAGCGCAATGATCCAGGCGTCACGACCCACTAGGATTCGTCGGCGGCCCGCGGCTGCACCCTTGAGGATAATCGTTGCCGCTTGCGCGGCGCTGGTCCGAGTGAGTGCTTGGAATCTGCTGTCGCGTTCGTCGGCGGTTTCATTGCCTGCGCTCCTTGCTGCACGCGCGATATTGGTGCTTACCCCGCCGGGATGGACACAGCTGACTTTTAAATTGTCACTAAGGTGTTCTGCCTGCAAGGCCTCGGAGAATCCGCGCACGGCAAATTTTGCGGCGTTATAGGCTGATTGGGTGGGTATGCCGACCATTCCGAAAATAGAGGACAAGTTTACCAAATGACCGATTTTGGCGCGCTTAAGCAGCGGCAGAAAAGCGCGAGAACTCCAGACTACGCCCCAGAAGTTGATATTCATCAGCCACTCGAAGTTCTCGTCCGTTGACTCCTCGAAAGTGGCGCCGTAGGCAACGCCGGCATTGTTAATCACCAAGTCGAGGTTATGGGTCTGTCGGCTAACACTCTCGGCCCATTGATAGACCGACGTCTTGTTCCCCATATCGACGATTGCGGTGTCGCAGCGCGCTTCAGAATTGCTCATTAAGGCCAGCGTCTGCGCCAATTTTTCTTCATTAATATCGCATAGCCAGAGTGTGCAGCCAGCGCTATTAAGCTGGATCGCCAGTTGTCGGCCGATACCGTCGCCAGCACCGGTTACAACCGCTTTTTTCTGCGCAAAGTAGTTCATGCGTAACCTTAAAATGAATGGGTTTCACTATCGTATCCGATCGTTTGATAAACGCAATCTCATCCTTCTTTCAGTAGACAGTGGGGGGCACTTACCATAAACTGTTTTCCCAGCCTGTGATGGGCTTAGCTGCCGCTAAATCAGCCGAAATGAGCGCCCTAAAATGGTTCTGAAGGTTTGGTTAAATGCTCTCTGATTAAGCGTCAGGGGCAGCAACACCCTCACACCATCATAATATTGAAGCTTGTCTGTTCGCGCCGATGTCATCTCGAGTTTGTGTTGAGGTGCGTCTAAAACTAAGACAGCCAAAGCTGAGAATAAAAAATAGACTGGGAGGTCTCTGTGTCTGCACCCGCTATCCTCGTGCTCGAAGATGGCACAATTTTTCGCGGCCTATCGGTCGGCGCTGAAGGTGTTGTTGTCGGTGAAGTGGTGTTTAACACCGCCATGACTGGCTACCAAGAAATTTTGACTGATCCTTCATATGCGCGACAAATTGTCACCCTTACGTATCCGCACATCGGCAACACCGGCACCAACGCAGAGGACGAAGAGTCCGACGGCGTAAAAGCGGCCGGTTTAGTGATTCGCGATCTGCCATTGATTGCGAGTAACTATCGTTGCGAGCAATCTTTAAGCGACTATCTGCAGTCCGCCAACACGGTGGCCATTGCAGAAATTGACACCCGCAAGCTGACACGTATTTTGCGTGATCACGGTGCACAGGCGGGTTGTTTGATGGCGGGGGATAACCTCGACGAGGCCGATGCATTGGCACAAGCGCGGGGCTTTTTGGGGCTCAAGGGTATGGATCTCGCCAAAGAAGTTTCGACCACGGTACCCTATCAATGGTCCGAAGGCAGTTGGGTCTACGGTGAGGGGCACTCTGAGCCGGAAACGGGTAAGTTCACAGTGGTTGCTGTCGATCTTGGGGTAAAACGCAACATTTTGCGGATGCTAGTTGACCGTGATTGTCGCGTACAGGTGGTCCCCGCACAAACTGATATCGATACCGTGATGAGCTATGCACCTGATGGGGTTTTCTTATCTAATGGCCCGGGTGACCCTGAGCCCTGCGTTTATGCGATCAATTTGGCGAGAGAAGTGATGGCTCGCGGTATACCGCTATTTGGTATCTGCCTTGGGCATCAAATTATGGCGCTCGCCAGCGGCGCTAGCACAGAGAAAATGAAGTTTGGCCATCATGGTGCCAATCACCCTGTACAAGATCTGGCCAAAGGTACGGTGATGGTTACCAGTCAGAATCATGGGTTTATGGTGTCCGAACACAATTTGCCGAGCAACTTGTCGGTGACCCATCGTTCTTTATTTGACAAGACCCTGCAGGGCATTGCGCGTACTGACGTGCCAGCATACAGCTTCCAAGGACATCCAGAGGCGAGCCCTGGACCCCATGAAGCGAGCTGCTTGTTTAATCCATTTATTGCTGCAATGCGCGCCAACCGCGCCGACTAATTCGGAGTTAATGCGATGCCAAAAAGGACCGATATCAAGAGTATTTTGATCCTTGGTGCGGGGCCCATTGTGATCGGCCAAGCCTGTGAGTTTGATTATTCTGGCGCCCAGGCCTGCAAGGCCCTGAGAGAAGAGGGTTACCGGGTCATTCTGGTCAACTCAAATCCCGCGACAATTATGACCGATCCGGCAATGGCCGATGCCACCTACATTGAGCCCGTAGAATGGCAAACCGTTGCGCGTATTATCGAGCGCGAGCGGCCCGATGCGATTTTACCGACAATGGGGGGGCAGACTGCACTCAACTGCGCCCTGCAATTGGCTGATCATGGTGTGCTTGAGAAATTTGGTGTCGAGATGATCGGCGCGAAAGCGGATTCGATCGATAAAGCCGAAAATCGTGAACGTTTTGATCGTGCGATGAAGCGTATTGGTCTGGAGACGCCGCGTGCCGCCATTGCCCGCAGCATGGAGCAGGCCAATAAGGCTTTAGAGACACTCGGTTTCCCGTGCATTATTCGCCCGTCTTTTACGATGGGCGGCTCGGGTGGCGGTATTGCTTATAATCGTGAAGAGTTCGAAACCATTTGTACTCGTGGTCTTGAACTGTCGCCCACCACTGAGCTGTTGATTGATGAATCGCTTATTGGCTGGAAAGAATATGAAATGGAGGTGGTGCGAGACCGCAACGATAATTGCATCATTATTTGTGCCATCGAAAATTTCGATGCTATGGGCGTTCACACGGGTGACTCGATTACTGTCGCGCCTGCACAGACGCTGACTGATAAAGAATATCAAATCATGCGCAATGCCTCGCTGGCGGTGTTGCGAGAAATTGGTGTTGAGACTGGCGGTTCGAACGTACAGTTTGGCATGTGCCCAGACACGGGACGTTTAGTGGTTATCGAAATGAATCCTCGGGTATCCCGCTCTTCGGCGCTCGCCTCAAAGGCCACCGGATTTCCCATCGCCAAAGTCGCCGCAAAATTAGCGATTGGTTACACCTTGGATGAACTGGCGAACGATATTACTGGGGGTTTAACACCGGCCTCTTTTGAACCATCAATTGATTATGTAGTGACCAAAATTCCCCGCTTTGCTTTCGAAAAATTCGCTGCTGCTGATGCGCGCCTGACCACACAGATGAAATCAGTTGGCGAGGTGATGGCGATTGGCCGCACTTTCCAAGAGTCGTTTCAAAAAGCCATCCGCGGCTTGGAGGTAGGCTCTGCCGGTTTAGAGTCGGTGATGACTGTCACTGACGAGGATTCACGTGCAGAGCTTGTCGATCATTTGACGCATCCAGGTGCGGAGCGCATATGGTATTTGGCCGACGCGTTTCGTGCGGGCTTCACCCTAGACGAGGTTTCGGGTTACTCGGGTATTGATCCTTGGTTCTTAGTGCAGATTGAAGATCTTGTCGCCACTGAACAAGGTCTGACGGGTCGACAACTCGATAGTATCGATTATGACGAGTTGCGCGGTCTCAAGCGAAAAGGTTTTTCCGATGCTCGATTGGCGGCTGTGCTTGAGGTCAGTGAGTCGGCGATGCGCACCTACCGTCATGGTTTGAATATCAAACCGGTTTATAAACGTGTCGATACTTGTGCTGCCGAGTTTGCTTCCTCAACGGCTTATATGTATTCGACTTATGAGGAGGAGTGTGAAGCGCTCCCGACTGATCGTAAGAAAATAATGGTGCTGGGCGGCGGGCCAAATCGTATTGGACAAGGCATTGAATTCGATTAT
>CAWUVW010000059.1:0-15231 GCA_963926105.1 uncultured Luminiphilus sp. | reverse complement strand
GCCAAGCCCAGTCATTTAGCTCTGCACTCGAGACGCTGGCGGTCAAAATCGCGCCAACGCCTGAGCCAATTAAAAAGCCTAAGCCGCCGCCGACACTCATCCAGCTGGTCAGCCAGCCGCGTTTTTCCTTGGGTGCGTGCTCCAGGACAAAGGTGATTGATCCGGTGTATTCACCACCCACCGAGATACCTTGGAAAATTCTGAGTAGTACGAGCAGTATGGGTGCTGCCAGGCCAATTTGGCTATAAGTGGGGAGCAGTCCCAGCGATACTGTGGCGAGGCCCATCAGGGTTACGCTGATCGTAAGTACCGCTTTACGCCCCCGTTTGTCGCCTATCCAGCCAAATATCACGCCGCCCAACGGCCGCGCAAAATAGCCGGCGGCAAACGCACTGAACGCTGCAATAATTGATACGACGGGATTGTCGGAGGGGAAAAATAGCACGCTTAGAACGGGCACCATGTAGCCATAGATCGCGAAGTCGTACCATTCGAGGATATTACCAACGACACCTGCGGCGACATTTTTGGTTTGTGCTTTCATGTGGATCTCTCCAACAGATGGCTGGAACTCTAGCATATAACGACACTGTGTTGTCGTTGTCGCTTTTGATGCTGAGCGTTTGTGGACCACCGATGCAGAATCTAAAGCCAGTTAAACATTGCAGTACCGATGAAAGTGCCCATTGCATAGCCAAGGACTCCGACCAAAACCCCTGGCGTGACTTGGTCGTGCCAGCCCTTAGTGGCGGCGAGCGCAGGCGCGGTAGTGGCGCCAAGGATGGCGGCATTTGATGCGGTGATCAATTCGGGCAGTGTTAGTTTGAACAGTGCCCCAAGACTAAATAACACCACCATATGGACAGACAGCAGTATGAGAACCAATGCAATGAGCATGGGCGCAACCGAAATCATAGCGGGAATGTTGGCACCCGCGGCAATAGCGGCGAAGAAGGCAAATGACAACGCAACGCCCAATTCAAAAGCACCGGCAAACCAATGGCGTGCGCGCGGTAGTGCGGTAGCTAGCATAAGCGTCAGGGCACTCAAAATCACATAACGCATGCCGTTTAATTCAAAGAGCGCAACCAAAGCATCACTAATAGCGACTAATGACACCGCGGCGGCAATGGCGAGGCAGAGCGACTGGGCGGTTATCTTGACGTGTTGCTCCTGATCGGCTATCACCATTGTGTGAGGGATAAACTTGCTGGCCATCCAGCGCCAGCCGGGCACCAGCGCCAGCAAGCTGAGGTAGACCGCGCTGAATAAATTGTCAGCCGCAGTGGCCGCAGAGAAGAAAGAGGCATCCTGGTTAAGTCCGGTAATTTCTCCAAGGGCTGCATAGTTAACGGAGCCACCGATATAGGTCGATGCGAATAAGCCAGCAATAGCACCTTCTCGTGCGTCTGGGGGAATGTCCGCAGCAGCAGCTAAAGTACTGACATCCAGTACGCTTATAGCGACTAGAACGCCTACAACAGTGCCTAGCGAGGCAAACATAAACGCGACTGTCGTCCGTGCGGCTTCCTTTGCCAGCCGGCGTAAGTCTGCTTGAAAAAGAAAGAGTGGAATCAGCACGGGTACGATGTCACTAAAAACAAAGCTGTAAGCAGCTGCGTTATGAGGGATAACACCGAGATTGGCCAAAGCGATGGCTAACAATATAGCCATCACTGCACCGGTGAGCTGACCGCCTAGGCGAGTGCGTTCTAGTAGAAAGGCAATACCTGAGATCAGCATCAGCGCTGCGAATATGGCATGGTTGTTGTCGGCGGGAATGAAAGTCATGGCGGCAGTTCACGAAACAATGTCCCTACAGATTAACACGATGCAAAGCTTTGCTTGCGCTAGAATAAGGCTAATAACGATGACGAGGCAGTGTTGTGGAATATCAGTGGTTTGATGCCTTAAAAAATGCGATTGCTGGTAATCGGCAGCCGCAGAGTCGTTATGTGCAGATGGCCACGTTGGGTTTAGACGGTGCACCGCGTAACCGCACGTTAGTATTCCGGGGATTTCTGGCCGGAGCATCGTCTCCGCTATTTGTTGCAGACAATCGCAGTGAGAAGATCAGCGAATTAATACGTAATAACCGCTGTGAGCTATCTTGGTATTTCCCCGAGTCTTGGGAGCAATTTAGATTGCGCGGGGAGATGCAGGTGCTCAGCGCAGCGTATGACAAAACAGCGCTGCGAGCGGATATTTGGCAGGGCTTATCCGATGCAATACGTGCCCAATTTTACTGGTCTTCACCGGGGGGATTACGCACAGATTCCAACCCATTAAACACTCGGTTTGTCGTTGACGCGCCCAATCTCCCGCCACAGACCTTTAACGTGCTCGCGTTGACAGTCACCGCGGCTGACCATTTGCAATTGCAACCGACACAACGTCGGTTTTGTAGCGAGCTTGCGCCAGAGGGTTGGCACAGCCGAGAGATTCATCCCTAGCATTTCTGCAAATTTGTAGTCTTCTAGGCGTCTCTTGAGTGCCTCGGTAGATGATGTTATTGCAAGTGTTCGCTGGTTTGATAGGGTCACGTTGTGATCCAATACAGTAACTCACACAATCGTAAAACACTGAGGTACTAACTTGTGACGGATGCGCAGACTTTACAGGCGGCCGCTGATCAGTTGCAGTCAGGACATTTTAAAACTGCCCTAGATTCACTTCAGCCGCTGATGAGTACTACGCCGGGCGTGGCGGACGCCTGGCAGTTAGCTGCGCTCGCCTACAAAGGTTTAAATGAATTTAAGTCGGCAGAGGAGGCATTTTTACGAGCGCTTACCTTGGCGCCGAAACAGCCGCACGTCATTACCAATCTCGCCAATCTCTATCGCCAGTGGGTGCGTTTACCGGAGGCTATAACGCGATACCGGGAAGCATTGGCACTTGAATCCAATAATTTGCCGGCGCGGGTGAACCTCGGCAGAGCATTACTAGATCTCTCTGACTATCCGGCAGCGGAAGCTGAGTTTGCGCAGGTACTTGAATTAAGACCTGATCATATCAATGCCACCATAGGCCTAGCTCAGTCGCTTCAGCACCAAGGCAATCAGAACGGCGCAGTAGGATTGTTTCAGGGAGTGCTCAATCTGGAGCCGAATAATGCGCCGGCCCTAAATGGTTTGGGTAATAGTTTAAAAGTGCTCGGATGGTCTGATCCCGCAGTGGACGCCCTGTGGCAGGCGACTCGCTTGGCGCCTAATTCAGCGTCAGTGCATGCCAATTTAGCGAGCGCCTTGGCTCAGGCGGGGCGCGAGGAAGAGGCTGTCGCTGCTTATGAACAGGCATTATTACTCGAGCCTAAAAACCCAGAGCTGCATCAGTGGTTCAATGGTTATCTTGATGTTATTGGACACCCCGAGTACCTACATTCGTATCGGCAGCAATTGGCAGAAAATCCCAGAAATAATCTTCTTGCGATACCGCTCGCGCGTAAATTGCTATTGCGCGATCAAGGTGAAGAGGCTCGCAGTGTACTGTTTGACGCCCTGTCGACGACGACGGATACTTTCATTATGTCGGCGCTCAGGACTGAGTTAAGTCATGTATCTCGTGAGACGGGAAATTTCGAAGCATCCCTCAGCGCAGCGGAGCAGGCAGTCGCGTTGACGCCTAGCGATCCGAAGGCGCGGCGTGAATTAGCGAATGCGCTGTTAGCAGCCGGTAAAGATTACCGGCGAGCGGTATCTTTATTAGGCGCTTTGGTTGCAGAGGATCCTAAAGGACAAGGTCTGTGGGCACTCTATGCGACGGCGCTACGTTATGCGGGTGATACGGCCGCTTATAGTTGTCTCTTTGATTATCAGCAGTTGGTTAATGTCCGTGATATTGCTACGCCCCAAGGGTTTGATAATACAGCAGACTTTATTGTGTCACTGCGTGAAACCTTACTTCGACTTCATAATACACGCCGCCACCCTACCGAGCAGTCACTGGTTAATGGTACGCAAACGCTTGACGATCTATTGAGTCGGCAAGATGATCATATCCAGCTACTAGCGATCGAGCTCGAGCAACAGTTGTTGGATATTGTGCGCCACCTGCCGAACGATTCCACGCATCCATTACTTAAACGCAATACCGGCGCAGTACGTTTTTCAGACTCATGGTCGGTTAAACTGCGGCATCAAGGTTTCCACAAAAACCATTTCCATTCATCCGGCTGGTTGAGCAGTGCTTTTTATTTAACGGTGCCTGAGCTGGTCAATGCCGGCCGCAGGGAGGGCTGGATAAAGTTTGGCGAGCCGGGCTTTCGTGCACGCGAACCATTGGCCGCAGAGCATTGGATCAAGCCGCAAGCCGGGCAATTGGTCGTTTTTCCATCCTATATGTGGCACGGCACCGAGCCATTAGGCGAAGATGTCGAGCGCATGACGGTTGGCTACGACATCCTACCCCGTTAGGCCTTTAGCCGATACGTCGATCGTGACCTTCCCAATAAGGCTCGCGCAATATCGTTTTGAGGATCTTGCCCGAGGGGTTTCTGGGTAAGGCATCGACAAAGGCGATTTGCCGCGGAATTTTATAGCCGGCTAACTTTTCACGGCAGAACTGAACCATAGTGTTCACGTCAAGCTCGCTATCGGGTTTCAGCGCGAAGACGGCCAATAGTGATTCACCAAAACGTTCGTCGGGTACACCAATTACAGCCACTTCAATGATACCCGGCAGTCCCGCTAAAACGTTTTCTACTTCGACGGGATAAATATTCTCACCGCCACTGACCACCATGTCTTTAATACGGTCGCGCAAGAAGATATAACCCTGCTCATCGATAAAGCCCGCATCACCAGTATGCACCCAGCCGTCGATCAAAGTTTTCTCGGTGGCCTCTGGGCGATTAAAATAGTGACGCATGTTACTTGCCGAGCGCAGACAAATTTCGCCGGTCTGATTCGGGCCTAAAGTCTCACCGTCTTCGGTAACAATTTTGACTTCGTTGCCCGCTGTTGCTTTGCCGCATGAACGCAATAAATGTTCTTCACCAGCAAGTGCGCGATCGTGATCTTCGGGTGGGAGTGAAATAACCGTGCCTGCGGTTTCAGTCATGCCATAGACCTGTGACAGTCGGCATTTGAATAGCGCGAGCGCCTCCTTTAGTAATGGCACGCTTATGGGCGCCGCGCCATAGGCAATATGCTCGAGTGAACTCAAATTGTATTGCTCAACATTGGGCACTAGCTTACATATCGCTTGGATCATGGCCGGCACCATGAACAAAGTATTTACTTGTGCTTTTTGTATGGTCTCGACGACGCGAACGGGGTCGAATGCCTCATGCAAAATACCCTGGCCACCGGTGGCCAAGGTAATATAGGCGATCCCAGCCCCGCCGATATGGAATAGGGGGGCAATAATTAAGTCGGTATTTTCACTGGTGTATTGGCCATCGTTACCGAGGGCCATCATGGTCAGCAGAGAAGTAAAATTACGGTGACTCAAAACTGCACCTTTGGGCTTGCCGGTTGTACCACTGGTGTAAAGCTGCATAGCGGCATCATGTTCATCAACGTTCACACCGCGATCATAAGGTGCTGCTTTGCTGTTAAAGACTGCATCTAAAGTCATTGAGGCTTCAGGATGGTGCCCCATGATGGTGGTGCTGCTTTGGCGGCACGCTTTCGTTGCAGTGACCGTCTCGGCAATACTCGCGTCGGTGACGAACAGTAAATTGACCCCCGCATCATCAAGGATGAATGCCAGTTCCGCCGGTGCTAAACGGAAATTCACCGACACAGCAACTGCACCTACCCGACTAGCGCCAATGAAAATGGCGAGATGCGCTGCTGAGTTCAGTCCAAGCACACCGATACGGTCGCCGGGTTGTACACCGCGATCAATCAGTAAACGTGCGACGTCATAAGAATGTTGTACAAGTGTTTGGTAGTCCCAAACGTAGTCATGCGCAGTGAGTGCGATGTTACTTGGACGCCTGTTAGCCTGAAAATCAATTGGTTGGTGAAACAGCATAATAACCCTTAAGAAATTTTTGTTATTCGGGTGATTATGCCGATACACTGGTCGGATAACAAAAAGATTAAGGACAAACATGATGGCGACTTTATCGACAGCGGAACTTCAATCGCAGTTTTCGACGGTGACTGAATGTTTGGGTGAGGTAACGCATTTCGATGACGCTCCCCCGTGGATCTATCAGCTCGACAATCCTTACTTGCACGGTGTCTATGCCCCAGTTGATAGCGAGCATGATACGAACGACTTGATCGTTGAAGGTGAGCTTCCAGCGGATTTACGCGGCGCCTATTATCGCAATGGCCCCAATCCAGTGCATCAACCTAAGAATCGCTACCACCCTTTTGACGGTGATGGCATGGTGCATGCGATTCATTTGACTGAAGCTGGGCCACGCTATCTGAATCGTTGGGTTGATACAGACGCTTTTAGCCGAGAGGGCGAGAGCGGCCGTTCAGTGTCACCGGGCGTTATGGGTCCATTTGACTACAGGGTTTCTCAGTTTGGCATCAAAGATACGTCAAACACGGATTTGCTGACGCTAAATGGCGATCTGGTGAGCTTGTGGTACAACGCAGGTCATCCCTATGCGCTCGACCCAAACACCTTAGAGACGCGCGGTGCTTTTCAGCTAGATGGGCGCGACCATCGTCGTATGTCGGCCCATTCTAAGGTTGATTCACAGACGGGTGAGTTACTGTTTTTTGACTACGGTGACGAGCCGCCATACCTAACTTATGGTGTTGCAGATACCAAAGGTAAGCTGCTGCATGAGGTGGCAATCGATCTGCCGGGGCCGCGATTACCGCACGACATTGGTTTTACTCAGCATTATTCGATTCTGCATGATTTACCGTTTTTTCACGATATGAATGTGCTGCGGCAGCATCATTTGCGGGTACTGACGTTCCATCGCGATATCCCTACCCGCTTCGGCATCATTCCACGCTTTGGTCAGAGCCACGAAGTACGTTGGTTCGACTGTGAGCCCTGTTACATTTTGCATATTTCTAATTGCTGGGAAGAAGGTGATTGGATAACGATGGACGGCTGTCGCTCGGTCAATCCTATGCCCGAAGCGCATAGCGGCGGTGGTGAGTTATCGCATATGCTGGCCTATATGCGCCTCGAGGCGAATAACTACCGCTGGCGTTTTAACCTGTGCACGGGAGAAGTGCGCGAGGGTGATATCGACGACTTAAATACCGAGTTTAACAAGACCAATCCGTTGTTTGGCGGGCAGAAGAGCCGTTTTGCTTACCACCAAAGAATTCCTTTGCTCAGCGAAGGTGGGCATACACTGCGTTTTACGGGCCTCGTTAAATACGACAATGAAACCGGGCAGCGTTGGCAGTGGCATTACGGAGACGGGGTATTTGGCAGCGAGGCGGTGTTTGCACCGAAGGTCGGTGCAACGACCGCGGATGCAGAAGACGCCGGCTATTTGGTTAATTTTGCGACCGATACCCGTGACTGGAGTTCTTGGTTTCAAGTATTCGACGCTCAGGATATCGAGCAAGGACCCGTTGCACGGGTCAAAATTCCGCATCGAGTACCGGCGGGCTTCCACGCAACTTGGGCCGCCGCCGAGGCGCTTTGACCCGATTGGTTTAATGGCTAAAACACTGCTGCGAGCTAGCGCAGTCTAACGGCGTTAGATCGGCCGCCGAGAATGGCGACGTCCTTAAAAAAACTACCGAGCATAAATAAAAAGGCCTGATTAGGGTTAATACCTTACTCAGGCCTTAGATAATGTCGTTTAAAGCGTCAAGGAAGCACTCGGGCTTTCCTTGACGTTGCGAGTCCCTTTAAGGTGGAGGTATACAGTCAAAGGTTATTTGTGTCACGTTGCCGGTACCCCCGGGAATTGACCACTTAACCTCTATATAGTCATCGGTGTCGGGATCGTTAGACGCGCTTCTAATCGTGATACCGGCAAAAATTGGCGATGCGGCATTGAGATTGGGTACGGTATAAGCTTCGCTAATGACTTCACAGTCACCGCCGCCCTCTGCGGTAATCACCGTGCCAAGTGGCGGCACATTACCAAAACTATCTGCAAGACCTAACACGTAGCTGCCCGGTGCCACTGTGTCTGGTGTGGCTGAAGTCTCGATGGGCAATAACGGACCCGTGCCATCTGCATTAAAGAGTGCTCCGACAAGCGCTGAACTATCGCTCGGCCCCGCAACCAGTTCAAGGCTATCAAAAACACTGACTAATTGTGTTGAACAATCGCTGCTATTGGCTTGGCAAGCTAAGCCATTAAATAGCCCCGTAGCAGTGTCGGACGGAGTTTGGTCGTTCCACACGCCATTGGTATCGGTATCGATGAAAAATTCATCTAGGTCATAGTCGCCCGATTCATTGTCGTCTCTCCACGCCTCGGTATTATCTATAAAGGGCTCGTTGGGGCTCGTGGTGTAGTAACCATCACCATTTTGATCGGTAAACCCTTCCTCACCCGTAGTGTGCGCCAAAATCGTGACGCGATTATCAGGACACTGCCTGGCTGCCCCCGGTTGACTGAACCATGTAGAAGTACAACGGCCAACTAAAGTTTGGCAGGTGGCTGTTGGTCCGGCGGTTCCGATGCCGCCGCATTCAGAGGTGAAATTGATGCTTGTGCCATCGGGCACTGGATTGCCGAATCGATCAAAGGCACTGGCGCTAATCGCCACTTCGACACCATCCGCAACCGCGGCATTTGGCGGATTTAATACCTCAGCAACGACCGAGAACCTTTCCTGCGTAGCGATGCCCGCAGAAATACTCAAAACATCTGAAACCACTGATATTGGATTGTCAATCGCGTCTGCCGGTGAGCGCTCTAAGGTGGCAATGACACGCACAGGAGTGGGGATAGTGCCCGCATAGAGCGTCGCATTGACCTGGCCTTGGGCATTGGTGGTAGCGGATACATCGACCAGCTCGATGCCGCCAACCGTTGTGCTCAACCTAAAATCTACAGGTTCACCCGCAACCGGGTTGCCAGAGCCATCGCGCACCTCAAAGGTCACCAATGAAGTCTCCGATAGCGTGGTGCCACCGCCCGTACCGCGAAGCGCCATATTAATGGGGGCCGCATTGATAAAGGTGATGAAGCGTTCGTGGGCAGCGGGTGCTGCACCAATGGTGAGCATTACCGACGCTGTTTGCGGATTACTGATGCCGGGCTGGACCAATGTGGCCGTCAATGTGTCGTCACGATCTTCACAGCGAGTATCCGCGGTGTAGGTCAAAGACAATCGACCATCGGCAGTTTGGGCGTCCAGGCCGCTATCGAGCGTAGCGAAACCATTGAGTAAGCAGGGGCTTTCAATACGGATATTTTCGATTGTGCTGACCAGTTCGCCGGCGCTATTTGCCACCGCTAACAAGAGTTCAACGCTACCCAAGTAACTGACATCGCCAGTGGGTAGCGCACGAATGTCGCCCTCAACAAATACACCGTTGTCGTCAAGGCTGCCAAGCGATAACGCCTCAACAACGGCTTCTACATTAGCACTACCGCTGACGGTAGCCAGTGGCCCAGCAAATATCGCTGTGACTGTCCCCGCGCCGGCTTGACCATTGTAGCTAAGGGTAAAGATTGCCTGGCCATCTTCATCGGTTAGTGTCGAGCCATTCTCGGGGGTGATCACACCGGCAACCCCCTCTAAGCTCAGGCTGACCACTCGATTTTCTAAAGGGGAGGTGCCGTCTGTGAGGGTGGCCACAACGGTCAGAGGCGCAGTGGTTGAGAAGTTGGCGGTTACATTGCCATCTTCAAACGTTTCTAAGGTCAATGAATAGAACGGATCAGAATCTGAGCCTGAGCCTGAGCCTGAGCCTGAGCCTGAGCCTGAGCCTGAGCCTGAGCCTGAGCCAAGGAAGCCGCCGTCGCTGTCAGACGAACCCCCTCCGCCACAGGCGGTCAGGATTGCCGCTGCAAATATCCAGGAACAAAGTTTGGTGCTCATGCTTAACCACCGATTAATCATGGTAAATCTCCGTGCTGGCGACATTTAAATGGGCACAGCTGTGCCACTTGTAAAAGTAAATCTTATCACGCAATGCGTAAAATAAATGTTATTAATGGCGTAATAGAGACATTGAAACACTTTTTACCATTGGGGGTTAACACGGGCGTCGTATGCATAGTTAAGCCCCCGATTTTGATTGCCGGTGGACCAAACCGGCAAAACTGGAGAATCTTTTGATAGCGTTTAAACCGACGTCTCTACGACCGATATCCGCCTGCATCTGGCGGCTTCGCGCGCCCGCACACTGCTGGGGCGCAATGCCCGTTGGGGGCTATTAGGCTGACCGGTATTTCGTGGCGGCTACACCATGAAATTTTGCTGCGCGTGCCTTTCATTGGTTCTCGTGTGCACGGGATCATGAGACTATGTGTGCATGACAGAACAAGTGACACCAACAGCAGATGCCATTGACTGGGCGCGCGAGCAAGCGCGGCGCCGGTTATTGTCGCTGTTGGATGTCGAGCCGTTGGTCAGTCGCTACGACCCGCCCGGAGCTGCGCCTGCCATGCGTTCTCTAGCGCCAATAGCACCGGCGGAGACTATCTCAGAGCAGAATAATTCACGCGCAGTGCGACCGACTACGCATCAAACGACGTCGATAACAGCGGCCCCATCTCTGACAAACACAGTGGCCTCGACAAAGTCTGCTACGACACAGCAGGCGAATCATAATGAGGTGGCGACACCGTACGCGGAAGTTCAGGCGGTGCAGTTTAGTTTACTGATGGTCAGTGCCGGGAATTGGCTATGGGTTGAATCTTTGCCTGATCGTTTGTTGCGCCAAGCACAGGTCGGTCTGGTTAAAGCGATGGCCGCTGCGATATCTGGCGCTGAGCACCCGGCGAATTACCGTCAATTTGATTGGCCTATGAGCGACAATCCGCATTTGGCGAGAGATTTGGAAACGGGCAGAGAGAGTGTTGCCGGATTGCTCATGCGTATGCAGCGTGAAGTAAAGGCAAAAGGTGTGATTTTAATGGGTGACGCTGTCAGTGAGTTTTGCCCGATACCTCAAGGCCTTGCGCAACACGCCATCCCTTCAACGTTGACGATGATTGAGAATCCGCTGCTCAAAATTGATGCCTGGAAAACGCTGCAGCCATTACTGTCGGTGCCTAATACTCCATTGACTAAAGGCCGCTGAGTGGCAATATCTTTGGTTGAGCCTAGTGATTTAGCGCAAGTGAATTTGCTGCTGGCGGACAGCGATGGCCCCACTAGCGGTTTTCTATTTTCAATATTGGCCCAGTCAACTACACGTGCCTGGAAATGGGTCGAGGTGGATGAAATAGTGGCATTGGCATGGTTCACCGTGGTGGTGGGCGAGTCGGAATTATTGGATATCCGTGTGGCCACTACACGCCGGGGTAACGGTTTTGGCAGCGCTTTGTTGAAGGCCTGCTTGCAGCAGATTTTTACTGAGGCTAGTCGCTGTGTGTTAGAGGTGCGTCGTTCTAACATCGGCGCAAAACGGTTATATCGACGTTTGGGGTTTACTGAAGCGGGTGTCAGGCCAAATTATTACCCCTGTGAAACGGGTCGCGAGGATGCGATCCTAATGTCTTTGGAACATGGCACTATGGAGCAACTTGCTTGAATATTCTTGAGACGGATCATTGGTGCTTACTGTTGCCCCCTGAATGGTGGGCAGCCTATGAAGATGATGTCGTCCGCATTGCCGACAACGACGAAGTTGGTGAGATCGAGATCACTACCTTATGCAAAGACTCTGGCGAGGTCAGTCAGCAAGAGCTACTGGTCATGGCGGAGGGGGAGTCACCGGAGGTCAAACAGTGGCAAAAAGCACAGTTAGGTGTTTTTGTGGGCATTGTTGGTGAGTTCGGTGAAGATGATGCTTGGATTCGTGAATGGTATATCGCTGCAGGTCCAGTGCTGTTATACATCACCTATATGTGCGATCTTGAAAACAAAGGCATGGATGACTCATCCGTTGACGAGTTGCTTAACACGTTAGTACTTGGAGACAACCCCTCAGCTGGTCAAGAAATTTGACCGGTCACACGCACCCGCTTGGCACCCGCAACCACGGGCTCGTTCTGCTTCGCTAGTGCTCGGCGCTTGATGCTCGCATCGATGATATTTTTAACGGCGATTAAACAACCGGTGATAATAAAAGCACCTGGGGGCAAGATAGCGAGCAGGAACGATTGATAATGGCTAAACACAACCCACTTCCAATGCTCAGCACCACTGCCGAATAACAACTGCATATTAGCAAACAGCGCACCTGTCCCGAGCAATTCGCGAAAAGCGCCCAGCAACACTAGGATCAAGCCAAAACCCAAGGCCATAATGAAGCCATCGTAAACCGAAGGTAGCACGGGGTTCTTAGCGGCGAAGGCATCGGCGCGTCCAAGAATGATGCAGTTAGTCGTGATCAGCGGTAAGAAAATCCCCAGAATTTGATACAACTCATACGCATAGGCCTGCATCAATAACTCGATGCCGGTTACTGCCGTAGCGATAATCATCACGAATGCGGGAAGGCGAACAGTATCTGAGACGACATTACGGATGAGTGAGACACACAGATTCGAGCAGATGAGAACTGCCATAGTGGCTGCGGCCAAGCCGAGCGCATTGACGACTGAGGTGGTCACGGCGAGCAGGGGGCACAAACCGAGCATTTGAACCAGTGCAGGATTATTCTTCCACAGACCGTTCCAGCTGAGCGTTTTGTAGGATACATCGGTCATGTGGTCGGCTCCTGTGAGGGCGTTATTAAAGGATCCTCTGGCAGACTGTCGACATACCATTGGGCTCGATTTAAGCGCGCATATTCAAGCGCCTTGCGCGTCGCCTCGACTACCGCTCTTGGCGTGATAGTTGCGCCTGTAAATTGATCAAATGCACCACCATCTTTTTTGACAGTCCAATTGCGGTTGCTGGGGTTCATCAAACTGCGGTTATCGAAGCCTAAAATCCAAGGGGATTTCCGCAGATCGATACCATCGCCAAGCCCTGGTGTTTCCCGATGCGATACCACGCGGACGCCTGCAACACGGCCATCTGCTAAGATACCTACCATTAGTCTGATATCTCCGCTGTAACCATCTCGTGCTGTCGCCGGTAAAATCACGCCTACAGTTTGACCGTCAAACTTGGCGACATAACCGCTACGTACTTCACGCAGTCCTAATAGCTGGCTTTCGTCGTCTATGACAAAGCTGGCGTCTAGCAAGCTATTGTTGTGGAGTGACTCTGGCATTATCTCTAGCAATTGGCGCGCTTCAGCAGCGCGCTCTGACGCAACTATTTGTGCTTTGGTATTTAAATAGATGCCGGCGATCAAGACAGTCGTCACCGCTGCAACGCGTCCAAGCAGCATGCTATTGCGCAAAATGGCTTTGCGCAACGATGGCGGGGTCTCACTCATGCCTTAGGACCTCGGTGACCATAGGTTGTCGGCTGGGTGTAATGATCGATGAACGGTGCGGCGAAGTTAAGAATAAGCACCGCAAAGGCGACCGCGTCCGGGTAGTTCCCATGAACTCGAATGATATAGATCAACAGTCCAATGAGCGCACCAAAAATTAACCGACCGCGGTTTGACACTGTTGAGCTCACCGGGTCGGTAATAATAAAGAATGCCCCGAACATTGTGCCGCCACTGAGTAGATGGACCCAGGGTGAGCCTCCGCTGTTTGAACTGCCACCATCAAAACCCACCAGTGCCGCGAGGGTCAGTGCAGTGAGCATAGCGACCGGCGCATGCCAGCTGAAAATACGCTTGTATAGCAACCACATACCACCAGCTAAAAAGGCGAGGTTCACTGTTTCCCAGCCGAGACCTGCGATATGCCCAAAGGGAGGCTGCGACTGCAAGTCCGCCATGAGCAAGCCTTTATTTTGTCGCAGTGCATCCAATGGTGTGGCCATAGTGATGGTGTCGTAACTTTGCGGCAAAAACATTGCTTGTAAGGCGTCCATCACGCCGGGCACGTCGGCCAGTCCTCGCGATGGCGTCCATGAACTCATTTGCAATGGGAATGAAATCAGCAGCACCACATAACCCACCATGGCGGGATTGAACGGGTTGTAACCGAGACCGCCAAATATGTGCTTGCCGAGCAAAACTGCTGTCGCCACACCGACGACGATAAGCCACCAAGGGGCGTAGGGCGGCAAGGCGACACATAGTAGTGTTGAGGTCACTAAAACGCTGTAGTCGGTTAAATAAAAGCGTACATCACGCCTGCGTAACTTGAGCACCGCAAATTCTATAATGAGTGCGAGCAAACCGCCGAATGCAATATTGAGCAATGTGCCGGGACCGAAAAACCAGGTCAGCGCAAAAATGCCAGGTAGCGTCGCGAGCAATACGGTCTGCATGACCGATGCCACGGAATTGGCAGCATGACCATGGGGCGATGTGATACGTAAAAAGGCCATTATTCGCTTTGCTCCGTCGACTGCTTGCGTGCTTTGGCGCGAGCAATGGCAGCTAGCACTGGGTCTTCGCTATTGCCGGCCGCTGCCTTTTGTTCCGCTATAGCTTTACGCGCCGCACGCTTGGCTTCGCGCTCAGCCGCTTCGCGCGCTACGCGCTCCTGACGCGCTTCAAAGCGTTCACGCAATCGATCAGATCGCACTTTTTCTTGTCGTGTATCGACGATACTGGCTTTGCCTGCACGATAGTACTGCACCAGTGGGATATTACTCGGGCAGACCCAGGCGCAAGCGCCGCATTCAATACAGTCAAATAGGTTGTGTGCTTCGAGGGCCTCCTGATCTTTGGCGCGCGCAAACCAATACAGTTGCTGAGGTAACAACGAGGCTGGGCAGGCCTCAGCACAGAGGCCGCAGCGAATACAGGCTTGCGCTGGTGGCGGTGTCGGCAATTCCTGTTCGGTGGGCACCAAAATACAATTGCTCGTTTTGATAATGGGAATATCTGCGTTATCCAAGGCAAAACCCATCATCGGACCGCCGTGAATCAGGCGCCGATTGTTCTCAGACTGAAAGCCTGCGAGAGATAATAAATGTGCAATTGGCGTGCCGATGAGCGCCACAAAATTACTCGGTGTCGACAGCGCTTCCCCTGTCAGCGTGACAATACGATGCGTCAGTGGGCGACCATCGATAATGGCATCTCGGACAGCGACCGCAGTTCCCGGGTTTTGACAGAGCAATCCTAAGGTGGCGGGAATCATTCCGCTGGGTACTTGCTGGCCAGTGAGTATCTCAATGAGCTGTTTCTCGC
>CAWUVW010000058.1:0-6977 GCA_963926105.1 uncultured Luminiphilus sp. | reverse complement strand
AACAGGCGTGGCGATGGTAAACCCCACTCGGAGCAAGACCAAATAGGGATCCGTATGCCGTGACCCGCGGTGGATTCGGGTAGGTCGCTACAGGCGAGCGGCGACGCTCGTCGCAGATGAATGATCGTCCAAGACAGAACCCGGCTTATCGACCGACTCGATTTATGGCGCCCCCGAGGCATTTTTTGCCCGGGGGTGCCTCCCTCCTCTTAGACGCATTGGAATTTAGAAGTAAATCTTTATTCCATTTAGTTCTTTATCTTAAAGTACAACGTGCCTCTTTCTGTCTAAAGAGCTGTTTTAACACCTATTTCTATCCCCAACTACCCGCCTAAAATTTTGTGATATTCATCGCAGCGAGCGTCTCTAAACGACTGAAATTCAAAGGATTTTTGTATTTCACGCGTTGACCGTCATTCTGTTCGTGAGTATAGTGGTGAAAAGTGGGGTAAAGTGGTTTTTTACCTTATTCATAAAAGACTTTAGCGTAAGAAGTGGGGAGCTAGGCGTGTTTAGAGGTGTACAGCACATCAACATGGATGCAAAGGGGCGCATGGCGATCCCGGCGCGCCAGCGTGAGTCGCTGTCTGCTGAGTGTCAGGGCAACGTGGTTATCACTATTGATACTCAGTCATATTGTCTTGCTGTTTATCCCCTGCCTGAGTGGGAGCGTATTGAGCGCGAGGTGCAGGCATTGCCGGCACTCAATCCTGCTGTAAAGCGCTTTCAGCGTCTTGTGTTGGGTTATGCGTCGGATCTTGAGCTCGATGGCAATGGCCGTATTTTGTTGCCGCCCGCGCTTCGTGAGTACGCGCAGCTAAATAAGAAAGTTGTGCTGGTAGGGCAGGGTAATAAGTTTGAGTTGTGGTCTGAGAGGCTTTGGCTGGCTGAGCGAGATGCTGCATTGGCGGTTGAGACTGGTGGTGATTTGCCGGCCGAACTCATGGCGTTACAGCTCTGATGCCGCTGCGGCATGAAACGGTGTTACTTGAGGAGGCGGTTGCTGCACTGATGACAAGGAGCGACGGCCTATACGTGGACGGCACTTTTGGGCGAGGCGGGCACAGCGCGCGCATCCTCGGGGGCCTCTCTTGCGCCGGGCGTCTCATCGGTTTTGATAAGGATCCACTTGCGGTTGTGGCGGCGATTGAGTTGACTGATCGAGATTCGCGGTTTCACTTGGTGCACGAAAGTTTCACGCTCATGAAGTCTGCTGTTGCGCCCGGTAGTGTGACTGGAATTTTGCTCGATCTGGGTGTTTCGAGTCCTCAACTTGATGATGGTGGACGAGGCTTTAGTTTTACCCATGACGGTCCGCTCGATATGCGTATGGATACGTCTCGCGGTATCACTGCCGCACAGTGGCTCAACAGTGCTGCTGAGGCAGATATAGCCGATGTCCTTAAGACTTTTGGTGAGGAGCGATTTGGAAAGCGAATCGCTCATGCGATCGTCGAGGCGCGCAAGGTTGCGCCGATAGAGCGCACGGCTATGCTCGCCAAAATTGTATCAGAGGCAAATCCGCGCTGGGAGCAGCACAAGCATCCCGCAACGCGCGCCTTTCAGGGTATCCGTATTTATATCAATCGCGAGCTCGCAGATCTCGAGGACCTGTTGGCAGATGTAATTGACATGCTGGAGATCGGTGGTCGGCTGGTGGTGATTAGCTTCCATTCGCTAGAAGACCGTATTGTTAAGCGCTTTATGCGCGACTTGGCGCGCGGTGCGCCGGTCCCGCGCGGCGTGCCTATATTGGATTCAGAGCGTGGGCAGCGAATGAAGTTGCTCGCTAAGGCGATGCGCGCGTCGCCGGAAGAGGTGGCTGAAAATCCGCGATCTCGATCTGCGATTATGCGTGTTGCGGAGCGAATTACCTGATGGTGCGACTCCATGGCGATAGGCGTACGCCATTACTGGTGCTGGCGGTGGTGCTGTCGTCGCTCGCTATTATAAGGGTGTCGCATCAGTGTCGCAGTGATTACGCCCAGTTACAGTCGCTAGAGTCGGCCCGATGGGCATTACAGGAAGACTATAGTCGCTTAGTGCTCGAGGAAAGCACCTTGGCCAGCCCTCATCGGATCATGCAAGTGGCGGCGAGTGATCTGGCGATGGCCGCCCCGTTGATTCGTCGTATTCAGGTGGTCTCTCAGTGAGAGGTGCTGCTGCCACGTCGCGAAAGTCGACGCCGCCGACGCAGCGTGCGCCTGGCCTATGGCGCCTTTATGTTGTTGGGTTGCTGTTGGTAGCGCTTATGCTGCTTTTGCTTGGACGATTGGTTGCTTTGCAGGTACTTGATGTGGAGCATGGCGCTGATTTTTTGCGTAGCCAGGGTGCTATGCGCGCTGTTCGCACCGCTGAAATACCCGCTTATCGGGGCTCAATTTCTGATCGGCATGGCCAGCCTTTGGCTGTTAGTACTCCGGTTGTTTCGCTGTGGGCTAATCCCCAGCACCTCAAAGATTCCAATCGTCTTCCTGAATTGGCGCGGGCACTCAATGTGCCGGTTGCGGATCTAGAGCAGCGATTGAAGCGCTATAGAAACAAGCAATTTATGTACTTGGCGCGTAACCAAATGCCGAATGAGGCGCGTAGCGTATTGAGCCTGGGTGTGGACGGCGTGAAAGGCGAGCGAGCCTATCGGCGATTTTACCCGGCGGGGGAGGTGACGGCGCAGGTCCTGGGGCTGACAAACGTCGACGGCGAAGGACTGGAAGGTCTTGAGTACGCTTATGAGTCGGTATTGAAGGGTAGGCCGGGTCAGAAGCGCTTTATTAAAGATCTGCACGGGGATGCGGTGCGTGATATTGGTGTCGTTGAAGAGGCGCAATCAGGTGGCGATCTGACGTTGAGTATTGATCTGCGGCTGCAGTATTTGCAACATCGCGAATTACAGCGAGCGATGGTGGAGACGGGTGCTGCTGCAGGCGCCGCCGTGACGATCGACGCGTGGACCGGTGAAATTCTGGCGATGACTAATCATCCGGTTTTCAACCCCAATAGTCGTGCTGATTTTGATTCTGCGGCTGTTCGAAATCGGGTCGTTACTGATGTTTTTGAGCCCGGTTCGACCATCAAGCCGCTTACGCTCGTCGCCGCGCTCGAAAGCGGACAGTTTACGACTGCGACGTTGATAGATACCTCGCCGGGTCGAATTAAGGTGGGTCGAAAAGTACTGCCGGACCCTCGTAATTACGGGGAAATTACCGTGTCCCGTGTGATTGAGAAGTCGAGTCAGGTAGGTGTCACTAAGATCTCACAGGCCATTGGTCACGAGCCGATTTTGCAGGTATTTCATCGTTTCGGATTGGGCGAGCCGAGCAATATAGGTTTTCCTGGCGAACGCTCTGGTGTTTTACCTGCACGGAATCGCTGGAGTGATATCGAGAAGGCGACGCTCGCATTTGGTTATGGTCTTACCGCTACGCCATTGCAAATTGCCCACGCCTATAGCGTGTTTGCCAATCGTGGCCAGCAAGTACCATTGACGCTCATCAAGCGCGCCGACGGCGAGCAAGTGACGGGGCGGCGGGTGATTAGCGAAGATATTGCTCAGCAGGTTGTCGCTGTGCTGAATCGAGTGACAGGCGATCAGGGCACCGCCCAAAATGCGCGGGTTGCTGGATTTAGCGTCGGCGGTAAGACGGGTACGGTTCATAAGGTCGGCGCTGGTGGATATATCGACGATAAATACATCGCGCTCTTTGTCGGCATCTCCCCAATAGAAAACCCGCGTTACGTGACAGTTGTTGTGGTCGATGAGCCCAAGGGCAATGGTTATGGAGGCGGCGCAGCTGCGGCACCGATCTATGCGGGTATTACTGAAGGGGTTTTGCGATTAAATAATGTACCTCCGACCATAGATGTCCCCTCTGTGGGCAGCTATGCCGCACTTGGGGGTGGTTTATGACGGTCTCCTTTGGGCAGGTTCGTTTGGGCAGCTTATTAGATATGCCGATGGGCCCTTTGGCCGACGTCATGGTGGGTGATGTGACATTAGACAGTCGTACTGCAGCTCCCGGTAGTATTTTTATCGCAGTGCCTGGTCATGAGACCGACGGGCGAGTCTACATACAGGCCGCTCTTGATGCGGGAGTGTCTGCAGTATTCGCAGAGGCCGATGGGTATTCGGCAAACGACTCGCGTGTCATTCTAGTGCCGAAACTGCGCAGTCGCTGCGCCGAGATTGCACGAAATTTCTATGCAGATCCCAGTGCCAATATGTCCTTGCTTGCGGTGACGGGTACTAATGGGAAAACGTCTGTTACCGACTACATCGCGCAAATCTTGAGTCAATTAGATGTTCGCGCTGCCTGCCTTGGCACCCTTGGTGCGCGCCTTGGCGGGAGCGCGCCAGTCTCGGGCACGCACAATACTACGCCCGATATTTTCACTTTGAATGCTCAGCTTCGACAGTGGTGTGATGAGGGTATTGAACATGTGGCGCTGGAGGCTTCATCGCACGCATTAGATCAGGGTCGCCTTGAAGGATTGCAGATCAAGGTGGCTGTTTTTACTAATTTGTCGCGAGATCATCTAGATTATCATGGAGATGAAGCGACTTACTCCGCGGCCAAACTAAAATTATTTTCTTGGCCAACGCTCCAGACATCGATTTTTAATGCCGATGACCCGGTCGCCCGTCGAGTCACTGACGACGCGATCTGCGAAACGCTCGGTATCTCGCTAAAAGATCCTGATGCGGATGTTTATGTTGCCGTTGTTCATCATGACGGGGTGCAGCAAATTCGAATGCATACCCCGATGGGCGTCGGTGAGATCTCCACCCGACTGGTAGGGGCGTTTAATGCATTCAATTTGGCGGCTGCGGTCATGGCTGTGGTGTCTTTGGGTTATGACTTCACCAAGGCGTTGAGCGCTGCTGCCTCGGTAACTGCGGTGCCCGGTCGCATGCAGTCTATCGCCAATGAAAGACGGTTAAAGATCGTCATCGACTACGCCCACACTCCAGATGCCATGGTCGGCGCGCTGCAAGCCTTACGGCCTCAAACAGTGGGGCAAATTTGGCTTGTCTTTGGTTGCGGTGGTGATCGCGATAAGGGTAAACGTCAGCAAATGGGGTTGGTGGCGGCTACGCTGGCTAACCATGTTGTGCTTACAAGTGATAATCCACGCAGTGAAGATCCGTTAGCTATTTTGGCGGATGTGCGTTCGGGTATCGCGGGTGACTGCGACGTGATTGCGGATCGACGAGAAGCCATTAAATTCGCCTTGGCGCAAGCTAAAGCCGGTGATTGTATTGTCATCGCAGGCAAGGGGCATGAGAACTACCAAGAAATTCAAGGCGTTCGTCTCCCTTTTAGTGATGAGGAGGTGGTCGCAGAGCTACTCGCCTCCTCGCAGGTCAGCGTAGCTGATCAGGCGGTGGGGTCATGATTACTTCGATAACGCTAGATGCATTATATCGGGAGGCGGGCGGTGAGCTGCTCGGGGTCACAGAGGTAGCACCGGCAGTATCTGGCGCAGCTATTGACCATCGCAAGGTAAAAAGTGGCGACTTGTTCGTTGCGCTAGTGGGTGAGCGGGTTGACGGGCATGATTTTGCGCTACATGCCATCGCTGCCGGTGCGGTCGCGGTGATGACGACGCGACGTCTCGACATCGATGTGCCCCAATTAGTTGTCGCGGATGCAGTTGAAGGTTTGGCGGTGTTGGCACGCATGGCCCGGGCAGCGTTTCGCGGCACAATAATTGGTATTACTGGAAGCGCGGGTAAGACAACAGCCAAAAATATGTTGGCGGCTATTTTGCGAAAGGTCGGCGAAACGGTGGCTACGGCGGGCAATCAGAATAATGAGCTTGGTGTGCCGCTTACATTACTAGATGTTACTCCCACCACGGAATTTTTGGTGCTAGAGATGGGTGCTGGCAAGCCCGGTGATATTCGCTATTTGATGGATATCGCCAAGCCTCAGATCTCAGTCTTACTTAATGCAGCACCTGCACATTTAGCTAATTACGAGAACGTTGATGAAATTGCTCAAACCAAGGGTGAGATTTTAGATCATCTACCGAGTGATGGCTTGGCTGTCATCAATGGCGAGCAGCAGTGGACCGAGCAATGGCGAGTCCGCGCAGCGCCCACGCGGGTGATCACCATCGGCTTTGACGGGGGCTGTGATTACCGCGCCCTCGAGGTGTCTTATCAAGGCTTTCAGGGCGCCAGTTTTAAGATGGCATGCGATGCCGAGCAGTTTCATGTGAAGCTCAATGTGCCGGGGAAAGGCGGCGTGCATAACGCACTGTCGGCTATTGCTGTCGCTCACGCCTTAGGTATTAGTGCGGCTACGATTAATTTGGGGCTGATTCAAGTTAATCCGGCGTCGGGTCGCGGTCTGATTCATCGTGGTGCCAGCGGTGCGCGTATTATCGATGACAGCTACAACGCTAATCCAATGGCAGTTTGCGCCGCTATAGACGCGTTAGCTGCGGAATCTGGCGTTCGTACACTGGTGCTCGGCGCGATGCTTGAGCTCGGTGCTGAGTCGACGCAGCTGCACGCTATGGTCGGTGCCTATGCACGTGAGGCGGGCATTGAAAGGTTATTTGCCATTGGCGAGACGACCTGCGCCGCCGCTTATGCCTTTGGTGAGACGGCCGCCATATTCTCCGACCGCGAAACCGCTATCGCTGCATTGGAAGGCCTTACTACTGACGATGTTGTCCTCATTAAAGGTTCGCGTGGGGCGGGGCTGGAAGTGGTTGTCGACGCACTGCTTAAGCGACAGGAGGAAGTGGTATGTTGACCTGGCTGGCGATGCAGCTAACACCGTTCGAAAGCAGTTTTTCGGTGTTTCAATACCTGAGTTTGCGGGGTATTTTGTCCGCGGTGACGGCGCTGGCGATATCTATGTTCGTCGGCCCTGTCATGATTCGTCGGTTAGAGGGCCTACAAATCGGTCAGTCAGTTCGAACCGATGGGCCTCAGTCGCATCTAATTAAATCAGGCACGCCTACGA
>CAWUVW010000057.1:0-22972 GCA_963926105.1 uncultured Luminiphilus sp. | reverse complement strand
CGAAAGCCCCTGCAAAAACCAAAGCCACGGCGTCGAAAGCCCCTGCAAAAGCTAAAGTCTCTGTAAAGAAAAACGTAGCATCAGCGACCAACGTTGCTCGTGCGGTCGGCAAAATTCAAAAACCTGGCGATTTCAAGCCTCGAAAACCCAGTCGCGCCGAAAGCTATATGGATACTGAGCAATCGGCACACTTTCGGGCGATTTTGCTCAATTGGCGATCACAGCTGGTAGAGGAAATGACACGCACTGTCAGCCATATGAAAGATGAAGCCGCAAATTTCCCAGATCCTGCGGATCGCGCGACCCAAGAAGAAGAATTCAGCCTCGAACTTCGCACACGCGATCGCGAGCGAAAGTTAGTCAAAAAGATCGATGCCACATTAGAGCGTATTTCAATTAATGACTACGGCTACTGCGATGCTTGCGGTATCGAAATCGGATTCCAGCGACTTGAGGTACGGCCCACCGCTACGCTCTGCATCGACTGCAAAACACTCTCTGAAATCAAGGAGCGGCAGGAGCTCGGTTGAGCCCTTCTAGCCCAACAATAGCCCATGCGTATCGTGGGCGTTTCGCCCCCTCTCCAACCGGTCCTCTGCACGCCGGCTCGCTAGTCGCCGCCGTAGCCAGTTTTTTAGATGCGTATGCTGCAAAAGGGCAATGGCATATTCGAATCGACGACATTGACCCTCCAAGAGAGGTGGTGGGAGCGGCACAAAACATCATCAAGTGCCTGCAACTACATGGGTTAGTGGGTGATACGCCAACTATTTTCCAGCACCAGAACATCAAGGCCCATCGGCAAGCTATAGACATCTTAATGGGATCAGCTGCTGTATTTGCGTGCCGCTGTACCCGCCACCGGTTAGGTCCGCAGGGCATATGTATCGATGGCTGCGAGCGCATGACTATCCGAAACGAGGCCACTAGTTTACGCATAAAAGTACCCGCCAATACGCTGATCGTATTTGATGACTTAGTGTGCGGCCCTCAAAGCTTCCCTCTCGGAAAGACACTGCCCAACTTCATCATAAGGCGTCGTGACAGTTTGATTGCTTACCAGTTGGCCGCCGCCATAGACGACGGCAGTGATGGCATAAGTCACGTCATTCGCGGAGCGGATTTAGCCAGCTCCACACCGCGACAGATTTATTTACAGCAATTGCTTAAATTAGCGACACCACAGTACGGCCACCTCCCGCTGGTCATGGGAGCTGACGGCCACAAATTAAGTAAACAAACCGGCGCAGCAGCATTAGATGTTAGCGATGCAGGCGCGAACCTCCGTGCCGCATTGGCGGTACTTGGTCAGCCATCGCCGGCACCATCGCTCAATGAACCCAAGGCCATTTTGGCCTCAGCAGGCAATCATTGGGACCGAAAATGCATCCCAAAGTAACAAAAAAGAGGTTTTTGTTACTTTGGATTATCTATTAAAGTAACGAACGTCACTTGGCTCCGCCCCTAAACCCATTTTAGCCGAGGAGTTTGCATGCCCCATATCCTGCTGATCGACGACGAACCTGCGCAAAGACTATCACTGCGCAGAGCACTGGAGTCGCAGGCAATGACGGTAGACGAAGCCGCCAGTGTTGCCGAAGCCGAAGAGCGCTTTGAGGTGCACAATTTCGACCTGATTATTACCGAGATCAGACTACCAGGCGAATCCGGCAGCGAGCTCATCCTGCGCGCACAACCCTGCCCGGTTGTTGTGATGACTAATTACGCCAGTTTGCGCTCAGCAGTAGACACAATGAAACTCGGCGCTGTGGACTATCTCGCTAAGCCCTGCGCCGATGAAGAGCTCATCAATGTCGTCAAACAGGCGCTGTCAGAGTCCGGCCGGACTCACCGTGAAACCAAAGACGCATCCGTTGATGCAAGCGGTGACTTTTTTGAAGGTAACTGTAACGAAATTCAGCACTTAAAAAGTAGTGTCGCAAAGGTTGCAAAGACTGAATCTGCCGTCTTAATACTCGGCGAAACTGGCACCGGCAAAGAGATTACCGCACGTGCAGTGCACATGCTCAGTCAGCGCGCTGGCCGACACATGATAACCGTTAACTGCGCGGCAATACCTGACACGCTGATTGAGTCGGAACTTTTCGGCTACGAGAAAGGCGCCTTCACTGGCGCCAACAGTGACCGCATTGGACTGATAGAAGCCGCCCATACCGGAACACTATTCTTAGACGAAATTGGTGAGATGCCCTTACCCGCACAGGCGCGTCTGCTCCGCTTTATCCAAGAAGGTGAGATCCGCAGAATTGGCTCGGTGGTATCAAAACGCGTAGATGTTAGATTAATTTGCGCCACCCATCGGGAGCTTACCGAACTTTCCAGCCGTAATGAATTTCGCCAAGACCTCTATTATCGTATCAATGTACTGCGACTGGATATCCCACCGCTACGCGCACGAGGTAGCGATGTACGCGATATGGCCATTTGGTTTGCGCAGCATTTAGCGAGAAAAATGGGCGTGCCTGATCGCAAACTCGCGGAGGATGCATTGCGCTCCATAGAAAATTACCCGTGGCCCGGTAACGTGCGCGAACTTGAGCACGCTATTGAGCGTGGCATCGTGATGTCCGAATCAGGCGTGATTCACGCCGAAGACTTAGGTCTAGACCACACATACAACAGCCGAGTCCCAAAGAGGCTTCGACGAGAGGCCGTCGAACCGCTTATAACTGCCGAAAATGATATAAATAATGGTACTTCTGAAGTTGCCGAGGAACTTTCCCTGGAAGATTACTTCCAAAGGTTTGTAATGGAGCATCAGGATTCTATGAGCGAAACCGAACTCGCTCAAAAACTTGGCATTAGTCGTAAATGCCTGTGGGAACGTCGTCAGCGCTTCGACCTTCCTCGCAGTAAGCACGAAAAAGCCAAAAGGCGCATCTAAAGTCTTATTTACGCACCCGCGTAAGTAACAGACGCGCCTTGCGTAACAAAAAGCAGGGTTGAAAAGTAACATTCCTCTCGTCCGACTCCCATCAGAAAATGTTGAGATAACCTTAAGTGATTGCTTTAAAAAGAATTTTTATTTCGTGGCATGGGCAGTGCAAAGAATTAAGCAGAGTCAAAATAATAATAATTGACCAAATAAGAATAAAAAGTATCGCAACGGACCTGAATGGGGAAGGAAACTTCCCCATTTTCTTTTCTGCTCAGAAGAAAATTCTCCGTTACCTGATCCGCTCCCAGTAGTACACTTGCCGCTTCGTATATACACTCACTGATTCTGATTCGAGGCAGGCCGTTGAAGGTCCTACAAACTGATTCCCACAATATTGATCCTAAAGACATCAGCGATGCTGCTTTAAAAGTAGTTCACGGATTAAAACGCGCTGGTTTTGAGGGCTATATCGTAGGGGGTGCTGTGCGTGATCTGATGCTCGGTGGCCACCCAAAGGACTTCGATGTCGCCACCAATGCGACGCCAGAACAAATTAAACAAATATTTCGTAGCGCACGTATTATTGGTCGACGGTTTCAAATCGTTCATGTCAGATTTGGTGCCGAGATCATCGAAGTCACTACCTATCGCGGTCATCACGATAGTGACGGCGATGCCTCAGTCAAGAGTCGACAGTCGGACAAGGGATTGTTAATAAGAGACAATGTTTACGGCACATTAGACGAAGATGCTGCGCGACGTGATCTCACTGTCAATGCAATGTATTACGACCCTGACGAGCGCGCGGTATTTGACCATATGCAGGGCGCTGAAGACATTCAGTCGCGGCTGGTACGCATCATTGGTGATCCGCATCAGCGCTACCGAGAGGATCCTGTGCGTATGCTGCGGGTCGTCCGATTCTCAGCCAAACTACAATTTGATATTGAATCAGCGACGGAATATGCGATCTCAGATTGCGCAGCATTACTGATCGAAATTCCAGCCGCTAGATTATTCGATGAATTCTTGAAACTGTTCATGTCCGGTTATGCGCAGCTAACCTTCACACTCCTGCGTCAGCACAATCTACTGCCCTATCTTTTTCCAGAGCCTGCAGACTATATCGATAAAGAACCCCAATATCTCCGCTTAGTACAAGCAGCGATGGCCAGCACTGATCGCCGTGTCCATGAACAACGACCAGTCACGCCGGCATTTTTGTTGGCAGCGATTCTCTGGCCCGCAGTGCAAGCGCGCAGCAAGAGGTTAGTGGCCGACGGCGAGCCGATATCACAAGCGATGAACAGCGCGGGGCAGCAAGTTACTGCCGAAGTCTGCTTGCACGTTGCCATACCCAAAAGATTCTCAATCCCCATGCGTGAAATGTGGGAGTTTCAACCAAAATTGGAGCGTCGCGTCGCCAAGCGAGTCAAAGAGCTCATGACAAGCCGGCGGTTTCGGGCCGCTTACGACTTACTACTGTTGCGGGAATCAACGGGCGAACACTTAGATGATTGCGGCGTCTTTTGGACCGAGCAACAGGTTTTATTTCCGGATGTCGTAGGCACGGCGCCTGCCTCAGAGGAACCACCTCGTCGCAGACGACAACGTAGGCGACGCGCGCCCTAATGGCGACGGCATTCATCGGCTTAGGGGCAAACATTCTCAATCCGAGACTGCAACTTTCTCGAGCGCTCACAGCGCTTGAACAACATACGCACATCTCGATCGAGGCGCTTTCACGGGTTTATGGATCAGCGCCGATGGGACCTACTGATCAACCCGACTTTCTCAACGCAGCGGTAAAAATAGAGACCTGCCTA
This sequence comes from uncultured Luminiphilus sp., assembly GCA_963926105.1. GTDB lineage: Bacteria > Pseudomonadota > Gammaproteobacteria > Pseudomonadales > Halieaceae > Luminiphilus. Next base: position 18,247 of record CAWUVW010000057.1, on the reverse strand, counting down.
TCCCCTGAGGCGCTACTCGCTGCAGTCAAAGTCATTGAGCAGCAACAAGGAAGAGTGGCGAGTAGGCGCTGGGGTGAGCGCTGTATAGATCTCGATATATTACTCTATGATGCCATTGAGCTCGAAACAGATACGCTGCGCATCCCTCACCCCGGGATTTCCGATCGTGCTTTTGTACTCGAGCCTTTGCTAGACCTCCTCGGGCGGGAATTCAAGATGCCCTCGGGCGCGGAAATCGGTAAATTACGTGACTTATGCCCCGATGGTGATATTCGTGTCGAGGACTTTGAACTCGTCATGCCCAGCAGCGCGGAGAATTAAATTGCAAGAAGCTACAGTAGTCGATGGTATCGACTTGCGCGGTCGACGACCTCCGCCTTACATTGCCATAGAGGGTCCTATCGGCGTCGGTAAAACGACTTTAGCCCGTCGGCTTGCGGCAACGTTTAATTACGATATTTTACTAGAGTCAGCCGAAGACAATCCGTTTCTCGATCGCTTCTACCAAAACAAACGACAATCGGCGCTGGCGACGCAGCTATTCTTTTTGTTTCAACGGGCCCAAAAAATACAAGATTTGCGCCAGCAAGATATTTTTGAACCGGTTCGCGTATCAGATTTTTTAATTGAAAAAGACCCTTTATTTGCCCGAGTCAACTTAGACCCGGACGAATACACCCTGTATGAGAAGGTCTACCAGCAGCTGACTATCGACGCACCTGTTCCAGACTTAGTCATTTATTTACAAGCATCAGTTGATCGCCTATTGGAGCGCATCGAAAGAAGAGGTATCGTCGCCGAACGAAACATTGATCGATCTTACTTAGAGCAGCTTAACGAGGTATACAGCGAATTTTTCCTCTACTACGATGCCGCACCACTCCTCATCGTCAATGCCAATGAAATTGACCTGAGCAAGGGCGACCGTGACTACACCCAATTAGTGGACTATTTGTTGGATATACGCAGCGGGCGCCATTACTTTAATCCAACTTTCTTTGGTTGACCTGCTGCACCTAAGTGCGATGCAATGACACCCCATCAGGAAGGAAATCGCCCTATGAACCGCGTAACAATCAGCACTCTCGACGCGATGAAGGCCGCTGGCGAAAAATTTGCCATGATTACCGCCTATGATGCGACTTTTGCACGGCTCGTCAGCGAGGCAGGTGCTGAAGCTATTCTTGTCGGGGATTCGCTGGGTATGGTGTTACAAGGACACGATACAACTATTCCGGTCACACTTGACTCCATGGTCTACCACACCACCTGCGTAGCGCGAGCGCGTACACATTCGCTGATCATGGCTGATATGCCCTTCATGAGTTATGCGACGCCCGAAGATACTCTCTACGCCGGTGCAGAATTAATGCGCGCAGGCGCTCAGATGATCAAGCTCGAAGGGGGCACCTGGCTCAGCGATTCTATTAACAAGTTAGTTGAACGCGGCATCCCGGTCTGTGCACACCTCGGTCTAACACCTCAGTCAGTCAACGTATTTGGCGGCTACCGCGTACAAGGACGAACACCCAAAGAGGCCAAAACCATTCTTGCCGATGCCGTTGAAATTCAAGATGCCGGCGCCAGCGTGTTGCTATTAGAGTGCGTGCCCGCACATCTCGCTTCTGACATCACCGCCAAGCTCGATATCCCAGTGATTGGGATTGGTGCAGGTGCCGATACTGACGCTCAAGTGTTAGTTCTGCACGACATGCTGGGGCTAAGTGAAAAAACCGCAAAATTCGTTCGGAATTTCATGGTAGAAGCGTCTTCGGTTCAGGGCGCCTTAAAAGCGTTTGTCGACGCGGTCAAATCAGGGGACTACCCGAAGCCCGAGCACATCTACAACTGAGGACATATACGTGGAAGTCGTTACCAATCTCGACTCGCTCAGTGAAGCGCTTGCTCGCTTTGACCAGACCGGCAGTAGCACTGCGTTCGTGCCAACGATGGGAAACTTGCATGCAGGCCATATTTTACTCATTGAGCGCGGTCTAGCACTCGCAGACATTGTGGTAGCTTCTATTTTCGTAAATCCAATGCAATTTGGTCCAAACGAAGACCTAGACGCCTACCCTAGAACACTACAAGCGGATATCGACAAGCTAAAAGCTGCCGGGACCGCACTGCTCTTCGCGCCAAGCCCAGATTGTATTTATCCTGATGGCGTCTCGGCACATACACAAGTGATCGTCCCAGGACTTACCGACGTGTTGTGTGGCGCAAGTCGTCCCGGTCACTTTGATGGTGTCAGCTCGATTGTTTGCAAACTACTGCATATGGTGAAACCCGATATCGCCATTTTCGGCGAAAAGGATCTGCAACAACTTTTAGTCATTCGAAAAATGGTTGCGGATCTCTGCCTACCGGTTCGCATTGAAGGCGTAGCGACAGCTCGCGACGCCGATGGCCTTGCCTTGAGCTCACGCAACGGCTATCTCAGTGACATGGAGCGTAGCATTGCGCCCGGTCTGCAACGGTGCCTGCAGAAATGCGCGGAACAAATTCGTAATGGCGCTGAAAACTTCACCACCCTTTCTCAAGAAGCGAAAAATAGCCTGCAGGCATCTGGCTTCAGACCCGATTACTTCGAAATTCGTCGCAGTAGCGATCTACAAATTGCGCGACCAGGAGACACTACGATCGCCATTTTCGCAGCGGCTCAACTCGGCAGTACACGCCTGATCGATAACTTGCAGCTAGTGCTCTCGGACGGATAAATATCAATCCCCGCCTGAGCCATTTGGCCGACGATATCGTTCAAACCACGCCAAAATATTGTTCACCTTCGCAATGAGATTCGATGGCCGCTTATAGATACTGTGAGACGCGTCGGGAATCCGCACCATCATGGTGTCAATTTTGCGGTGTTTGAGCGCCTGATAGTACTGCTCGGTTTCCGACATAGGTGTTCGGTAGTCAGCCTCTCCAGTCAGCAGCATAGTCGGCGTATTCACGTTACCCACTAACGATAATGGAGAGAGCTTCCAGTAGCTTTCAATATCCTCCCAGGGCTGCTTGTCAAACCAATACTGTGAAAAGTAGATGGCAAAATCGGCACTCAAGACAAAGCTCGCCCAGTTGATTACCGGCTTGGCGACCACGGCCGCGCGGAAGCGATCGGTCTTTCCAACGATCCAGGCAGTCAGAACGCCGCCGCCAGAACCACCGGTCACAAATAGGTTGTTTTCATCAACGAAGCCGCGTTCGAGCACAGCGTCCACTCCCGACATCAGGTCATCGTAGTCATAGCCCGGATAATTGCGATGAATTGCATTGGCAAATTCGTCACCATAGCTGGTACTGCCGCGAGGATTCGCATAAAGCACGACATACCCTGCGGCCGCATACAATTGCGCTTCGGCACTGAAATTAGGGCCATAAGCCGTGTGCGGCCCCCCATGGATTTCCAAAATCATGGGGTATTGTTTGCTGACATCGAAATTGGGCGGTGTCATCAACCAGCCTTCGATTTCCAGTCCATCATGTGATGAGCGCCAAGTTATACGCTCAACTTCAGCAAGTGTTTTATGATTAAGAAGGTCATCGTTAAGTGCTGTTAGCTGTCTTGCAGGGTTGCCATTATCACTGACCGCAATATCCGCAGGACGCTGGATCCCGCCCACTGTAAGCGCAATGGAGCCCGATGGTGATACCGAAAAACTCCCGCTACTATAAGGTCGCCCCAGGCTGGTACCTGTAACGGTCAGATCGGTCTTAGTTAACTTGCCTGCAGTACTGACTTTGCCAATACGCCCAAGGCCGTGGTCGTCATATTGAATCCACAGATACTTGCTATCGCCAGCCCACTGCATGTCAGCGACACTGCGATCCAAGCTTTGTGTCAGCACCGAAATATTGCCCGATGCTAAATCCATAATGTAAAGATCGCTGGGATTGTGGCCCATTTTTCGGTCGTCGTTCCCAAGGTAGGCGAGCATCTTGCCATTGGGGCTGAGCAGAGGCCTGCTATCGGGCCCAACTCGATCAGTAAGCTGCTCGATCACACCACTGGCGACCTCAACCGAATAGATGTCCGATTCTCCTGGCGAGTATTCCCAGTCTTCACGCAAATTACTGGAAAAGAAAATTTTACCGCCGTCCTGAGACCAGCTCAGAGGGCCCGCATAGTTATAGCTGCCACGGGTAAGCTGTCGCGCTGAACCACCATCTGCAGGGATTACAAAGATCTGCTTATGCCCAACTTTCAAAAAACCTGCGCCATCTGAGCGATAAGTAACAGCCTCGATTTCCTTGACCGGTTCAGCCCATTCAGCGCCAGTAGGCTTCGCTGGCATCTTCGCCAGTGGCGATCTTTTCTCTTCCACAAACAGGGTGAAGGCAAGCCACTGCCCATCGGGCGACCAGCTAACTGCACTGGGCTTGGCACTCAAATTAGACAGTCGCGCCGTTTGTCCCGTATCTAGCCATCGAACGTATAGCTGATAACTACCCTCGGCATTCGAAACGTAGGCGATACGATCATCCTTGGGTGACCAGACTGGCGTGTCATAGTTATCTAGTCCAGATAGCAACGGTCTGTGTTCACCATTGTTTACACCGAGTAGCCAAATATTTTTCCGTGCTTTGTCGGTCATGATGTCCATCGTAGTACGAACATATGCCACCTGAGCGCCATTATGTGATGCTTGTGGGTCGCCGGCATATTCAAGCTCAAAGACATCAGCATCACGAAAAACACTGTGATCTATATTCGATGATTCATCAGCTGTGGCAGGCTGCAAAACAAGCGAGATGGCAATGAGCAGTCCGCACGAGAGTGTTCTGAGCCGATGGAACGAAAATATTTGCATAATCATGATTCTAATCCTGAAGCGATGCGAATGAAGTTAGGCATAAATCGCCAAAGCTATTTAAACCAAGGGCCACACGAAATATCACAGATCTTTGTAAAATACAGATGCGAGCATACGCTGTCTACCGACGCTCTTTTTGCCGCGAGCACAATGGCTGAACCTTACCGCCAAGCGTGCCCCGCAATCGATCGGCAGGCGCATACTGACAGTTAGGTGTGTTTAATGGCGCATATTCGCGGTATCGGAACCCATAGGCAGGCGGATATTTTCGATTAACTGTTGGATATGCGCAGGCGGCGCCTGTGTCACTCGACTCACCAAAAATGCGACCGAAAAATTCAGCATCGCACCAATACACCCAAACGCGTTGGGTTCTATTCCAAAGAACCAGTTTGCCGGCATATCTCCTAGAAATGCCGTGCCTGGAATAAACATAATCCCTTTGTGCTGGAATACATAAAAAAGCGTAACACCAATCCCTGAAATCATGCCCGCGATCGCTCCCTCGCGTGTTACTCGCTGCGAGAAGATACCCATCATTAATGCCGGGAAGATCGACGATGCTGCCAGTCCAAAGGCCAGCGCAACCGTACCTGCGGCGAATCCTGGCGGATTAAGCCCGAGATAACCCGCCCCTAAAATAGCCAGCGCCATAGCAACTCGTGACGCTTGCAACTCCTGCTGGTCAGTAATGTTCGGGGCCAACATGCCCTTTAACAAATCGTGGGAAATCGCAGATGAGATGGCCAACAATAAGCCAGCGGCAGTCGATAGCGCTGCCGCGAGACCACCGGCGGCCACCAGCGCGATGACCCAATTAGGTAAGTTGGCGATCTCAGGGTTAGCAAGCACTAGAATATCTGGGTCCAGCTTAACCAGCTCGTTGGTTTGCGGATCTGCACTGTATTGAACTCGCCCATCACCATTCTTGTCTTCGATGGCCAGTAAACCCGTCTCTTCCCAAGTTTTGAACCACTGGGGGCGATCTTCAATTTTTAAATATTCGCCAGGCGATGGCTCCATGGTTTGCATAATGTTCAGTCTAGCCATACCCGCAACCGCCGGCGCCGTCGTGTAGAGAATGGCAATAAACACCAGCGCCCAACCCGCGGAGCTGCGCGCATCTCTGACTTTAGGCACGGTGAAGAAGCGGATAATGACATGCGGCAACCCCGCCGTGCCAATCATCAGTGAGGCGGTAAACGCCACCATATTGAGCGTACTTAAGCGCCCTTGCGTGGTGTACTGATCGAACCCTAGGTCTGTTACCACAAGGTCTAATTTATCGAGCAAATAAGTATCTGTGCCCACCAAAGTACTGCCAAGACCCAGTTGCGGTAGCGGATTACCTGTGAGTTGAAAGCTGATGAAAATCGCAGGTATGGTATAGGCCATAATCAGCACGCAGTACTGTGCGATTTGGGTATAAGTGATGCCTTTCATACCGCCGAGCACCGCATAGAAAAATACAATGATCATGCCGGTGTAGAGGCCGGTCTCGTAGTCTGTTTCAAGAAAGCGTGAGAAGGCGACACCAATGCCTTTCATCTGCCCGATCACATAAGTAACTGAGCACAGAATTAAACAAATCACTGCGACAACCCGTGCGGTTTTGGAATAGAAACGATCGCCAATGAACTCAGGCACCGTGAACTTGCCGTACTTGCGTAAGTATGGCGCCAGCAGCATTGCCAAAATCACATAGCCGCCTGTCCAGCCCATTAAGAACACCGAGCCGCCATAACCCATGAAGGCAATCATTCCCGCCATTCCAATAAACGAGGCCGCAGACATCCAATCCGCTGCGGTGGCCATACCGTTGGCAATGGGATGAATACCGGCACCGGCGACATAGAACTCTTGCGTCGAACCCGCTCGCGCCCAAATGGCTATACCCATGTACAGCAGAAACGTGAATCCAACGATGATATAAGTAAGCTCTGCCAGCGGCATTAGTCTCGCTCCTGGACATTGAATTCAAGGTCGAGCTTATGCATGGCCCGCGCATAGTAAAAGATCAGCACAATGAACACGTAAATCGAGCCCTGTTGTGCAAACCAAAAGCCGAGTTTAAATCCGCCAATCTGTATTTGATTGAGCCAATCGACCAGTAATATGCCAAAACCAAAGCTCACTACCAACCAAATAATTCCAATCTTGAAGATCAAAGCTTTATTGCGACGCCAATATTCCTTGGCATCTTTTTCAGACAGATGAGACATGATCGATTCCTATTCAAACCTGGCATTTATATTTTTATAACCCATACTTTATAGACATTAGCAGTTTAGTGAAGTCGCCATCTAGACCGCCTTCACGTTGTTTTTCAGCATCGTCAGCTCGGCAGCAAAACTCAGCGTGTATTGATGCCTTCTCAATCCCGCCAAGGGCAGGCGCGGAAGATGCTAGATGCGCAATTAAAAAGCAGCGCTCAGTTGTAACCCTTTTTACAAGACAGGGTCTAACGGATAAAAATTATCTGGAGAGTTGATTCTACCTCGAGCGCGTCAAACATTATGAACTGAATTATTCAACCGCGGTGCTCTTGGATTTGCAGACGCCTTGCTAGGTAATTTTGGAACAAACAAAGCCCACATCGCTCGGATCAGTATAAGCAATATAAATGGGGTGTTGGTAAGAAATCCACTCGCGCCACCCAGCGCTTTAACCCAAAGATGACGCACAATCATCAGTAATCATCTCGAAATCACGCGCGTATCGGCTCACTCGCAGATCTTGTCCATTCATACCAGGGCAGCACGCAGAAACCTATGCCAACTATCGTACGCTGGCGTCCCTGCTACTTGAACTAGTATCCTCTACCCCCACTTGTCTTAAATCTGGAGCCGCGCCCATGTTTGAATTTACAGCGCACCCTGTACCTGCATCAATGTCTGACGCTCACATCAACGCAGAGCGATATGCTGAATTGTATCGGCAATCTATTGAAGACTCAGACACATTCTGGAGTGAGCGTGCACACGAGTTTTTAACATGGGATAAGCCGTGGCATACGGTTTCTGACTGCGACACCCTCACAGGTAAAGCCAACTGGTTTGTCGGTGGCAAGCTCAATGTCTCAGTGAACTGCATCGATCGCCACTTGCCTGCTCGCGCCGATCAAACTGCGTTTATCTGGGAGGGCGATAACCCTTCTGAATCTACACACGTCACCTATGCAGCGCTCAAAGAGCACGTGTGTCGTTTGGGGAATGTCCTGAGAGCACGAGGCGTTCAAAAAGGTGACCGAGTCTGTATTTACATGCCGATGATTCCCGAAGCCACCTACGCTATGCTCGCCTGCGCCCGAATTGGCGCGGTGCACTCGGTTGTGTTTGGCGGGTTTTCTCCTGAAGCCCTCAAAGACCGCATATTAGATTCTGACTGCAAAATTGTGATCACCGCAGACGAAGGTGTACGCGGCGGTAAGAATGTGCCACTCAAGGCCAATGTCGATCTCGCCCTGCGAAACTGCCCAAACGTGAATACCTCCATCGTCGTCAAACGCACTGGCGGCAATGTCGACTGGGATGAGCAACGTGATATTTGGTACCACGAAGCAAGCCAGTCTGTACCCACTGAGTGTAAACCTGAGTCAATGGATGCTGAGGACCCACTTTTCATCCTGTATACGTCGGGCTCCACCGGCAAACCTAAGGGCGTATTGCATACCACGGGCGGCTACTTATTACAGGCCGCAATCACTTTCAAATATGTATTTGATTATCGCGAGAGTGAAATTTACTGGTGTACCGCCGATGTCGGCTGGGTCACGGGTCATACCTACATTGTCTACGGTCCGCTGGCCAATGGCGCCACCTCACTCATTTTTGAAGGCGTGCCCACTTATCCCGATGGCGGCAGGTTCTGGCAGGTAATCGATAAGCACCAGGTTAATGCTTTCTTCACCGCGCCAACGGCGATTAGAGCCCTCAATGGACTAGGTGATGCGCTGGTCCAACAGCATCGTCGCACAAGCCTACGTATCCTCGGCTCGGTTGGGGAGCCCATTAATCCAGAGGCCTGGGAGTGGTATTACAATGTCGTAGGCGATGCTCGATGTCCGATTGTAGACACCTGGTGGCAAACAGAAACTGGCGGCATCATGATCACACCGCTTCCCGGCGCGCACAGTTTAAAACCAGGCTTCGCCAGCTTCCCATTTTTTGGTGTAGAGGTGGCATTGCTGGATGAACAGGGCCAGGAAATTGAAGGCGCGGGTTCAGGTTACTTGGCACTCAAACGCTCATGGCCAGGACAGATTCGCAGTATTTATGGTGATCATCAACGTATGGTCGACACCTATTTCAGCACCTACAAAGGCTATTATTTTACCGGTGATGGTGCGCTTAGAGATGAAGATGGCTATTTGCGAATTACCGGTCGCGTCGATGATGTACTCAATGTATCCGGACATCGTATGGGCACCGCAGAAGTCGAGAGTGCGCTAGTACTGCACGATAAAATCTCTGAAGCCGCGGTAGTTGGCTATCCGCACGATATTAAGGGTCAAGGTATTTACGCCTACGTCACGCCAATGCTGGGGGTAGAGCCCACCGAAGCACTGCGCAAGCAACTGATTCAGCTGTGTGTGCAAGAAATTGGGCCCATAGCCAAGCCCGATATTATTCAATGGGCACCGGGTCTACCAAAAACACGCTCCGGTAAAATCATGCGCCGTATTTTGCGCAAGATCGCCGAAAACGATCTCGGCGCGCTAGGGGATACGTCGACGCTTGCTGACCCCAGTGTGGTGGAAGATCTGATCAAACACCGCGCGGTTAAATAAACATCTTTAGCCGTTCAGCCCAATAAGCGCTACTTGCTGAGCAACGGCGGTACAGGACCGCGCGTCATGCCAGCACCCCAAAATAACAAATCCTTTTGCCGAGAGCAGTCGATCGTGGGATACCGCGGTAATTGTCGGACGACACTAAACCATTCATTGGCTTAATTAGACCTCAAAACTAGTTGTCTTGGACTTTGGAACCATCGATCTACGATTTCATATTTCATTAAGAATACGGTGCAAATATCTGACCAAACAATAGGCTGCGCCAATGCCAATCCGGTTCCTCTTCCGCGGCGAAGCAAAAGATGCGGACAATGATGGCCCACTACTTCGCATCGTATCTTCTAGGTATTTTGACCTGCGTTCTTATCACGCCCGCAGATTGCAGTCTCTCCGAAGTAATCCTATGACCGTTTTATCTATTCGCCATTATTAGATTGCCGTTCTATTTTCTATTACCGCCACAATACGTTTTTGGACCCACCTGCGCCTATTGGCTGGCAGCTATGATCGGCATGATCCCCCCGCCTTTTTGCAATCATATCGGCATTATCTGGGTCATCAGTCTTGAGCTGTTGGCAGCCCTTATGGATCGCTTTTCCTATCGGCTTCTTGGGTACGCTAGGCCTGTATTACACAGTCAGCGCATCAATCTGAACCGATATCAAGAACACAATCATCATGGCAAGACAAATTTAAGGTCGTCAGTTGGACGTTTCGGGGACTTCTCAGTTCAACTGTCGGAATCAGCGGGCAAATTCTCTCGCAACCGGCCATTTATGCTTTCTAAACTTCGACCTCGCAAGGAGTTTTCGATCCTTAAAAGATCAATATCATTTGGCGTCTCATCTAAAGCATCAACTAATTGATGGAGCAAATCATATAACTGAAACAAGTTATCCCGCCCAAAGCGAGACTCAATCCAATCGTATCGAGCCTCAGATTCGGGCGCAATTTCAGCGATCAAGCGCTTGCCTTTATCGGTTATTGTTAACAATGATCGTCTGCTGTCGCTGGGACACGGACGACGGGAAATGATGCCCCTGGCCTGTAAATTCTGAAGTATTCGACTGACGCTTGGGCGCAGCAACGAACAAGCCTCCGATAACTCACTGACATCAAGTGCGTCGGTGTCCGCAAGCGCACGCATCACCCGCCATTGCTGAGTGGATAAATCATGCGCTCGTAAGTGAGGGATAAACATGCGCAAAACTGACTCATGTGCTTTGAGCAAACTCATAGGCAAAGAGCGATCGAAGCGGCGCAGACTACTGAGTGTTTCATCGACTTGATCGGCGCTGATAATACGATCGCCGCTTCGCGGATTATCTTTCATACCCAGTTTAGTACCCAATTACGTCAGTTGTGAGAGGCAACACAATTCTACATCGCGAAATACTCAGTATCTTACTTGGCTACTCGCACGGAGGGAATAATTCATTTCGCCCAGCCGCGCCTTAATTACCGGACCGATTATGATCACTCACCGAGAGGCTCAGCCAGAGCTTTGACTAAAACGTTTCTCCGCTCTCGCACAACCGTAGATGGCAAGCCTCGTCCGATAGTGTCTTGATCGTAGCGCACATAGATCTCCGATCTTGGCGGCCGTCTGGCTATCAGGGCGTCTCTGACGACATCGCCACAAGAGGCGGACTGTACTTATTCAATGGGCTCGGCGTTGGAATAGACGTAGATCTGTCTCACCCTGCCGCTACAGGGCCCTAGATTTATGCGAAAAATGCGTCGTCGTAACGCCTCTAAAATCCAGCAGGCAATAACTGTTAAATAACTGGCCAATAATGTCATTGGCTGGGAAACTACAGCACGTAGGATGGTCTTACCGTTAATAACAATGAGCACTAATCTATGGCTGAGTTTGACGCCACTGGAAGACACAGTGCTACTTTTCCTCGCGCAGTTGATATTGTAGATGCACTCAGCACCCGAAAAATTACCGCTGTAGAATTACTTCGACAAACCTATGCCGCCATCGAAGAACGTAACCCAGCGGTTAATGCTATCTGTACCTTGCAACCGTTGGATGAAGTGCTGCCCCAAGCAGAAAATATTGATGCCGCGAGAGCCAGAGGTGATGATCTTCCCGTCCTGGCTGGCATTCCGATGGCCGTCAAGGATTTAGCGAACACAAAAGGCATTCGTACCACCTTGGGCTCGAAGATTTTCGAGCACAATATCCCGACCGAAGATGGCCTCATGATTGCGCGACTTAAATCTGCCGGCGCCATAATCATCGGCAAAACCAATACACCAGAATTCGGCGCTGGGTCGCATACCTTCAACGAGCTCTTTGGGATAACTCGCAATCCATACGACACCACACGCATCGCGGGAGGCAGTAGCGGTGGTGCAGCCGTGGCGCTTGCCACCGGCATGGTATGTCTCTCAGATGGGAGTGATATGGGGGGCTCTCTGCGCAATCCAGCCGCCTATTGTAACGTCGTCGGATTCCGACCCACTATGGGACGGGTACCCAGCTGGCCTCAAAGTGCTAATCGATTTGCTCGCATGGGTTTGGAGGGGCCAATGGCACGCACAGTTGAAGACTGCGCAATGCTGCTTCAGGTTCAAGCAGGACCGGACCCAAGGGATCGCCTTTCCTATCTACCGACACTGGGTAATATCTCGCTTACAGGACTTCAGCGTGCCAAGACCCAAGGCCTGCGATTAGCCTGGGCACCCAGACCCGCCGGTTTACCCGTAGAACCGCGCATTCTCAGTACGCTCAACCCGATGGTTGAGCGTACGCAGCGGCTAGGTTGTACGGTGGAGGAGATCGCCTTAACCGAGCTCAATGAGGCCATGGCTGTTTTCAAAACGCTACGCGCGGCTGCCTATGCGATGCTTGCAGAATCAGTTTATACACGTCATTCGAAGAGGCTCAAAGCAACGCTTGCGAACAATATTCGTGAGGGCCTATCGCTGACCTCAGATGATATTTATCAAGCTGAAATAGCGAGGACCCAGATTGACACCAAACTACAAGAAGTCTTTAAACATTATGATTTTATCTTGATGCCGACTACTCAGGTCATGCCTTTCAGCGTTGATATTGAATATCCCCAATCTATTGAAGGTGTCGCCATGCAGAGTTACATCGACTGGATGTCTATCTGCTGTATTCTCAGCCCATTCGACGTACCCTGCCTGTCACTACCTGCAGGGTTTAGTGAAGAGGGTCTGCCGGTTGGCCTGCAGATTGTCGGCCGCTTTGGCGATGACGCGGGTGTACTACAACTTGCCTATGCCATGCAGGAATCTAGCCCCTTCTGGCAACGTGCACCCATGCTAGATAGCGGCTCAAGAACGCCACTGATGGCTATCGCATGACATTACTAGGAAAGTTGCAAGATTGGATCGAGCGCAAAGTGCCGGACCCACTGAGTTTTGCGCTGGGATTAACACTACTCATGGCTGCGCTAGCCCTGTCATTCACTCCGACAGAACCCGGCACATTACTATTGAGCTGGGGCGATTCGTTAAGTGCATTGTTAGCTTTTACGATGCAGATGGCATTGATCATTACGGCCGCTTATTCACTGGCACACACGATCACAGTTCAACAAGCACTGATTAAACTTGCAGGTATTGCGGCAACACCGACGCAAGCCTATGTTTTGGTCATCTTAACCGGGGCATTTTTTTCGCTTTTGTCATGGCCGTTGGGGCCTATTACGGCAGGGCTACTCGCGCGCCAGATCGCTCTCGAAGCACACTCTCGGCGACTAAATATTCACTACCCATTGCTTGTTGCGGGTGGATTTGGTGGTTTTGTTGTCTGGGAAATGGGGTATTCCTCATCGATCGGACTTGCGGTTGCCACATCAGGAAATCCGACCGAAAAGGTCATCGGTGGGCTGATACCGATTCAAGAGACGTTACTGACAACCTGGAATCTCTTTTCAATTCTAACGACGCTTTCGGTAGTGATCGTCGTGATACTGCTCATCCATCGACGATTACGGCTATCCGCACCGTATATTCCAAGCGACTTGATCACGCCACTGATGGGTACAGAGGATGCACCTAGGCCGAACACTGAAGGACGACGAAGCCTCTCATTACTGGCGGGGGCGCTAGTTCTCGCCTATGTCATTGGCTGGTTTTTCGAGCACGGGGTGTCGCTAGAACTCAATATCGTCAACTGGACTTTTATTGGCTTGGGTTTAGTGCTGGCACGGTCATTACCGGACTATAGCGAAAAATTCTCTCAAGGTGCGCAAGTAGCCGCGCCAACACTTCTCCAGTACCCCTTGTATGCGGGGATTATGGGCATGGCGATGCAAAGCGGTTTGGCGCAGCAGTTCACCGTTTTTTTGACTGAGATCGCCAGCAATTTTTCCTTGCCTATCATAGCGTTTCTATCCGCGGGCTTGATCAATATCTTCATCCCCTCAGGTGGCGCACAGTGGGCTCTCCAGGGACCTTCATTTATTGAAGCTGCGAAATTACTTGAGGTTGATTTGGGGGTCATCACCATGTCCGTGGCCTACGGAGATCAATGGACCAATCTGATCCAACCCTTCACTGCGATCCCAATCCTTGCACTGACTGGTTTGCGACTTCGCCACATCTATGGTTATTGCTTGTTACTGTGCGCCACAACATCAGTACCGTTAATGTTAGGCCTAATTATTGCCAATTAACCGTCTACAAATGACTAAAAAGGTTCGGTCCACTGCTCGCGCAACACATTCTTCTGCACTTTCCCCATACTATTGCGCGGCAACGCTGCCACTCGCTGAATATGTTTTGGCAACTTAAATTTGGCCAATTGATTAACCAGTCCCGCACGCATTGAGTCGTTCGTGATCTCAGTATTCTTATCCACTACAATCGCCGCTACGACCGCCTCACCAAAATCCGGATGGGGCACACCGAACACCGCAGATTCAATGATGCCCGGGATATTATTGAGGGCGACTTCCACTTCTTTTGGATACACATTGAGCCCGCCAGTGATCACCATATCTTTTAACCGACCTACAATACTGACGTAGCCCAACTCATCGATCAGACCCTGATCACCCGTCATAAACCATCCATCATCAGTAAAATCTGAGGCTGTCTTTTCGGGCATACGCCAATAGCCTTTAAAAACATTTAGACCACGAACTTGCAACGCCCCAATTTCTCCCGTCGGGCAAGGATTATGCTGCTCATCACAAACTCGAATTTCCGTTCCTCGCAAAGGCAAGCCGACTGTGCCGGGTCGTCGCTCACCCACTAATGGATTTGAGCAATTCATACCCGTCTCGCTCATGCCATACCGCTCTAGAATAGCGTGTCCGGTTCGCGCCTCAAAGGCAGTAAACGTCTCTTCAAGTAGCGGCGCGCTGCCCGACACAAATAAGCGCATGGTGTCGCAACGATCTCGAGATAGTTGAGGGTCTGCTAAAAGCCGAGTGTAATAGGTAGGAACACCCATCATCACCGTCGAAGACTTAAGACAATCACAGACACTTTGCACATCGAATTGTGGAAGCCAATGCATCGAGGCCCCACTCATCAACACACAGTGAACGCCAACAAACAGACCATGCACGTGATAAATAGGCAGCGCATGTACAAGAACATCCGAGGCAGTAAAACCCCATGTGTCCACTAATACTTCCGCATTACTTCGTAAATTTTTGTGGCTCAGCATGATCCCTTTAGGTCTGCCGGTGGTTCCTGAGGAATAAAGCAGCACTGCCAAGTCGTCGTCCTCGCATTGTTCCGACGTAAACTCGCCAGCAAAGGTCTGTGCATACTCAATGAAACTGCCTTGCCCTTGCGCATCCATCGTCAACACCTGGTCGATTCCCGCCTCGTCACATAACGCTTGGTAGGCTTGCACTTTTACCGGGTCACAAATGAACAATCCAGGCTCAGCGTTACCCAAAAAATACCGTATTTCCTCGAGCGCATACGCAGTATTCAAAGGATGGAAAACAAGGCCCGCGCGAAGCACACCCAAATATAACCAAAGATTAGCGACTGACTTTTCAACCTGAACACTGACCCGGTCTCCGGGCACCAACCCCAGATTTCGCAAGGCATTAGCCACCCGACCCGATTCCCGCTGCATATCACCATAGGTATAGTGGACACCCGATGCCGTTATCAGCAGTAATCGATCGTCTACAACGCCTCGCTGTTCAAGTACTGCAAAGAAGTTGGCATTGCTCACAGACCGATTCCTTAGTTTGCTAAAATGACATCAAGTAGCGGTTTGGCCATGTCGATCGCCACCTGCTGATGTGGCTGTAGCGCTTGTCCGCCAAGCCCGGCGTGCAGGGGCAAGTAAGGATCGTCAACCCCCGAGCAAATCCCCGACAACGCCTCTATAACAGCGAGGCCAAAGAAAGGGACTGTCCAATTATTGTAACCACCTTCATGGGTCATAAGTAACTTACCTGCACAGTGGCGGTCCGCCGCCGCCATCAGCTTGTGAGTCAAGTTACGATAACCTTCGCTATGCATCTGCATTCGCCCAAGAGGATCATAAGCGCCGGCATCGAAGCCACTGGGTACAATGAGCAGCTGCGGTTTATACGCATCTAATGCTGGAATGATCACTTCGTCAAATGCAGTTTCATAGGCGCCCACGCCTGAGCCCGGTGGCATTGGAATGTTAATATTGTATCCACGACCGGCCCCCTCTCCTACTTCATTCAGATGGCCTGAATCGGGCGGAAAACAATTATCTTGATGGATGGAAATGGTCAACGCACGCGGATCATTATAAAACGCGCTCTGGGTACCATTGCCATGGTGGACATCCCAATCGACATAGGCTATCCGCTCAAAACCCATCGTTTCAAAAGCATGGAAGCCCGCTAAAGCCGCATTACTGAATAAGCAAAACCCCATGCCTTCACCCGCGATCGCATGATGACCGGGGGGGCGCACTAGCGCATACGCGTTATCAACCTCGCCGCTGACAATAGCCTCAAGCGCCGCAAGCACTCCACCGGCAGACAACATAGCAATCTCAAAACTGCCACGACCTGCCGGCGTAAAGAATCCAGCATCGCCGCCTGTATCTGCACTAATACGCTTAACGTTCGCTAAATGCTCGGCGGTATGGAAGCGGAGAATTTCTTCATCAGTCGCCATTCGCGGTTTGATCGTATGCAACCGGTCGGTCATACCGGCGACTTCCAGTAAATTACGAAAACGCCGCTTTGTTTCAGGGTTTTCTGCATGAATATCGGGTTGGACTGGATTACCGTAGGGCATTGGCCCCGCGTAATTCCCGGTGTCATGCCACATATATAACTCGTGACAGACAAATCCTGTCCGACGTTCGTTCGTAGTCATTAACTTACTCCTGCGTGTTAGCTGGCGCGTTTGGAAATTATGCTAGTGCGCGTTATTTACTTCCTACGCTGAATAAATGGAAGGCCGACGAGAGATCCATGGCTCAGCGCGCTCAAGCTGAGCCGCCACAGCCAGTAATAGCGCGTCATTGCCTACACTGGCGGATAACATGATACCAATGGGTAACCCGTCACGACTCTGCCCTAAGGGTACCGACATAGACGGCTGGCCCGTCATATTATATAAATGGGTATAGGCTGATATTTGCTTAAATCGCTCGGTATACATTTTTAGTGAATCACCGTCCCTGTAAGTAATGGTCCCGAGCTTCGGTGCCGGCTGGCTGGTTACCGGCTGTAGAACCAGGTCATAGGTCGCATGAAAGCGGCCCATCAACAGCCCCAGCTGATGCATTTGCGCCGTTGCTGACGCAACGTCAATACCCGAGTAAGCGTTACCCGCCGCCCGAACCATATGCGTCATCGGCTCAAGCTCGTCTTCAGCAATCAAGGCACCTCGACTCGACTCAAGGAATTCTAGCCACGCTGCTGTGCCGGAAGCAACAAGGGTATTTTGTATGGCGTTAAGATTCTCATAATCAATACCGGGTGTCGCCTCCTCCACTTGATGGCCTAACAGTTCCAAAAGCTTTGCTGTCGCGATCACACGACTACGCACGTCCTCATCAACAGGGACATTTGGCTCTGTTAAATTGAGTGCAATACGAAGTGGTTTGGGCGATCTGAGTGTGGCCGCAAAAAAACCGGTCGTGGGCAGGCCTAAACCAAACGGCGCTCCGGGCTCATACCCACTGATAGCCTCTAGCATCAACGCGCTGTCACGAACACTGCGTGTAATCACATGATTCACTGACATAGCTGCGCCTAGTGCGCCCGGGGTCAAGCCTCGCGTTGGTTTTAATCCGAAACCACCGCAGTGATTGGCTGGAACACGAATCGAGCCACCACCATCCGATGCGTGCGCCATAGGCACCACACCCGCCGCCACAGCTGCGGCTGACCCACCACTGGACCCCCCCGTACTCCGTGTTAAATCCCACGGATTGAGACAGTCCCCTAAGTGCCGGCCTTCGGTAGTCAGCGCCAAGCCATACTCTGGCGTATTAGTTTTACCAAAGATGTTTAGCCCTGCGTCTTTGAAACGCGCAACCAGCGTAGTATCAGTTTTGGCTACATTATCGCGCTCAAGAACAGAGCCACTACTTGTGACAGTGCCCGCCAACCGAGCGCCAAGATCTTTAAGCAGAAATGGAACGCCCCGAAAAGGCCCATCCTGATGCCCCGTTTTAACCGAA
>CAWUVW010000056.1:0-14514 GCA_963926105.1 uncultured Luminiphilus sp. | reverse complement strand
TTGCCATTCGTACCGTGGGGTGCAACGCCGGCGTCGGTACCAAAGGCGATCTTCACACCATAGGCATAGGCTTTGCTGAACGTATTGCTAATTTGTGGTCCGATAGCCGCGGCCTTAGGTCTGACGACGGCGGGTAACTTGCCGTCTTGCTTGGCGAGTTCTGCGACCCATTCCCCGGCAGAAATAGTCGGTACATACCATGTGCCATAACGGGTCATCAGCGCCATGGCTTCTTCATCCATGTAAGTGCCATGCTCTACTGAATCGACACCTGCGCGAATTGCGCGTTTCATGCCTTCGGCGCCGTGGGCGTGTACGGCCACTACGTAGTTATAATCTTTAGCGGCAGCCATCACGGCTTCAAGTTCCGTGTCGGTAAACTGCGGGTTGTCACCGCTTTTAGCGAGCGACAGTACGCCGCCGGTTACGGTCAGCTTGAGCACATCGCTACCATCCTTGTAGCGCTGCCTAACGGCTTTATAGGCATCATCAGGACCATTCACTACCCCTTCTTTGGGGCCGGGGTCGCCGCGTAAGTCTTCGCGTATACCGTTAGTGGGGTCAGCGTGGCCGCCCGTAGTGGCCATCGACTTGCCTGCCGTATAAATACGCGGGCCTGCCACATAACCACGATTAATAGCATCGCGCAGTGCAAAGACCGCTTCTTTGTTATTGGCGCCCAAGTCGCGCACGGTGGTGAACCCTGCATCTAAAGTGCGTTGTGCATAGATCGTTGCTCTTAGCGCGTAATCGGCCGAGTTCAAATAGTAGCCCTCGCTATAGCTGGCCGGCGGATCTAACTCGGTGGTGATGTGTACGTGCATGTCCATAAAGCCGGGCATCACCGTCGCGTCTTTTAAATCAATCACCGTGTCCTCGAGCTGGCTCACAAAGCCCGCTTCAATACGGGTCACGCGCCCATCATCGATGATGATTGTCTGTTCGTGGCGAACCTTACCGTCGACGACGTCGATGAGATGGCCCGCATGAATGACGGTGCTCGCCTGACCTAGTGCAGCCGTGCAAGCGAGTAAGACACCACTCACCAGCGGAAGACATTGACTGCCGCCTAATAGAGGGTGCTTGGCGAAAGTGTGCTTTGTCGTTATTGATGTCATTAGCCTGTGCTCCTAGTCATTAGCATGGTCGTCTAATAAGTGCCTTGAGGGTTCAATAGGCTGAGTATGACAAATTAGTCGCAGCTTTTGTTTAATGAAGCTATTTCACTTTGTTAAGCCTAAGGCTAAGCTCATGGCACTGCAGAAGTGTCGTCGTCACCGCTGCGAAATAGCGTTATCTATAATAATTATGAGGCTTTGCCACTATGTCTGATTCACCCCAGTCAACGAACGCGCCCCAATCTTGTGTTTTTACTTCACACCCCTCAGCCGCTCGAACATGGGTGGTGACTGGGTTCCGGCGGTCTAAAACTGCGGTGCTTGTGGGTATGGCCATGGCGGTGGCGTTAGCAGGCTGTGGTCAAAAGGTTGAGGGCCCTCAGGCGAGTAATACGGCAGTATCAATCTCAGCAGCCGTTCAAGCCGATAACAGCGTTCCCAGTAATCCGTTGCGTAATGCCTATTTTGGCGATTTGCACATTCACACCCAGAACTCCTTTGACGCTTTTGTTTTCGGCGTTCGCCGCAGCCCTGACGATGCTTATCGCTATGCAAAAGGTGAAACGATCAAACACGACGGTGGTTTAGATATCACCCTCGATGGCCCGCCTTTAGATTTCTTGGGTGTCACTGACCATGGAGAGTATCTGGGTGTTATTGCCGCCATGGCGGACCCTAATAATCCGTTGTCAAAAACAGACACAGCGGCGTCGGCTTTCGGTGTAAGTGATGCCGACCGTGTCGCCACCTTTGGCAGAATCGGCGCATCTTTCGTACGCGGGGAGCCGATTGAAGAAATCAATGACAGCGATTACATGAAGAGCATTTGGGCCGACACTGTCGCGGCGACCGAAGCACATAATGAACCCGGTACTTTCACAACTTTCAATGCCTACGAATTTACCGCCATGCGTGTGGTTGATCTAGAGCGTGGTGCGGCAGCCAACCTACACCGCAACGTGATCTTCCGGGACCAAGCACCTCAGGCACTCTTTACCACGCTGGACTCGGGTAACCCCGAAGACTTATGGCAGTGGATGACCGAGCAGCGAGCGCAGGGCTTAGACTCTCTGGCCATACCCCATAACTCCAACGGCTCTAATGGCTACATGTTTGCGCAGGAAACTTATCTTGGGGAGCCATTGACGGCGGCCTGGGCGCAAACCCGTATTGCCAATGAACCCTTGGTGGAGATTACCCAGATCAAAGGCACATCAGACACGCATCCGCAATTCTCACCCAATGATGAATGGGCCGATTTCGAGCGCTACGAAGTATTAATAGGCAGTACAGTGCCATCGACACCGGATCATGGCAGTTATGTGCGCCAGACACTATCGCGTGGTTTGGCGCTTGAATCTGAGCTGGGCACTAACCCCTATGCCTTTGGCTTGATCGGCGCAAGCGACACACACGTCGCGGCGGGTTCTTTCAACGAGGCTAATTTCCACGGCAAATTCCCCAGCAACGGCACAGCCCAAGGGCGTGGCTCAATTCCTGCAGATGGTGCGGTAACCTGGGACAGCGGCGCAGCCGACTCTGAAAACCCGCTGAGCGATAGCCGCGCCCTGACATTCAGTGCCAGTGGTTTGGCAGGTGTTTGGGCCGAGTCCAATACCCGTGAGGCATTGTTTGACGCGATGCGCCGCCGCGAAACTTTTGGCACCTCGGGCCCACGCATGAAGGTCCGTTTCTTCGCGGGTGATTACCCCACCGAGGATGCGCAAGCGCTACTTGATTCTCCCGACCTGCTCAGCCAGCTTTATGCCAACGGCGCGCCTATGGGCAGCAATATGAGTGCCGATGCTTCACCGGTATTTGTCGCTTGGGCCATGCAGGATCCGCTGTCAGCACCTTTGCAGCGTCTGCAAGTCATTAAGGCTTGGGATGACAATGGCGTTGCACAAGAAGCGGTTTACGACGTCGCCTGCCCCGCTGGCGCAGTGCCTGATGCGAATTATCGCTGCCCCGATAATGGCGCAAGCGTAGATATAGCCACCTGCGATACCACCGCCGGTGACGGCGCATCAGAACTGCGTGCGCTATGGCAGGACCCAAATTTCAACGCCGATGCCCCCGCAGCTTACTACGTGCGCGTACTCGAAAACCCCACCTGCCGCTGGAGTACTTGGGATGCGGTGCGCAACGGCACACCGCCCAATCCCAAAGCACCGGCGGTGCTGCAGGAGCGCGCCTGGTCTTCGCCCATTTGGGTTGAGTGATTGGGTGCCGCACTTTTCAGAGGCGCCCATCTGACGGCGGTCTCTGATGGCGTCTTAGGTATCGAAGGCGGCTCGCTGTTGCCGCGCTCTCTTGCGGGAGGGGTATTGCCCGTTTCGAGCCTCAAGAGCACTGATTTCCTGCAGACCTGCTGTGCGACGGATTTTCTGTAATGCTTCGTATCAGTGTACCGTCTATATCAGACGGGCATGGATGAGCATCAATGGAGAGAACCTATGGACAACACTTCTACAGGCTTAAGAGCGCGATTAATCATTAGCAGCTTGGCGGTGGCGTCGGCACTGATGATGGCAAGTACAGCCAATGGTCAGCCCCATGAACCGCATTCGGCTGACGCCAAGCATGAATCGCCGCACTCACCTAAAGCAGAAAAAATGATCCAGCGTCTTGATCAAGACGGCGATCAACGCATTAGCTTTGAAGAATTCAAAATGCCAAACAAAGGCAACGACCGCTTGAAGGCAATGGATGCCGACGGTGACGGTAATTTAAGTCGGGCTGAGATGGCGGCCGAACTTGCTGAAAAGTCGGGTCGCGATGCCGAACACGCCACTCGACGTTTTGACGCAGGTGACTTGAATAAAGATGGTGTGATTACCCCACAAGAGGGTAGGCAGGCGGCTTTCACTAAAATGGATGTCAATGGCGATGGCTATGTCAGCGTGGATGAACTCGCCAATAGACCGGCGAACAAAGGTCGGCGCGATAAGACGCGGCATGATTCAGAGACTGACCACAGTGATGTTTAGGCTTCAGCTGGGGTAAGGCTGGATGACTGCAGATGAAAATCAATTGATGTTGCGAGTGGTGGATGGCGATCGCCACGCTTTTGTGCAGCTCGTTGAGGCCCATCTGCGTCCTCTTGAAGTATTCGCGACACGTATGCTGGCCGATGCCGCAGAAGCGCAGGATGTGGCACAGGAGACCCTGCTGAGGCTCTGGCAGCGCGCTGCAGCGTTTGACCCGCAGCGTGGGCGCCTCTCAACATGGCTCCACCAGATTGCGCATAATTTGTGTATTGATCGCCTGCGTAAACTGCGGCGTGTGTCCAACTGGAATGAGTCACTAGACGATACCCCCGCGCCGGCAGTCGACACGTTAGTAGATGAACGACATAAAGCCGTTAGCATGGCTTTGAGCCACTTACCAGAACGACAGCGCAGTGCGCTGTTATTGACCTATTACCAAGACTTAACCAACCGCGAGGTCGCCGGCATTATGGGTATTTCTATTCGAGCACTAGAATCATTATTAGTGCGTTCCAGAGCTGCCCTTAAGCAATCGTTGGAGGAGACAGTATGAATCAGCAGCGCTTAAAGCAACTCATTGCCGCCTATGGTGGTGACGCAAAACGCTGGCCCGAATCGGAGCGTGTGGCTGCGCTCAATTTATATGCGTCCAACCCCGAGCTGGCGATGCTACGCAATCAGCAGGCATCCCTAGACCAGGCGCTCGATGCCCACAGTGTGATCACACAAAGCCGCGTGACCGATGTGATGGCACGGCTTGCCAATCGCGATAAGTGTGCACAGATATCGCGTTTGAGTTTATGGGATCGTGCCTCCCGCTGGTTGGTACCCGACACGCTGACGGCGGCGTGGCGTCCGGCTTTAGCCGCTGCCTTGTCACTGGTATTAGGTATCAGTTTGGGCGTGCTCAATCCCGATGAGGTGGGTGATTGGTCTTCACCCGAGCAAGATGTTTTTATGCCGTATATCGCTGATGCCAATAACACAGCCTATGGCGTTGTCGACGATTGGAGTGACGACTATGAATAAAGGTCAGTGGGTTAAACCCGTGCTCATCGTATCGCTTATTGTCAATTTGGTGTTTGTCGGGTTAGTGGTGGGGCGCTTTATCGTCGGTCCAATACAGCCGCCGCCACTACTTTGGGCGTTGCACGCATTGCCCGAGGAATCCCGCCACGCGTTGCGGCCGATGTTACGGCGCCAGTGGGCAGACTCCCGCGATGTGCGCAAAGAGCTGCACGGCGTGTCAAAGCGAGTTCGCGTCATCGTCGAGGCAGAGACGCTCGATGAAGTTGCCTTAGAAGCGAGTCTTGCTGAGTTGCGCGATGTGACAGGTCGTTTTCAAATTCAAATTCATGAAACCGCCGTCAAGCTACTAGAGACCTTACCTGCGGATCAGCGTCGTCGTATTGCGGGCGCGCTGTTGCGCCCCGAGCCAGCTCAGCGACCTCCATCTCGCGGATCGCACCCACCCAAATCGCCCGAGGGACCTAAGCCGCCAATGTCGCCGAGTTCTTCGAACACGGCTGCGTCCGCGCCGGTGTCAGATGCCGAAAACGTCGAGGGTTGATCGACATCACTGCAGTGTAGTTGGGTCCCTATCGCCAGCGGATCAAAGGCAGTTGGCGGGGCCGCGATGTGAATAAGGATGGTTGTTACAGCGCCCTGTGAAAAACAGGGTTCTCTAGAGGAGCGTGTGCTCAGTAAACGCGCTTGTAGCGATGCATTTTGAACCTCTGCACGGCGTCAAAAAGGCCAGCACATCGCTTCGCATCGCGCACCATGTTTGCGCTCGATGGGTTCAGTATCGCTTGGGACCATATTACGCCGCGGCCTCTTGTCGCGAAGGTCTCCGTACAAATTAAACGTGTTTTTGCTTTACAGTACGTGATTCAGACGGCAATTTAGACGCCTCTTTTTAAGATGAGCGTCGCACTGTGCCCGAGCTTCTTTCTCACCTGACCGTCGCCCAGTTAATTTTTGTGGCTTTGGGCGTTTTGTTCGCCGCGCTGATGCGTTCATTTTCGGGATTTGGTTTTGCATTGATGGCGGTGCCCATCTTCTCCTTGTTTTTAACCCCCGGTGATTCAGTCGTGCTCAGCGCTTTGCTGACCTTAATTGTTTCCGGGCTGACCTTTCGCGGTTGGTGGGGAAAGTATCCCACCGAGGCTTTTGTCCCCATGTTACTTGGCTCGGTAGTCGGTACGGCAATTGGCGTCTATTTCTTATCGAGTATCTCTGCCGAGCAATTTCAGTTGTGGATAGGCCTGTCGGTAGTGACCGCCTGTTTATTGCTGGCACGTTTTAAACCCTCGGATACGCCGCCTTCATCGGCGTTGGCTGGAGGCACTGGTGTCGCATCAGGTTTGATGAATGGCGCGTTTGCTATTCCAGGGCCGCCAGTGATTTTGTTCGTCATGGCAACGATTCATAACCCGGCATCAAGCCGCGCCTTTTTGATGGCATTTTTTGTGGTCTCAAACGCGGTGTCATTGACGATGTTTGGCATAGCGGGGCTGGTAACGTCAAGACCACTGACACTATTGCTGGTGGCTTTTCCTGTGATGCTGTTAGGCGACCGTTTGGGCGCCTGGGCTTTTCACCGGGTGGGCGGCACCGCTTATCGCCCAGTAGCACTGGCGGTGTCGTTGTTGGTCGGGGTGAGCATTACCCTAAAAGCTTTATTGGGCTGAGCTAAAAACGCGTTATCTGCCACGCGATTAAGCGGGCGGCGGGTCATTACTGTTTGACGTTATCGCGCACAATCCGTGCTTTTTGACGCTCCCAATCGCGATTGCGTTCAGTGTCGCGCTTGTCGTGTTCCCGCTTACCCGACGCCAGCGCGATACGCGCTTTGACAAGGTGCCCCTTCCAATAGAGCGAGGTACAGACGCAGGTCTGGCCTTTGGCAGAAACAGCTTGGTTAATACGGCCGAGCTCTTGCTTGTTGAGCAGCAATTTACGGGTGCGCGTTGGGTCAGTGACGTAGTGGGTCGACACGGTGTCGAGAGGCGTCATTTGCGAGCCTAATAGGAACGCCTCGCCATTTTTCATCAGTACATATGAATCTGTGAGCTGCACTTTGCCCGCCCGCAGAGCCTTAACCTCCCAGCCCGACAGCACAATGCCGGCTTCAAAGGTATCGAGCAGGTGATAGTCGAACCGCGCGCGCTTGTTTTGCGCGATGGTGTTATCTGGCACTTTGCCTTTCTTTTTTCCCATGGCGTGCATTATACGGAGCCTTGGATGAATGCGTGCGATAAATCTTGCGCTTTTATGACAAAAGCGGCGTGGATGGCGGGTGCACTGCGCCGAGTGACTTAACAAGACAGTGGCTTAGCGATCATCACACCAGTAGCATTACGATCATTTTATGGGGCGCTTTAAAGATGGTACGCGACGTACTTGGGGCTACAATAGGTAAAATAAATGATGGGAGCTGAGCTTGCTCGACGATAATGTGCCACAGCCTTGGCAAGGGCGCACGACGCTGGTTTTTGCGCTATCGGCGGCGGCTATCGGTGTCGGAAATTTATTCCGCTTTCCCTATTTGCTGGGAGAGTACGGCGGTGCGCCATTTTTTATTGCCTATGTATCGACACTATTGCTGGTAGTGGTGCCGGTGCTCGTGGCAGAAGTCATGCTAGGCAGTCATGGCAAGGGGTCGCCAGTGGGTGCGCTGCGTTGGGCAACCGACCAAGCGGGGTGCTCAGTTGCCTGGAGTTGGCTGGGCGGGCTGCAGGCGCTAGCGGGTCTGCTGTTGGCAGCAGAGATGGTACAGATTACGGCTTGGCTGCTTGATCGTGCTGAGCTGCTGTATAGCGGTCGAATGGCGGCGGCAAGTGCAACTGATTTGGCCAACGATTTTGTCGCAGTAACTGAAAACCACCCGCGTATGTGGCTGCTCATGGGTGGGCTGCTGGTGGTAGCGGGTGCCTTGTCTGCGCTCGGTATTCAGGTGGCTATGCTCGCGATTGGTTGGTTGGTGCTGCCGGCGATGGCGCTGGGTATGTTGGGCTTGCTCGATTACAGTTTGAATGAAGGCGACCTCAAGCGGGCAGGCGAGTTTCTGTTCTCGAGGCAATACGATGCCTTTAACTTTGCCGGCGTGATGGCAGGTATGACCAGTGCGCTGTGCACTATGGCCGCCGGTATGGGCGTGGGGCTGTGCTTTGGTGCACGCACCCCAGGTAACGTCTCATTACTGCGCTCAGTAGCTGCTGCCGCGGTGATCGACACCGCATTTGCCGTGGCACTGGCGGTGGCGATTCAGCCCTTATTATTTGCCAGTAATACGCTGCCCACCGAGGGTGTTGCGCTGGTGTTCGTTGCGATTCCCTACGCGTATACAAACCTCGCTTTGGGCGATATCTATGGGACATTGTTTTTTGGCACCATGGCGCTGGCCTGCTTTGCGGCGCTCACGGTAGTTATACAGCCAGCCATTCAAATTTTGAGGCAGCAAGGTGGTTTGCCAGGTATCGCCGCAACGCTATTGGTTGTGGGCATGGTTTTTGGATTGGCGTTCTTATTAACCGAGTACGGTGCTGCAGGTCTAACTGCGCTCGATGTTAGCCTTTCAGGAGTAATGCTACCGGTTTGTATGCTCTTGATGGTCATTTTTGTTGGTTGGCGCATGCCACGACCCATCGTGCGGGGGGAGCTGTATCGCGAGCCCTATTGGTTGTTCGTTAGCTGGTGGGAGCTACTGCGCTTAATTGTGCCGACCGCTATCGGTGTGATGCTGCTGTGGCGATTCGCTGCGTGAGCCTTTTATTAGCGCTGACTGAGTTAATGATGTGGCGGGGTCTGGGTATCAATGGCTTGGCATTGTGATAAGTGAGCTGAACGTGGTGATAAGCACCAATCAGGTGTGCTCTTGCTTGGCCTGGGTTAGCATTGCGCTATGACCAGTATAGACCGCAGCGCATTGCTGCCTCATTCGGCAGAACAGCTATTTGACCTTGTCGCTGATATCCAGCGCTACCCACGCTTTTTAAAGGGCTGTGTGGCTGCTGAAGTACTGTCGCAGCAAGCTGCGCAAGCGCAGCAGCCAGAAATAGTCACGGCGCGGCTTGGATTGTCTCGCGCCGGGTTGAGTCACAGCTTTGTGACCCGCAATACAATGATGCCGCACGAATGTATCGAGTTGGCATTGGTCGACGGCCCTTTTGAATACTTTGAGGGTCAATGGGCATTTAAGGCGCTGGCACCCGAGGCGTGTAAGGTGGTGTTGACGCTGAATTTTCGGTTGCGCAGTGGCCTCATTAATGCCGCGGCAGGTAGGTTATTTGACCGCGTCGCCCTAGATTTGGTCGACTCAGTTGTCGTTCGAGCAGGGGCTATTTATGGGAAGTCACACACATGACAGACATGATTAAAGTCGAAGTGGCCTATGCGCTGCCCGACAAGCAGCATATCGAGGCAGTGGAGGTGCCGGTGGGTACATCGGCGATCGAGGCGGTGTCAGCCTCCAAAATAACGCAAATTTTTGATGGTATCGAAGTGAATGATGCGCTTGCTCTTGGGATTTTTAGCAAACCCATTTCGCAAAAACAGCTGCTTAATGCGGGCGATCGGGTAGAAATTTATCGCCCGTTAAAAATTGATCCAAAAGAAGTGCGCAAAGCGCGTGCAGCCAAAGCAAAGGCGGCGCGCAGCGCGTAGCGCTCAAAAGAGATGGGCAACCTAAAGCTGCATTGTCTTTTGACGATTAGATAAAGACTCGCTCCGCGCGAGTACTACCTGACTGAGCGCTTTTTTACTCGCTGCTGGCTTCGTCCGCAAATACCGCATCTGCAGTCTCTGCGGTTTCAGGCTGAGCCCATGTGGGCAGCATAGTGCCCTCGACTTTACTGAGTGAGTCGCCATCAAAAAACACCGATAAGCGATTGTCTCTGATCGTATTGAGCCCGTTGCGAATCGTATAGCGATAGTCCCAGCGATCGGGATTAAAGGTATCTTCAATCAGCGGTGTACCGAGGACAAAGCGTACCTGCCGTCGCGTCATCCCAAGTTTGAGCTGTTCCGCCATCTCTTCGGTGACGATATTGCCCTGCTCCACATCGATCCGATACACGCCGGGGAAACCGATATTCGAGCCGCATCCGCTGAGCAGCGCAGCCAGCAGTAGGGCGGTAAATACAAGCGGATGGGTTCCGCGATACAGTCGTTGCACAAGATTTAGATTCAAAGCTTTCTTCCAAGGAGCCTATTAGACTGGCATGATACCCTGACTTTATAGGGTACGAGAACAAAAGACATGCCAAGCGAGAATGTAGAGCTCCGAAAAGTTGGCCTTAAGGTCACTTTGCCGCGTATTAAAATTTTACAGATCTTAGAGAGCACGGGCGAAACTGCAGAGCATTTTAGCGCTGAAGACGTTTATCAGCGCCTCCGTGATGTGGGTGAAGATGTCGGTTTGGCAACGGTTTACCGTGTGCTCACCCAGTTTGAAACGGCGGGTCTCGTGGTGCGACATAATTTTGAGACTGGCCACTCGGTGTTTGAACTGTCACCTGAGGATCATCACGATCACATGGTCGATGTCGAGAGCAATGAAGTTATTGAGTTTCTCGATGACGTCATCGAAAAACGACAGCATGCCATCGCTGCAGAGCACGGCTACGAAATAATCGACCATTCGATGGTCCTTTATGTCCGCAAAAAACGCTGATCCACGATCGCCCGTGGGTTAAGTCAACCTTCGCTGGGGGATAAACTGTTTATGCGCTGCTCGCGAGCATCTCTCGTGCGTGCGCACGAGTGCTTTCTGTCAGCTTGACGCCGCCCAACATCCGGGCAATTTCTTCGACGCGGCTCTCCTCATCTAAAGGTTCCAGCTGCGTGCTGACACTATTGTCATCGCCCGTTTTACTCACTTGTAGATGATGCTCGCCCTTGGCGGCGACCTGGGGTAGGTGCGTGACGCAAAGAATTTGTACGCCCTCACTCAATGTCAGTAGCAGCCCGCCAACAACTTCTGCGACGGCGCCACCAATACCCACGTCGACCTCATCAAAAATCATGGTAGGTGATGTGGCGCTATTGGCTGCGCACACTTGCAAGGCCAAGCTAATACGCGACAGTTCGCCACCAGAGGCTACCCGATTGAGCGGCGCTGGTGGGCTGGCGGGATTGGTACTGATCAAAAAAGCCACATCTTCGGCGCCTCTCGGGTCGGGCTTGTCAGCGCCAAGTGGCGTGAGTGCCGCCATGAATCGACATTTATCCATGGATAATTGCGCCAGTGTTTTTTGTACACCATCGGCGAGGGTTACCGCGGCGGTGGTACGCGCATTACTCAGCTTTTTGCTGAGTTTTTGATAGTGACTGAGCGCTGTGGCGATATCTACCTGCAGTGTGCCGAGCTGGGTGCTATCGCCATCAATGGCGTCCAGTTCTTGCTGCAGCTTTATCTGGTGGTCAAGGAGCGCCTCGGGTAGCACGCGATGCTTGCGCGCCAAGTCATAGATATGCGTCAGCCGCGCTTCGATCAGTGCGAGTCGCTCGGGATCAAGCTCAATGTGCCCGGCATAACTTTCTAACTCGGCACGCGCCTCTTGGAGGTGAATTTCTGCTGATGACAGTAGTTCGCGGATATTGGCGACCCTTTGCTCGCCGTGACGGGAGTCATTCATCAGCTGACGCAAACCGGTGAGTTGATTGATCTGACCTTCGCAGTCATCCGCAACCTGACCCGCAGTGCTCAGAATATACTCGGCATTGGTCAGCAGTTTTTGCTCTTCCTCCAGCTTTGCAATTTCAGCGCTCTCCAGCGCTAATTCATCGAGTTCACCCACTTGATAGTTAAGCAGGTCTCGGCGCGCTGCCGCCTCGGCGGATAAGCCACTGAGGTGGATGTAGCGTTCGCTGAGTTCGCGCCACTGGCGCGCCGTGTCTGCGACTTCGCTGGCAATACTGCTGGCACCGGCGTAGTCATCGAGTAATGCCCGCTGGGTGTGCTTGCGCAAGAGGGACTGATGCGCGTGTTGGCTGTGAATGTCGACCAGCAGTGCACCTAGCTCCGCGCAGTCGGCCAGCGTGGAGGGTGCGCCGTTGATAAAGGCCTTTGAGCGACCATCTGCACTGACTGTTCTGCGTAAGATACAGGCCTGTTCGTCGTCGCTATCTAGATCGCGCGCGCGCAACCATGCAAGTGCTGCGGGTGCATCGCTCAGATCAAAAGAGGCGCTGACATCGGCGCGTTTAGCGCCGGGGCGCACAGCTTTAGAGTCGGCGCGATCACCGACACACAAACCGAGCGCATCGAGCATGATCGATTTTCCGGCGCCTGTTTCACCGGTAATGACCGTCATTCCTGCGCTGAGATCGATTTCGAGCGCCTCGACAATGGCGTATTGGCTGATGGCAATATGTTTGAGCATGATAGAGCCCCAAGGGTTTATCGACTTATAACGCAACTGAGCCCGCGGCGGAACAGCTGAGTTGACTCTTTGTCATCGCTTGCTGCTGTGCTACAACAGCGTATCAACTTTTGGCTTTGATTTATGGACATAAAAGATCTTTCTCCTCGCGCGAGCAATTTACTCAAGACATTGGTTCAAATGCATATCCGCGATGGGCAGCCGGTGGGCTCAAAGACACTCCATCAGTCGGGCGGTCTTTCCGTGAGTCCAGCGACCATTCGAAACGTAATGTCAGAGCTTGAAGATCGCGGCTATTTGCTATCGCCCCATACGTCAGCGGGGCGTATTCCGACTGCGATGGGATATCGCCTCTTTGTCGATAGTTTATTGCAAGTACAGCCGCTTGAGCAGGCGGTGGTGGATGCTCTACGGGACGAGCTCAATCCGAATCGCTCATCTACAGAGCTCGTTCAGGCGGCATCTAACGTGTTGGCGCACATGACTACCCAGGCAGGTATTGTCACGGTGCCGAGGCCAGAAACGAATCAGCTCAGACAGGTAGAGTTCCTGCCACTATCGGATAACCGCGTATTGGTCATTTTGGTTATCAACGAGCGAGAAGTCCAAAACCGTATCATTCATTTGTCTCGTCCAATGAGCGAGTCGCAGCTTAAGTCTGCGGCTGAATTGGTCAATCAGCGCTTCGCAGGCAATGATATGGGCGAGGTGAAACGGCGCCTATTGCGCGAAATGGATAACGCGCGCAGCTGCATTGATGAACATATGACCGCTGCATTGGACCTCGCCAGTCAGGCACTGGCATCCGATGAGCAGGATGACGGTTACAGGGTCACCGGGGAAGAACATTTACTGGATCGGGCCAATGCCCAAGACATCACTAAACTACGAGAATTATTTGATGCCTTCGAGCGTAAGCGAGATTTACTTGACCTGTTAGAGCGCTGCTCAAGGGCTGATGGTATACAGATATTTATCGGCGAAGAGGCGGGATACGATGTTTTTGGTGACTTTAGTGTTATCACTGCACCGTATTCAAAAGGTAACCACACCTTGGGGGTGCTGGGCGTTATCGGTCCCACGAGAATGGCCTATGAACGGGTTATTCCCATCGTCGATGTGACGGCGCGCATGCTGACGGCGGCGCTGTCTAAACAGTGATTTAAGCAGCTCCTTAGCAGCAACAGGCTAAAGGCTAAAGGCCTATGCCTGCTATAGCGCCTTGGCAATTATCGCTAAAGCTGCTCGGGGTCTATATTGGCGCCACACCGTAGATTAGATGTTGAGCAGTGCGGGTGCCAGTAGAAAGGCAGAGAATAACGCCAACGCAAACGCAGCGGGCGGGTCTATTTGTAGTAGAAGTTTTTTCATGCGAAGAGAATAACTAATTTCGATGAAAATCATAAAGAATAAAAAATTGTATTTTTATTCCTTATCGAGATATAAGAATCCAGCCTAAGACACCACTGACCGCCAGAATCCATAACCCTAAGGCATGGATCAGCACGTCTGCACGTATGCCTCTCAGTGTTTTTCGATCGATATCTAAGCCGATCAAAAAGAGCGCGGCGGTGAGCAATATCCGACTGGTTTCGCTAGCGCCCTGTAACAGCAGCGGTGGGAGTTGAACCAGGGAGCTCAGCACGGCTACCGCGATAAAAAGCACGATAAAGAGCGGTAATCTGACGCGCACATTCTCAGCGCGATACACCAAGGCTGTCATCAGCATGATTGGGACTAACCAAAGGGTGCGTCCAAGTTTAATCGTTGTGGCGAATTTCTCCGCTTCTTGCCCGTACAGAGCCGCCGTCGCTACCACCGATGATGTGTCGTGAATCGCCAGTGCGGCCCACAAGCCAAATTCTTGTTGGCTCAGTTCCAGCCAGTGGCCGATGTGTGGAAATAGTAGCATTGCCAGAGCGTTAAACGTAAAAACGAGTGCGAGTGCAACACCTGTTTCGGCGGGTTTTGCACCGATAACTGGAGAGAGCGAGGCAATGGTCGTACCCCCACAGATAG
>CAWUVW010000055.1:0-25258 GCA_963926105.1 uncultured Luminiphilus sp. | reverse complement strand
CGGCTCGCTGAGGTCAGGGTGTACATATCGGCAACTTTTCCCTGGATCAGCTGGAACTCACCAATGGATTGACCGAACTGTTTACGATCGTGCACATAAGGTACGACGACATCGAGGCAGGCCTGCATAGTACCTACTGGGCCGCCCGATAAAACTGCACGTTCGTAATCGAGACCCGACATCAATACAGCAACACCTCGATTGAGTTGACCGAGAATATTTTCTTCGGGTACTTCACAGTCCTCAAAAACCAATTCGCAGGTGTTGGAGCCACGCATACCCAGCTTGTCGAGCTTCGGCGCACGAGAAAATCCAGGGGAATCTCTCTCCACAAGAAATGCGGTCATACCCTTGCTCCCCGCGTCGGGATCGGTTTTAGCGTAAATCACATAGACGTTGGCATCGGGCCCGTTGGTGATCCACATTTTATTACCATTGAGTACGTAACGATCACCTCGCTTCTCGGCCCGTAGCCGCATGCTCACCACATCGGAACCCGCACCTGCCTCTGACATGGCGAGTGCGCCGATGTGCTCGCCACTACAGAGTTTGGGTAGGTACTTTACTTTTTGAGCCTCGCTGCCATTTTTTTGAATTTGGTTTAAGCACAGATTGGAATGTGCGCCATAGGACAGTCCGACAGAGGCTGACGCCCGCGAGATTTCTTCCATCGCAATACAGTGAGCCAAATAGCCCATATTGGTGCCGCCATAGGCCTCATCAACTGTCATGCCGAGCAGACCGAGATCGCCAAACTTACGCCACATATCCATGGGGAACTCATTGCAGGCATCGATTTCCCCGGCGCGTGGTGCCAATTCTTTTTGCACCAGCGCGTAAACTGAGTCACGCAGCATGTTGAGTTCTTCGCCGAGACCGTGATTCAGCGTGGGGTACGTGGTACTCATAGTTAACTCCGAAGTTGCACAACAATTTTAGGCGCAGCATAGCGTAAATCGCTGTTCAATTCTGGCTTGTGAGCCTGGGTTTTAGCGACGCAGAAAAGCATCAAAGCGCGGCAGCTGTCCAAGACAATATCGCGTCCAATGACTTGAGCTGAGGTCACTTAGTATTATCTGGCACCAAGCTGAATGTGTCGGCATCTAAATGCACCGGGAATCCAGCGCGATACTGCTTTAAAGCCGCGCCATCAAGTACGGCGCTTTCACACCCCGCTCGAGATTGCATGTCGAGAAGTGTCCGGCCATTACCATCAATCACAACGCTATCACCGCTATAGCGCATACCATTCGCGTCGCTACCAATCCGGTTTACCCCAATGACACAGGCGGCATTTTCAATGGCGCGGGCCGGTAATAGTGAACGCCAATGGGCGGCGCGCGCACTAGGCCAATTGGCGACGTATAACAGCGCATCGTATTCGTCACCCTGTTGGCGGCTGAATACAGGGAAGCGCAGGTCGTAGCAGACCATTAGCTGAATACGCCAGTCGCGCCAAGGCACTACGACCCGGTCAGTGCCTGCGGTATAGCGTTTATGTTCGCCTGCCATACGAAACAAATGACGCTTGTCGTAATAGGTGACGGTGTCGGGCGTGGCAAATAACAACCGGTTGAATACTGCCCCATGTTCGCGCACGGCAATGCTACCGGTGACGGCACAGTCATAACGGTGGGCGATATCACGCATCCACGCTTCAGTGTCGCCTTGTGGTGGCTCAGCGTTGGCTACAGCATTCATTGAAAAGCCGGTGGTAAACATTTCGGGTAACACGATTAAATCGGTCATCAGTGGCTCGCTGGCGAGTCGCTGCGCAAACTGCTGACGGTTATCAGCAGGGCTTTCCCAAGCCAGCTCGGTCTGCACTAAAGTCACTGTTAAATTGCGCATAATCGCTCCGCAGCTTGTATCAAAGTGTCGTCAGATTTAGCAAAACAAAAGCGTAGCTGATGGTTCGCGGGAGGCCGTTCATAAAAGACCGAAATGGGAATGCTGGCAATTCCGTGATTGACCGTCCAGTCGACACAGAGGTCGGCATCGGATTTATCGCTTAAGGCGCTGTAGTCTAGTAATTGAAAGAAGCTGCCGCTAGTTGGTGTGAAACGGAATTTTGAGTTTGCCAGTGCGTCACAAAACAGATCGCGTTTGCGTTGATAGAAAGCGGCTAGGGTGCCTGGATATTCCGGATTCCCCATCATGAAATGTGCTAAGGCGTGTTGTACGGGTGCCACTGCGACGAATGCAACGTATTGGTGAACTTTACGCAACTCTTGAGTCAGCGCGGCGGGTGCAATGCAGTAGCCGGTCTTCCAGCCCGTGACGCCAAAGGTTTTACCAAAAGAGAAGTGCACAAAACTGCGCGCGCGCAGCGCTGGCCTTTGTAAAACACTGTGATGGGTATGCTTATCAAATACTAAAAACTCGTAAACTTCATCGCTGCAGACCAATAGGTCATGCCGTTCGGCCAAAGCTTCAAGCGTTGCCATATCTTCCGCGGACCACACACTGCCACAAGGATTATGTGGTGTATTGATCATGATCATGCGGGTTCGGACGGTGATAGCATCGGCGATGCTTGACCAGTCGGGGAGAAAAGTATCCGCCTGCAGCGCTACATGCACAGCGACACCCCCGGCGAGAATGATGGCTGGTTCATAGCTGTCATAGACGGGGTCGAGGACGATAACTTCATCGCCGGGTTTGATCGCGGCCTGAATCGCACAAAAAATGCCTTCGGTGGCGCCAGGTACAATGGTAACTTCTTGCTCTGCATCGACGTTCACACCCCGATAATGGCGTAACTGTTCAGCAACACATTGCCGCAGTAATGGCAGTCCGGCCATCGGGGGATATTGGTTATAGCCCGCGCGAGCGGCATCGCCGAGTGCGTCGCAAAGCGCCGCCGGTGCCGCAAAATCAGGAAATCCTTGCGATAAGTTTAGTGCCTGATGGGTTTGTGCTAGCGCAGACATTCGGGTGAAAATAGTGGTACCAACTTGCGGTAATTTACTAGCGAACATCGAGTGCTATACACCTTAGTGGCTGTCTGAATGGCAGACTACTGTGCGCGCGGTGGCGCCGCCTAGCCGAAAACCTGGTTTTATCATATTTATAGATGATCATCGCGGGTTTTTATGCGGTGATGTTAAATTGAGCGGCATCTATGTTTCCAACACTTTATACAGGGAGCCCCCCTTGGGTGGACTACAACCTATTTTGAATGGCTCAATGATTACGATTAAAAATCTCCGACATGCTCATCTCAATATCGCCGTTTGGCAAGTGCAGCGCGGAGAAGCATGGTGCGTGATGGGTCGAAACGGCGCGGGCAAACAGTATGTAGACAAACTGCTGCTCGGTAAGCTCACCCCGGAGGGCGTCGAATCTTTTACGATTGCAGCGCATCCTGATCAAGTCCGGTTAATTTCGTTGGAAGCCCAGCAGCTGATTTACGAGCGCCAGTTGCAACAAGACGACGGTGATTATGCCAACCAGGTAGAGCCTGGCACTAAGGCTGCAGCGTTCTTACCGGCAGATCATTTGGCAAGTCCGTTAATTGACACATTTAATTTAAGACATCGTCTGCAGACCGGTTATTGCCAGCTGAGTACGGGGGAGAGTCGCAAGCTACTCGTGTTGCAAGCGATTTTAGAAGGGGTTGAATTAGTGATACTCGACAATCCTTTCGACAGCCTCGACGTGAATACTTGTGCGGCACTTTCTGATGCGCTCTGCGCCGCGACGAAAACTGGCGTCACGTTGGTCTTTTTACTGAGTAATAGGCAGGACATACCGGTTTGGTGTAATGCCTGTGCTTTGGTAGAACAGGGCGAGCTCAGTGTTATGGGTGAGCTTGCGGATCCGGCTACGCGGCGGGCAATCGACAGTCTGCTTGACCCCGCGCAATTAGCACAGCCTGAATTGCCTGAGACAGCGCTCGAGCTGGAGGATTATGCCTATCCCCATTTGGTATCGCTCAACGACTGTACGGTGACCTACAGCGGCAGGGAGGTACTCAAGGGGATCGATTTAAATATTGAGCCGCTGCAGCATACCTTGATTACCGGCGACAACGGTTCTGGCAAATCGACCTTACTGGGCTTGATCACTGGTGATTGTCCCCAGTGCTTTAGTAATGATGTCACCGTGCTGGGCTTGCGTCGTGGTAGTGGCGAATCGGTCTGGGATATTAAACAGCATATGGGTATCGTCGGTGCCGATTTGCATCGTCGTTACCGAGTGAGCTGTACTGCTTTGACGGCAGTATGCTCAGGGTTTTTCGATTCTATCGGTGTTTATGAGTCAGTAAGTAAGCAACAGATTGCCTTGGCCAAACAGTGGTTAGTATTGGCAGGGTTGGGCGATCAGGCAGATACCTCTTTTGGTCAGCTAAGCTATGGTGAGCAAAGGTTGGTGTTAATCGCTCGGGCGCTGGTAAAATCACCACTGTTGCTGATTCTCGACGAGGCGACACAAGGATTAGACGAGCTGAATCGTTATAGAGTGCTACGACTGCTCGAGCAAATTGCTGAACGCTGCCACAGTACTATGGTGTTCGTAAGTCACCGTCGAGATGAATTTTTGCCACTTTTTACCCAACGATTAGACTTAAGTGAAATATCAAAATCCATGCATTAAAGCCGGTTATTTTTAGGTAATCATCCATGCTAAACGCGATAGATCAGCCCTTATGGCAGCCCAGTAACGAGCGCATCTCTGCAGCAAATATTTCGAGTTTTTTCGAACATATAAGAGATTTACACGCCGCGCCGATGGCGTCCGATTACCTGTCGTTGCATCAATGGTCGGTGGCGCAGCCCGCGCTTTTTTGGCAGGCGATTTGGGATTTTGGCGGCGTCGTTGCGAATCGAGAGTCTGAGCGAGTGTTGGTTGATGCAGATCGTTTCCCAGGTGCACACTGGTTCCCCGATGCGCGGTTAAATTTTGCAGAGAACCTGCTGCGCAGGCGAGATGACGCGATAGCGATCGTCTCGCTCCTTGAAAATGGTGAACGCCGCAGTCTTAGTTTTGCCGGCTTGTATTTACAGGTTGCGCGGTTGTCGGTCTCGCTGCGTGAACTCGGTGTCGGCCCTGGTGATCGAGTCGCTGGGTTTATGCCTAATATTGCTGAGACTGTCGTGGCGATGTTAGCGACTACGTCGTTAGGCGCTATCTGGTCTTCATGCTCCCCGGATTTTGGCCTCAATGGGGTGATGGATCGTTTTGGGCAGATAGCACCTAAGGTGTTGTTTGCCGCCGACGGCTACTTCTACGGTGATAAAGCTCACGACTCACTGGCTCGGGTAGCCAGTATTAGCCAGGCGCTGATAGAAGCTGACGATAGTAATTTGGCGGCGGTAGTGATTGTTCCTTTAGTCAATGCAGAGCCAGATCTGCGTGCCATTCCCCGTGCGCGCCTTTTCGCTAAATGTTTAGACAACAGCGCCGTCGACGCCGAGTTTGTACAGCTACCCTTTGACCACCCACTTTTCATCATGTACTCATCGGGGACAACAGGGGTGCCAAAATGTATTGTCCACGGCGTGGGCGGCACGTTATTGCAACACCTAAAGGAGCATCAGCTGCAGGTTGATTTAAAGGCGGATGACGTCTTTTTCTATTTCTCCACCTGTGGCTGGATGATGTGGAACTGGTTGGTATCAGGTCTTGCGACCGGCGCCACGATCGTTTTGTTTGACGGCTCACCCTTCGCACGCGGAGGCCATTTGTTGCTTGATGCTATCGACCGAGAGCGTATCAATGTCTTTGGTACCAGTGCTAAATTTATCGCCGCTTTGGAAAAGGCGGGCATTCAGCCGAGTGCGGGTCGCACACTCGACAGTCTGCGAACTATATTGTCTACGGGATCGCCCCTGTCCCATGAGAGTTTTGAATACGTTTATCGAGACTTTAAAGCTGATGTGTGTCTGTCGAGTATTTCAGGAGGCACCGACATTCTGTCTTGCTTCGTAGGGGGATGCCCCGTATTGCCGGTCTTTATCGGCGAGATTCAAGCGCCGGGCTTGGGCATGGCCGTTGAAATTTGGAACGATGCCGGGCAGTCAGTTGTGGGTGAAAAGGGCGAGTTGGTGTGTACGCAGCCATTTCCCTGCTGCCCCATCGGTTTTTGGGATGACCCTGCGCAGGTGAAATTTGTAGCGACATATTTTAACGCATGGCCCAATATTTGGGCCCATGGTGACTATGGTGAAGTAACGCCGCATGGCGGTTATATCATCCATGGCCGGTCTGATGCGGTACTGAATCCCGGTGGGGTACGCATTGGTACGGCTGAAATTTATCGTCAAGTTGAGCGTCTCGACGAAGTGGTCGACAGTGTAGTGATTGGTCAGAGTTGGTTAGACGATGTGCGGGTGGTGTTGTTTGTTGTCCTTCGTCCCGGTCTTGCACTTGATGACGCGCTGGCGGCCCGTATAAAGGCCACTATCAGGCAGGAAACGACGCCGCGGCATGTCCCCGCAAAAGTCATTCAGGTACCTGAAATACCACGCACCATCAGCGGTAAAATTGTTGAGCTTGCTGTGCGCGAAGTGATCCACGGCCGACCGGTTAAAAATCAAGATGCACTGGCTAATCCTGAGGCGCTGGCGCACTTCGCAAATTTAGATGCGCTCAATCACTAGCCCCGGGGAAACCCAGCTGTCGCCAAGCTTCGAAAATCACGATAGCCGTAGCGTTAGAGAGATTTAAGCTACGCCGATTGGGCAGCATGGGTAAGCGGAGAATATGTTCTGCGGGCAAATCGTCGAGCACCGCTTGCGGCAGTCCGCGGGTCTCTGGGCCCAGCATGAGTGTGTCGGTTGCGCTGAAGCTGACATCGGTGTGGCGCTGCTTGCCGCTAGTTTCTATGGCGAGTAGGCGCTGTTGCGGATACTGCTGGCGATATGCCGCTAAGTTGGGCCAGGTTTTGACATTAGCCCACTCGTGGTAATCGAGACCTGCTCTGCGTAGCCGCTTGTCATCTAATTCAAACCCCATCGGTTCAATTAAGTGCAGTGAGGCCCCTGTATTTGCGCACAGACGCATGATATTGCCCGTGTTGGGCGGGATCTCGGGTTCGTAGAGTAAAATATGGGGCAGTTTGGTGAATGCAGTGCTCGACAAAATACGTCCTCAATGGGAGTGGGTCATTACTTAACGGGCTGTAAACCTGTATTATGCGCGCGCTCTCGAATCAAATGCGAGGCGAGTGCTTTATGACTGTGAAAAAAGCTAAAAGGTAGTTTTGGTGCCTTTTTGCAAGGGCGTGTTCGGCAGTGATGTGGTATAAATCGCGCCCCATGAGTTATCAATTTCGGCGGTTCACCTAAGTGATTGATTTGTAGTGATTTTTCTTTGTTGCTCCTGCGCCTTTCAAAAGTCGCAAGCGTGTCTAACGGCCTATCGGGTTGATGGGTCGCTGAGCGAGCAATGGCAGAGTGAAGTCAAAAAATTGAGTTTTAAACCAACCAGACTAAATGAGTGGAGCAATGGCAGACTTATCCCTATATAGAAACATCGGTATTTTTGCGCACGTTGACGCGGGTAAGACCACGATGACGGAGCGGATCTTGAAGCTGACCGGTAAAATACATAAAACCGGTGAAGTTCACGATGGTGCGGCTACCACTGATTTCATGGAGCAGGAGCAAGAGCGCGGCATCACCATTCAGGCAGCGGCGACCACTTGTTACTGGAAAGATCATCGCATGAACATCATCGATACCCCCGGACACGTAGACTTCACCGTTGAAGTATACCGTTCGCTTAAAGTACTCGATGGTGGTGTGGGCGTTTTCTGTGGTTCAGGCGGTGTTGAGCCTCAGTCTGAAACCAACTGGCGCTATGCGAACGACTCTGCAGTGGCACGTTTAATTTTCGTCAACAAGCTCGATCGTATCGGTGCGGATTTCTACCGAGTAGTGGATCAGGTACGTAAAGTGCTGGGCGCTAATCCCCTTGTCATGACATTGCCAATCGGTCGTGAAGATGAGTTCGTGGGCGTGGTAGATGTGCTGACTAAGCGAGCCTATGTTTGGGATGAGACGGGCCTACCGGAAAACTTTGATATCGTTGATGTCCCTGCGGATATGGTCGATGACTTGGAAATTTATCACGAGCAGCTTATCGAAGCCGCTGTAGAGCTCGATGACGACCTAATGATGGCTTACATGGAGGGCGAAATGCCCTCACAGGAAGATATCAAACGCTGTGTACGTGAAGGTACGCGCAAACTAATGTTCTTCCCAACCTATTGCGGTTCGGCATTTAAGAACAAGGGTGTGCAATTGGTACTCGACGCCGTTGTCGATTACCTGCCAAACCCAACTGAGGTTGATCCTCAGCCGTTAACCAATGAAGAAGGTGAGCCTACGGGTGAGTTTGCACTGGTGTCGGTTGACGAG
Organism: uncultured Luminiphilus sp.; assembly: GCA_963926105.1. Taxonomy (GTDB): domain Bacteria; phylum Pseudomonadota; class Gammaproteobacteria; order Pseudomonadales; family Halieaceae; genus Luminiphilus. The sequence goes on along the minus strand of CAWUVW010000055.1, from coordinate 16,892 downwards.
CCGCTTCGCGCATTAGCATTTAAGATCATGGATGACCGTTTTGGTGCGCTGACCTTTGTCCGAATCTATTCGGGTAAATTGAAGAAGGGCGACACCATCCTCAACTCGGCAACCGGTAAAACAGAGCGCATTGGCCGCATGGTTGAAATGCACGCTAACGAGCGCAGCGAAATTGATAGCGCGCAAGCCGGTGACATTATCGCCTGTATTGGTATGAAGAACGTTCAAACTGGCCACACGCTTTGTAGCGTCGATAAGCCTTGTACCTTGGAGGCGATGGTCTTTCCAGATCCCGTAATCTCGATTGCGGTTGCGCCTAAAGACAAGGGCGGTTCGGAGAAAATGGGTATCGCGATCGGTAAAATGATTGCAGAAGACCCTTCATTCCGCGTTGAAACTGACGAAGATTCAGGAGAAACTATTCTTAAAGGAATGGGCGAACTGCACCTTGACATCAAGATCGATATTTTACGTCGAACTTATGGTGTTGAACTGATTGTTGGTCAGCCGCAGGTGGCTTACCGCGAAACCATTACCCAGCCAGTTGACGATAGCTACACGCACAAGAAGCAGTCGGGTGGTTCAGGTCAATACGGCAAGATCGACTACCGTATTATGCCCGGCGAGCCAGGCACCGGCTTTGTGTTTACATCGAAAGTTGTGGGCGGTAACGTACCTAAGGAATTCTTCCCAGCCATTGAGAAGGGTTTCAGGAATATGATGCTTGAGGGGCCGCTAGCGGCCTTCCCAGTGTTGGATTGTGCGGTTGAGCTGTACGATGGTGGCTTTCACGCAGTTGACTCATCGGCGATTGCCTTTGAACTGGCAGCGCGCGGTGCGTACCGTAAAAGTATGCCCAAAGCTTCGCCACAGCTGATAGAGCCGATGATGAAGGTCGACGTGTTCACACCTGAAGATCACGTAGGCGATGTGATTGGTGACTTAAACCGACGTCGCGGCATGATCAGGGATCAAGAGCCTAGCAGTACAGGTGTTCGCATTAAGGCCGATGTACCGCTGTCAGAGATGTTTGGCTATATCGGTACGCTGCGCACAATGACCTCAGGTCGTGGTCAGTTCTCCATGGAGTTCTCGCATTATCTGCCATGCCCCGCTAACGTGTCGGCGAAGGTTATTGAAGAAGAGAAAGCGCGCAAAGCGGCCAAGAGCAAGTAAAGCCCTCCATGCGATGCTGGACGTTTGGCATCATAAAACCCTGATTAGGTAGCTGGTTGGGGTTTTTTTTTGAACGGTTGGCGGCAATTATCTTCGCGGCGGCGTTTGGTGTGGGTGCGCGTGTTAATCTCGGCGTCATGGGTCAGCTTCGATACAGGGTCGCGCGTAAAATAGTCGTTTCTGTATCTGCTATGCACGAAGAGGTAACAACCTTTGACAGAGTACCTGGCCAGTTCTTATTTCTTAGACTTTGGGCATGATGCTGTGAAGGACTTTGCGGCATTAGTTTTACGCGATGTAGATGCCGACCCTATTGCTGTGGCAGAAGCGTTATTCGAGGCAGTTCGGGATGGGTGGTGGTACGACCCTTATCGTCTGTCGGCTGACGCTGCTGAATTTCGTGCCAGTGCGATCGTGCAAACTGAAAGTGCTTGGTGTGTCCCTAAGGCCGTATTGTTGACTGCGCTAGCGAGAGGACAAGGGATTCCTGCGCGACTTGGATTTGCCGATGTGAAGAATCATTTGAGCAGTGACAAATTGCGCGCCAGTATGGGTACCGATTTATTCGCTTGGCATGGCTACTCCGAACTATGGCTCGACGGCCGTTGGGTTAAATTATCTTCTGCATTTAATCAGGGGCTTTGCGACCGCTTTGGCGTAAAAGTACTGGCCTTTGACCCAGTGGATGGCGCGCTCATGCATCCGTTTGATGCCAGTGGCCAGCGTCACATGGAGTATGTCAATGAGCGGGGTAGTTTTACTGATTTACCGCTCGTCGATATTGTCCAAACGTTTGCAAAAGTGTACCCCGGTTGGGGGGATATAATGGCGAATGTTGATGGCATGAAGCCGGCTATGGATTTTAGACAATGATGGTAATACGAGCAGAAGTGGCGAGTACGAGGATGTCTACTCTAAGCGATTCCATAAGCAGTCAATGGTGGATGCAGTCATGATGGACAAGGCGGATACCGATACTGCGGTCACTGAAACTGCTTTAGAGATGTGCTTAATGCCCGCTCTCGGCAGTGGTCGTGTTACTGCGCTAAAACGTTTATCTGGTGGCGCCAATATGGAAACTTGGTCGTTTGATTATATGGATGAGGATAAGTTGCTAATACCACTTATCCTGCGACGTGAACCCGGCATCGAAAATCACGATGAACAGCTAGATGGCCGAAAAATTGCGGTTTCAGCGCTCTCACTAGACACTGAAGCCGCATTAGTGGCAGCCGTCGCTGATAGGGGGGTGGCTGTACCTAAAGTTTTATGTGTCATTCCTGAGCAGTCTGCATTAGGGCCTGGTTATGTCATGTCACGGGAGTTGGGTGAGGCGCTTCCCAATAGATTATTTTCAGACCCTCAGTACGCAGAAATACTGCCTGATATTCCATTTCAAGCTGGCGCCGCACTGGCTGCTATTCATGCTGTGCCCCTCGATTCTTTGCCGGAGCTGACACCAAGATTGCCGCTGTCAACCCGGCTCAGTGACTTTCAGAATTTGATTGATCGGTTTGGAAACAGCTCGCCCGTTCATCAACTGGCCGTTGATTGGCTTAGCAAGAATCAGCAGGCTTGCGCTGCGCCAACGCTCGTGCACGGTGACTTTCGTAATGGTAATTTACTGATTGGTCCTAAGGGACTGAATTCTATTTTAGATTGGGAACTCGCGCATATTGGCGATCCCATCGAAGACCTAGGTTATTTCTGCGCGAATGTTTGGCGTTTTGGTCGGTATGACAAGCCGGCAGGAGGCTTTGGCGCCGCGGAGGATCTATTGGCGGGTTACCGGTCAGTTGCAGGTCGTGCTCCGAGCTCATCTGAACTGCGTTACTGGGAATTATTTGCGGCCTTAAATTGGGGTCTGATCACTCTCACAATGCTCGAAATGTATCGCAGCGGCCAAGATGCAACACTTGAACGCGCTGCCATTGGTCGCCGAATGTCCGAATCTGAGATTGATATTTTATTATTGTTAGATAATGTATGAGCGCAACTATTTTAAGCGAAAAAGGCTATGTGACATGCATGTCCAAGGGATTTTCCAGCCATGAGTGATACTGTCGTCACTGAATTGTTAAGCTCGGTGCGAGCGTTTCTACGCTCTGAGATAGCACCTGAAATTGCGGGTTTTAAAGCCTATCAATTACGCGTTGCTATGAATTCATTGGCGATTGTAGAGCGCGAGCAGGGGTTGCTAGCAGAGCTCGAAACTTTAGATAACGCCATTGCTCAATACACGGGTTTGGCGGAAGGTATGCCGGTGTGGCAGGGCCTTGCGGTTGCGCTGCGCTCGGGTGATGTGGTGCTAGATCCATGTGATGACAAAAATGCCTCGCTAATGTCATTAATAAAGCGCCGCACACTCATCAAATTAGCGATCGATAACCCCAAGTATTCGGGCGGGCGAGTTGCCAAAGAGCGCTGGGGCGAAGCTAAGCCCTTGTCTGATTAGCTGGCCTGCACAAGAAAAGAGACATAAGCATGAAGGCACCGCGCGATATTGAGGCTTACTTACAACAGCTCGATGCTTTCATCGAGTCCGACCTGCAGCCGCTCGAGGCCGCGGATGATAACCAGCGCTTTTTCGATCATCGTCGGGAGTACGCACGTACCGATTGGGACAACGATGGCCGTCCAACCGATGATTGGGAGGCGCTGCTCGCTGAGGCGCGCGCGCGAGCCCGTAAGGCGGGTCATTTAGCGTTTGCACTGCCCAGTGAGTATGGCGGAGCAGATGGCACGAACTACGAGATGGCGGTCATACGCGAGCACCTTGCTGCAAAGGGTCTTGGTTTGCATTGTGATTTACAAAACGAGCATTCGATCGTCGGAAATTATCCCACGACCTTATTGGTTCGCGATTTTGGCAGCCCTGACCAGAAAGAAATTCTCATCCCCGGCAGCATCGATGGCAGCATTATGATTGCCTTCGGTTTGACCGAACCTGAGCACGGTTCTGATGCAACGTGGATGTCATCTCGAGCAACTGCTGAAACACGCGACGGGGTCGATGGCTTTTTAATTGCTGGTGAGAAAATGTGGACCACTGGCGCGCACGTGGCCTCGCACATTTTAGTGTTCGCCCGTACATCGGGTAAGGACGGTGCCGCACTGGGTATCACGGCGTTTTTGATGCCGGTAGATACATCGGGCTATTCCGTGGAGGAGTGGTTATGGACCTTTAATATGCCTACCGACCATCCTCGCGTGAGCTTGAACGACGTATGGCTACCCGCAAGCAGTATTTTGGGGGAGATTGACAAAGGTTTGCTGCTCGCGCAGCACTTTGTTCATGAGAATCGTATCCGGCAGGCGGCATCGAGTTTGGGCACCGCACGCTACTGCATCGAAGAAACCGTAGCATGGGTCAAAGCGCGCCAGACGTTTGGCAGGCCGTTAGCAAGTAATCAGGCGATTCAATTTCGGTTGGCAGAACTGTATACCGATTACGAATTGGTCAAGGCGCTAACCTTCAACATCGCAGCATTGATCGACACTATGTCAAAAGCGGATGTAGCCAAGCGACTCTCCGATAAGGTGGCGATGTGTAACTATCGCGCCAATCAGCTGGCATGTCGCGCCGCCGACGAGGCTATTCAGCTACATGGTGGTATGGGCTATTCGCGCCATAAACAGTTTGAGCATCACTACCGGCACCATCGTCGATATCGGATCACCGAAGGTTCTGATGAAATGCAACTGCGAAAAATTGCAGGGGTACTACTGGGCTATATCGGTGGTTGAGCGCTGAACGATCTAAGCCATCTTCTATCAGGACGTCGCAGCATTAGATAAACCAATTATTATGCATCGGCCATCGCAGCTGCAGTCTTTCGCGGCTCGTTGGGATGCAGCCATTTGGCGCTAATGGCAGAGTGCACACGCAAAGGTTCAGGGATATTTTTTTGACCCATTAGCGTATCTGCGTATTGGTGCCAATAATATATTCGGGCCTCTTGATAGCTTAGTCGGATCTCGCTGTCGCCATCGTGAGGTAGCGCGCTCTGAATAGCTTCCGCTATTTCAAAGTCCTCACGTAAAATTTGATTTGGACGCTGACCTTCGCCCTCCGTCCACATATCAGGGCCTTTTTGATCTTTTGCGCCCCAATCGGCGCCTATCGTCCATGTTTCTACGATGCACTGATCAATGCCATTTGGCCAAAACTGAATGGGGGGTACGACAAATTGGTTCAATGGCATAACAAGATTGGGGAACACGTTATACGACAGTGTGCAGGTTCGCGCTATGTCACCGACAGTCTCGATTTCCGGCCATGATGAGCGCCATTTTTCGTCTGTATTACTATGTGGTTTTGGTGCAACCATTCGCCCGTGGCCGCCGGGGTAAAGTGTGTTGACGTTGCGTTTCGAATCAAGCATCGGGGCAACGGTGTCACCGTGGATCTTCGGCACATGGTAAACCTCTAAGTTGGCCTCCATCGCAATTTTCCAATTGCAATTGACGACAAAGCGATCCCTGCGAGCCAGTCGGCAGTTGTCTAGGTCGAACTCGGCCCATTCCGCCACTAACGGCCCGAGACTTTGCTCGAGACCTTGCGCTTGTTGATCAAAGTTTACGAAAATAAGCTTGCCCAGCCTTTCGCACCGAAGTTGTTTCAATCCGAGACAGCTTTTATCGAGATTATCAAAGTCGCGTTCGCTTGGAACCGAGATTAACGCGCCATCATTTCCGTAATTCCAACCATGATATGGACATGTAAAGCGTGATCTCTTTCCTGTCTGCTTAAGTACGACCGGCGCCCCCCGATGGCTGCAACGATTGACTAATGCGTGGATCTGACCGTCCAATGTATGAACAATGACTACCGGTATCCCAGTGATATCCCAACGTTGAAAGCAACCTGGCTCAGGTATTTCATCAAGATGTGCTGCCAGTAGCCATGTTTTACCGAACAGCATCTTTTTCTCCATTGAGAAAAATTCCATGCTCGTATATCGCGCCGCTGAAATGGGTGGCAGTGCAGGAAAGTCAGAGGGAGGCGTCGTTCGGGTCGCTTCATACGTCATTAACTGATGCAGATGCTCTGTATTGAATGCCGTCAAGGTTAGTTCCTTTAGCTGATCTGTGTGGTGGTTAATCCTTTATACACCCAATCTTTGAGTGTTTTTATCGCTGTGTATGTGCGACCTCATTGGCGAAGAATGTTCCATCTATGCGCGTCAAGGTCGGGTGCTGTAACAACGGGCCTGGATGTTTGATTAAATTTTGGTGCCGGCGGGCGTGGTGGAAAGCCTTTGCGCCCAAAAAGGGCTCACGCGCCACATGGTGTGGACTTTCAACCGCCTCGCGCAGAATAAGCATCGGTGTATAGCGGGTGTCTGCGCCCAAGCCGGTGAACAGCATGCGGGCTGTTGGGTTGAGCCTGACAGCAGCGATTGTTAGTCGTTTGATAGGGGTTAGCGGGCTGTTCATGGTGCTTATCCGCAGTCAATAATATAGGTCAATAAATAGCCTCCAAAACACTTTACTGGATACCCGATACACCGATTAATCATGCGCAAGGGTGATTTTTAAGGCGCTAACCCGCCACAGGCAACCGGTTAGCGAACTGCGTGGTGCAGGCTGATTGGCGCCAGGTACAGCGCTTAAAACAACTCTTGTTGGCCGCAAGCAAGTAAGCTAACCTAAGCTTGTTTCAATAACAATAAATTAACTTCAACGACTCAGCGGTGGGTGAGAGCAACGCCGATGATGGGCATGTAAATACCTGTCATGATATCCGCTAGCGTCCAGTATTTTCCCGCCAAACGCTTAAAGTTGGCGGTTTATTGAGGCCAAAAGTGCTTTAGGAGGCGGCTTATGATTTCTTCAGAAGACAAATTTCAGATACAGACCTTGCTTGCGCAGGCGTCTTACGGTTATGACGCGCGTGACCTTGACCTTTTGGAGTCTTGCTTGACCGAAGATGCCCAAATGAGCCTCTGTATTGCGGGTGGGGACTTGGTAGGACCCTTTGAAGGTCGAGACAATATCATGCAGCTTTATAGTAGCTCCATGGATGCTCAGAGCGATGTCCGCAAACATGTGGTGTCGAATATTATTATTGATGATGCGGAGTCTACAGATACGCTTAATGTGACTTCGATCTTGACTTTGTTCGCCACTCAAGACGGCGAAACGCGGTTGCTAACCGTAGGCTTCTATCGCGATCAGGTGACTCAAAGCGCAGACGGTTGGCGGATTAGTAAACGCCATGTCGATCTCGATAGCGCATACTGATCAACCGCTCTGGAGCGTCTATGAATATTGGTCGAATTCCATCCAAGGCAGCGCAAATTGATCCTACCCGTGAAGCCCTAATTGACGTACCCAACGATCGGCGTATGACTTTTGGTGAGCTGGATAAGCGGGTGTGTCGCCTAGGTAATACGCTGAAGACGACGCTGAGACTCGACAAGGGTGCTCGCGTAGGGGTTTTGTCCCGAAACTGTATTCAATACATGGAAATAATGTTCGCCAGTGCGCGGACCGGGCTCATCACACTGCCACTCAATTGGCGATTGAGCGAGCCTGAGTTGATGAGTGTGTTGGAAGACGGTGAACCCGACGTTGTTTTTTTCTCTCAGGAATATCTTTCTGTAGCTCAGAATCTTGCGCCGCGCTCGCAACATATTCGATGGATAGGTTTTGACGATCTTGGGCGCTCAGAGTACGAGCAGCTTGTTGCTTCATGTTCTGATGATGAGCCACTGGCTTCGGCTGATGTTGTCGGTAGTGACCCGGCATTGATTCTCTATACCGGCGGTACAACGGGTAAATCTAAGGGCGCGCTGCACACGCACCACTCGCTATTTATGGGGATGATGAATCAAACCGTTGCAGAGCGAATTGTGCCCTCCGACGTGTATATGCTAACGGGTCAGATGTTCCATATCCCCGTTGCCCTTGCGATGAATTACACCGCACATGGCTGTCCTGTAGTGCTCATTAATTTTGATGCAAAATTAGCACTGGAGGTGATACAGCGCGAGCGAGTCTCCGCTTTTCTCGGCATTACCACTATGATCAATTGGATGATGGCGGTTGAGAATTTCGAGAGTTATGACTTGAGTAGCTTGCGCAATTTCCAGTATGGCGGCGGTCCAATGCCGCGGTCTGTGGTGGAAGCCGCGTTAAAAGCTTTCCCCTGTACGATGATTCAAGGTTATGGACAGACAGAAGGTATGACCATGACCTTCTTATCGCAGGATGATCATGATGAGGCAATTTCTGGCGGAAATCCGGAACGGCTTGCCTCGTGTGGCCGCTCAGGTTTTGTGACCGAAGTTCGGTTGGTCGACGCTGACGGGCATGATGTCGCCCGCGACTGCGCCACACATGGTGAGATCGTGGTTCGTTCAGAGGCGAATATGATCGGCTACTGGCGAAGACCAGAGCTGACTGCCGAAACCCTCAAAGATGGATGGCTCTGGACTGGCGATATCGCTGTCTGGGATGAGAAAGGCTATATCTACATCGTCGATAGAGCCAAAGATATGATCATTTCTGGCGGCGAGAATATCTTTAGCACACAAGTCGAAGCGGCGATTCACAGGCATCCCGATGTGCTCGAATCTGCAGTGTTTGGTGTGCCTGATGATGTGTGGGGGGAGGCGGTCAAGGCAGTGGTAGTGCTTAAGCCGGGATGCTCTGCAACGGCGGCGGAGATTATTGCCGAGGCGAGTAAACATTTGGCTTCATATCAGAAACCCAAGAGTGTTGATTTTGTCGACGCACTCCCCAAGGCGCCTACCGGCAAGATTCTCAAGCGTGAACTGCGCGAACCCTACTGGCAAAACAGTGGGCGTAAGGTATGAGTGGTCTGCTCTCAGACGCGTTGCTGGCGAATATTGGACGGGTCAGCGAGCCCCGTCGAGAAGTGGTTACACGCCGAGATATACGCAAGTATGCAGTAGCAACGGGCAGTCGCTTACGCAAGTATCTCGAAGGTGATATCGCGCCGCCAATGTTTCATGTGCCATTATTCTGGGACGTGGTCGAACTGGATAAGCTAACACCTGACGGGGTGTCGGTAGATACGTTGTTGCCAAAATTTCCGCTTGAGCGTGCGATGGCGGGTGGTCTGGAAATTGATTATCTAAAACCGATTCGTCCCGGGGACTGGTTAACCTCAACCCGTACATTAACCAGTATTTATGAAAAAGCGGGCAGATCGGGGCCCCTAATTTTCTATGAAGTTGTGATGGAAGTTAGAGATGATCAAGGCGAATTAGTGATCCGCGAGAAAACCACGAGGATTTTGCGATGAGCCCCCAGCCGAGTGTCGGTCTTGCGCTGCCCACCCGCAGCCATACGCCGGATAATGTCCAGCTTATGCTTTACAACGCGATCTTGTGGAACGGACACCGTATTCATTTTGACCTTCCCTATGCAACTGAAGTTGAGGGCTACCCTGGACTCGTTTTGGCTGGACCGATGCTAGGTGATTGGTTGCACCAGTTAGTTGACGAATGGCTGGGTGATAATGGAGTGATTACCCGTGTCGAATATTCTAATCGTGGCGCGACCTACGTCGGAGAAACGTTGACTGTAGGCGGCACCATCAACGCGTTTGACGACAGTACAGGTGCTTTAACCATCGACGTCTTTGTCAAAAATGGAGCGGGGGAGACCGTTGCCCCAGGTATTATTGGCGCGCGTCTGTTCTTAGATAAGGCTGTGAACTAAGTGAGCATCCCAGTCGCATTGGTGGGCTATGGTGAAACGGCGCTGGGTATTGTACCGAATCGATCACCTTTAGAGCTCACAGTCGACGCCACCTTGGCGGCTATCGACAACGCGGGCCTCGCGCGCAAGGATATAGACGGGTTAATTACCTGCAACTCACTTGTTCAGCCGATTATGTATCACGCCGAAGCTACGGCAGAGTATTTAGGGTTACGACCGCGACACTGCTTGACCGTTGGCACCGGCGGCGGCACGACTTACACGGCTATTCGTTATGCCGCTGCTGCGATAGCTGAGGGACTGGCAAGTACTGTTGTCGTTGCCATGGCAGATAGCATGCGCAGCTTTATGACGCGTGACCAAGCGATGATAGTACAGGCAAGCGCGGGTCATCCGGCCTATGAACAGCCTTATGGACCTTCAGTACCCGCGTACTATGCCTTAATTGCACGGGCACATATGGAAAAATTCGGCACGACCGAGGCCCAGTTTGCGGAGGCAATGGTGTCTTCTAGGGCGTGGGCGGCGTTGAATCCTACTGCGCAATATCGCCAGCGGGTGACGGTTGATGAGGTGTTGGCATCTCGACAAATAGCAGATCCTTTGAAGCTACTCGATTGTTCCATTGTCTCAGATGGTGGTGGTGCAGTGGTGTTAATGAGCGCCGAGCGCGCGGCAGATGTCTGTGAGAAACCCATCCAGCTTTTAGGCTTTGGTGAAGGCCATGCCTATGAGCATGTGAGTCAGGCGCAAGACTTAACAACATCTGCGGCTGTGGTGTCTGGTCAGGCTGCCTACGAACAAGCGGGTATTGGTCCAGCAGAGATTGATCTCGCGCAGCTCTATGACTGTTTTTCTCCGGCGCTGCTTATCCAGCTAGAGGATCTTGGCTTCTGCGACAAAGGCGCCGGTGGCCATTATCTTCAATCCGGCATCACTAAACCTGGGGGCGCTTTGCCCGTTAATACGCATGGCGGCATGTTATCGCACTGCCATCCAGGAAATCCCGGTGCCTTCTTTGGACTGACTGAGGCGATTCGACAGTTAAGAGCAGAAGCTGGAGAGCGCCAGTTACAAAATCTGCAACACGTCTTGTTGCACGCACAGGGCGGCATTATGTCCAGTCATGCCACGCTGATTATTGGAGTGCGATAATGATCGAGCAACGGGTCTCCCCGCAAGTTACGCCACTGAGTAAACCTTACTTTGATGCCTGTAACGAGAGCCGCTTGGTTATTCAGCAGTGCGATACATGTCATCGTTGGCAGTTTTATCCGCGACATGTGTGTAGTTATTGCGGTGGCGGCGATCTGGTCTGGAGACAGGCTGCGGGCACCGGTAGGGTGGCGAGCTATACTGTCGTTCGTCGAGCCGTCTCGAAAGCGTACACTGCGCCCTATGTCATTGCCCTTATAGATTTGGACGAAGGTGTGCGGATGATGAGCCAGCTTCGTGAGATTGATGTTGATTCAGTGTTTATTGGTCAGTGTGTTGAAGTTGTTTTTGAGCAGTGGGTCGATGAGGACAGGTTGCCTGTTTTTCGACCCGTCAAAGATTCGGTAGCGGAGTAAAAATTATGAACACACCCTCTATTCCGATCGCGATGATTGATCCATACGCGGCACCCGATAGCCTTGAGGCTAAGCAACCTCCGATTGATAACGGCGCGAAAATCCATAGTAAAGAAGGATATTTTTCGTCGTCTTATGCGGACCGAGAGTGGGATCGGTTGTGGACAAAATCTTGGTTGATCGCCGGTGTAACATCGGACATCCCCGAGCTCGGGGACTATTTTTTGTTTAGAATTCTCAATGAATCTTTCATTATCAGTCGAACCCCTGAGGGAATTCGCGCTTTTTACAATGTCTGTCCCCATCGTGGTGCTCGGCTGCTGACAGAGGAGCGAGGCAACCGCAAGCGCTTCATCTGTCCTTTTCACAGTTGGACTTTTTCGAATAGCGGTGAATTGCGAACAATCACCGATGAAGCATCTTTCCAGCCGGAAGTGGTCTGCCATAGACCTGGATTGAAGACCGTCAACTGCGAAGTGTTTGCTGGCGTCATCTTTATCAATATGGACGATGACGCCGCGCCAGTGAGTGATGAGCTGGGGCTCCCTGAAGGTTATCTGGAAAACTACCAGATCGACAAAATGAATGTCGTGCGACACGTGCGGAGTGAGTGGGGATCTAATTGGAAAGTAGGCGTCGAAGCCTTCTACGAAAGTTACCATTTACATGCGGTGCATCCCGAAACGCGTGGGGTAATGGGCGATCTGAATGTCCAGTACGATCTTTATCCTAAAGGCGCTAGCCGTATGATCGTGCCCCTTGGGCAGCCCAGTCCTCGGTACCCTGATCAGCAAACGGTGAATGAGGGACTGCGCTATATGCTAAAGGAAGCGGGTGTCGATCCCGATACTTTTGCAGGGACAGCTGCAGACGTTCGTGCAGCGATCCAGCAAGGCAAGCGCGCACGATCCGATCGACTCGGGCTAGGTTATGAACGTTTTACCGACGGACAACTGTCAGATAGCTGGGCGACGGGTATATTCCCCAATGTTCAAATTGGCTGCCATCCAGAAGCTATATTCCTGATGCGCTTTATGCCACACGAGAGCGATCCGGAGAAGTTTTGGTACGACACCATGACGCTTATGTTCCCTGTCGATGATCCGAATTATTGTCCGCCAGCTTGGATGGGTTTGCCCGACGATGTCGATATGACAGGCGTTTCTCGGCGCGCGACTGAACACTACCTGATAGACGAAGATCCTGGCCTTGGTTTGGTGCTGAGCCAAGATGCAGCCTTCCTGCCGTCTGTACAAGAGGGCATGCGCAGCCGTGCTTTTGAGGGTCAGCTCTGGAGCGAGCAAGAGCAACGGCTTCGGCACTTTCACGTTGAGCTTGAACGAAGGCTGGCCTTAGGTCAGTAAGGATACGTGTTTTTTTACGATCAGTGGCCAATGGCTAACGACGAATATTGAGGACAAAGCGAATGAGGCTTCGGAATTTACTGTTTCTGGTGGTGTGTTTTTGCAGCATGTCGATGGCCTTTGCGGCTGAAACACCCTTGTCGGGGCAAGCGCTTTACGACACCCATTGTGCCGCTTGCCACAATGGGCGTGTTGCTAAGGCACCACCACTGTCCATGTTAGAGACTTTTTCACCGAGTTCAGTGCTCCGTGCTATGAATGACGGCATCATGCAAAGCCAAGCAAAATCACTGTCGCAACTGCAGCGCCAGGTGTTAGCTGAGTTCATGACGGGAACACGCCTCGCGGACGCTGCTGTGGACACTGCGCCGCACTGTCAAAATAGTGCAATCGATTTAAGTCAACCGCCGAAGTTGGTTGGTTGGGGTGGCGATTTATCGAATAGTCGTTTTTTCGGCCCGGACATGACATCACTGTCGTTACCGAATATGGCAAATCTAGAGTTGGCATGGGCGTATGCGTTTCCAGATTCATCAAGAGTGCGTTCGCAACCTGCAGTCGCGGGCGATACGGTATTTGTTGGAAGTCAGACGGGGGATGTGGTTGCGCTAGATCGATCCAGGGGTTGTATACGTTGGACATTTACAACGGTGGCCGAAGTGAGGACTGGAATTGTGGTCTCGCCGTGGCAGGCATCGGATGGCAACGCACAGCCACTTGTATTCTTCGGTGATCTTGTTGGCAATGTGTATGCGGTCGATGCACGCACTGGTGCCTTGGTATGGCGAGATAGGCCGGATAACCATCCTAGTTTGACGATCACCGCCGCGCCTGCGCTACATAATGGCCGACTCTACGTCGCTTTATCATCGCTAGAAGTTGTGGCTGCTGCTGACCCCACCTATGAGTGCTGCACCTTTCGTGGCGGTGTCGCCGCCTACGATATCGCCACGGGGGAAAAGCTATGGGTAGGTTATGCGATTGATGAGGAGATTCGTCGCGTTGGCGAAAATTCGCTTGGTACTGCTCAGTTTGCGCCCTCAGGTGCACCTGTTTGGGGGACCCCAGTGATCGACCCTAAGCGCGGATCTCTCTACTTGGGTACAGGCGAGAGCTACTCGTCACCTGCGGGTGTCACCAGCGACGCCCTGCTAGCGCTGAGTCTGGAGGATGGCGCAATAATGTGGCGTAGGCAGGTGACCCAGGCAGATGCTTGGAACATGTCGTGTGAAACCGTGGATCGCTTAAATTGTCCCGCAGAGAATGGTCCCGACTACGACTTTGGTGCGGCAACCATTCTGGCGTCCGATACGGGTGGGCGCGACGTGCTGGTCGCTGGTCAAAAATCTGGGGTGGTGTTTGGTATAGCGCCAGATACGGGTGAATTGCTTTGGCAGACCAAGCTAGGGCGTGGCGGAATCCAGGGTGGCGTCCACTTTGGCATGAGTATCGATAGAGAGGTTTTGTACGTACCGATGTCTGATTTTTATGGTGGCCCCCGCTGGCCGGGAGAACCCTTTCCTGGCATGTTTGCTGTCAATGTGCTGACAGGGGAGACGCTGTGGTTCACCGAGAATTTAAATATCTGTGATGGCCGCGAGTTTTGTGACCCTGGGTTATCGGCCGCATCGTCGGCGATCAACGGTGGCGTCATTGCGGGTGCTATGGATGGCAGTCTGCGTGCTTATGATCGCGGTACAGGCGAGGTTACTTGGGAATTTAATACGCTGCGAGAGTTCGATACTGTTAGCGGTGTGAAAGCGTCTGGGGGATCATTTAGTGGTGCATCGGGACCGGTGTTCGACGATGACATGATGTTTATTACCTCCGGCTACGGTATTTATAATCACATGTCGGGCAATGTTTTGCTCGCATTCAAGTTGAAGCACAAATGATATCTGTGTACTGCGCTCACAGGAGATGAAGCTAATGCGCTTATTCCGCGGGTCTCCGAAGACGCTCTGGCGAGCTTGCTTCTGGGTGTTCCTATACTCAGTAAGTGCCTACGCGAACGCAGATTCATACTCTCCTAATGTCAGTGAAGATAGAACACAGCTCTATTGGGGCGATCTACACCTACATACGGCGCTGTCGGCCGACGCCTACACTTTAGGTGCCCGGATTTTACCCGAGACAGCGTATCAGTTCGCTCGAGGCGAGACAATTACGGCCGGCAATGGTATGCAGGTGCGCGGTCGCTATCCCATGGATTTTCTTGCAATAACTGATCATGCTGAATACCTTTCGATTTATAAACTACTGGATCAGAATGATCCGCGTCTCAGTGAGTGGACAGTGGGTAAGGCATGGACTGCGCTTTTGCGTGCAGGGAAGATGGGCGAGTTGACCATGGAATTCTCTGATGCTTTCCAGAATCCTACGCCTGAAAAAATGTCACCGCCGGGTATTCTCAAGGACACATGGCGCGACGTGGTCGCAACCGCTGATCGGTTCAATGACCCCCATCGCTTCACCACCTTACCTGGCTACGAATGGACATCAACAATTTCCGGTGACAATCTGCATCGCGTTGTACTCTATCGAGAGGGCGTAGGTAAGGCTGATCAACTACCGCCATTTTCATCGCAGGACAGTAATGATCCTGAACAGCTTTGGGCGTTCATGAATCGCTATGAAGTCGCCGCTGAGAGTGCCGTCATGGCGATTCCCCACAACTCGAACGTCAGTAATGGTCGGATGTTTGCACCCGTTACACACGGGGGTAAGGATTTTAATGAAAGCTATGCGACTGCCCGGCGTCGCTGGGAGCCCTTGTTAGAGGTCACGCAGGTGAAGGGTGATTCAGAAACGCACCCAGTGCTGTCGCCTAACGATCGATATGCCGATTTTGAACGTTGGGATGAAGGCAATATTGCGCTGACGCAGCCCAAGCAGCCCTGGATGTTCAAACAAGAGTATGCGCGTGCAGTATTACAGCGTGGCCTGCCCTATAAAAAGTCATTAGGCGTCAATCCTTTCGAATTCGGCCTGATCGGCTCTTCCGACTCGCACACCGGTTATAGCGCGGTTGCTGAGGATAACTTCTTCGGTAAATTTGCGCGCAGTGAACCGTCAGCGGAACGCATGTTCACGCAGATGGCCGACGTACTCAATGAAAATTGGCGCTTGAGTGCGTCGGGTCTAACTGCAGTATGGGCGAAAGAAAATACACGGGCGGCAATTTTTGATGCGCTACGCCGACGTGAAGTCTATGGGACTACCGGCTCACGCATTGCACTGCGATTTTTTGGTGGCTGGCAGTTTACCGAAAGTGACATGAAGCAGGTCGATGTCGCGAGTATTGGTTACGCCAAAGGTGTGCCCATGGGGGCGGTTATGCCGCAGCGCGAAGCGCAAGCAGTCGCACCCACATTTTTGTTGTTTGCGATGAAGGAGCCCGACGGTCCGGATCTGCATGTGTTGCAGGTGGTGAAAGGCTGGGTCGATTCGCAAGGATTGCGTCAAGAGCAGATCTTCGATGTTGATATAGCGGGACCCGCTGAAGCCGATGGCAGTGCTGGACTTCGTGCCGTCTGGCGAGATCCAAATTTCGATGCTGATCTGGATGCGGTCTATTATGCGCGGGCTATTGAAGTGCCAAGATTGCGCTGGACTGAGCGTGATGCCGCTTATTTTGATGTGTCGCCGCCGCCCGCTGCCCCGAAAACCATTCAGGATCGCGCCTATAGCTCGCCAATCTGGTATTACACGGATTCAGCGCTCGGTGATTGAGCGCTGGAGAGGGTTTGTATGGCGTTGGCATGACTGATCAACCAGAGTACAAGCTTTACTTCTATCCTTCGCCTAATTCGTTGAAGGTGCTGATTGCACTGGAAGAGTTAGGACTATGCTACGAACCTCTCTCTATAGATCTCGCTGCTGGTGAGCAGCTAACGGCTGAATTCGGTGCACTGAACCCGAATCGAAAAGTCCCCGTCCTTTTGGTCGATGGCCAGCCCATCTTTGAATCGGTTGCCATTCTTGAGTTTTTAGCAGAGCGACATGATTGCTTGCTGGGTCAGTGTGAAGCGCAGCGCTGGCAGATTAAACAATGGCTCTACTGGCAAGCCGCTGCATTTGGCCCTAT
>CAWUVW010000054.1:0-44940 GCA_963926105.1 uncultured Luminiphilus sp. | reverse complement strand
GGCGAAATGCAAGGCCTGCCCATGCGCCTTAATGTTGCCGTATTCTACTAGCGCTGTTTCGCGTCGCTGATAAGCCGCATTAATGGCGAAAACAATGGGGAACACAATTGCGGTAACAACTGCAGACATCGGGAAATCCATAAAAAACTGCAGTTTTCGACAGGCGTAGGTGGAGGCAATCGCCATACCCACCAAAACCACCATTCGGAATGTCAGCATAAGATAGAGCGATCGTAAGAGTGCCAAGCGGATTATCCTTGTTGGATTAAGCGAGACCGGAGATTAGACGACTTCGCATTGGACAATACCAAAAGCACAGCACGCAAGCGACAGCACCTTAACAAATGTCACAAAACTGTCACAATAAAACCGACTCTGATCAATCAAAGTCTTGATCAGTCAAGCGCATAGCTCGCGCTTGAACCTATCATTTGACGCGTGCACCGAAGCTAAGCGGCGATGAATTTATACCAACAAAATATCGCTTAAATATCTTGCGCTTTAGCTGTGCAGGCGTGCAGTCTACCCCGACGCATAAAGGAGATAAAAAATGTTCGAGTTTCCACTCACCGGTTTAGTCACACTATTTTGCTTACTCGTTCTTTTCTGGGTGACTGTCATGGTCGGTCGAGCACGGGGGAAACATGGCGTAGCAGTCCCTGAAATGACGGGTCCAGAGCCGTTTATCTACGCAGTCAGAGTGCATCTCAATACCATCGAAGGTCTTATTTTGTTTTTGCCTGCTCTGTGGCTTTTCGCGCTTACCGTATCGGATTTTTATGCCGCTATTGCCGGCGTGCTCTACCCGATCGGACGCATCATGTATGCACTGGGCTACTACAAAGCGCCAAGCAAGCGGGAAGTCGGCTTTGGTATAGGACTGCTCTCGACGGTGGCGTGTCTGCTGGGCGCTGGCTACGGATTAGTCGTTATTTTAATCGCGTAAAAACACCGCTCACTAGGACCAACAACATTTAATACCTGACTAGCGTCCTGCCGGTGTTTGTCTTCAACAACATGCACCGGCACTTGCTTTGCAACCCAGCACTCCGAGTACCTAACGCAGCTGGCGATGCCGATAGGCCAGATAGAATGGCAACAACACTAAGCAACTTAGCAGCAAGAGTACTATTTCCTTGCCAAACCGATTATGCAGGCCATTGATAACACCCTGCTTGCCGCCGCTGTAACCGTCGGGGAGAGCCAACACGCCCACTTCCGCAACATACTGATCATACAAACCCAACATGCGCTGGAATTGCAGGGGCAACTGCGCACTCAAATCATTGGTCTCGCCAGGGTCAGTCACAATATTAAACAGATGCCACTGCGCATCGCCGACAGGACCGCGGTTCAATACGATTTTGTAGTTCCCCTGAAAGAGCGCAGCATTACCGGCCAACTCATAACCTACCGCCTCATCCTCACCGCGGACACGATCCACACTACCATAAACCAAAGGCAGCAGATTGCGGCCGGAAATCGTCGCTACTGGACGACCCCCATAACGTTCGGTTGGCGCGCTCACCCTACTCAACGCCAAAATTGTCGGGGTAATATCGGTCACATAAGTAAGCGCATTAGACAGTGATTGTCGGGTAGCTATCGGCTCGCCGGCGATGATCAGTGGCACACGCATACCGCCCTCCCCGGCGTAGAACTTGTAGAACGCCAGCGGGGAAGCCGCCGCACTGCTAAAACTGGGTGGGATCGTATTGAGACTCCCCTTGAGGCCCAAGGTTTCGTAGTCGTTGTTGTATCCTTGTGATGCCAAATAGAGATCGGCAATCCAGCTCTTAGCCGATGCCATTCCGCTCGCTTCAGGGCCGTTATCTGAAGTGAAAATAAAGACGGTATTGTCGTATTGGCCAATGGCGCGCAGATGATCAATTAAACGCCCCAAGTGATAGTCCATCGCCTCGATCATCGCCGCATAGACGGCCATACGCTTTGCATGAATCCGCTTGTCGGCATCGGTCTGTGCCGCCCACTCTTGTGTGGTCGACATGCTTACGCTTGCGATATCAGCAGGGACAATACCCAACTCAACCGCGCGGGCATAGCGCTGCTCTCGCAAAACATCCCAGCCAATATCGTAGACACCCATATTGCGGTCAATGAACTCCTGTGGCGCTTGTACCGGTATGTGCACCGCTTGGAAGGGTAGGTAGGCAAAAAAAGGTTGGCCGTCTGCGGCGTTACTATCGACGAACTCAATCGTCTTATCGACTAAAAACTGCGACGAATAAAAATCATCAGGTAGTTCGAATCGCTCGCCATCGGCAAACCAATTAGCTTGCTCATAAATGGGTAGATAGGGTTTTTGCTCCCAGTTATCGGCTCCAGAATCAGCCATAGCCACAGTGCGTTCAAAGCCACGACGACTGGGCAGCAAGTCTGGTGTCATACCCAAGTGCCATTTACCGGACATATAGGTGTGATAGCCCGCGTCTTGTAAGAGGGTCGCCACCGTCACTACATTGCGCCCCAGAGTGCCCTGATAATGCGGGTAGGCGCGTTGTTCCGGCGGGATCATTTCTGGAATATTTGGCACACCAGCGACATGGCTGTCAACGCCTGTTAGCAACATCGCGCGGGTCGGCGCGCAACTCGCAGCCGTATGATAATTAGTGAAGCGGATGCCGTTTGCCGCTAACGCCGAGAGCGTGGGCGTATTGATCTCACTGCCATAAGGTGCAATGTCGGTAAAGCCGAGATCATCGGCGAGAATCAATACAATATTAGGGCGCGCCCCCCGCCCAGACACTGGGTGTTGGACGGCATCAGACACTGTCGACCTCTCTTCCGCAAACGCCGACAGTCCAAAGGTAGAACAAGACCAACTTAACAGAACAAGTACGACTGTTTTATAACTCCGCCAATACCGTAGACGATTCCCGACGCTCATCGGTTAAGACTTTCCCAACCGGTTCGCCGCAAAGGTCAATAAAGCGGCGATGGCTAATTCAAGCAAGATCAAACTGGTGGCGAGCGCTGCATCATGAAGCAGCCACGCTATGACACGACCCATCGCAGCAATGCCCAAAAGCATGATCGAGGGGTAGTACCACACGCGATTGGACGTGATCAGACCCATCAAAATACAGGCCCCTAATGTCAGGAAAAATGCCGCTAAATCGCCGATTTGCGTGCTGAGTCCCAGGCCATTCAGTAACGACATACCCAGTGGCGCCGCCGCGGTACTTGGGTCGATCAGCCAACGCAAACCAGTGCTCACAAAAAGAATTCCTGGCAGGGCAACCGCAACGCGCAATATTTTATTCATTATTTTCCCCAAGAAAATGGATGTATTTAAGCGTTTTCCCTCAGCAGCCAGGTCAAAGCATCGAGAGTTAATACTCTAGTTTTAATCGGTGTCTTTAAATAGCTAGGTTCAATGATCAAGTACCAGTGCCTCGTACCCATAACTTTAAATGGCGAGCCCCTCGGTCGCTTCCGACATCCGCGCTCACTGTCCATGCTGCGCAACGATCGCAAGCATGTTTTGTGCCGTCTCATGGCCAGAGTTTTGGTTCTGTCCCGTCACAAAGCGCCGCTCATCATCAACAACCACGTGGGTGGCGAAGAAATCCCGAAATGCCGTTTGGCTCTCGTAAAGAACACCCGCCTTTCGCAATTCGGCCTCCGGGTGCATGGGCGTTATCTCGATCCCAAGCTCTTTAATCTGTTTGTCGGTCACGCCCGTCATGCGTCGACCTGCAATGAGCAGATTTCCCTCGGAATCTTTAGCATTAATCAAACCGAGCACACCATGACAGACACCACCAATAATAGGGGTACGCGCATAGTAGGCCGCGGATATTTTTTCCCCTAGCAGCGGTGAGTACCCTAAATCGTAGGCAGCACCCCAGCCACCGGCAATGAAAATAATGTCATATTCAGTGAAGTCTAGATCGCTAATCGGGATCGAATGCTTGACCTTGGCCTGAAAGACAGTGTCGTTGAGAAACCGGTCATCTTCCGGAGTTTTAATCATGTACATGAGGGTTTGCGAGTCGATAGGAATCTCGCCGCCCAAGACACTGGCCACGTCGACCTGCATGCCTGCATCCAAAAAATTGTAATAAGGGTGTGTCATTTCGGATGCCATCACACCTGATGGTTTGCCAGAGCTTTCACCTGGCGCCGACAGCACGCCATGACTGGTGGTGATCACCAGCGCCCGCTTACCCGGCGGGAGTTGCACCAACGGACCCAGATACTGCGGATGTAGACCCGCGCTATGGAGGATGGTAGGCAGGGCCAACAATGTCAGTATGACGCAGATTACCAGCGCACTCACGCCTATAACAATCTTATGTTTCATCCCGCATCCTATTTACGACCAGCTAACCTAAGCGGCGCATTCCGCTAAGGCTTCAAGAGTACAATGGCGTGCGATACCGGTGCATGATCCAAGCTTGAATAGTGCACATAGCTTGTCTTTGCGACGGGAATCACAGCCATCGTATACCCGCGACATCAAGGCGCAATCTACTGCTCCGCAGGGGCTTGCGCGTCGCCTCGCGCGACCGCATCCCAAGCTTGTTTAAGCACATACGCACGGATGGCGTCGGTTTCTGTCTTATCCAGCGTGTCATCTACCGAGACCATACCGCGACTCGAGAGTGCGCCTTCTCGCACCACCGCATCCCAGGATTCCTCTGCGCCGACGATCGCCGACCAACGCAAATCGGGAAGAACACCCGAACTGATCGCAAAGGCGCCGTGGCACCACTGACAGTTAGCCGCAAAGAGTGTCAATCCTAGTATTTGCTGTGCCTCATTACCCAACAATGGGGCCTTAGGTGATCGTACAATGCCAGTCTCTAGAGGTTTCGGTAGCATGCCATTACCACCCAGCTTGAAGGTGATTACGCGACCCATCTCAGGTCCAATGGCGTCGTCAAATACCAAACCGTAAACCATGGCGATCGTGCTACCCCAGCCCGAGAGGATAGTGATGTATTGCTCGCCATCGACCTCGTAGGTCATGGGCGCAGCGCCAGGGCCACCAACCAAACCATGGGACCACACTCGCTCGCCGGTTTCAGCATCATAGGCCACCAACTCCCCGCCTTTGTTGGCCTGAAAAACAAGGCCGCTCGCCACAGACAGTGTGCCGCCGTTAAAGGGCACAGGAAATGGCACAGCCCATCGTGCCTCGCCCTTCACCGGATCCCAGGCCAGCAACGAACCACCACCGATACCGCGAATACTTTCAATTGCGCCCTCGGGAAGTGCTAAAGGCCATCCTGCGTCCTCGCGATACCCTATATTCCAGTTACTTTTAACGGGATTTTCTGGATCGGGCCGACTATAGAGCAGCGGCCAGATATTGGTGGGAATATAAACCAGTCCTGAATCCTCACTATACGACATAGGATGCCAGTTATGCGCGCCTGTCGGGCCGGGCAGTACCGGATAAGCTTCATCTAAGTTTCTCGCCGCGGGCACTTCAATCGGTCGACCGTCTTCATCAATGCCCGTCGCCCAATTCATCTCGGTGAATGCATCGGCGGAAATCAACCTACCCGTCGCCGCTTCCAGCACGTAGAAAAACCCGTTTTTGGGTGCCTGCATGACCACCCGCAAAGGTGCGCCATTTTCCCCCAAGGGTAGATTCGCCAAGATCATCGGCTGGGTTGCCGTGTAGTCCCACATATCACGAGGCGTGGTCTGATAGTGCCAGCGGTACTCACCGGTATCTGCGTCAACCGCTAAAATTGAAGATATGAAGAGGTTGTCACCGTCGCTATCAGGGTCGCGAATCTTCGCATTCCAGGGAGAGCCGTTGCCTATGCCAAGTAACACTTGGTCATTGACGCTGTCGTAAACAATCGCGTCCCAAACAGTGCCGCCACCGCCATCGGTAGTCCATGCACCCGTGTTGCCCCAGGTGTCATTGGCCAATTTGGCAAGGATCGCATCAGAGACAGCACCATCAGGTTTTTTCTCGGGATTCGGCACGGTATAGAACCGCCATACCAAGTCACCCGTGTCAGTATCGTAGGCGGTGACATACCCTCGAACACCGAGCTCGGCCCCACCGTTACCAATAATGACCTTGTCTTTAACAACGCGCGGCGCGCCAGTAATGGTGTAGGGCTTGCTTTGATCTACCGTGACGTTGCTCCAAACCAACTCGCCTGTTTGGGCATCCAAGGCCTCGAGACGGCCATCAAAAACACCGATAAAGACCTTGCCTTCATACACTGCAACGCCACGATTAACGACATCACAGCAGCCTTTTGCAGCTGCAGCGCCGGGTACTTTCGGATCATATACCCAAAGCTCTTCACCCGTCCGTGCATCCAGTGCATAGACCACCGACCACGACCCGCTCACGTACATCACACCGTCAACAACCAGAGGAGTCGCCTCTACGCCGCGCGGCTTTTTCATGTCATAGACCCAGCCAATGCCAAGGTCAGACAGCGTATCGCGGTTAATTTGCGATAGGCTCGAATGCCGGGTTTCATCATAAGAACCCCCATAGGTCAGCCATTGGTCGGGGGTTGCTGCGGCGGCCAACAAGCTGTCTGTCGTCACATCGGCAACCCTGGCTTGCGCCATCGACTGGGTATTGGGGTCTGACGCGCTTGCGCTCTGCCCACTCGCATCCTGCTTGTCGCCACAGGCCACCAGCAAAATTGCGGTAAAAGAGATGCCTAGCAAATTGATCATCGACTTCACACTATTCTCCAAAGCTTTATTTTTATCTCATCCAAGCCTAACCTTCACCGCGCAAACAAGCAGCGACTTGATTGCAGCTGATCGTAACCTAAGTTGCTGGCAAAGACTCTAGCAGCACGCTAAATTGGTTGCAGCCATACGCGCTCATCGAGCGCTAGTGGCGCCAATTATCGAATAATAAGGAGCGCGTCGCGTTCGGCGCTTAATGCAATGATTTCACGCAAATACGCACATCTGACCTTTGCCGCACTGAGCTTGATATTATTAGCGGCTTGCGATGATACGTCAGTACCCATCATCAGTAATGAAGCAGATGCCTACGGCCACACACCGGCGAGTGCAGCCACCCAATTAGTGAATCGACAGGTTGCACAGGATATTGCACAACTCTCCCAGCAAGATATTGAGGCCGCCTCTCGGGGCTTAATTGCGCGCGCAGAAAATCTACAGATTGAAGGAGTCGGAGATAGGCTAGCCTGGGATCTCAGCGCTTATGACTTCATGAGTGGCGAGACACCCGATACCGTCAATCCGAGCCTGTGGCGGCAGGCAGGCCTAAATAATTTGGCAGGCCTATATGAAGTGGTCGACGGTATCTATCAAATACGCGGCTTTGACCTTGCGAATATGACATTGATTGCCGGGGATAGCGGCTGGATTGTGGTCGACCCACTGACCACGGAAGAAACCGCGCGTGCGGCACTCGCTTTCGCCCATCAATATTTACCAGAACGCCCCGTTAAAGCGATCTTGTTCACCCATAGTCATATTGACCACTTTGGCGGCGTATTGGGCATCACAACGACTCAAGCGATTGCAAGCGGCGCCGTGCAAGTGATTGCGCCTGAGGGCTTTATGGAAGAAAGCACCAGTGAAAATGTGATCGTTGGACAAACTATGGGGCGTCGCTCTGAATATATCTACGGCATGCATCTCAATCGCTCTCCCCGTGGCCATATAGGCTCAGGTTTAGGGAAAAGTCCTGCCCAAGGCACCGTTGCAATCGCCACCCCTACCCTGCTAATCACCAAGACATCCGAGCGCGCAACGCTCGACGGCGTGCCATTCATATTTCAAAGCGTTTCGGGAAGCGAAGCACCGGCAGAATTCACTTTCTACCTGCCGGAACACGGCGCATTCTGTGGCGCTGAAATGGTGTCGCGTACGCTCCATAATCTGTATACCTTGCGTGGCGCCAAGGTGCGAGACGCACTGCTTTGGAGTGGTTTTATCGACGAAGCATTGCAGCTTTTTCCAGATACAACGGTAGTGTTTAACAGCCATCACTGGCCAGTATGGGGACGAGACAATGTCGCGGACTTCCTGAGTCAGCAGCGGGACACCTATAAATATATTCACGACCAAACTTTGCGCTTGGCGTCACAGGGGATGACCCCAGATGAAATTGCCGACACCATTGAACTGCCTAAATCACTACAAACTGCGTTTCATAACCGCGATTACTATGGCACGGTGAAGCATAATGCCCGAGCGGTTTATCAGTTTTACTTTGGTTGGTACAACGCCCGTCCTGCTACTTTGGATCCACTGCCCGCCGTCGAATCTGCCGCGCGTTACATCGCACTAATGGGCGGCGCTGACAGCGTTCTCGCGGCCGCACAGCAAGCCTTCGACAATGGCGAGTACCGCTGGGTAGCCGAACTACTCAACCATCTTGTTTTCGCCGAACCAAATAACCTCTTCGCACGAGCACAGCTTGCGGCGGCCTATGACCAACTTGGCTATCAGGCAGAGTCAGGGTCCTGGCGGGATGTTTATTTAACCGGCGCCTATGAGCTTCGACAGGGGTCGCAAGAAAGTGCCATATCCGCCAGTAATGTCGAAGGACTGATGCGCGCAGTGCCTATCGAGCGAATCCTTGACCTCGTCGCCACAATGATTGATGGCCCCGGGGCTGAGGGCGTGGAACTGACGCTGAACTTTAACCTGACAGATCAAGGCCGCAACTACGTGCTCACACTGAAGAATTCGGTACTCCACCATCGCCTCGCGCCTAAGGACCCGTCTGCGAATACAACCATCAACGTTACGCACGAGCTATTACTCGATATTTTGCTAAAGCAGGTCAGTGCTCGAGAACTACTCACCACAGATGCGCTCGATGTCGAGGGCAGCAGCCTCGATTTATTTAGATTTTTAGCACTCTTACAGGCGCCTGATTCCAGTTTTGAGATCGTCGCACCTTAAAACTGCAGGTTTAGTCTTTAAACCCGCAGTTGGCCCGCCCGCTAAGCTGTCATCGCATCTAAATAACAACGCAAAAGCCAATGCTAGAGATACCAATCGTATTCATGGGGCAGAGGCGTTTCGAGGAGCGCGTTGAATTCACTTTCTTTGACGGCTTTGAAGAGCTTTAAATACTCTGCCCCCAAGTACTCACTCAGTATCGGCGCGTCATCTAATCGATCTAACGCGTGCCACGGCGTCAGGGGTAACCGCGGATCAACTTCGGTTCCTGCATTGCCCACGAAAGCCTCACTGATTGGCTCAAGCTCATGGGATAAACCGAAGTGCACACCCGCAAGTGCACTGGCCAGTACGAGATAAGGATTGGCATCTGCACCGGCAATACGATGCTCAATGCGCTTGCCTTGGCCGCGCCCTGAGGGAATGCGGAAGGCTACTGATCGGTTGTCGTAACCCCAATCCATAGTGACAGGCACGTAGCAGTTGGGCTTGAGCCGCCGAAAACCATTTATGTTTGGCACAAATATGGCCATCGACTCAGGCATGCTTGCCTGCAGTCCCGCCACCGCATGCCGCATCAAAGCTTCGTCTTTATCGGTGTCATCGTGAAAGATGTTGCACCCATTTTCATCCGAAAAACTCATGTGAATATGCAAACCAGAGCCGCTCTGCGCTAAAAATGGCTTTGCTAAAAAGGTCGCCTCCATGCCGAAAGTCCGCGCAACTGCGCGCACAGTGCGACGCAATAAACACGCATAATCTGCCGCCAGCAACGCATCCGCCACATGCGTAAGGTTCAATTCAAACTGGCCCGGTGCAAATTCTCCCGATGCAATCGCTGCGGGCACACCCTGCAATACACAGGCATCGGTAATCGCCGCCAAAATGGGCGCATATTCCTCGAGTGCGTCAATACTATAGACCTGATTCGACCGGGCTGTGCGTCCGTTGAGTGGCGATTTAACCGGCAGTGGCGCACCATCTTCAGCTCTGTTTTCATCGATCAGATAAAACTCAAGCTCCAAGGCAACGACCGGGGTGATCGCTAAAGACTGAAAACGCGCTAAAACACCACGAAGAATCTCTCGCGGTTGAAACTGCACAAAAGCCTCAGTCTGGGGGTCTCGCATCTCGAGTAACACTTGCGCTGTTGGCTCAAGCGCCCAAGGCACGGGAGCCAAGCTACCTGGGATAGCTTTAGCCTGCGCGTCTGGGTCGCCGTCAGATACGCCAAAACCCATGGGATCACTGGTATTGCCCGCCGCATCTAGCAGTAAAACCGCAGCACACATTGTGAGGCCATCATCGTAGAGCTTTTCAATATCCTGAATCGGATAGCGCTTACCTAAAGGGTATCCACATAAATCGAAAATGAATGCGTCAACATATTTGGTATCGGGATGAGCCGCTAAAAATGTCGCGACCTCATGATGCGTGGAGCTATGTGCCATAAGCGCTATCTCTTGTTAATAGAATCTACGCCATCTCACCGATAAGCATGCGCTGTAGCAAAATCTACATTCTAAATCTAATTCTCTAATTAACTGGCATACTCCGACACAGCGCACTTTGATCCGAACGTACTGGGTGATTTAAGGCGCTTAACTTGCAGCCATTAGCGTATCAATCTCAACAGTGCAAGCACTTCTGCCGAGCCCAGTGAAAGCGTCAACAGGACACCAAGCATCGCCCGTAAAATAGTCGCTCCAGCCAGAGAAATCTACTGGTAATCTCTGCAGTCAAATGAGGCCCTATCATATTGAAATACTTTGATACACACCGACCTTCAAGGACCAACACTTGCCTAAAACTATCCGCAGACTCGCTATTAGCCTCTAGTTTAAAAACTTGTGCCCATAACAAAGCACGTCGGTTAATGACTATGGGAAATGCTTCTTCGCCACATAAAGACACTGATCAGCACTGATTAAAAGCCCCACCTTTAGGCAAACCCGACTGCTATTGGGCGAAGAATTTAACCTGAAATTCGCACCGGTACAGATTTGAAAGCCGGCGTTAAGCTCTTGGGATCACGTCGCCGACCAATGAGTACATTAGCTTCTGGGAAGTAGGCCATCATATTACCCGCCGGCAAATCAAAGGCCTGCACTGCCACTTGACGCATCTCACCATGGGCAGATGCCAACGTCAGTCGATCACCTTTACGCAAAGTTAGAGCCTGCATATCTTTCTCGTTCATCAACACGGTCCAGCGTGATGATGTATTACGATAACTATCGAACTCTTCGTAAATGATGGTATTGAACTGCCCCTCGCTACGTACGCTGGTCAGTAAAAAAGGATATCCCGCTTCATTTGGATCTGGAATTTCGTGCGAACTGAAACGTGCTTTGCCATTTGCTGTATTAAACACCGGCGCATGAAGCAAGCGCCCGCCCACATGAAATTCCTGCTTTGTGGTATCGATATCGGCAAGTGCCTCCATGCCTGGCACTGTCGCAGCAATCGCCTCCCGAATTTTTTTGTGAGCGCGAAAAGCACCAAAGTCGACCGGGGAGTTTGGCAACAAACCATCGGCCAAGTCGCATAAAACAGCAACTTCAGAATGCGGGCCTGCAAGGCGATCAATGCCACCATCGCTGAGTCTTACGTAGCTGAACATCGACTCTTGAGTTGTAGACTGCGTCTCTTCGTCGCGCGCCAGAACAGGTAAAACCAATGCCTCTGAGCAGTCGAATCCACGAATATGCCCTCTATTTAGCGTGGTGGTTAAATAGAGTTTAAATCCTATTTTGTTAAGTGCCTGCTCAGTCCAGTTGCGGTCAGGAGAAGCCCCAAATAGGTTACCTCCCATCAATAATGCCGCATCTAACTCGCCGCGATCCGCAGCCTCTAGACAGGCCAGTGTATCCATACCTTTGCCAGTAGGAAGTTGCACGCCATAAGCTAGTTCGATTTTTTGGAACACCTCTTTAGCCAGCACGGGTTTCACACCAATGGTACCAATACCTTGCACATTGCTATGGCCGCGCAGCGGCAAAAGTCCCGCAAACGGCCGACCAATCATCCCACGGAGTAAGGCGAGCGCAGCAATCATTTCGACATTATCGACGCCATGTTGATGGTGCGTAACACCCATTCCCCATGCAAACACCGCATTCTTAGATTTCGCATATAGCCGGCCAAGGCTGTGAATTTGTTTTTTCTCAATACCAGATGACGCCTCAATAGCCGACCATGTAGTCAATGTAATATCCGCTAGAAAGGCTTCAAATCCAGTTGTGTGCTGAACGATAAACTCGCGATCTTCCGCGCACTGCTCTAAGACGGACTTGCAGATACCCTTTAACAAAGCGATATCGCCGCCAATTTTAGGCTGTACATAATCGGTCGCTATTTCAGAACCGCCCGCAATGAGCGACTTAGGGCTTTTCGGCAAGGCAAAGCGAATCAATCCAGGCTCACGTGCGGGATTGATGATGACTACCCGACCGCCACGGTCACGACACGCCTTTAGTTTATAAATAAATCTAGGATGATTGGATGCTGGATTCGCACCGATGACAAAAATGGTATCGCAGCCGTTTAGATCACTCAGCTCCACCGTCGAAGTACCAGTGCCGATCGTATTGTCAAGCCCGACCCCGCTGGCTTGGTGGCAATAGTAAGAGCAGTTATTGATATTGTTTGTTCCGTAGAGCCTCGCAAGAAGTTGTAGAACAAATCCAGCTTCGTTTGATGAACGTCCAGAGGAATAAAAAAAAGTGCGCTCGGGGTCGGTTTTTTTAAAGCGGTCTATCGCGATTTGAATTGCCGCAGCCCAACTCAAGGGCTCAAAATACTGGCTGTTGGCTGCTTTAAAAATCGGCACCCCTAACCGACCTAAGTGCTCTAATTCGTAGTCGGTTAGCTCATTAAAGTCGGTTAGCGGGTGCTCAAACAACGCTTCAGGAATAGCAGGCTGGATATCAGTTGATTGCGCTTGGATGGACTTATTGCAGACCGACGGGTACTCGTCCTCTTCATTCACCATACCACCGCGTTGACCGCCCATACCTAAGCCGCAAGCTTTACAGGCGTTATGGCTATTAAGTGCCTTGGCAGAGTTTCGCAAACCCATACGCTTCATCGTCGTTAGCGCATAGAGAATTTTCTTAGCACCACCGCCAATTGCTTCGCTATCATTTTTTGGGGCAACGGTCATATCATCTCGATGCGCGTTAATTGACCGGTAACGTATAACAAATATTTCTATAGGGAAAGCACCCAAAACACCATCTAGTCCAAGCCATAGAGCCGCGCCGCTTCAAACAGTGTTTAACATCAAGAAAAGTTTTACCCTTCATCCGTAACCAAAATAAATTTCTCGCTCCAAAGCCTAACAACTGTATTTCGGTCAAAGGACATCCAATGTCAGTTCCAGAAATAGATCACCAACGCGGGATATTTATAGCCGCGCTCGGTGTGTTCATACTTAGCTTTGATGCATTGCTAGTGCGTCTGGCTGACACTGAACCGATGAACATCGCGTTCTGGCGCGGTGCCCTAATATTTGTATCGGTGGCCCTGTTTTTACAGATCAACGGCCAGCGGGAGCAGTGGCGACGATATAAGTCATATGGCGGTGCGGCCATTCTTGTGACAGTGCTCTATGCCATTAATTCCGGGCTGTTTGTATTTAGTGTTAGTTACACATCAGCGGCCAACACCGTCGTTATTCTGAGTAGTTCGGCATTTTTTGCCGCGTTTTTTTCATGGCTACTACTGCGTGAAAATATTCCGCTGCGAACCTGGATTGCAATCGTTTTTTCAGTGGCAGGTGTAGTGATAGTTTTTTCCGGCTCAGTCGGGCAGCCTAACGCGCTAGGCGATGTATTAGCCGTTGTTTTGGCGCTATTGATGGGAATGCTTCTGACGCTGCTCAGACGTATGCCTGACTTACCTAAAATGCCAGTAGTCGCCTGCAGCGGCCTGGTACTCGCAGCGCTGACTTTCCCTCTCGCGTCTCCGTTTGATCTGGTGCCCATGCAGTACAGCTGGCTGGCGCTGATGGGCCTAGTACACATGCCCGTCGCGTCAGTACTCCTGATGATGGCTACTCGCTATCTCCCCTCGCCAGAAGTCAGCCTGTTTCTACTTATCGAGACCGTGCTCGGTCCAATCTGGGTGTTATGGGCACTAAACGAGTCAGTACCTGCACTGACGGTGATCGGCGGGCTCGCTATCTTAGGCGCGGTAATCGTACATTCTTGGCTATCGCTAAAACACGAAAATTAGTCGGCAAGGGAGCACTGACGCAGGTAAACTGGCACTGCGCGGGTTCTGTTAAACAGCGCTCCAGCACCCTTTTAACCCTTCAATCAAACCCTTTGGCCAGGTAACCTATACCCGTAGAAAAAATACTGTAGTGATCTTTCACTACCCGTTAAGTGACGAAGCTGGCGAAATTATTGCATCCAGCCGAGACAGTAATGCCAACGTCTATCTACATGGCCACGGGGCATTTTGCCTGGCCTGGCGAACGCTATGGAAGGAAAAGACGTTGGTGGTGAGCTAGTTGTCACCCTGCCACCCGAGCAGGCTTATGGCCTACTCATGCTCTAGGCCATTCAGCGCGTCTCCGCCAAGCACTTAATGGGCGCCAAAAGGTGGCTGCCGGGCATGATCGCTAGGTCAGTTATCCCTATAAATCGTGCCATTAAAGATTTTTTTGATAGGCTGTGAACAATAGATAATGCGTTTTAACCCACAGTTTGACTGATTAGCCGATGTACGACCTGCCGCGGAGATTCGCGCTGATGAATATACAACGAGCAAAAATTGCCATTATTGGTGGCAGTATCGCGGGCTGTGCAATGGCCATCACACTCAGACGTATGGGCTGTTCTGTTAACGTTTATGAGCGCTCGCCAACGGCACTGGCAGACCGTGGTGCGGGTATTATTCTGCCGCAACAGCTACAGATGCGACTCCTTGCGGAGGCATACCTACCGCAGGACTTTCACGGTTTTATACTGCAAAAGCGCGACTGGATTATCGATGATGGTAGCGAAATGGGTAAGCGACTATGGCGGCAAGATGTGTCGGGGATTGCCAATCACTGGGGGGCTTTATGGCGAGCACTGAAAGCCAGCCTACCCAGTGCAAATTACCATGCGGGAACAAGCCTGGTTGACTTCAGCAACACACCCAAGGGGGTTCACTACACCCTGTCGGATGGCTCTGAAAATCAGGCGGACCTATTAATAGCGGCGGACGGATATAGGTCATTGATTCGCGAACGCATGTCATGGGGCTCTGAATCGGATTATGCCGGATACGTACTGTGGCGCGGGAACTTCCCCGCGACGCGCGTTAATGACACGGCTTTACTTGAGCAACTCAAGGCGGATGCGAGCTGGATATCGGTCTGCTATCACGGCGGCCATGCCGTCATCTACCTGATTCCCAGCGGCCAGAATGACAACACCAGCGACGACCTCAGCATTAACTGGGCCGTCTACACACCACCGCCTGCGGATATTGATTTCACTAGCCCCACATCGATTTCCGCAGGCTCTGTCACAGCCGAGCTCTATGCCCAACTTGACGATCTACTCCGCACCAGTTTTCCACCACAGATAGAAGCACTGTTAAGACATAGCCGCCGCGAGGAAATTTCTATCCAACCTATTTACGATGAACTGGCGATTCGATTTGCGGAGGATCGTATTCTATTTTGTGGTGATGCCGCCGGTGTGGTGCGGCCACATACCGCGAGTGGCGCCACTAAGGCATTACAAGACGCCTTTGCTTTGCAGCGACTGTCGGCCGACACCGAAGATCTCGATGTATTACTAGCAGCCTATGACCGCGAACGCGTCCAAGAGTGTAATTCGCTCGTGGAGACCGGACGCCGAATTGGCCGCGCTCAGGTCGAAGACACCCCCGACTGGTCAGGAATGACGGAAGACACTTTTCGCCAGTGGAATGAGTCGACGTTTCAAGGAAAACAGATTTATTTATATCCTGACACACAGACTAACGTGCGATGAAATGCACGAATCGATAGCGCTAGCCGCCACAACGTGGCTGATGCGGCGGCATGTGGACGTGACCGATACTCGCTTTGATACCCAAAACTGCGTAAAAAAAGGCATCTTTAAGCCTTAAGCAGACAAATTCAAACGGCGACATTAGCGTTTAAGGCTTTGAATTCGCACCTGGCAATCGATATGAAATGTACACCACAGATTGGCAAGATATGCTTCAGCCGCGGCTTGGCATGACTTGGGCTTACGCACCGCAAGGCACCTTGTTTGCAAACTATGCGCGATATAACCCCCAGGCAAACTCGTTGGCACGCGCGGCATCTTGGGCGCGGGATGATCTTCGATCGATCGTGGTGAATTTTGATGGCGAAGGAAATTATTTGAATAGCGGCGCTGCGCAAGCATCATCGGGTAAGTTCTTTGCCGACAATATGCAGCCTAGACGAATCGATGAATTTACCCTTGGGGTTACCAACGCGGTAACTGATCAGCTCGTGCTGCGATCACATCTACGCTATCGCGACGGCAGTCACTTCTGGGAAGACATGCCCAATGATGCGCGCCTGTATGGCGATTACATGGGCGGTAGTGTGCCAGCCGATATCGCCGCTAAAGGTGAATATGTTCCGGCGCTAGATGCCTACCGCGCGGATGTCGGCGGCTCTTCTTTTGTCATTGCCGAAGTCGACGGCGGCGAGACCAAGTATTGGGAGTGGTCGCTTGAGGGCGAGGGGCGAGGGGTGCGAAGTTATCTCATTGCTTCGTATGTATGGAGTCATTATTACGGCAACTTCGACCAAGACAACACCACCCAAGATAACGACGCGAATACCTTTATTGGATCTTCGTTTTATGGTGATGGCCGAGGGCGTATGGTGTGGGATCGGCGCTATGGCAAATTGATAGGCGATAAGCCGCATTAATTTAAAGCGCAAGGTTATTATGAGCTTGATTGGAACGCGACTGTAGGTGCGTTTTTCGTTTATCAATCAGGTGAGGCTTGGAATGCTTGGGATGGCGCGCTATACGGCTATAGTTCTTCCACAAGCCGATATGCAGAGGCTGCGGGTGGTCGCCGAGGCGCTAGCCATTGGCAGATGGATCTAAACTATACGCAGAGTTTTACATTGCGAGATGACTTGACCTTGAAGTTTAGAGCTGATGTCTATAACGCGTTTTACAGGCAGACCGGCTACAACTACGAGCCGGTTAAAGCCGATACGAACTTCGCTAGTCCTCGTTCGTTTTATAATCCGCGTCGTTTGCAGCTATCTATCGGCCTTACCTTTTAAAAACATACTGGCGATTAATAGCGGCAGCAAGTGTGTGCCGCTTCTCTGGCTCAGCGATTTCAGGTCAAGCCAGTAATGGTGAGGTGATTTGCGCTGCATGCAATTCGCTTGCAAGCGGCCTTAGCCGCCATAAGTCGTGACGATTACTTTGTAGTTTCGGTGCTAAATAGAGCATGCCAGTCGTACTCGGATCGCCCTCCAGATAGCCCTATTTTACGATCGAAGGTGCACTAGGGACGACATCCTCGCCGCTTCACCTGATGCTGCCCAGCCTGTTAAGAACTAAGAAAGCCTAGACCCTGCTCACCAACAACTCGGCAGCACTGACTTAACATAAAATATTATCCCCATAACAACCTAGACGCTGACGAAACGTCGTAAGACGAGTAAACTCCCGTCGCGTATATCGCAGGCCACTATGCCTGCTAGACCTCCTTACACTTTTCAACCAAAATTTTGGCCAGGTAACTTATGCCCATAGAAAAAAACACAGTGGTGACCTTCCACTATCAATTGAGTGACGACACTGGCGAGATAATGGAATCGAGTCGCGAAATCGAGCCCAACGTCTATTTACATGGATACGATGGCATTCTGCCCGGCTTGGCAAAAGCCTTAGAGGGCAAGGAGACTGGCGATGCGGTTGTTGTCACGCTGCCACCAGAGCAAGCTTATGGATTGATCAAGCCTGAGTCGATGCAGCGTATATCAGCCAAGCATCTCATGGGGGCAAAAAAATGGTCCCCCGGTATGATCGCGCAGGTAAACACTGACCAAGGACCGCGGCATGTTCGTGTTGTGAAGGTCGGCCACAAGTTTATTGATGTCGACACCAACCACCCACTCGCGGGAAAAACGCTGACCTTCGACATTGAAGTTATTAGCCTGCGTGACGCAGTGCCAGAAGAAATCGCACACGGTCACGTGCATGGCGCCGGCGGTCATCAGCACTGATAGATAAAAAGTTGCAGCGCGACGAAAAACCTTACAAGCTACATAGCTCTTAATCGGACCATTACAGATGACTAATGCTCTGGGTACTCGCGCTGTATTTTCTATTTTGCTACCGGCCACCAATGCCATGGTGGAGCCCGACATGGCAATGCTGCAGCCAAAGGGTGTGACCAACCAAAGTTATCGATTCCCATTCCATAGCCTTCCCGACAATATCGAGCGCCTGCTCGATATGATCGAACCGACGTTGGACATGGCGCTTGCCTGCGAGCCCGACAGGGTAATCATTGGTTACAGCCCAGAATATAGGGCAAACAACGTCAATGACCTTTTTTTGATGTGGTTAGCCCCTTGATGCCGTGTGTCCCTCACATGGCAAGGTTATGGCCAACATTCACAGCTCGAAGCACCCTAAGTACTTATCGCTTGATCAACCAGTTCGATCCAATGCTTTACCGGTGTGTTGGTTGCGGTGGACAAATGCAGCTGGCAACCAACATTAGCCGTGGCGATAACCGGCGCGCCGCTCGCTTCAAGTGCAGCAACTTTGTCGCTCAGCAGTTGCTGACTCAGTGCCGGCTGTAGGATCGAATAGGTTCCAGCAGAACCACAACAGATGTGCCCATTAGCGACTGGCTTCAATTCAAAACCGAGCGTTTGCAATAGTTTCTCGGTAACGCCCGAGAGTTTCTGCCCATGCTGCAAGGTACAAGGGCAATGAAACGCCACCGCCTCTTTGGCGTTAAGTTTTAGTGCACTGAGATCCTCGGTCGAGAGCACTTGCGCTACGTCTTTACACAAGGCAGAAATGCGCCGCGCCTTTTCTGCATAATCAGGATTATCCGCCAAAAGATATCCGTATTCTTTGACCATCACGCCACAACCCGAGGCGGTTATGACAATGGACTCAGCGCCAGTTTCAATATGCGGCCACCAGGCATCGATATTATTTTGCATAGCGAGTAATGCCCGATCATGGTCGCTCAGATGATGCGCCACCGCACCACAGCAACCCGCTTCTTGCGCGGCAAGTAATGAAATACCCAAGCGATCTAACACCCGAGCCGTCGCGCTATTCACATTGGGCGTAGCCGCAGGCTGACCACAAGCTTCCAATACCAGCATGCGTCGCGTGTGATGCGGTGCGGGCCATATGCCGCCAGTACTAGGTAGGGGAACCTTGCTCCGTAACACTTTAGGTAACACAGGGCGAAACCACTGACCCATGCGCACCAAAGCGCCAAAAATCCGACGATTCGGTATGACTAGGACCAATAGACGTCGAACCACTGCCTGCAACGGCGTGCGACCCACCGCATCTTCCACAACCTTACGACCAATATCCGCCAGGCGGCCGTAATCCACTCCAGACGGACAAGTGCTTTCACATGCCCTACACGTCAGGCAGCGATCTAAATGGTTTTGTACTTCGACCGTCGGGATTGCGCCTTCAAAAATCTCTTTGATTTGATAGATTCGTCCCCGGGGCCCGTCGAGCTCGTCGCCGAGCAACTGATAAGTCGGGCAGGTCGCATTGCAAAAGCCACAATGGACACACTTCCTAAGAATCTCCTCGGCTTCTCGACCCGATGCTGTATTTGCATATTGCTCAACGAAATTAGTCTGCATCAGGACGCCACCTCGAACAACCGCCCGCGATTAATCAGATGGTAGGGATCCATCGCGTCCCGAACACGTCGATTTAAACGCGCTAAAGCAGGCTCCAGCGGCTGTAATCCGGTACCTATATTTCGATCTCTAGCAAAGCACATGGCGTGGCCGCCAACCCGCGCTGCTTGCTCAAAAACACTGACATCACCAGGGGCTGTAAATATCCACCGCTGTGCGCCCGCCCAATCGATAATACTGGCCGGACACGCATCGATCGGTGTGGTGGCAGGTATCGACAAGCGCCACAACCATTGATCATCCCGACAAAACGCTGAGTGGCGGTGCTGGCGAATCAAGCGCCAGAAATTATCTGCATCATCCAGACGCTCGCCACCGATAGCCAATGCCGCAGCTGCAACGCCGCGGCCAGTCCCCGAAAGTCGCACATATAACTGCCCCTCAAGCCAAGTCGCCGCAGACACTGGATAGGGCAGCCGACCCATTTTGGCGAGCATCGACAAGGCAGTCTGCGCGTCGAGACAGAAAACTC
Source organism: uncultured Luminiphilus sp. (assembly GCA_963926105.1). Classification (GTDB taxonomy): domain Bacteria; phylum Pseudomonadota; class Gammaproteobacteria; order Pseudomonadales; family Halieaceae; genus Luminiphilus. The sequence continues at coordinate 24,637 of CAWUVW010000054.1, read as the reverse complement.
GTGTCTGCTCATTTTCAGGCATGGGAAGCACCTTGACCGAAATATCCGTGAGAATGCCCAGCGTCCCATAGGCACCCACCGATAATCTCGAAATGTCATAACCGGCGACGTTTTTCATGACTTCACCACCAAACTTGAGCTGCTGACCTAACCCATTGATCAGTCGCACACCCAAAACCGCATCGCGAGCACTGCCTAAATGTATTCGTCGCGGGCCTGACAAGCCCGTCGCCATTGTGCCACCGAGGGTCGACGCATCGTCGTACATTGGCGGCTCAAACGGCAATATTTGCTTTGATGCGGCGAGTACCTGCTCAATTTCAACTAGGCCTGTCCCCGCTCGGGCGGTTAACACCAGCTCAGTCGGCTCATAATTGATAATGCCGCTGTAATCACACATGGATACTGGGGGGTCTACTAAGTCGCCCGCCAAAAACGACTGTGTCCCGCCCCCTATCACACTAACTGGCTCTCGCCGGGCAAGCCGATGAGTCAGTGCCTTGATAAAGGCTGACATTAAAAACGCTCCAGTTCAGCGTGCGGCAATTGCCCATGATGCACATGCATCTTGCCGAATTCTGCACAGCGGTTCAGTGTTGGCACCGCCTTTCCTGGATTCAAAATACCGCTGGGGTCAAAAGCCGCCTTTACGCTGTGAAATTGCGTCAGTTCATCCGATGAAAACTGTAGGCACATCTCATTAATTTTCTCGACGCCAACACCGTGCTCCCCCGTAATGGTGCCACCGACTTTTACCGACAGCTCCAGAATGGCGGCACCAAAAGCTTCTGCGCGTCGCAATTGATCAGAATCGTTCGCATCAAACAAAATTAACGGGTGCAGGTTACCGTCACCCGCATGAAACACATTCGCACAGCGCAGTTGGTATTGCTCAGACATCTCCTGTATCCGGGTGAGCACCAGTGCCAGATGCTTTCTTGGAATCGTGCCGTCCATACAATAGTAGTCAGGGGAAATACGCCCAACGGCGGGAAACGCATTTTTACGGCCCTTCCAGAAGAGCGCGCGCTCAGCCTCATCCGCAGCCACACGCAACGTCGTCGCACCGCTTGCTTTTAATAGGTGTTCCACACGAACAAGTTCTTCAGCCACTTCATCCGCAGTACCATCTACTTCACACAACAGCAGTGCTCGTGCACCGAGCGGATAGCCGGCATGTACGAAATCTTCTGCCGCTGCGATAGCCGGCCCATCCATCATTTCAAGACCCGCTGGAATAATACCTGCCGCGATGATCGCCCCTACTGAGTCCCCTGCCTTAGCAATATCATCAAAGGCCGCCATCACCACACGCGTCTGCTCTGGCTGCGGCAGAAGGCGAACGGTCACCTCCAGTACAACACCTAGCAAGCCCTCGCTGCCAATGGTCAGCGCCAACAAATCATAGCCTGCAGAGTCGAGTGCAGCTGAGCCGACGGTAACGATGCTGCCATCATCAAGCGCTAGGGTAATAGAAAGTACGTTGTGCACAGTGAGCCCGTACTTTAGGCAGTGCACGCCACCGGCGTTTTCGGCAATATTACCGCCAATTGAGCAGGCAATTTGCGACGAAGGATCGGGCGCGTAATACAGATTTAGCGCAACAACTGCCTCAGAAATAGCCAGATTCCGCACCCCTGGCTCAACCCGAGCGGTTCGCGCATCCGCATCAATTTCTAAAATACGATTAAATTTAGCCATCACCAAAAGCACACCGTCTACGTGGGGCAAGGCTCCACCCGACAAACCGGTACCCGCGCCGCGCGGCACTACTGGAACATTATTGGCGTGACAGACCTTCAGAACATGACAAACCTCATCGCGGGTCTCGGGTAAAACAACCACTTTAGGCCGAGCCCTGAATATTGTTAAACCATCACATTCATAGGGGGTTATTTCCGAATCTCGAAACAAAATACGGTCTGATGACAAGCCCGCAGACAATGCTGCCACTAAGCGGTCGATTTGCATGATGTCGTTCTGCCCCCCCGTGTGTTGAGGTCAACGAGAAGCGCCGAGATTAGCATAGCTTGCGGCTTCGCTGATGCCTACCTACTCCATAAGATACGTGTATTGCCAGCACGCGGATGGTTATTTTGTGTTGCCTTGGGGAAAAGGCAATGGCAGTCTCAGCTGCGACAGGCGCTCAATTTTTGTGGACGCGATAAAAACGCGTCAACCTCGCCATTGCTAAGCACCAGCAGATGGTCACTCTGTACAGGTGCAAGCTTAACGGTCGTCTCGCCTATTACTGCCAAAATATACTGTAAATAACACCCCTATAAGCACCTGCTGCAGCGCGAGATTCTTCTTGACAAGCACTTATTCTTCAGCGAAAAAGAGTGTAGTATAAATAAAAATAAAGTATCAGCGGTACATTGCTCTGTGGTGGTATCGCGCATCTGAAAAACTGAGTCAAAAATGGAGTCTTTCCCAATGAATAAAAATGGTTTGTTAGGCGTTATTCCGTTTCTTTCAGCTGCAGTGCTAAGTTCTGCCTTAGTCAATGCACAAGAAACAGAAAACGAAATCCAAGAATCACCAGTCGAATCAGTGCTTGAATCCGAAGTATCCGGCGGCATTGCCGAAACCGTAGAAGAGGTTGTCGTAACCGGCTCTCGACTGCGCCGAGATACCTTTTCAAGCGTATCGCCCCTCCAGATCATTACTATGGAGTTTTCAAAAGAAGTCGGGATGATTGATGCCGCTGATATTTTGCAGGGCTCAACGGCCTCAGCGGGCCAGCAGATTGACCTCACATTCCAAGGCTTCGTGTTAGACAACGGACCGGCAGCTTCAACAGTAGACCTGCGTGGTCTGGGCGCCAACCGTAACCTTGTGCTGATCAATGGCCGTCGCGTATCTCCCTCAGGTGTTGAGGGCGCGCCAGCAGCGCCAAACCTCAATTTACTCCCGCGCTCATTGGTAGAACGCTACGACATCCTCCTCGATGGTGCATCTTCGGTCTATGGATCCGACGCTATCGCCGGCGTGGTCAACGCGGTTCTGCGCAAGGACTTTGACGGATTAGAGCTTGAAGTATTCACCAATCAACCAGACCAAAAAGGTGGTTCAGATACAACTGTAACCGCAGCTTGGGGCTTTAATGGTGACCGAGGTATGTTTGGTATTGGCGGTGAATACGTCGAGACCAAGCGCGCCAGACTTGCCGATCGTCGATGGACAAACGGCTGTGAGGGCAACTACGAAATAGATGAAAACGGTGGCATCAGGACCGAGGATCTATACTATGCATCTCTTGGCTACCCCAGCTTAGGCGATTGTAATTTAGGCACGTTAGCCGCTCGAACCTTCATCCCAGGCAGCAATGTAGGCAGCATCTATTATACACCTGGCTCCTCGAACGGTGGCTGGGGTAACTGGTCGGAGTCGGGCGATCCCTTCTTAGGTATCGCTGCTGATGGCAACGGCGATGGTATCGGTGACGTTGATCTGGCGGATTACAGTCTCAATGGCAAGCCCGCTGAGCTAAATCAAGATTTATTCCCAGGCACAAAGCGCTATAACGTGATGGCCTATGGTGAATACACCTTCGAAGGTGAGGCAAACATCACCCCTTATTTTGAAGCCAACTATTCTCATCTCGAAAGCAACTCCCGCAGCGGTGAAGGACAGCTCTTCCCAGAGGTGCCCGCCAACAACCCATTCAACCTCTGCAATCCCAACCAACCTAATGGAGTGGATTGCGGTCTGGCAGAGGGTGCTTACTACGACAATGCCGGTATCCAAGAGCAATGGATAGACAACTTTGGCGCCCCAGCATCATTTTTCAGAGATGTATTGGGACTCGATTTTATCTATCCAGGCGAAACAGGTGCGATTCCCACCCTACCAATCGTCTCGGTCCGTGGTGATCGAAACATCACCGATGTTGAGCAGTCACAAATTCGCTTCGTCGCCGGTGTTCGCGGCGACATCCCGTTTATGAACTTTGGAGCGGTTGATGACTGGGCATTTGATGCGTATCTCAGCTATTCATTATCGGATGGCAAATCTGCTCGCTACGGCGTGCGCGAAGACCGCTTGGAGTACGCGCTCGGCTATTACTCCACAACAGATACGCCCTGCGAGAACAATACGGGCGCAGCACTAAGGGCTGACGCAGCGGCAGGCTGTGTACCCGTCAACATGTACGCACCTTCACTCTTCCCAGTGGGCGAAGTTGTAGGCGACTTTGCCACACAGGCCGAGAGAGACTACTTGTTTGACACACGTAATTTCGACACCGAGTACGAGCAGACAGTCCTCTCAGTTTATGCCAACGGTGATATCTTTGACCTACCCGCCGGTAGCGTCGCGTTAGGTGTTGGTTATGAGTACCGCAATGACGATATCTCATCAAACCCTGACGATGTTGCTAGAGACGGACTTTTCTGGGGCTTCTTCGCCGATAAAGGCGCACAGGGTGATCGTGATGTACACGAACTCTTTGGTGAAATCGAGATTCCTCTTCTGGCTAATAAGCCACTTGCCACAGAGTTGAATATCAACTTATCTGCGCGTTTGACCGATGATGAGTATTACGGCGACAACACAACTGAGTCTGTAAAAATCGGATGGCGCCCCGTTGAATCACTATTGATTCGCAGTACGTGGGGTACGGCTTTCCGAGCGCCCAATTTACGTGAACTGTTCCTTGGGGGATCCACTGGCTTCTTGAATGTTGCCGATCCTTGTTACATTCCAGAAGCTGCCTTAGACCCTTTCAATGGCGGTTACAATCCAGACCTTGATCAACGCGACCCGCTCGTTTTAAGCAACTGTCTTGCAACTGGTGTCGATCCCACACTCGCCAACAATAATGGCTTCAACGTCTTCAGTGTCGAAGTAGAACAAGGTGGTTCATTAGAACTGGCGCCCGAAGAATCAGAATCCTGGACGGTAGGCTTTTCGTATGAGCAGGACTTCACCAATGACTTCGATCTCTCTTTTGGTATGACTTACTACGAGATCGAAATCACGAATACGGTTATTACGCCATCTACAGGATTCATTATTGGTGACTGCTATGGTGATGAGTCTGGAAACGCTGCCAGCGCTTTCTGTAGTCGTATTACACGCGACTTCTCAGATCCTACCAATCCTGAAATGACCTTTATAGACCTTGGCTTCATTAACCGAGACCAGGAAACTGCTCGCGGAATCGATTACAACCTAGCCTTCAGAGACACAATGGATGTTGGCGTGCCGATCCAAACCAGCCTGACGCTGACTGCAAGCAGGTTGATTGAGCGTTCAACAGAATACGTCAATGCTGACGGCAGCGTCGATTTTGAAGCGTATCAAGGTGAATGGGGCTTCCCTAAGTGGCAGGCACAAGCCGCGCTGCGCCTCGGCTGGAACGACCTCACGTTTACTTGGGAAACACGAATGCTCGGTAGTGTCACGCAAGACGTCGATAGTATTGACTCATTTGATGATATCAGCGGCGGCTCTGACACCTGCGTAGGACCACCTAGTGACCTACTCTGCCGAGACTATGCTGAGACCGGCAGCTATTTACGTCATAGCGCGTCTCTGTTCTACAATGCCGATACTTGGACTTTAGGTGGCGGGATAAGAAATGTATTCGATAAGGCCCCACCGAAAGTTGACGGCAGCGAAGTGCTGTCGTACTCAAATACCCCAATTGGCTACGGCTACGATCTGCAAGGTCGAGTTTTCTTCCTCGATGTCGCGTACCGCTTCGGTGGAAACTAAAGCGGCCTAGCGATAAAAGCGCGCTACGGCGCGCTTTTTTTTCACCATCCCGGTTTCAAAAGGTCACAGCTATGTATTACAAACTCTGCTTGTTAATAATAAGTATGCTGTTCTCCACACAGTACGTTCTAGCCGACCCTTATCCGGTAGACTATTGGGCAAGACGTGCGGCGATACGCAACATTGAGCTCTCACCAGACGGTAAGTATCTGGCGATGATGAACACCCCCGCGCGCGGTGAAAACCCAGTCATAGAAGTATTTTTGGCTGATGACCTAACTGCGGAGCCTTTTCGGATCAATGCCAGTCCGATGGAGATCGTGCGATTTAATTGGGTAGCCGATGAAAGCATTGTCTTTACCGCGCGCCAAAAAGTTCGCGATCAGATTGACGGGTTTAACAGCGGTGTCTATGAGTACCGCATTGCCCTAGTTGATGTTAACAACAAAAAGCTTAAGTCGTTTGACGAACGCGACCCCAATGTCGTCAGCGTGCTGCCCAGCAAGCCAGGGAAAATACTTATTTCATTTTCAGAAGGTGGTTTGGACGGCATTGGTGCAAAAGTTCAAAAAGCATTTCGTCCCCGAGCTTACTGGGAGTTTGATCTGAAGCGTGGATCTAAAAAACTACTGATACGAGGCAAGATTTCACTCGGAAATATTGATTTCGATGCCAGCGGCAAGCCTATCCTTGCTCGTGGATTCGACATCAGCAACGGCGAGTATATTTGGTACTGGCGCGGTAAAAATGGCAATGAATGGACTGAGTTCTACCGCCAGCATGAGGACAGCTTTGAGACCTTCAATGTTATGGGCCCAGACCCAGACGTACCAGGTAATTTCTTAGTCGAGGCGACCCGCAATAGCGATATCAGCGGATTATGGTCTTACAATGCGCAATCAAAACAGTTCGCAGAGCTTCTCTACCAGCGTAAAGACGTTGATATCTGCGGTGTTCGCTACCACAGTAATGGGTGGGTAGAGCCCGACAAAATTGTAGGCGTAGTCTACTGCAAGGACAAACCGCATGTTGAGTATTTTGATGCGGCAGAAGATGCGCTTGCAACGCAATTAGCGGGCGTCATTCCCAACGCCTATTACACCCGAGTGACAAGCAGGTCCAGAGACAGCCAAGCGCTAACTATTCGCAATACAGGTCCTCGCGACCCTGGCACGAACTACCTTTATCACAAGGGAAGACTACAAATTATTGGTAGCGAAAAACCGTACCTAGAGCCCGAAAACTTGGCTGATCTTCGCTACATTACTTATCCCGCTCGGGATGGCGTTCAAATCCCAGGCTATCTCACCGTACCGAATGGCAACCCGCCGTTCCCTCTAGTGGTGCTGCCTCATGGTGGCCCCTTCGTACAGGAAACCGTTGTTTTTGATGAATGGGCGCAGCTACTTGCCAATAACGGGTACATGGTCCTTCAGCCGCAATACCGAGGATCGAGAGGGTATGGCCAAAAATTTTACCAGTCAGCCTTTATTGATGGCGGCCAAGGCGGCTTTAAAATGCAGGACGATAAAGACGATGGTGTCACTTGGCTGATCGAGCAAGGCTTAACTACAACAGACAATGTGGCAATGTTTGGCTGGTCGTACGGGGGTTATGCCGCACTTGTGGCGGCCTCTCGCACACCGCAGGCATACCAATGCGTTATTGCCGGTGCAGCTGTGTCTGACCCGGAAATGCAGGTCGATTATTACCGCTACGGTATGCGTGGCGCAAGTAAGCTAGAACAGCTGAATATGTGGGATGGCAGTATTTCTCCCATGAACGAAGTCAGCAAGGTCAACGTGCCTATTCTGCTTATTCACGGTGATGTGGATCAACGCGTACCGCTTGAACATGCAGAAGTGTATGTTGAGGCTCTCGAGCAAGCGGGAAAGGACTTTTCTTATCTCGAGCTAAAGGGCGCAGATCATTTCTCCAACACCCTTTTTCTAGAGCATAAGCTAGAGCTTTATACGGCGCTATTGGGTTATCTAAAGGAAGAGTGTGGCTTAACCCAAGGCGATAATGGCCATAACCAAGCAGGATAACGAGCGGATTCAAGCTTAGGCACCTGGCTGCTGAGACTGTGAAAATTCTCGGCTACCCGTGTGAAAACGGGTAGCCTATATGCGTGCTGAGCACCTCTTTGAAGCAAGTCTAAAAACGCAGAGTTACCTTGTTGCCAGCTGCCTCCCCCGCTCGAGTCAGTCTGCGTGCGGCAGTAGCGCATAGTGAATATCTTTAAAATGCCATTAACGAACCTTTAGCGCTATGTTCTAGGTCTCTTACTGTCGGGCGTCATCGTAGCCGTCTGAATAATTGTGGGCAAAAAATCCTGCTCATCAATGATTCACTACGATTAACCGTGTAAAAGACTAGTCAGAGAACGCTTCGCTATAACATCGACCCAGACGCGCCAGCTCAACATCTAATCCATAGGGGCTGTTAATTAAAAATAGTCCCGAACCCACCATGCCATGCCCCACCTGCGCCGCGGAAAAATCTACTTGGTGGCTCATCGCCTCAGGGAAAAATTTTCCCAGCTTCCGGAGCATTGACTCATGAGCAGGTTCTGCCAGTAGCGGATACCAAAGCGCCAAAATACCAACCTCCCACTTCTCGGCAATTCGTTTTAAAAACGTCGGTATGTCATCGTAGTCGGCTTTGACTTCATAACTGGGATCTACCAACATCAGACCTCGGCGCGGGATCGGCGGACAAATTGCGTTTGCCATCGCAAAGCCATCAGACCTATGGATATGCGCCATTTTACTGATCGCCTTACTCAGTACTTTAGCTTCAGCCGGATGCAGCTCTGCCAGATGAATAGCGTCTGTAGGGCGCAAAAGTGATTGTGCAATCATCGGTGAGCCAGGATAGGCATGTCGGCCCCGCGCTGCACGCATCTGCGCCAAAGCCTTTAGATAAGGATGCTCAGCGGGAAACCAGGACTGCACACCCGCGCTCAAAATACCCTGCGCTGCCTCACCCGTCTTTAACGCCGCAACTGAAGATAAGTCATACGATGCACGACCACTGTGGGTATCGATGTAGGTGAGCGGTTTATCTTTACGTGTTAAATAATTGAGAATCCAAGCAAGCGTACTGTGCTTGTGCACATCAGCCAAGTTACCCGCATGATAACTGTGTAAATACGAAAGCATTTATGCGCCAGTCTGTTGAAAGTTCGATTAAGGATAAGAAACGTCACAAGATCGCCCCCTTATACTCTATATTCTGCATTAGTCGTAGCTAAGCCGTAGGCGCCGAACTCCCAGCATATCGATTAGAGACATCTATATGCGGCCGACCGAAAGGGCTAAACAAGACCACAAACAGTGCGCGTGTTGTCCTAAATCGATGACTAAAACAATACAGCCATACGCCCAAAGTTCGCAGCGAAAATAACCACCAACAAAGCCCCCGTGCCATAGAAAGGCGACGCTGAAGATTTCGCCTAGACCCGACTACGGCAGGAGCAACTCGTTAACTCAGTTACTAGACTTCTTAACAAATGCAGACTTAAGCATCATTTCACCCACTTTATCGACACGACAATCGATATTATGGTCGCCGTCGACTATTCGGTTGATCTTCACTTTGGTGCCAATCTTTAACACGCTAGAACTACCTTTAACCTTTAAGTCCTTGATCAAAGTAGCGCTATCGCCCTCAAGAAGCGTATTGCCATTGGCGTCACTCGCCTTCAAGCGCTCATCAGCATCAGACGTCACTGACCATTCGTGACCGCATGTTGCGCAGACAAGAAAATCTCGGTCTTCATAGGTGTGCCCAGCTTGGCACTCAGGGCATGGCGGCAATGTGGTCATACAAGATCCTTGCAGATATAAGAGGGCTATTTAAACCGATGACGGGGAAACACCGAGGTCGCGAGGCATACCCCTACTCGGCCTTGAGTCTCAAGTTTTATCTTCAGGGGTGAAGTCTAGCGGCTCGTGGCTGAAGGCTTTCTTGCCGGTAAACATTGCCGAAATAATGCCGCCCTCGCCTTTCATCTCGGTCAAAACAACGGCCGCGATATGCAGAACCGAAAAGGCACATAACACGAAAAAGTTAAAATAGTGGATCGTTATAAAAGGCTTTCTAAAAGCACGCATTTCCTTGAAGGCTTCTGAGTCATACATAGCCGATGCATAGGGTACTAAAGTGTCGGGCGCAACACCGGATGCCGCGACCCACGCTGCAATCCAGTGACCAAAGGGCGGGTAAAAAAGGTCAGTGCCAGCCAGTACAAGGCCAGTAGCCGCCTGCGTAATCATCAGTAGAAACAGTACAAAAATGGCTAAACGGCCCAAAGGATTGTGCCCAAGATAACGCTCTGGATTACCTGATACATAGGCGATCACATAGCTTTTTACTGCGCCTGCATAACCGTTACCACCGGGAAGCAACGCCTGCCACCGTGCATGGCGACTGCCGACAAATGCCCAAAAAATCCGCAACAATAAATTGGCTGTGAAGACGAAACCCACCCAGGTGTGGATAGCTTTCAACAAAATCTTGCCGTCATTAGACACACCTAATGTGCCCGCATTAAGAATGGCCACACCGAGCGCTATCAGCATCAACATGCTTACGGCATTAATCCAATGGAACCAGCGGGTTGAAGCATCCCAGACAACATATGACTTTAGTTCAGACACATCACTACATCCTTTAAGTGGCGCAAAAATATAAAGCTTTTGAGCTTCTGTAACAAATAGCTTAACCCAGTCCAGGCGTTATTATCCATTCAGATTCTCACAACCGAGGTGTTCTATCCCCATAATAAGATCAATCGATTCTTGCTACTAAAGATTTTAACCCGAGCAAATTTCCACTCGCAGTAACACTGCATTCTCTCTGCGCCAACTTTCCTGCATGATGCTTATCTATCAACTCAGAATCAATATAGCGGTGTTTACGAACACCATAAGGACGAGCCAATGAGCCATCAACACCCAGAACAAGATCCTCGTATTGACCCGCGGCATGGCCCCTTCCTCAAGATGATGTCGGAGGTTAATGCAGCCAAACCCGATGCCAATAATCGCGAGGAGGTACTTGCGGCAGCCAATCACCCCGCGGCCATCGCGCGCGAAGAGCAAATGATTAAGCTATATAACGCCGCCGATAATGAGGCGCTGGCATCGCGAGATGGGCTACGGATTACCCGAGAGTCAATTGTTTCTGAACCGGATGGAAATACGATAAATCTGTCAATAATACGACCCGATACTAACGAGACGTTACCCTGCCTCTACTATATTCACGGCGGAGGCATGGCGACTTTGTCATGTTTTTACGGTAGTTATCAGACCTGGGGACGGCTGTTGGCGCACCAGGGTGTTGCCGTCATCATGGTGGATTTTCGCAATGCCTTACGCCCTTCATCCGTGCCTGAAGTAGCCCCTTTTCCCGCTGGCCTAAACGATTGTGTTTCAGGTTATCTGTGGACCTGTGAAAACGCAGGAGCTCTGGGTATAGATGCGAAGCAAATCACTATCACCGGTGAAAGTGGTGGTGGTAATCTAGGTATTGCGACAACCATGAAGCTTATTCGCGATGGGCAAAACAACCTGCCGAAGAGTCTGTATGCACTATGTCCTTTTATTGCGGGTGAATGGCCACAAGCACAATATCCATCATCGTCTGAACACGATGGTATTTTTATCCGCGTGGGAAATAATCGTACTGCGCTGGCCTACGGTATCGAGGCTTTGACAGCCAAAGACCCACTCGCGTGGCCGCATTTCGCCATTGAAGATGACGTTAAAGACTTTCCGTCCACTGTCATTCGCGTCAACGAATTTGATCCTCTGCGGGATGAAGGAATTGGCTTCTATAGGCTTTTGCTCCGCGCCGGTGTTAAAGCGCAGTGTATCCAAACAATGGGCACCTGCCACGCTAGCGAACTATTTTGCTCGATCCTGCCAGATATCAGTACCGCCGCCGCGCGTGATATCGCAGGGTTTGCGCGTCGATGAAGCTGTAAGCTTGCTTGTGAACGTGCCAATTGGGCGCCACCAGCCAAACTAAGAGCGGTTTACCCAGTATCGTTCTGCATGAAATCTAACGTTGACCAGACGGCCAAAGTAGGAAAGCAGACCATGATTAAAAAAATCGGATTAGGCGCAGGAATTTTATTACTCGTGACAGCTGTTCTGATCTGGGTCAAATGGGTCGATCCGATCTTACGCAGCGCAAACAATTATGGCCCAGAGACTGCTCCGCGCGATTATGCCTTACAAGACAATAGCAAATTATCTCTGCCCGAGCCCCAAGCAGGCGTGACTCAAATACCGCACAACCCTAATCAGAACCTGTATTGGGGTGATCTGCATGTGCACACAGCTGAAAGTTTCGATGCGACTTTGTTTGGTAACTCTCTCGGTGTCGAAGACGCGTACCGCTTCGCCAAGGGTGCAGCACTAAGCAGCGCAGGTGGCGAAGTCATGCAACTCAGCCGCCCCTTGGACTTCGTTGCCATCACAGACCACGCCGAAGGTTTCGGCACTCGTACCCATTGCAACAACGCCAATCTAACTTTAGGTGAACGGGCAGCTTGCTGGCTGACCAATGAGCCTAATCCAATGATTTTCAAAATCCTCGTAGACGGTATCCGCGGCACCGCCCCCCCAGGCGACCCATCGAAACCTGCGGGGGTTTATCAGCCAACAATCCGACGCCCCCCCAATCCCGATGTTTTCCCCACCTGCCGAGTCGGCAATGGTGCGTTCAAGCGCTGCCTCGAAAATAGCGTCAACGACTGGGCCCGCTATATTGAGCTTGCGAACGCGTATGATGAACCAGGCGTTTTAACGACCTTGATTGCGTATGAGTACTCGCCGGGGATGCCAGACCAGGGGAAACATCACCGCAACGTCATTTTTCGGTCAGACACAGTGCCAGAACGAGCACTTTCAAGCCTAGATGTTCCCAATGCCATTGAACTATGGAAAGGGCTTGAAGCTGGCTGCCGTGACGATTGCGATTTTTTGACCATTCCCCACAACTCAAACAAGGCCTGGGGCCTGACCTATTCCCGTTTCACTTGGGACGGTCAGCAATATAGTGCGGCCGACTGGCAACTGCGCCAAACTCGCGAGCCACTGGCGGAAATTTTTCAAATTAAGGGTGCGCAAGAATGTGCGCTCGGCGTTGGTGCCACAGACGAAGAATGTGCCTTTGAACAAGTCTTCGGTCCTTGCCAACCAGGCGAAACAACTGGCTGCGCTTTTGAAACGAGCTTTGTCCGACAAGGACTGAAAGTTGGACTGGAGCTTGAACAAGAATTCGGTTTTAACCCGCTACAATTTGGCGTTATCGCGGCCACCGACAGCCACAACTCCAATCCGGGTGATGCCGAAGAATGGGACTACCCTGGAGCCTCCGGTGCCGTAACGTCGTCCGCAGATCGACGCTTGCGCGATGATTCTGAAATACCTGCCCATCAATCCCGCCTTAGATTTCACACTTCTGGTGGTCTTGCCGCAGTTTGGGCGCCCGACAATACCCGAGAGGCCATTTTTGATGCCTTAGCCCGTCGCGAAACCTATGCAACTTCTGGGCCGCGACTAGGGCTGCGCTTTTATGCGGGCTGGGACATTGATCAAACGGTGGTTAATAATCCCGATCCCATCACGGCGCTGTTAGTCAGCGGCGTACCGATGGGTGCTGTGCTGCACTCGGAGGCCTCAAAAACAACGTCTCCTGGCTTTTTTGTTTGGGCTATGCGCGACCCCATAGACGCACCTTTACAGCGAATTCAAATAATTAAAGGTTGGGTGGATCACCAAGGCAAAACCCATGAATCGGTCGTCGATATTGCCTGCGCCAATGGCGACTCAATCGATCCGGCAACCAACCGCTGCCCCAACAATGATGCTTTGGTGGATCTTGCAAGCTGTCAGTACATTCCCAGTTCTGGTGGCAATGAAATCAAAACCGTCTGGCATGACACAAACTACGACCCAACTCAGGGTGCTTTTTACTATGCCCGCGCGCTGATGAATCCAACCTGCCGCTGGTCAACCTATGATGCCATTCGCCTCGGTCGTAAACCGAATCCTAGCGTGCCAGCCACTCTGCAAGAGCGTGCTTGGTCTAGCCCAATTTGGATAGACCCTGCTCGCTAGTGCGAAGCTCAATCCAGTCACCAGAACCCACACTGCATAGATGCCAGCACGGATTACACTGATTAACGAGCGACCCTAATTCCCCGCTCAGTCATACTTCATTCAGCTTCAACCATTTAGTTACAACGATTTCTGAAGCTCGTCTACCACTCCCACTGCGCGTAATACCGGCGGATTCAACTGTCGATAAACAAGAGCATCGCTTACAAAATATATGTCTCAATAGCTGGAAGCTAAGATAGTATCGGTAGCTTATGTTGCGCGGTATTTTGCTATCGCTCAAAAGGACATTCTCATCAAATACTTAATCATCAGTTTGTGTGTAGTGCTAACCACCTGCGGCGGCGGAGGTGACTCTACTTCAAGTGCGGGCGCGCCAGTGGTGCAAACACCTCCTGTAGAGCAAACACCGACACTCAGCATGGAGATTGCAGTAAGCGTCGAGGACCAAACGACGCCCGGTCCTCGCTATGACGAAATCGAGTCTCACCTTTGAATGTAGAACAGCCAAATAACAACCATTTCTTAACCACCGTGATTAGCTCGGTGTTTTTTATGGGTTCGAGTTTTCCGGTGAGTCGCGTGTTACTCGACATGGGCGCGCAACCACTGCCCTTAGTCGCACTAAGGTTTTTCATAGCGGCTGTTATCGCCATACTGATCACGCGCTGGTTTTTCCCTGTCACTAAGCACTTCGCAACTCCAGCCATGGTATTAACGGCGGTGATCGTGGGTGTTTTTCAGACCGGTGGCGTTATGTCGCTGATTTTTATTGCGATGCAAACGGTCGATCCTGCCATCGTGGCTGCCATTTTGTTTAGTAATGTTTTGCTGGTAGCAGCCATTGATGCAGCCTCAGGCAAACGACGCTGGAACCTCTTACTGATCGCCAGTTTACTGTTAGGTATTGGCGGACTCGCATTAGTCACCGGTGCGGCACATGCAATCTTCGCAACGTCTAGACAAACGAACAGCCATTTCGGCGAGTGGCTCTGCGTAGGCGCTACCTGTTGCTGGGCATGCGCTACCTTGATCAGCAAACGTGTCAAACCAGGTGATCCTTGGCGTTTTAATAATGTGCAGATGATGAGTGGCTCGATCGCTGTGGCTGCCACCGCCTGGGCTCAAGGTGATCAACTATGGATACCCATGGATTTAGTTACTTGGAGTTGGTTTTTGTGGCTTGTCATTCCAGCATCAATTGGTAGCTTTGGATTATGGTTCAGCGCCCTACAGCAACGCTCTGCGTCCGAAACTAGTGCATGGCTATTTTTAGTCCCCGTGTTTGCGGCGGTAATTGCTTGGCCAGTCATCGGCACAATGCCTTCTCTCACCCAGACATTGGGTGCCGCATTAATTGGGATCGCACTATTTTTACAGGGACAAAAGTCACGGCCATCAGATAAGCCCGAATAGCGCAAGGGTTTGGTTGGCGCAAACCACACATGGAATGGTATATGGAACTGCAAGTTAAAAAGAATAGTTTGGCGGACTACAGGCTAGTCGCCACAAATAAAAGTACTTTAAAAGAAGGCGAGGTCCTCCTGAATATTGAGTACTTTGCTTTCACTGCCAATAACATCACCTATGGTGCG
The DNA here is from genome assembly GCA_963926105.1 of uncultured Luminiphilus sp. GTDB lineage: Bacteria > Pseudomonadota > Gammaproteobacteria > Pseudomonadales > Halieaceae > Luminiphilus. Next base: position 9,183 of record CAWUVW010000054.1, on the reverse strand, counting down.
GCCGGCGATATGCTCGGTTACTGGCATTTCTTCCCCGTGGATGAAGCGCAAGAATCAAATGACTGGGGCATGGTCCCGGTATGGGGCTTTGCCGACATCATCGAGTCACAATGCCCTGAGTTACCCATTGGGGATCGTATCTATGGCTATTTCCCACCTGCTGAGTGGGTCGTGATGCAACCACAACATATCAAGCCGGGCAGTTTTATTGACGGTATTGCACATAGGCAAGCACTGCCCCCACTATATAACCGCTACCAACGTGTATTAGCCGATCAGAATTACAGTAAACAAAACGATATCGCGCGGATGTTGCTCTCACCTTTACACCTAACCTCTTACTGTATTTGGGACCACATTAGACAGCAGGATTGGTTCGGAGCTGAACAAGTCATTGTTATCAGCGCATCTTCAAAGACCAGCCTCGGGGTTGGATTGGCTTTGCGTCTAGATAATGACGCACCCGTGGTCATCGGACTGACCTCGGCAGCCAATAGCACATTCGTGCGCGACACAAACCTGTACGACGCAGTCATTGCTTATGACGAGATCGGCGCACTACTTGACCAAAAAGCCGCGGTAATTGTCGACATGGCAGGCAATCCCAATATCCGGCGTGCTCTTCAAGCGCGACTAGGCGACCAGCTCCAACACTATATCAATGTAGGCCTAACACATTGGGACGAGCAGTCTACTCACAGCGCTACCCAAGACGGTAAAGATGCGCTGCCGGCCATAAAATCTCAAGAGATGTTCTTTGCACCCAGCTACATTCTTGAGCGCAGTAAAACGATGGCGCCGGGTGAATTCGATAAAAAATCTGGGGCCTTCTTAACCGCCGCAGCGACGGCCACCTTTGCTTGGGTAAGTGTTGAGAAGCTCGATGGCATATCGGCTTTAGCAGACATATATCCGCAATTTATTGATGGGTCAGTCCCCCCATCTGCTGGTTATATCGTGTCACTCGCTCAATAACCGCATGAAACGAATCCGCCGCCGCGACATCATCGATAATCTCTGCGATCCAAAGTTACTGGCTATGCTATGGACGCGCGTAAGCCGTCTTCCCCCCACGCAGCGCCTTACCCATATCAACCCTTTGTTGAGTCTAACAAGGCGTTTTATTAGGATAATAACCGTGACGACAGCGTTAAGAGATTCCAACTTGTACAATTTAAATATTTAATGCGAATTGCAATTTTTGGTGCCGGCTCTACAGGTTGCTACTTGGGTGGGCTGTTGCAGCTTTGCGGGCATCATGTCAGTTTTATTTGTCGTGAGCGTGTGCGCAACGCCATAGTTGAAGCGGGGGGTATCACGCTCACAGACTATGCCGGGCAGCGCGAAAAGCTCATGCCTGCTGCTATGATTACGCAGCTAAGCAATGAGCAATTTGACGTGGTCTTCGTTACGCTGAAATGTCATCAGCTTGAAGGCTCGCTTGCTGATTTTCAGCGACTCGCAGACAACGGCGCTGAGTTGTTTTTTATGCAAAATGGGCTCGACAGCCTGGCTCCGATTGCAGAGCAATTGCCCCATGACAAAGTAAAGCAGGGTATTACACCGTTTAATGTTTTAAGTCAGCCGGGCGCGCATTTTCATCGCGGCACCGAAGGCACCTTAGTTTTTCAAAATGCACCTTCATCAAAACAACTGGCGCAGCAACTATGCGCTATTGGCTTTCCCGCCGAAGTGCACGCCGATATGCGTCCTATTATTTATGGAAAACTGCTACTTAATTTAAATAATGCCTTTAACGCCATTGCTAACCAGCCCATAAAAACCCAGCTTGAAAATCGTGCCCTACGAAGAGTCTTGGCGGCCGCTCAGCAGGAATGGCTGTCCGTCGCAAAACGCGAAGGCGTAGCAATGGCTCAGCTTACCGCGGTGAAGCCTGCTTTGATGCCGGTGATTATGCGCTTGCCCAATTGGATATTTCTTCATTTAGCCAAAGCGATGTTACAAATTGACCCGCAGGCGCGCTCATCCATGTGGGAGGATATTCAAGCCGGGAGAAAAACCGAAATTGCGTATTTGAATCAAGCCGTATGCGAGCATGCCGAAAAGCTGGGGATGGATGCGCCGGTTAATCGCCAGATAAGCGCCATGATTGTAAGTTTAGAGCAAGGCGAAGAAGTCCCCTTGGCTCAGCTTTGTGCATTGGTGTCATAGCTACAATGAATAGACCCGCTATTTGAATGAGCGAGCTGTCTATCTAGATAAAGTGATAAATACTCGGTGAAATTGATCATCGCCCAGCGCTGGCAGTTCCCCATGTGGCTTTCCATTCGCCCCCCGACAGTAATTTGCGGGCTTTTTTTCTGGTAACCTCTAACCCTATGTGTTCTTAAATCAATCTAAATTCATCCTAAAACAGAGCGAGACTGCAATGAGCTTAAAAGGCAAAACTCTTTTCATCAGTGGTGCTAGCCGTGGCATTGGACTAGCCATTGCCAAACGTGCGGCACAAGATGGAGCAAATGTAGCTATCGCGGCAAAAACTGCGGAACCACATCCCAAACTGCCGGGCACTATTTATACGGCGGCGCAAGAGATCGAAGAGGCCGGCGGCACGGCCCTGCCTATTCTGTGTGATATACGGTTCGAAGATCAGGTACAGAGCGCGGTACAAAAAACTGTAGATAGGTTTGGAGGGATTGATATCTGCATCAATAACGCTAGCGCCATTAGTCCAACTGGGACGCTGGACACCGAAATGAAGCGCTACGATCTAATGAATGAAGTCAATACTCGCGGGACGTTCCTCGTATCAAAATCCTGCATTCCCTTCTTGAAGAAAAGCAATAACCCGCACATTCTAAACCTCGCTCCACCGCTTGATATGGACGCCAAGTGGTTTGCACCGCACGTGGCCTATACGATAGCTAAAATGGGGATGAGTCTCTGTACGCTAGGTATGAGTAAGGAACTTGCACCAGACAATATCGCAGTCAATTCACTCTGGCCACTGACGGCAATTGATACCGCGGCTATTCGCAATGTTCTGGGTAGTGACGAAATGGCAAAGGGTTGCCGACTCGTTTCGATCATGGCAGATGCCGCTTATGCAATCCTTTGCCGTAACTCCAGTACATGCTCCGGTAACTTTTACATTGACGAAGAAATATTGCGTGAAGAAGGCGTAACAGATTTCGATCAATATGCTGTTGCACCGGGTTCTGAACTGTTCCGGGATTTTTTCGTACCCGATCACGTGGCAGACACCTTGCCCACGAAGACGCTCAGTGCTTACTGAGCGATTCAGCCACCAAGGACATGGCTGTAGATTTTGCGAGCTCTACAGCCGCTGCGGCCGATCCGTCTTATTCTATGATTGAGTGTCACGATATCAATGATGAGCTAACGCACTCACTTATAGAAAAGATCTAAATACTTGCGGCTTTTTTTTCATAGTAATCGTGCAATATTTTTTCAAGGAAGCGCTTGATTTAAACAACGTTCAGGCTTTTTAATAGCGATCAGCTCGCGCAAATATTTCAAAAATAAAGAGTCAGAATGGATCTTGGCAGCAAAAACAATGCGTCTTAGCGCGACGTCCTCTGCACCTACAACCATTGCGGTTGTTGGCGGGGGGCTCGCCGCTTTAATATTGGTACAGCAGCTGCGAGAACAACTGAACGAAAACGTGCGACCAATACAGATACTCGTAATAGATCCCGCCCCATCTGATCAATTTGGTCGCGGCCGAGCCTATGCCGAGCCATGGCAATCCGAACAAACGCAGCGCGTTGGTAGCTGCGCCGAATTGCTTAATAGTCCTGCCAGTCGCATGAGCATGGTCGAACTAATGGGAACCCGGGGAGATTTTGTCAGTTGGCTACAATGTCGTAAGCCAATTTGGTTGCAGCGCCTTGGATTAATCTTTCATGATGGGAAGTTACAGCCTGCCAAAGTAAAAAACTGTCAACTATGGGAACAGCGCGCAATCGCCCAATGGCTGAACTTTAACCAGCATGCGTTGGACGCAGAACACTATGAAACGGTCTATTTCCCGAGGTGTGTATATGGAGACTTCCTCGCCGAGCTGGCCGTCGATGTTCTCAGGTCATCAGCCAATGGAAAACTTCATGTGCGTTATGTACAAGCCGAGGCGCAGCGTCTGCACACCGGCGATAATACAACAGACGGTCATACGCTATTTTTGGCTAAAGCAGACGATAACGCCTGTACGCTGCACTGCGACTACTTAGTTTATGCCGGCGGCGATTTGCCACCGCAAGCCTTAGGGGAGAACTTAGAGCCGCACCCCATGCTGTTGCAAAACCTGTATGGCCAGCCTCGTCACCGCTTTCACCAGAACTTAGTAAAAGCATTATCAGATGGCCGCTCACAACCGCTCCAGTTGGTGGTAGCCGGTGGCAATGCCTGCGCGCTGGACTGTTTATGGGGCCTGGCGAATAACCCAGTATTACTAACCGCAATGCAATGCGGCAAGCTGCAGATTAAACAATTAGCTGCCGCTAACACCCTGCACTCAGGCGCAGTTTTACAGCCGCTTCCAGAGGGCGAGCCCACCGACGAGCTGCGCTGGGTTAGTCCGGCGCAACAGCAACTATTGCGGCAGTTGCGGGAAGAGTTTCTCGATCCTGAACAGAACTTCACCGCCGAAAGCTATTACCTCGCTGTATGCACAGCGTTGGAGCAGCTGGAGGCGCACGCTTCCCCACATCTTTTTATGTTGTTTTTACGCCAGTTAGGTGAGGTAGAACAGCAAATAAGAGACGCCCTGCCCGACATAGCATGCTTTGCCATTGATTATCACGCACGGCTGGAGGGCAAACTATTATTCACACCCTACGAATACTGGCAGAGCGTCCGGCAATTGCGTGAAATGCCTCAGGCACTCGTACAGCTTAGCAATAAGGTGACCGAGCTGAGAAGGGAACAGAATCGCTTTGTCGTACAGCTGTCAGGTGGCGATGTGCTGTATTGCGACGCGGTGGTCAACTGCACGGGCGCTCGCAATCCATTTGCCACTCATGGCACCACACTACTGGATCAATGGGTAGCCTCGGGACTCGGGGTAGCCAACGGTACCGGAGGTTTTTATCTTGCAAATGATGGCCGGCTTAAACTTGCCGATGGTACGTTTAGCAACAGCATTTATCTGGTCACCCAGCGCAGCATAGGATTGCATTATCAGGACACCTCGACTACGCCTCGATTTATCAGTGCCAACAGGCTGACGGCTGTTCGCGTGGCTGAATTGGCACGCGATATCGGAGCGGCGTTAACTGTTGGATTACAGGCACACAATCAATAAAGCTGAAGCTAAGAGCCGTACCGCCCTATTCAAAGCACATCGCGCGGTTTAGCAAAGGCTTCGCCTCTTGTATCTAGATGGCGTATGTGTGCACCGCGACATTTGGCCCGCTTCGTTGCCGCGCCTCAAAGCACTGACTTAAAACCCGACGAAAAAAACGACTAGGCTGTTCAGCCAACAAATACGTCGCCGCAAGTCAACGCTCAACACCTGAATCTTCCAAAAAAAGGTCAATAAATACTGGCCAGCGGCTTTTATACAGGCTAGGGTAGGAATTCTGTTCTAAACTTTACAAGTGCGTCACAAAGACTGTCGACATAAAATATCAAGGAATCGAATAATGCGCCCCAAAAATGAAGTTTACTCGGTTGTGTCAGTGTTTATTGGCCTACTATTAGCGACCATGCCATTGGCCGCGAATGCGCAAACCAATGACATACCGAATCTGGGATTAGTACAGCATGCATCGGGTGGCTACGCGCCCGACTCGGTTATTGTGAAATTCCGCCCTTCAGCGAACGCCAGTAAGAAAGCGCGTGCTCGGGGATTAGTCAATGCCACATCGCATCGTGGCTATGACCTAGTGAAAGGACTCGAAAGTCTGAAGCTCAAGCCAGGTCAGTCCATTAGCAAAGCGGTTAACCGGCTCAAAAATTTACCGTTTGTCGAATTTGCTGAACCCGACTATTTGGTTCAAGCCAATACCAATGACACGTACTACGACTTACTTTATGCCATTGACAACACAGGACAGTCTGTCGCAGGTTCAATCGGCACAGCCGACGCAGACATGAATGTACGAGAGGCGTGGAGCATCCAAACTGGCGATCCTAGTCTGATCATTGCGGTCATCGACGAGGGGGTGCAATACAATCACCCCGACCTCGACGCTAATATGTGGGTGAATTTGGGTGAAATTCCCAGTAACGGTATTGACGACGACGGTAATGGCTTTATCGACGATGTCCACGGATATGATTTTTTTGCCAATGATGGCGACCCCATGGATGAGGGCGGGCACGGCACACACGTCGCAGGTACCATTTGTGCTGAAACCACTAACGCCACCGGCATCGCCGGTGTGGTCCAGCAATGCAAAATTATGGCCTTGCGGTTCTTGGGGAGCAACGGCGGCTCTACTTCTGGTGCCATTGCGTCATTAGATTACGCGGTGCAAATGGGCGCGACGATATCGAATAATAGTTGGGGTGGTGGTGGATATTCGACCGCGCTTTACCAGTCAATTGCGGCAGCTCGGGATGCCGACCACATCTTCCTAGCGGCTGCTGGTAACGATGGCACCAATAATGATTCAACGCCGCACTACCCGTCAAACTACGATCTTACGAATATCATTTCGGTGGCAGCGACGGATAATCGCGATGCTAGAGCCAGTTTTTCTAATTACGGTGCCGTGTCGGTTGATATCGGCGCGCCGGGTGTGGATATTGCGAGTAGCTATATTACGGACAGCTACGTTTATTTGAGTGGCACCTCTATGGCAACACCGAACGTGACCGGCGTAGTTGCGTTGATCCGGAGCGAGTTCCCCGATTGGGGTTACCAGCAGGTGATTGATCATCTTTACGCCACAGCACGTCCAGCGGCATCGATGAATGGTAGGACTACGACCGGTAGCATTGCTAATGCCGCCGCCGCTTTGGCTGGTGGCGAACCGCCCACCCCCCCCGCAGCACCCTCTGACTTGTCGGCGCAAGCCGATTCTGACAGTGCAATTTCGTTGTCATGGACAGATAACTCTGACAACGAATCGGTCTTCGTGATTGAGCGCAACGGAGAAGTTTTGCCGTCGACCGCATCTGCGAATACCACGTCGTATCAAGATACGGGGCTTGCTGGCACTACAACCTATACGTATCAGGTCAAAGCACGAAACACCGCAGGTGATAGCGATCGCTCTAATGGGGCTGAAGCAACAACAGAGTCGCCGCCGCCGTATCAAACAATACTGGTCAGCGGTGAAGCGAGCATCGCAGGTTCGATTGTCGCGGGTAACTATGCCCGTACGTTTTATTTAGACGACTCGCTTGAGCAAATTCGCGAGACCGAGTCCGGGGGTAATCCAAGCAAACGTCACAGCTATCTCGAGCACCGATGGACGATGTCAGTACCCTCGGGTGCAGCATCGCTCAGCGTGACCGGTTATGCAGACAACAGCAGTGATGGAGATTCCTTCGACCTTGCCTACAGTACGGGCACAGCCTACAACACTTTCTGCACCTTAGCGGTTGGAGCCGCGGCGCCTTGCTCAGTCAGCTTTGACCTACCGAGTGCGAGTACGCTGACATTGCGCGTCACCGACACCAATCAGTCGCGCGGAGCGCGCGATTTGGACAGTGTGTATATCGATCAGATTGTCTTACTTATCGAATCCAATACTGGACCTGTGACGTCCCCGCTAGCACCAGAGAATCTATCGGGTGACGCTTCTTCACCGGGTGTGATTTCACTGACCTGGACAGACATGGCTGACAACGAGACAAGCTATGATGTGCAGCGATCGGAGAATGATGGTACAACTTGGACAAGCCTCGCGTCGCTGGGTGCTAATGCGGAAAGCTTTAGTGACGACTCAGTGGCATCATTGACGACATACGCTTATCGGGTTCTCGCGGGTAATAGTGCCGGCAATGCTGCGAGTAATACGGTCGTCATCACATCACTTGAGCAGGTAGCGCCGTCTATATCGCTGAGCGCAGTTGGCTCCAAGACTAAAGGTTGGCAGAACGTTGTCGTCAATTGGGAGGCGGAGGGTGCGCTGATTACCCTGTATCGGAACAACTCACAGGTGTACCAAGGTAATGACAGCACTTTCCCTGACAGTAACATCGGCAAGGGCGGTGCTATCTATGATTATCAAGCCTGCCCAGCCGGTGAAGCAGCCGGTAGCGCTAACTGCTCGAATGTCGTTCGTATTGTGTTCTAGTTCGTTAGCTAATGAAAAAGGCGGGTAACCCCCGCCTTTTTTATATGTTTCTGCCTCAGGATGATATCTGCGCCGATAGCGACAACAGATACCTCAATTGCAGCGCGTCAAAGCACTGACTTAAAACCCAACGAAAAAACGACTAGGCTGTTCAGCCAACAAATACGTCGCCTCTTGGCGTATTGCGCAAGCGTAGCGTTGGCATATCCGGGTACATCAGCTCTTTTTACAGCAAGCAAATCTAGCTCAACAATAAGCAGTCAACAGCAACGCCAATAACAAACACGTAATTGAATATCTCGCAAAACGCCTTTCCCTATCCGCTATCTCAACGCGCTGCAGTGCAAGTGCACTCGGCATTTTCGCAGCATTAGCAGACAGAAAGACCCGCCGGCCTTCAGTAGAACATCCAGCCGCGCTCTGCCACAATGAACCGGCAAGTATCACAATCAATAGATACGCAGGAACTCCGCTGAAATGGCTAATCGCTGGTCACTGCTTTACGTTTTGCCATGGTTTTTACTGTCATTCGACGCTGCAGTCTCGGATGAAATACAGCTATCTAAAAACTGCCCACCCAGTTTTGAACGACATGAAGATGGTACATGCCGGCTCGTCACCTTGTATGACCGCTACGACTCATTACAGGGGAAAGGTGTCGGCGGTACTCAGACCGCACTACCCGCGCGTCGGGACGGCTTTAGCGCCGAGCAAATTGACCTCGGCCGCTATTTGTTTTTTGATCCGCTGCTTTCAGTCGATCAGACAGTTTCCTGCGCGAGCTGTCATCAACCCGCCAGGGGCTTCAGCGATGGTCTGGGTCAGAGTATTGGCGTTAATAATCAAACGACCCACCGAAGCGCCCCGACTTTATGGAATAGCGCCTTTTTGCAACGCTTGTTCTGGGATGCCAGAGCGAACTCATTAGAGTCACAGGCAGCTGGACCTCTCT
>CAWUVW010000053.1:0-40841 GCA_963926105.1 uncultured Luminiphilus sp. | reverse complement strand
GCTGTTCCATCTTTTAAACCTCAAATTTTAGATACAAAAAAACCGACTATTAAGTCGGCTTTAAAGTTGGTTGCGGGAGCCGGATTTGAACCGACGACCTTCGGGTTATGAGCCCGACGAGCTACCAGGCTGCTCCACCCCGCATCAAAACTTGCCGTGACCACCCCCTAGGTTGCAATGATAAAACACTGCAGGCGACCACTGAAGTGTACTATACACACTTCAAAACTGAGGCGCGGAAATATAGTGATTTCTGTGTATTAAGTCAACCTTTATCGGCATTATTAATGAGCCCGTTGCTACAGGATATTTGCACCGCTGTCGGGCTCCCAGCGCGGCGCCGTCAAACGCCGCCTGCCATCGCGCGTCAATTTCACGTCACCCTCATCCAAAAGCTCACGATCCCACAGTTCGCAGGTCACCTGCTTGTGCTTCTGATCCAAACCTTCGCAATAGTTACTGTATCGGCAGAGCACAACTTGATGACCATAGCCTGTGCGTACCTTTTCAAACCAGTCGGGATCAGCGAGCGCCTGCCTAGCCAGTGCAATGACATCCGCACCACCGTCGGCCAATAGCGCCTCTGCCTGGCTATAACTATAAATGCCACCGGCTAATACCACCGGTACCGAGTGACCCGCAGCGGTGAGCGCGTCTTTAATGCAGGCTACGGGGGTAACATTGCGACCAAATGGACCCTGCTTATCTGATATGTAGGACGGCATACATTCATAGCCACTTTGGCCCGTATAAGGGTAAGCGGCCCCGCCCACTTTTGGCTGTTTTGCATCGTCAAATTTACCGCCGCGAGACAACGATAAGAAGTCCATACCCGCAGCCGCAAATTGCTCGGCAAACCAGCAGGCATCATCTACGTCGCTACCGCCTTCAATAATCTCATCGCTTAAAAATCGACAGCCCACGGAGAACTGCTCCCCGGTCTCGGCGCGAACGGCATGATAGACCTCTAGCGGCAAGCGAATTCGCCCGTCACGCCCACCACCATAGCCATCCTCACGGGTATTGGTCGCCGATAAAAATGAGGCCATTGTATAGGCATGGGCGTAATGCAACTCAACGCCATCGAAGCCCGCTATTTGTGCGCGCCGCGCAGCATTGGCAAACAGTCCAGGTAAGTTTTTCGGCAACGCGGCAATTTCTGGGTTATCGACATCGGTCACGCGTTCGCGAGAACCAAACCGTAGGTTTTCTAACTCTCGCGGGCTGAGTACCTCGGCAAGCTCATCGTTACTCAGCGCAGCTAATACCGCACGCACCGCCGCCTCATCGGCATCTGCCATGGCTAACGCCTGCCGATGACTCTCAGTAATGGGTAAAAAAAACCGTAGAAATTTGTCGGGATCTGGCCGGCGGCGGATCCGCATAAAATCAATCAACTGAATAAGCAGACGCGTCTTACCCTCACTGACTTCCCGCACAGTATCGACCAAGCGGGTTAAGCCTGGAATATAATCGTCGCTGCCAATTCGCAGGAGCGGCCCGCTAGGTATATCGCGCACCCCAGTCGCCTCAATGACAATGGCACCAGGCTTTCCCTCCGCAAAGCGTGCATACCAATCGATAACATCGTCAGTAACTTCTCCGGACTCATTTGAGCGCCACGGCACCATAGCAGGCACCCATGTACGCTGTGCTAGTGATAAAGGTCCCGCTGTTAACGGCTGAAACAGACGTCCGCGAAGGGCCTCCTCGGCTGAGGGCCATGCACTCTCACTGGTAATATATTTAATTCTTTCGGCAGGTTTCCACATAGTTAATCAGCCTTACCCTCTTCCGCGTGGGCGACACTAACTTTGACTTCGCGTAATAAATTCATCAATTGATCGACATCATCAGTGGATAGCTGGTCGAGCATCGACCCGATCCAGCTCTCATGCTGCGCTGCCATTTTTGCAAATACCGAGTGGCCGAGTTCGGTCAAGCGAACACAATGGCTGCGACGATTATCGGGTACCGGTTCGCGGTGGATTAGTCCCTCGCCTTCTAGCTGCAAAGCAATACCAGAAATATTGCCTCCCGAAACCATCATGCGGCGCGACAGCTCACCCATCGTCAGCCCATTCGAGGCGCGCTCGAGCTGCGCCATAAAATCAAATCGCGGCAGCGTCGTGGCAAATTCATCACGCAGCCGGCTGCGTAATCGCGCCTCGATCAGATTGGTACAGGTTAACAACCGCAGCCACAGACGAATGGCCTGATGATCATCTTCAACTAAGCGGGATTCGTGATCCAGCGCGACATCCTTGGCATGGCTCATAAACTGACTAACTCTTCTAAAATGGTATCGATAAGTGCAACTTTGACGGATCAACAGCATAACATTTTAAATATAAAATGTTTCCCCTATACTGCACTTTGTTTAAGGATAAAAAATTCTCAATTGCGGCTAAAATGCGGCCGAAATCCAGCAGCTCAAGGTGGTGTTATGAAACTAGTATGCTTAGGCGGTGGACCCGCCGGTTTGTATCTCGGCATTTCAATGAAGCTCCACAATCCCGAACATCAAATCGATGTCTACGAGCGCAATAAGGCTGATGATACTTTTGGTTGGGGCGTCGTGTTTTCTGATCAGACCGTTGATAATCTCATGGCGAATGATCCTATTAGCGGCAAAACTATCGCCAATGAATTCATTCACTGGGACATGATTGACTGTTTCGTTAATGGCGAGGTGGAGCGATCTGGCGGTCATGGCTTTATTGGTTTAGGGCGCAAACGCATGTTACAAATGCTGCATGATCGCGCCCGCGAACTGGGCGTCGGCTTACATTTTGAAAGTGAATTTAGTGTCCAAGATATCGACACTCGCTTTGCGGATGCCGATGTCGTTGTCGCCAGCGACGGACTCAACTCAACGGTACGTAACTCAGACCACGAGACTTTTCAGTGCAGTATCGATTTAAGGCCCAATAAGTTCGTATGGCTCGGTACAAAACAGACCTTCCGCGACGCCTTTACATTTATTTTTGAACGCACCGAGCATGGCTGGATTTTCGCGCATGCCTACCAATTCGACAATGAAACGTCGACCTTTATCGTCGAAACCACGCCCGAGGTCTATGACGCGATCGGTTTTGACCATATGAGTCACGAAGAGAGCGCCGAAACCTGTAGGCGTATTTTTGCCAAGTATCTCGACGGCAATGCGCTGCTGACCAACTCAGCGCACATTCGGGGTTCGGCATGGATTAGCTTCCCCCACGTACTCTGTGAAAACTGGATCAAAGATGATCGCGTTGTACTGATCGGAGATGCGGCCCACACGGCGCACTTTTCAATTGGCTCAGGCACCAAACTGGGACTCGAGGACGCTATATCACTCGCCCAGCAGCTCAACAGTGGTGCCGCTATTCCACAGGCGCTCGCAAACTACCAAAGTGAACGCATGGTAGACGCCTTACGATTACAAAACAGCGCACGTAACGCCATGATTTGGTTCGAAAACGTACCCCGCTACATCGGAGCATTTGATCTCAAACAATTCAACTACTCGATGTTGACGCGAAGTCAGCGTGTCAGCCATGAAAATTTACGCTTACGGGACCCAGATTGGCTCGAGGGGATGGAGAGACATCTGGCGAAACGTCACTTAGGCGAAGCAACTGAGCAAGCTGTGCCGCCCATGTTTTTACCGTGGAAAATACGCGGCATGGCGCTCAATAATCGTGTCGTTGTATCGCCCATGTGCATGTACAGCGCTACCGACGGCCTCCCCGATGACTGGCATCTGGTCCACTATGGCGCGCTCGCCAAAGGCGGCGCCGCGCTAGTCTACACAGAGATGACCAACGTCAGCCCCGAGGCTCGAATCACACCGAGTTGTACGGGAATCTGGAGCGACGAACACACCCAAGCATGGCGCCGCATTACCGATTTCGCCCACCAGCAAAGCAGCGCAAAAATGGCGCTACAAATCGGCCATGCGGGCCCCAAGGGTGCGACATTAGAGCCCTGGGCCTGGGGCGACACCCTCGACGCGCCGCTGCCTGAATCAGCGCAATGGCCGCTATTAAGCGCAAGTGCCATCCCGTTCGATAGCTACAGTCCCGTCCCGAAAGCGATGACACGAGCGGATATGGACACCGTCCTACAGCAGCATGTCGATGCCGCAGAACGCGCAGTGACAGCGGGCTTCGATATGATCGAAATGCATGCAGCCCATGGATATTTACTGTCTGCATTTATCACGCCACTTCTCAACCAACGCGATGATGAATACGGTGGTAGCTTAGAAAATCGTCTGCGCTATCCGCTCGAGGTCTGTCGCGCTATGCGGGCGGCATGGCCGACTGATCGACCCATGTCAGTGCGTATTTCAGCCCATGACTGGATGGCCGATGCCGGTGTCACCGAGGCGGATGCTCTGGTCATTGCCAAGGCCTTCAGTGAGGCGGGCGCAGATATCATTAATGTCTCTTCGGGAATGACATCACACGCAGCAAAACCATTGCCGGGGCGTATGTTCCAAACACCCTTGTCAGACCTGATTCGCAACGAAGGCGGTATCAATACGATTGCGGTCGGTAACATATACGAAGTTGACCACGTCAATAGCATTATTGCAGCAGGTCGCGCAGACTTAGTGTGTTTGGCACGCCCACACCTTGCAGATCCTAACTGGACACTGCGAGCGGCCGCAGAGCTTGGCTACAGCGGACCCGGCGTTGTCGAACCTACGCAGTACTTTTTGGGATATCGCCAGCTACAAACCCAGCTTGGGCGTAATCGAGGTAAATAATCATCATGACACATGCTTTTATCACGGGTGCCGGTAGCGGTATTGGCGCAGCAATTTCAAAAATACTGGCCGAACAGGGCCTTCAACTATCGCTTGTTGGTCGGCGACAGGACGCGCTGATAAACGTCGCCAAAAGCCTACCTGGGCAGCACTGGACCGCTAGTTGTGATGTCACCGACAGCGCGGCAGTAGCGCAAACAGTAAGCGCTGCGACAGCGGCCAATGGACCGATCAGCATCCTCATCAATTGTGCCGGTGCAGCACCTACTGTCGCCTTTGAGAAAATGGACTTTAATCTTTGGCAACAGACCATCGACATTAACTTAAATGGAACCTATCACTGTATCCAAGCAGTGCTCCCCAACATGCTTGATGCAGGCTATGGCCGCATCATCAATATTGCCAGCAGTGCGTCACAAAAAGGCTATGCGTACGTCAGCGCCTATTGCGCGGCCAAGCATGCCGTACTCGGGCTAACCCGTGCGTTAGCGCTTGAGCTTGCCACTAAAGGCATTACCGTTAACGCCGTCTGCCCAAGCTATACCGATACCGACATTATCCGCGGCGCCATCAAAAATATTGCTGAAAAAACGGGACGAACGGAAGCGCAGGCACTTAACCACTTTACACAAGTAAACCCACAAGGCCGCTTGGTGTCCCCTGACGAAATTGCCGCTGCCGTACAATGGTTAGCGAGCCAAGGTGCCGCCAGCGTCAACGGCCAAGCGATTGGTATTAACGGCGGGGAAATCTAGCCAACAAGGAGTCCCAGTATGCAAAACACCACACTAGCTGACTATCAAGCAACCCACTTTCTTTGGCAGGTTGACGGCAACGTTGCCACGATTACACTCAATCGTCCGGAGCGCAAAAATCCGCTGACTTTTGATTCTTATGCAGAACTGCGTGATTTGTTCCGCGCGCTGGTCTACGCCGATGATATCGATGCCATTGTGATCCATGGAGCCGGCGGTAATTTTTGCTCAGGTGGTGATGTGCACGAGATTATTGGCCCGCTCACCGACATGAACATGAAGCAACTACTCGCCTTTACGCGAATGACGGGTGACTTGGTCAAAGCCATGCGCGCATGCCGACAACCCATATTAAGTGCCGTAGAAGGCATTTGTGCGGGCGCTGGTGCCATCATCGCCATGGCCAGTGATTTACGCTACGCCAGTGCGGATGCAAAGGTCGCATTTCTATTTAATCGCGTAGGACTGGCTGGCTGCGACATGGGAGCCTGCTCAATATTACCTAGGATTATCGGTCAAGGGCGCGCCAGCGACCTGCTCTTTACAGGGCGTGGCATGTCTGCCGAAGAAGGAGAGCGCTGGGGCTTTTTTAACAGTGTCAGTAGCACACCTTTTGACGATGCCCTGCGCACGGCACAGCGAATTACCCAGGGGCCAACATTTGCCAACGGCATCACCAAAACCCAACTACATCAACAGTGGAATATGTCGGTAGATCAAGCCATTGAGTGCGAAGCACAAGCACAAGCTATTTGCATGCAAACAGACGATTTTAAGCGCGCCTACAACGCATTCGTCAATAAAGAAAAACCGGTTTTTGAGGGCGACTAAACCCGCCCTTCAGGAGACAGAACAATGAGTGAAAAGAGTTATCTAGGCTGGCCTTTTTTTGACGAATCGCACCGTCGCCTTGAAGCGGCAATTGATGACTGGGCAACTGTACATCTTGAGGGACTGACGGCGACGGAGCACGAGGATCTCGATGGCACTTGTCGTCGTATTGTTCGTGCTCTGGGTGACGCCGGATTTTGCGGCTATGCAGTACCGGCTAGCGGCGGCGGCGTACTCGATAAGCTCGATGTTCGAAGTCTGTGCATTATTCGCGAAACGCTCGGGCGGCATCATGCACTTGCCGATTTCGCTTTTGCGATGCAGGGCTTAGGTAGCGGGCCGATCTCGCTATTTGGATCGGAGGCGCAGCAAGCGCGCTATTTGGTGCCGGTATCTAAGGGCGAACAGATCTCAGCATTTGCTTTATCAGAACCCAATGCGGGCTCCGATGCTGCTGCGATGAGCTGTGCCGCTGTGCGCGACGGCGACGACTATGTCCTCAACGGTACCAAGACCTGGATATCCAATGCAGGTATCGCCGACTTCTACACCGTATTTGCCCGTACAGGAGAGGGCGAAGGCGCTAAAGGAATCAGCTGTTTTATTGTGCCCGCCAACACACCGGGATTTGAAGTAAGCGAACGTATTGACCTCATCGCACCACATCCGCTCGGCACATTAGAATTCGCCGATTGTCGCATCCCTGAAAGCCAACGGGTTGGCCAACCCGGTCGCGGCTTCGGGATCGCCATGGCGGTACTTGACGTATTTCGCTCATCAGTGGCTGCTGCAGCCCTAGGGATGGCGCGCCGCGCATTGGACGAAACATTACGCCACATCGATAGCCGAGAAATATTCGGTGGCAAACTCGTAGACCTGCAACTTGTGCAAGCAAAAATTGGGGATATGGCGCTGGCTATCGATAGTAGCGCGCTGCTAGTTTACCGCGCCGCATGGACCAAGGACTGTATTGCTGATCGCGTTACACGTGAGGCAGCCATGGCAAAACTCGCCGCAACAGAAAGCGCCCAGCAGGTGATCGATAGCGCCGTACAACTCCATGGTGGGAAAGGTGTTACCAAGGGTTATATCGTCGAATCACTCTACCGTGACATCCGAGCACTGCGTATTTATGAAGGTGCGAGCGAGGTCCAACAGACCATCATCGCTCGGCAAACAATAGCTGCGGCAAACGCTGAATGACGTAGGGTGCTGACTAAACGTTGTCAGCGCGGGCCTGGACTACGATACTAACGGTCTCGTTTAATAAGGAACCCTCGATGAGCGATGCTATTAGCCTTGCTGCCGGACAGACTATGACCAGCAGTCCGATCAAATTTAGTGCAGAAGAGATCATTATTTTTGCTAAACAATTTGATCCACAGCCTTATCATTTAGATGCATCCGCTGCAGAGAAATCCATATTTGGCGGCCTCTGTGCCAGCGGATGGCAGGTTGCCGCACTCACTAGTCGGCTAGTGAACGAGGTGCTGAAACAAGCGTGCGTCCCTGTTATTGATGTAGATCGCGTCGCCAATATGCGATGGCAGCGCCCGCTATTGGTGGATGAAAGTATTCATGTTGTCGTGACCATAGAATCGGTGAACAACCACCGCACCGAGCCGAATTACCGTTCGCTGGCACTCAATGTCTCAGTCAATAATGCGCGACAGCAACGGGTTGCCGAAATGCAGTGCGACGTTGCCATCGATAAGGAGCTAGCGTCATGAGTGAACTCTATCTCCGTAGTCGCTGGTTCGAGGACTTACCCGTTGGTGAATTTCATGTATTTGGCGCGCACACTTTTAGTGAACTAGAAATGATTGAGTTCTCTCAACTTTATGCGCCACAGCCAGAATATACCGACCCAGTGGCCGCGCGCAGTTTGCGCCATGGCGGATTGGTCGCTGCGCCCTGGCACGTGGTAGCCATATGGATGCAGATGATGGTGTCCTACATGGAACGCTACGCGCATGGGGTGCAGGATGGTCGCCGCAATGGCGCCGGTGTCCGCGTTGAAAACATCGAATGGCTCGAGCCGGTAAGACCGGGACATACCATTGCCTATACCTACGAAATTATTGATAAGTCTGAAACAATTGTACGCGATCGCTGGAGTATTATTCGCAGCCGTAACGAGGCGTTCAACCAGTATGGCGACAAAGCACTCTCTTTCGAAATCGATATTTTGGCAGAGCGGGCTCCCCGCTAGGTAATACCGCTAATTGCCTAATGCCCCGAGTGCGGCATCAAATGGTGCCGCAGCTTCATCGAGCATAGCGGCTTCGCGCAGTGCTACAATTTGCTTTGCTGTCAGCGTGCGATCTTCGAACTCGGAGACTATACGCAGCAATCGGCTCGTGGTGCGATACCGCGTATCGCCGTAGCCTTTGACCATGCGGCCACTTTCTGCAAGGGCGATTGCCGCTTCTGAATCTGACATCGCGGCGGACAACACAGCTGCCGACCACGCTTCTATCATCTGGTTTTCATGTGCATAACCAAGCGTTACTCGACGCATTCGGCGTAAACTCGCCAGAAATCGCAGCGTGAAATAGACCGACAGACTGTCCGTTCGAAGCTTGCGCGCGCCCATTAGTCGGGACAATTGCCTGTTCCAAAATGTCGATGCGAGTAAAGCACGTCCAATTCGTTCGGGTAGTAATGCAGCAACCTCCTCAATCCGCGGATGAAAGAACTCCGTGACCTGTAAAAGCTGACCCTCATCGGCTTTGACCTCCTGCCGAATCTCAGCGAAACGGTCAGGACGAATCTTTAATTGCGCGACCCGCGGGATATCTTCAAAACACATCCACAGCGCCAGGTAGCGGGCATATTCAGCGGTTAGCCTATGCGTGCTTGCACACGCATCTCGCTCCGCCACGAGTTTGACGCGTTTTAACCAAAGCTCGGCATAGTCCACATCTTGATAAGCGACTAATCGCTCGGCGCACTCTAATAGCATCGGGTGCAATATATCGGGTAATGCCGCTAGTCGGGGCAGCAATCGCCGGCCAGCTTCAGTTGTAGCACTGGGCAAGCTAAACGCCGTCAGCGTCTCAGGCTCAATCACCGCGACGCCATCATTTGCAGCAATCGTCGCGCTCTCTTCAAACGCCGCTAAGTTTGCGTCGCCGCCACGTCCTTGTGAAATAATATCGCGCAGGGTTTGCATCTTGAAAGGTAAAACTGCCGCACCGGCGATAGCACCGAGCAGTGCTGCAGAGACCACGGTATTATGTCGACGAACAATTTCCTGCATATCAAAATGTATGTAACGCGCCGAATATCGCGTCGCAATATCACCTAAGACTGCTTCATTGATGGTGCCATCGGTGGTCGCGCTTTTTTCGGTAATACCATAAACACGATGATCAGACGTAATCAGTGTGGTGCGGTCGGGTGACACAAACCCTCGACTAATCATGCGTCCTGCCTCGGCAATTTCAGAGGCCACCGCCACATCGATATCGCCCTGAGCAGGAAACAGCGACATAACCGGCGCAGGCATATTGTGATCACGTCTTATGAATTCCAAATAATAGATCGTAGCGCCGGTTCGCTGCGCAACTCCCGCCAGAGAGGTTGACTGGCAATACCAATCTTCGCGCTCTGCCGCCTCGATCAACCAGTTCGTTAATACACCTCCACCTTCACCGCCCAGTGCGGCAATAACCATATTCAGTGTGCACGGCGCACCAGCGGCATTACTCACCACACCTGCTCCTGTGCTTTACGGAGGTCGCGCTGTGCAAACCAATCCCTTACTTGGCTGCGGATACCACTTTTAAAGCGACTAAACTTACCCGGGTTAAACACAATATCAACCTGCGAGAATGATGGACACAGCACTGCTGTGTGCGCGTTACCACCACAGACCCCACAACCGACGCAGCTGTTATCAACATAACTCACAGGGTCAACACGCAACGGATCAGGATTCGGCTTGATCGTCAATGATGGGCAGCCAGACAAGCGAATACATCCGTGATCACCCGTACACGTTTGCGGATCGATATAAAAACGGCTGCGCTTAATTTCTCGACCCGATTGAATAGCCTGACTGAGCAGCGGCTTAACACGCCGCTGTCGGTTAAGCATACATTCGCCTTCTGCGATAACAACTTTTAGACCAGCGACATCAGTGGTTAACGCATCGGTTAACGTTTGCTTCATCGCCTCGATATTGTAAGTACTGACCGTGCGAAGCCATTCAACACCTGCACCGCGACACGCCGCCTCGATACTCAGATAGTCATCGCGTTCAGGGCGCTTCGTATCGATGGTCGAGGCAATAATACTGGGCTCCACCAAGGAAGGAATATCCTGCCCGCCGGTTGCGGCGGAGTAGCCATTATCGACGATAATCAACAAACCATCATGTTTATTAAAGACAGCGCTGACAACACCACTGGTAAGCCCGTTATGCCAGAATCCGCCGTCGCCCATGATACTGATGGCTTTATGCGGCAAGACGTGTCTGATGCCCGATGAGCTGGCAAGCGATAAGCCATAACCCATAATGGTATTACCAAGATTAAACGGGGCGAGCGTTGCAAATGAGTGGCAACCAATGTCGGAGCTGATATGAAATGGTCCGAGCGACGCCTGCACTTGCTTGAGGGCGGAAAATAGCGGTCGCTCCGGACATCCGGTACACAACCCAGAAGGCCGCGGCGGAACCTCGGCAAGCAAATTCACTTGATCTTCTTTAGACAGCGGTGTTTCTAGGCTGCGCACCGCATCGAGGCTCGTAGTTAAGGGCACATGAGCACGCCTGGAGGTCTCTATAAACGCAGTGATACCCTCTAACATCACTTGTCCACTGTACTCTCCCGCCATCGGCATTATGTCTTTGCCGAAGATTCGCGTCTGCACATCGGCTCGACGCAGCGCCGTCTGAATGCCCTGCTCAATGTACTCCGGTTGCCCTTCCTCTAATACCAGCACCTGCTCTTTACCTGCACAGAAGCTAATGAGCTCATCAGGAATCAACGGATAAGCGACATTAAGTACATAGATCGGGATATCCGCGTTGCCATAAACATCGGCTAGACCCTGACGTTGTAAAGCGCGAATAACGGTGTTGTAGGAGCCACCACACGTAATAATACCTAAGTGCTCATGGCACCCCGGGAAAAACTCATTGAGCTTATTTTCCTTGATAAATGCAACCGCCGCCGGTAGACGCTGGGCAATTTTTTGTCGCTCCTGTGCGTACACATTGGGCGGCAAAATAATTTTGTCTGCCTCTCGGTTAGGTGTGACCGGCGAGCGATTGGAATAGCTTGGCGGCACATTATCCCGTGCTTCAAACTCCCCCGTTACGTGGCAGCCCCGAATACGCATCATATAAAAAATCGGTGTGTTGCTAGCCTCGGATAACTCAAAGCCCTTCTCAACCAGATCAACAATACTGGTGAGGTTGGGGCGCGGGTCAAGTAGCCACATTTGGGCCTTCATCGCAAAAGCATAAGTGCGCTCTTGCATGATGCTAGATCCCTCACCGTAATCCTCGCCGACAATCGCTATCGCACCACCCGTGACACCCGACGAAGCCAAATTCGACAGCGCATCAGAGGCAACATTTGTGCCTACCGTAGACTTCCAGGTAACCGCACCGCGTAGCGGATAATTAATTGACGCGGACAGCATGGCTGCTGCAGTTGCTTCGCTCCCATTGGCTTCAAAATGAACCCCAAGTTCAGCCAAGATATCTTGCGCATCATTGAGTACGTCCATGAGATGCGAGATTGGAGAGCCCTGATACCCGCCGACGTAAGACACGCCAGATTGCAGCAAGGCCTTGGTAATAGCCAAGATTCCTTCACCTTGAAAAGTTTCGCCCGCACCAGCACGTAACTTCTTCACTTCCTCCTTGAAGGACCGCTCAGCCATATCATTTACCTCTCAGAAATAATCGTCGGAACGATTAATTAGCGTTAACAAGCGCCAGCACACGACAAGGGCTACCCGAGCCCTCAACAATTTTTAAAGGCGCAGCAATCAAAATCGCACCTGTAGGTGGCAGCTGATCGAGATTGCACAAACTGGCCAAACCACACTTATTCGCGCCATGCATTAAGTTGTGACAAGGAAACATAGGGTCCTGTGCTGCGGCTTGCCCAGCGTCAGTACCCACAGTTTCAGTACCGACACCTATAATGTCCCTTTCCTCCGCCAAGAAGGCGACAGTTGCTGGATCCCAACCTGGAGTGTGGCCGCCATCTTCACGTTTATTCAAAAAGGCTTCTTTGGTTTCATGCTTGGACCAGTCGGTTCGGTATAGCACCCACGCACCTTTTGGAATAACACCATGCTTCGCCTCCCAGCGCTTAATAAAGTCAACGCTCATCAAAAAGTCAGGATCTGCCGCAGCTTCTGCGACCGCATCAATCACCACCGCAGGGGCGACAAATCGATCGGGGGGTAAAGTATCAGTTGCGTGTTGTGTATGGTCCTTGCCACTCACCCAGTGAATGGGTGCATCGAAATGCGTGCCGGTGTGTTCACCGCACTTGATATTATTCCAGTACCAAAAAGGACCACGATCATCGTAACGGGAAATTTCTTCTTTGGAGAAAGCCCAAGACTTACCCCAACCAAATTCCTCAGGTAATTCAAGAATGGGTGTGTCTCCCGACAGCGAAACGCTCAGATCGATGACGCGAACGGAGCCGCTCACCAGCGCCATAGCTAAATCAGTCAATGTTTGTGTTGTCACAATGTATTACCCCCTCTAAGAGTTTTAAGTTATGTCACTTCGGCTATGTAACTTCGATTATGTCACTTGCAATAGGAAGCTTACAAAAACCTTATCTAATCCAGCCTATACTCTCACTTTACCTGGCAAAGTTAAGGTCACAGACTATCTCTAGTGGCAATTATTTTAAACCTAAAATAACATGCTCCTGCAAATCAACCCAAAGGACACACTCAGATGCATGTAACGCTGCTCCCCGAAAGCTGGCCCAGGCCCAAAGGCTATGCCAATGGCATCGTCGCCGAAGGCACGAAACACATTTTCTGCGGCGGTCAGATCGGCTGGAATAGCGCGTGTGTATTCGAGACAACCGATTTTATCCCCCAGCTACGTCAAGCCCTGCTTAATGTGCGCGCCGTCTTGTCATGCGCTGACGCTGGACCAGAGCACATGACACGCATGACGTGGTACATCACCGACCGCCAAGTTTACCTAGATAATCTCCGTGAAATTGGGCAGGTATACCGTGAAGTCATGGGCAAAAATTATCCGGCTATGAGCGTTGTCGAGGTCAGTGCTTTGATCGAGGCCGCCGCGCTTGTCGAAGTAGAAGTCACCGCCATCGCCTAAAACGTCACATTATTCGCGCAAATCTAGACACAAAGCATCGCGTTCAATCAGTCGGGCGTACCATCACAAACGCAGCAGCCTCTAAGGTCATCACAAGGGTTTCAGTTTGGTTTTTTATCCTGACTTTGGTTGAGAGCACCCCGCGATCCGGCTGCGATTTCAAACGCCGAACAGCAGTGACCTCATCATAGCCGCTCAGCACATCGCCCGCCCGCACCGGCGCCAACCAACGAAGATTGTCGATCCCCGGTGAGGTCAAAGTTGCAGTGTCTAGCAAATAAGCATCAACCTTCATTCGCATCACAATGGCTGCCGTATGCCAACCACTCGCCATCAGCCCACCAAGCGCTTTAGTTTTTTCATCTGCCGCATCTAGGTGGAAGGGCTGAGGATCAAACTTGTGCGCAAAATCGATAATATCCACCTCTCGCACCGTATAGGGCAGCAGTGAAATAATCTGGCCCGTGTCAAAATCTTGTAAATATCGCATTTGTCCTCCATCAAATAACCTTTACCAAAACAAACTCTTGCAGATTGCCGCAGACGCTGCTAAATAATACTTTAAACCTGAAGCTTTAAGCATAAACGATTATTGTCCCTTTTAAGCGGAGAAACACAATGGCCACCCCCAACCCAATGTTCAATAACAATAAGTTAAAGCTGGGGACTTTTTCTGCCAACTGCTCAAGCGGCATGGCGGTGACTAAAGTGGAAGAGCGATGGGTCAATAGCTGGGATAACAATCTTGATTTGGTCCGTCAGTGCGATGAAGCTGGCTTGGAGTTCATGCTGCCCATTGCTCGGTGGATAGGATACGGCGGTGAAACGGACTTCCATGGCGATGTGCTGGAAACGGTCGCTTGGGCGGCAGGTCTCGCTGCCCACTCGCAACGCATCGCAATTTTTGCGACCGTCCACACGGCGTTCAACCATCCCATTGTCACCGCTAAACAACTCGCCACACTCGACCAACTATCGCATGGGCGCCTAGGGTTAAATGTGGTCGCCGGTTGGAATAAACCAGAATACGATGCCTTTGGTGTCGATCTGCCCGCTGCGCACCCAGACCGCTATGCCATGGCCCAAGAGTGGTTTGACTATGTACAGAAGCTCTGGCGAGAAGACAGCGCCTTTGACTGGAATGGCAAGTATTATCGGGGCAAAGGCGTTTATGGAAGACCGCATCCAATGCAAACCCATATGCCCATTATTAACGCTGCAGCCTCAAGCGAAGGTCGTGAGTTTGCCATGCGTAATGCCGATTTCCTGTTCACCCCCGTATTTGACTTTGGCCAAGCAGAAGCAACTGTTATCGATGTCAAAGCGAAGGCCGCATCGGCTGGCCGCCATATTGATGTGCTCACCTTTTGTACCGTCGTCTGTCGCCCCACTCAGCAGGAGGCCGAAGATTATCTGGACTACTACGCCAATCAAAACGCCGACTGGGAGGCTGTCGATAACCTGATGACACTGCAAGGCCTTCACGCACAGTCATTTACACCAGAAGCACTGGCTTCTTTTCGCGACCGCTTTGCCGCAGGCCACGGTGGATTTCCTTTAGTAGGAACACCGGACCATATTGCCGATCAACTCGCCAAGTTGTCGGCTACTGGCATCGCAGGAACCACCCTAGCTTTTGTAGACTATGCAAAAGAATTCCCTTATTTTAAGGCAGAGGTAATACCCCGCCTTGAAGCACTTGGCCTTAGGCAGCCGATTTAGTACGCTAGAACAATAAAAAATTAAAAGTAAAACAATCACTGCAAACCTCAGAAGAACGTATTAAAAAAAGGAGCTGGACATGATTTCCTCACATTTTTCGCTAAACCGTATTGCCGCAGCGTTAGCCGCCGCTTCAATCTCTCTCTCAGCATCCGCTCAGAACGTGTTGGAAGAGATTGTCGTTGTGGCGCAAAAGCGGGAACAGAATTCACAAGATGTTCCCATCGCGATTACTGCCTTTACCGGCGCGCAGATGAATGCACTGGGCGTATCAGAAAGCTTTGACATCGCAGCATTTTCACCGGGTGTTCATATCAGCGGCAACCTAGCGGGCCAAAATACCCAATTCTCGATTCGTGGCGTCACCCAAAACGATTTCAACGATATTATTGAAGCACCCAACGCTGTCTATCTAGACGAGGGCTATATCGCCATCGCGCAAGCACAGACTTTCACTGTTTTTGATGTGGCGCGTGTCGAAATTCTAAAAGGACCGCAGGGCACACTATTTGGGCGTAATGCCACCGGTGGCTTAGTGCATTTCATCTCTAACGCGCCGTCTTTTGAAGGCGTTGAGGGCTATGTAGACGTAGAAGTGGGTCAATTTGACTCCAAAGCCAACGCCAATCGCTATTTGGTCGAGGCTGCCATCGGTGGCCCACTGTCTGATACTGTCGCCGCACGCGCAGCTATTCGTTACAGCAAACAAGACCCGTATCTTAAGAACCTTTACGAGCCCGATGATCAACTGCCCTTCTTAGGTCAGCCTGGCGAGGGCGCAGGTGCTGACTTAGCTGACGACGACACGATGGCCGCGCGCTTACGTTTTGCGTTTCAGCCAAGCGACAACTTACGCATGGACTTGAGCTTCAACTATGCGAAGAGCGAAGTCGCAACAGGGCCTTACCAAAGCAAATCGACCGTGGGTATTGTGACCAACGTCAATGGCAGTCCCGAACTCATTAACGTCATCAACACGCCAGCTGGTGAATCACGCTTAACCATTGTCGTAGACGAAAATGGTAACGATACCGGCCTAGATGGCGGTGCCGATATTGAAGACGGCGATAGCTTCCAGCCAGGTGGTGGTGGCGGTCTACCCGGACGTCTGTCGCCAGGCGCCGACTTCTTTGGCTACCTTGATCCCGACGGCGACGATTTTACATTCTCGGGCGACTTTGCTTTTGCCGACCAAGGTGATACCGAAACTTCAGGGGTCAACTTTAAACTCGCTTGGGACGTTTCAGACTCGATGAGTTTCACGTCAATCACCGACTATAAAAAGTACGACAAGCTGTTGTTCATTGATGTTGATGCGGCGCCGGTTAACCAACTGGCCAACTACGCTGGCGTCGACGCCAGTAGTTTCACGCAAGAACTGCGACTCATGGGTGAAACCAACAACAGTCGCTGGGTTGCCGGCTTCTACTATCTGAATATTGATACACATTCGGATAATGGCCTAAAAGGACCTGTCGGTAGCTTTGCCGATGTGTTTGGCGGCTCACCGATTGATGTCGGTACGGTAGCGGAGCTTGAAACAGACTCTTACAGCCTATTTGGTCAGTTTGAATACGACATTAACGATAAATTGACGGTGATCGCCGGCCTGCGCGCCATGCGCGAGGAAAAGGACTTTGATCTAGTGCTGAGCGTAGCCGCGTCAGAAAGCTCCTTTGTAGTGAATACATCACCCTGCTTCACCGGTGATGTAAGCGCATGTTTTGCGCCGAGGATCACCTATCAAGATGACGACTCTGAAAACCTTTGGGCGGGCAAACTGCAGCTCACTTATGACATGAGCGATGACTTGATGCTCTATGCGGGCGTCAACCGCGGTGTTAAAGCCGGCAGCTACAACGCACCGCTGCTGGGCGCCTACTTTGGTTCAGGCGGCGATGCGGCCCTGCCTTACGGTGAAGAAGTCCTCACTTCATACGAAGCGGGCTTTAAAGCGACATTAGGCGGCGGCACTACGCGCATCAACGGTACCGCCTACTACTATGATTACAGCGACTATCAAGCCTTCTTATTCGTCGGTGTCGGTGGGGTCGTCGTCAATCAGGATGCCGACAACTACGGTGCGGAAATAGAAATTCAGACATCACCCGCAGCGGGCTTAGACTTCATCTTTAATGCGGCGTATTTCGATGCCACAGTGAAGGGTGTCAGCCTCCGCAATGGTTCACCGCTACCCACATTTGACGCAGATCCCACCTATGCACCCGAGTTCCAAGCAACAGGCTTAGCGCGCTATGCGTTTGATGCCTTCGGTGGCGAGATGGCAGTACAAGCCGATGTGAGCTACTCCGATGAGTACTATTACAACCTGCGCAACTTTGACGCCGACAAGTTCCCAAGCTACGTCGTCGCCAATGCTCAAGTAAGCTTTGCAACCGACGATTGGCTGGCCACGCTGGCCATCAGGAACTTGACCGATGAACGCCCTGGAGTTCAAGGCTTTGACTTGGCCACGCTGTGCGGCTGTAACGAGGTATCCTATCGAGCACCGCGTTACTATTCGCTTTCGATACGCAAGGACTTCTAAATCTGTGTCCAGTAATCAAGCCCAAACCGAAACTGCCGGCGATAGTAATCGTCGTCAGTTTCTGCAACGCAGCTTCTGGCTGAGTACTTTTTTAGTCGGCGGACAACTGATTCCCGCCACACCTACCGAAGCAAAACAACTTGGTTTCACTCCGCAGGTTTTGAACAATGCACAAGTCAGTGCGCTTGAAGCCATAGCAGAAGCTTTAGTCCCCGGCGCCACCGCTGCGGGTATTGCACCTTATATCGATGACCAGTTGAATAAGGGCAACGAATCACTGCTGATGATCAAATACCTCGGTGTGCCCTTGCCAGATCAGACAGGCTTTTACACAAGCGCATTCGATGCGATCGATCAAGCGCTTAATAACCCAACGAGTGCAACACATAACAAGATAGGCGAGCTGCTTACGGTCATGGGATCAGATACCGTCAGCAACTGGCAGGCGCCGCCGGCGAGCTTTGTACTCTTTGTACTACGCGCCGATAGTCTCGATGTCACTTACGGTACACCGTCTGGCTTTGCCGATTTAGGTATTCCCTACAACGCCCATATAGAACCCACACTGCTATGGTAGCCACAAGCGCAAAAATCGCTACGCAGCAACACTATGAGACCGTGATAGTCGGTGCGGGCGCGGCGGGATTATTACTTGCAGCTCGCCTGGCAGAAGCGGGACAGCAAGTGGTGGTGCTAGAAGCTGGACCAGAGCGAAGCCTAGCCCAGCTCACGAGCTCGCAGATTTGGGCCCGTCGTTTGAAGTGGGCAGGCCCCCATGTCGAAGAAGAAGGTAATCAAAAAATTGGACACGCTTTTAATGCCGGCTGGGGCACAGGTGGCTCTGCACTTCACCATTATGCCGTTTGGCTGAGGCTACACGAGCGCGATTTCAGCGTAGCATCCGATTCGGGTGTCGGGCTGGACTGGCCGATTAGCTACCAAGATTTGCGCCCGCACTACGATCGTATTCAGCGCGAAGTGGGTATTAGCGGCGATGCAACGGCGGAAGTTTGGCGGCCTAAAGGCGAACCCTACCCGATGCCGCCATTGCCAGTCTTTGCGCAAGGGCAAGTCCTACAACAAGGCTTTAGTAAACTGGGCTTTCGCACGTCACCGATCCCCCTAGCCATCAATAGCCGACCCTATAACGGCCGCGCAAGCTGTCTTTACGACGGTTGGTGCGACGCGGGCTGCCCTAACGGTGCCTTGGCCAACCCTCTAGTGACATGGCTGCCTCGCGCAAAAGCTGCCGGCGCTGAATTTATCCACGATGCCTATGTCACGCGCGTTCTACGTAACACTAATAACACCACACGAATAACTGGTGTGGAGTTTGTGCATCAAGGGAACACTCAAACCATCAGTGCTGATCGAGTCATCATTGCCGCTTTTACCGTACAAAGTACGCGCATACTGCTTAACTCTGCCGATGGCGAAAATCCTGCTCCGGGTAATCGACATGACCAATTGGGTCGATATTTGACCACTCACCCCGCAGCGACAATATTCGGTATGATGAAAGAGGAGACGCATCCTCATCAAGGCGTCTCAGGCGGTCAGCTGCTTTGTCATGACCTCTACGACAATCCAAGCGACAAATTAGGCGCCTCGCAGTGGTTGATCGCCAATGCCATCAAACCCCACGACCTACTCGGTTATGGCACTAGTCGTCCCGATATTATCGGCGACGGCCTCAAGACATGGATGACACAGGCGGCCAAACATCTCGCCAATATGAATATCGTGGTCGAGGATATTGCCGATCCTGAAAATCGCATCCGTTTGAGCGACAACAAAGATGCAACCGGCGCACCACTTGCCCACACGACGCATAATCTGAGTGCCGCAACGAACAAGCTGTGGACTACTCGCTTGCGGCAAAGCGAAGACATCATGCGTGCAGCGGGTGCTACTGAAGTGTGGCATGGCCCTCAGGCGCCGATGCATATAATGGGCGGCACGGTCATGGGTCACGACCCTAAGCAATCGGTAACCGATTCCTACGGTCGCGTTCACGACACAGAAAATTTATATGTCGCTGGCCCCAGCTTATTTCCTGGGACAGGCGCGGTGAATCCAACCTTCACACTTAGCGCCCTAGCATCGCGTCAAGCGGACTTTCTCAGTCGAAGCGCTTGACGCCATTTTCAAACAATATCTCAAGGGGCGAACGCAGCGGTAACTTAAGCCTCCAATCCCGTCTGAATCGAGGCGCCTTTTTTTGAGGTAAATTAGCGCAATCTCATGGCCCACAGAAAACGGCACTATGGCAGTCCGCCGTGTCATCAGAATATCCCACGCCCTATGCACCGGATTTAGGCGCGCACTTGAAATCGCCCGTAACGATGACAACCGAGCAATAGCGGTCCATTGGGCCGGTTACAGTATCGCAGGCGCTGATGTCACCGAGTTTGGTAATCCGCACCAAGCACCATCACTGCCAGACATGCTCGAGGCACGCGGAAACCTCGCTAAGATTACCGGTGCAGCGATACACGGCAGCACCTATAAACCTGACACCCGCGCTCGTCTGGATGATCCACTCGTTATGAACGTTGTCGTCAACTAAATAAAACTGGCTATTTGCTCGAGGGGCTTCTTCAGTGTGGCCGCGGTTGGAATAACGGCCTCTTTCGCGGGATGCCCAACCACAAGCAAAATAAAAGGTCGCTCGTTCGCTGGCCGTCCCAGTATCCTAGTGAGAAACTTCATTGGATTGGGGGTGTGAGTGAGCGTTGCTAGGCCCGCCTCATGTAGCGCATTGATCAGAAACCCTGTCGCTATACCGACTGACTCAGATGTGTAATAGTTTTTCTGCTTTTTACCCTGATCATCGACACCGTGGCGCTTCACAAAAATAGCAATAAGCCAAGGAGCTGTTTCGAGGAAGGGCTTGCTGGCATCCGTACCCATTTTCTGAAGATCCTTTAACCATGCGTCACCGGCTTTACCGCCGTAAAATGCGCGCTCTTCCTCTTCCGCCGCCTCACGAATTTCTCGCTTGATCTGCGGGCTGCTAACACAGGCAAAATGCCAAGGCTGGTGATTGGCACCGCTCGGTGCAGTACCCGCTGCCAAGAGACAGCGCTCTATCAGCCCGCGTTCGACGGGCTCGCGAGTAAAGTGCCGCACGGTATGTCGCTGCCTGATCGATTGGTAGTAAGCGTCAGCTCTCGCCAACGACTCTTCTGGGGACAGATGTGCGCGACGCGGCAGCGGTATCGGGTCGTAGTTATAATCCATAGTTATCTCCTAGATCAGCGACAAGTAGGTAATACCGTTCGATTATCAGAAACATCTTGCTGTGGATTAGATGGTATTAACGCCCCTCTTACCACCAACGGTGTACTCATAGAGGCGCCATTTGAGAAAACAGTACTGACAAGTTAACTCGACGTCATGGGCTGGCGTTACAAAAATGTGCCCTGGTTCACTGGAAATACGACATCAGGTTCCACTTTAGGCCTTCTCTGTCACGGATTTTGGATTGTGGTTTCCATTTTTCGAGCGAAATTAAGTTAACTTGTCAGTACCGTTTGGTGGGCTATCCGGCCGAACCGACCCCAAAAAACCAACCACCCGAGAGGGAGGTTGGTGATTATTCGGTGCCAGGTACTGAGCCGTTAGATTAGAACGACACGTCCCATTGGAATCGCACACGATTCTCTGAGTCGGTTTGCTGAAGCAGGCCATCGTCTAGCGTTAGGTGTGAGAAGTCCAAAGTGAGCTTATTGTTGTGCCCATTAAAGAACCAGTTAGCACCCACAGTGAACTCTTCGCGCTCATTATAAAAACTAATGTCGGACTTGTTGGGCTCTTCCACGTAGGCATAACGTGCCGCCAATTCCAAGGGCGCTGGGAATCCAGGGATTATGTTATGAAAGAAATAACCTGCCTGTACATAAGAACCCGTCAAGTCACTATTCGTACCTTCAACGCGGTCGTTAATAAACTTACGATGCCATTCTTGCTGGAACGAGAAACCTCGATACTTGAAGGCCAGTTCCTGAACACCTTGTTCAATCTTGAACTGATCCGCCTGCGCAAGAGCAGCACTTGTAAAGCCGTCAAGATTGCCACAACCAGAGGATGACCAGCGCGTACATGCACCGGTGTTAGTAAAGCCGGCAACCGCAAAAGACCCTGTAGGTTTTTCAGTGAATTCGACGTCGGTCTGACGCCATGCCAGCTCCCGACCCATGAAATTCCACTGTAGGCGGCCCATATACAAATGATCGTCGGACGCATTGCGAACACTGCGTCCCTCACCATTAAAGACACCGGCGTAATAATTCAAATCGGTTGATGTGCCCTTAAAGAGACGACCTCGCAGCTGAACACCCACCTGACGGTCAACGGTAAATGTACGGTTAACGATCGAGCGCTCGACAAACTGCTGACGACCCGAGGAATCTCCGCGTTCGCGGTTTAGGTCTATTTTCCACTGACCTACACGGATACCACCCCAGTCCCATTTTGCCAGGTCAATTCGGTAATCAATAACACGAGCGGACGAACTACTACTGCTGTCATCAACGTCGCGCGCCGGCTGAAGGTCCACCTCAAAATAGTATTTGATCCAAGGCTGGTAGCCGTGGCCACCGATTTTCATACGCAGTCGTCGAGCTTCAAAGCTCGACGTGCCATCTTCAGCGAAGCTACTTAACTGACGCGGGTCTGAGCCCGTTGGATTACTATAGCGCAGCTGAGCACGCCACTGCAGGTCGGTAGCGAAATTTCCATCGCGTGTCTCAAAGTGAAAACCCTTGGACCCATATTTCGCGGTGACCGGAAATTCTGCCGACACTACCCGCGCCACCGATTCATCGATCGCGGCTTG
This sequence comes from uncultured Luminiphilus sp., assembly GCA_963926105.1. Taxonomy (GTDB): domain Bacteria; phylum Pseudomonadota; class Gammaproteobacteria; order Pseudomonadales; family Halieaceae; genus Luminiphilus. The sequence continues at coordinate 18,053 of CAWUVW010000053.1, read as the reverse complement.
GATGCTGTCATCGAGTGATACGGCTACGGCAAGATCCTCCTCACGCACCTGAATGAGCTCAACCGCGGCGGTAGTCGGCGCGCTCGCAGGCGTAAGAATATCTGCAGTCGTTAGGGTTTCTTTGGTCAGCAGTTGTTTGTACTGCGCCTCGGTAATCACCCCATTCTGGAACAAGACGTCGAGTAACGCTTGGTCTGCGGCGGCTATCGAAGTCGACCCAATCACAGTACTCAAAAAAAGTGCAGTAGAGGCGCGGTGAAGAATCGACAAGAAACGCATAAAAAAGACCAGTTATATTTTATTTTTATATTCTAATGCGCTGTAAAAAATACGTCCATTAAATTGATACAACACACCTAAAATAAGCGCGATAGCGGCTTTATTTCAGGGCAAGGGCTACAACTTATGCGCGGTGCTTCAAGGAGGGCAAATGGCAAAAAAAGCCGTCGCTCATCCCCTTATACTTGCTCAACTGTTAGCAATGATTTGCGCTCTGTGTGCCGCTTTTTCGGCGCTGTTGGCAATCTCACCAATCTTTGTTAATAGTTGATAGAGGAAAATAGCGTCCACCGGAGACATCTTTTCCTCATGGTCACGTAATTTCGCCCTTAATTTACTCTGTATATCATCTGACTTGCGCTCGAACTTCTCGACCGCGGCTACCTTAGTCATAATCACTTGAGTTTGTCGTGCACCGAAGGCACCACGAGCCAATTCCCGCGTGGCTTGTATGACTTCAACCATCATATTGACCGAGTCAACAACAGAATCGATATACTTAAAAAGACTCTTTTCTAGCTTCTTAGGAAAAGCCAGCTCCCGACCAAAAGACAAACCAACCACGTCTTTTGTATCGTTAGCCATTTTGTCTTGCATACGCACCAACTCAAGTAAATCAGCACGAGATACAGACATCCAAAGACCGCGAGGAAGATTTTTCCGGACATCTCTCTTCATTTGATCAGCTTCATCTTCAAGACGAGAAATCTCACCTTGCAGCGCTGCCGCACGCTTCCAGTTACCATCTTGAGCCGCTTCGAAGTAGCCTTGTAATTGAGCCACGCAGCTAGCACAGGACAACATGTGCTTCTCTAGCAGAGCAAAAGGTGACGCGCCGAAAACATCTGAAATTGCTGATCCCACTGCCATTTGTGTCGCTCCATTGGTGCAAAATATCTAGACATTTAGGCGTAAAAATAGCCGCTCTTATTTCCCATATTATTAACCAAAAATACCCTGCAAGATATAAAAGAACAAAATAGACAAACTTGCACCCGCCGGCAAAGTCACCACCCAAGAAGTAACGATAGTGCCAACGGTGGGCAGATGCACAGCCTCAACGCCGCGCGCAAAGCCAACACCCAATACAGCACCCACTAGCGTGTGCGTTGTTGAAATCGGCAGGCCCGTTCCAGATGCCAGCACAACCGTTGTGGCGGCAGCAAGTTCTGCGGCGAAGCCACGGCTTGGCGTAAGCTCCGTAATCTTACGGCCAATCGTTTTGATAACGCGCCAACCGTAGGTGGACAAACCGATAACGATACCAACGCCGCCAATCGCTAGCACCCACCAAGGCAGGACTGATGTCGAACCAATTTCCCCACCAGATTGAACCGTGCTGACAACCGCTGCAAGTGGTCCCACTGCATTCGCTACGTCGTTTGATCCATGGGCAAAGGCCATAGCACAAGCCGTAAAAATCATTAACACGCCAAATAGCTTCTCGACATTCTCTTGACTGTTGATATCTCGCCCGGAAGTATCAACACGTCGCAGAAGAATTGCACCCAGCGCTGAGACACCAAGGCCCACAAACACCGAGACAACCATCGCGTTGGCGAACTTCGATTCCATTCCGACGTCAAGTTCTACGCCAATATGCTTAAGTCCTTTAAGCAAGGTTACCATGCAAATCATAAAGCCCACTAACCACATATAGGCAGGCACATACTTTTTAGCACGATCGAAGGTATCTTCATGGTCTAAAATTAGACGCTTCACCGATATGAACAACGCAAACGCGATAGTTCCAGAGAGCAGCGGTGAAACTACCCAGCTTGCTGCGATGGTGCCAACCTTTCCCCAAGCGACTGCATCGACAGAAATACCGACTGCCGCAAACCCCACTATGGCACCAACAATAGAGTGCGTGGTTGAAACCGGCCAACCTTTGGCGCTGGCGATTGCCAACCAAGTTCCTGCGGCCAGCAACGAGGCGAGCATCCCGTAAACCAGTAGCTGTGGCGAATCAACGAGTAGTACAGGGTCAATAATGCCCTTCCTAATTGTCGACGTCACTTCGCCGCCGGCAAGATAAGCACCCAAAAATTCAAATATCGCAGCGACTAAGATCGCCTGCTTAAGTGTCAATGCACCAGCGCCTACAGAAGTCCCCATGGCGTTCGCGACATCATTAGCACCAATTCCCCAGGCCATAAACAAGCCAAAAATACAGGCCAGCGTTAGCAGTATGAATCCATGTGAGGCAATTATATCCACGTTATTTGGCTCCCAAAAAACATCACTTATGTCAGGCGTTTAGTATAAATGAGGAAGTGTGACAGTTTCATGACAATATCTAAGTGATTCAAACAAAAAATATGCAAACTCCCTACTTGAGGATGGGTTCTTTTATCTCTGCCAATAATAGCGGTTCATTGCTTCACGAATTCCCTAACGCGCATTAATCAGCCGCTTTATTAATGCGCACGAGGCATGCCTGCACTTCTATTCTTATCAGATGCATAGAATTGTGGGACAGAGTCTTAGAGCGATCCTTCAGCCACCGCTATCTGGGGCCGGCTCGACTGACAAAACAAGCTCAACCATCTCGCTGGCGACTTCGTTGGGTATTAGGAAAGCCAACGAATAGTGCGCGACTTTCCAACCATTATCGTCTCGCTGTACCACGCCAGTTCCGCGACAATAGCCGTACTTCTGATTGTAGAGAAGCTCATCAAACCATTGAACAGCTGCCGTCCCCACAAGATTGCGCTCGACAACATCGTAGCGCCAGCCCTGGCCAGATTCAAAAATCGGTTTTGCATAAGCTTTAAACTCGGCGATCGACCAACGCTCCGTTCGATCCGTACCAAGGAACACAGCATCGGGCGTAAATCGCTCAAAGTAGCTATCGAAACGCGCTTCTGCAGCGTCGAGATGAAGACCATCAATCAAGCGATGAATCGCCTCATCCCCGCGTATTTTATTGTGCGGTTCGGACTGGGCCATTACCACCGAGGATGATAGAACTATCAGTAGCAAACACTGCCATGAAAACCGGGTCATAAAAACGTCCTCTTGTTAACGCCCCAGCGACACAGACCATGAGTCGTTGCCAGACGCTGATCATGCTATTTATGGCCGTAAATGATCGCCTGTAGATATCAGAGTAGCAGGACTACTCTTGTAAGGCCCACACCAGCCATGTCAACTCTCTGACTGAAATGATCAGTAGGAGCTGCCAACGAATACTTAACCTGAAGCATTAAAGCCGCTAAGTTTTAATCGAGTAATAAACCATTGCGCAAAACCGTGACCATTTCTGTCAGTTCACGTTGACTAACCGGCGCATGGGAAAACAAAACCGAGCCGTGAAAAGTGCCCGGATAACTGTGAAGTTCGGTTCTTACGCCTGCCTGCATCAGCCTCAACGCGTATAGCACACCCTCATCTCGCAAGGGATCAAACTCCATAGTCGTCACATGCGCTGGGGGTAAGCCCGACAGGTCATCCGCTCGTGCAGGTGCGGCATAACCTGGGATATTACTTCCGCCACGCTGATATTGGTCACCAAGATAATACGCCCAGCTAAGCTCTGCATTGGGTCGATTCCAAATGGGTGTGTCAACGAACTGCTGCATACTCGGTGTCTCTAAACGATCGTCGAGCTCAGGCATGCCTAAATACTGAAAACAGATAGCAGGACCTTGTCGATCTCGAGCCAGCAAAGTGGTCGCCGCAGCCAATCCTGCACCCGCACTCTGCCCAAACACACCCAGTCGCTCAGGATCTATAGCGAGTGAGTGTGCATTTGCGGACACCCAGCCCAACGCCGTATAACAATCATCAAGGCCTCCAGGATAAGGGCTCTCTGGCGCTTTCCGATAATCGGTGGAAACCAACGTAATCCCCAGCTGCCGGCACAAAAAAACACAAGTCCCATGCTCTGACTCAAGGTCGCCAATGACAAAACCGCCGCCATGTATATAGAGTAATCCAGGGCCTATAGAGGGCTGTTCATCTGGACGGTAGATGCGAAGGGTGACCTCTGGAGCGCCCTCGCCCCCTTCAATGCAGCAGTCACTCCAACTGACACCGCTGACATCTAACTCGGCATCCATCTCTGCGGCCATAGTGGTTAACACCAGACGGCTCGCAATCGGATTCTTGATACTCAGCTCGGGCAAGTAAGAGAGACCCTCTATAAACGCCTGATCGATGTTGTAACGCATAAATTTCGCCTTCTTTATTAGATATTTGTCGAACCAACACTTTTGCAGCGCAGGGGCCTGTCATAGTACTGACATCGACTATTTATTGATCCACGCGCATGTCGCGCAAACCAATTAGCCTATCCGTGCTGACGCTGCCGCTGCTCCATGCTACTTTGCATAGTCTATGAAGCAACCCTAATTGCTCAATAAAAAAGAGAAACCTATGAAGCCTGTCTGTATGGTGATTGGTGCGGGCGCAGGCATTGGTGGTCATGTCGCTAAGCGCTTTGCGTCCGATGGATACCATGTTGTACTTTGCCGGCGCAGCGATGCTCAGGGCCTCGATGCCATGGTGGCGCAGATCCGAGATGACGGCGGCAGTGCCAGTGGCTGCTTACTAGACGCAGCTCAAGTCGATTCAATCGAATCGCGTATTGCGCTGATTGAAGCCGATATCGGGCCGATAGAGGTCATGCTCTACAATCTCGGCGCTCAAATCGGTAATCGCCCCCTAGAAAATACTAGCTACAAAGCGTTTGAGCTCGGCTGGCGCCTGGGGACTTTTGGTTTATTCCGCGCGGCATCCGTACTTTGCCCCTTGATGGAAGCGCGAGGTAGGGGCGTGATTTTGGTCACGTCGGCGACCTCTGCGGTACGCGGTAACGCAGGACAACACTCGCACGCAGCGGCCATGGGTGGTCGCCGTATGCTCTGTCAGTCCCTCAATGCGCAATACGCCAGCAAGGGTATTCATGTGGTACACGTGCTAATCGACGGTGCCGTCGACGCACCCGACACGTTGGGTAAAATGTTGGGCGCCGAGGCGTTTCAACAACTTCGCGACCAGCGCGGTGGAGAGCACGACGGCCTTCTTCTGCCAGAGAAAATTGCTGAAACTTACTTTCATCTCGCTCAGCAACATCGCTCAGCGTGGACACACGAGCTAGATCTACGCGCATACAGTGATCTCGCTTGGTGGAACCACTAGCCCCTCAATCAACTCATTATGGAGCCCGTTATGGCCACCTTAGAATTTGTATTCGACTTCGCCAGCCCCAATGCCTACTTTTGCTACAAAGTACTGCCAGAGATTATAGAGCGCACCGGTGCCAAGCTTGAGATTGCGCCGACTCTATTGGGCGGTCTGTTCAAAATCACAGGTAATCAAGCGCCTTTTATTGCCTTTAATGGCATCAAGGGTAAGGTCGAATATGACATACTTGAAAGTCAGCGCTTCCAAGCAAAGCATCAACTCAACGACTTTGTTTTCAACACACACTTCCCCGTCAACACCGTCACGATTATGCGGGGACTGATCGCGGCACGTGAATTAGCGGTGGAGTCTCAGTATATCGATGTCGTGATGACGGCAATGTGGGAAAACAATCAGAAAATGGATGACCCGGAAGTCGTTGCAGCGGTTTGGCGTGCAGGTGGCCTTGATGCCGAACGTCTCATCGCAATGATCCAGACCGAGGCCATCAAAGATCTTCTGAAGGATCATACGCAACGTGCGGCCGACCGTGGTGCCTTTGGCATACCGACATTCTTTGTGGGTGACGACATGTTTTTTGGCAAGGAACGGCTAGGCCAGGTAGAGGAAGCACTCCTTAACACGACGGCTTAGTGGTTACAGCACAGCCCTGCTTAACACCTTTAAGGTCTCCCTGATGGCCAAGAAACCATCAGGGGATAATTAAATGGCCACTACTTGCCAGCGAATCGCTGCTATTTAGCAGCAGACCCGAATCACCTCTTTAACCGTCAAGGCAATCAGTACCAGTGACCCCAGTGCGAAGACAGCAAATCGCGGGATAACCTTACTGACCAAAATCTGAACCAGAGAATGCAGCACGCGCAAAGCCACGTAGCCCCATGCCAAATAAAGCGCAGTTTGATCAGCGCCGCCAGTCAGCGCCGCAAAGAACATCAACGCATAAAAAACAGTTGGCTGCTCATGCAGATGATTGTAGTTATCCGCCACCGCACGCACATTCGAGGGTAGTAAATGACCATAGGTACCGGGATGGCGAGCATCATCAGGATTAATAGCGGCTTCAGTCATCGCTGGAATACGCGTGGCGTACATCCATAGCCAGACCAGCATTGTCCACACAATCAGCGTAATAACGGGCAGTAAGAAGCTTTGTAATTCCATAGTATTCACCTAATTATTGTTTTTATAGGGTAGCAAGAGTAACCCCATCTAATCGCAGAGGGAAACAACGCTGAAATAGATATCGACGAGCGGCGAACCGCCAGCCAAACGTCATTGCCATTGCGCACGCACAACAAGACATCAGAGGTCGAATTTATGTTTGATACAAGACGCAACACCACCAGCAACCGCTGTATATAGAGGATAGCGGGGTTAAACGATGGCACTGGAGATTCGTATACGTTTACTAGAACAAGGGCGCTTGTGCTGAAGCCCGTCGCTAGCATCACTTTTTTATGAAGATACTCTTGTATTGGTGCGGAAAGCGGGACTTGAACCCGCACAGCCAAAGGCCACTACCCCCTCAAGATAGCGTGTCTACCAATTCCACCACTTCCGCAAATTTTGTTGCCAACGCCGCGTATTACTCGATGCTATCGTCGGACTGATCAGCAAGCGGCGCCATTCCAGTCTCGGCTGGCGATTCTATCACAGGCATATCGCTTTCTACTGCTTTAGACTTGCCAATAGCGGGCAAGTCAGAACTGTTACTCTGTTGCTCTGCAGCACCCAAATCGAGCGAGCGCTCAACGGGAATTTCAAAGCCTAAGTCATCAACATTGGCGGTTTTATTGTCGGCAAACACAGCCAAGCCAAAGCTTGTCGCAAAAAATGCAGCAACTAACCAAGCCGTAGACGTCGTTAGCACGTTGGTTGTGCCAGTACTGCCAAATAAGGTCTGCGATGCACCTGCACCAAACGATGCACCGACATCGGCACCCTTGCCTTGCTGCAGCATAATTAAGCCGATAATTGCCAGCGCAATGACTAGATGAACAACTAAAATAATCTGTTCCACGTTTCCTCCTATCGCCTCAGGCTGCTGCGACAATTCCCGCAAGGCTTTCGGCCTCGAGAGATGCACCACCAACTAACGCGCCGTCAATGTTATCGCAGGCAAATAAATCTCCTGCGGATTCTGCTTTGACGCTACCACCGTAAAGCAGTGGCACCAACATACCCTCGGCACCGAAAAGATCAACCAACCAACCGCGGATTGCTGAGTGCATTTCCTCAGCCTGCTCCGGGCTAGCCACTACCCCAGTACCTATTGCCCATATGGGCTCATAAGCAACTATAAGTTGATCCACCGCTACCAACGCCAAGGACGCTTTTAGCTGCGCTTCAACAACCTTAAACTGATCGCCAGCCTGCCGCTGTGCTGAGGTCTCCCCGCAGCAAACTACCACACGCAAGCCTGCTTTCTGCGCAGCGCTAGCCTTAGCCGCCACTCGATTGTCAGTTTCGTGATGAGACATCCGGCGTTCAGAATGCCCCACAATCACCCATCGACAACCCACATCGAACAACATCTGTGCAGAGACTTCACCGGTAAACGCACCAGACTCATGCTCAGAACAATCTTGACTGCCCAGACCTAACTCGGGAAGTTGCTTAGCAAAATGCAGCAAATAGGGCGCCGGTGTACAAATAACTACTTCAGCGGAAAAGGAAACCGCTAAGCGATGCCATTCATTGGCAAACTGATCAATGGCATTAAGCGAACCATTCAGCTTCCAATTCCCAATAACTAGGCTAGCAGACACTATTTAGCCCCCTATCTTCAGGCGCGCGATAGTATCGGACTAGCGGACGCATCGCAAGCATACGCCTAAGCGACCTCGCGGATAACGTCAGCTACTTTTTTAGCCAATTGTTCAATTTCCGCTAAATTATCACCTTCGATCATGACCCGAACTACCGGCTCTGTTCCCGAAGGCCGAAGTAATAAGCGACCGCGACCTTCCAGTTGCTGTTCTACATCAGCGCAGACCGACGTCACTGCCGCATTGCCACCCAAGTCGATTTTTCCCGCGATGGGCACGTTAACCAACACTTGAGGTAATTTCTTCATACCCGAGCGCAGTGTCATCAAACTGCGCTTGCTCGCCATTAGAGCACTCAAAACTTGCAAGGCCGAGATGATACCGTCACCGGTGGTACTCACATCGCTGCAGATAATATGGCCTGACGACTCTCCCCCCAACTGCCAATCGTTGGCGGCCATTTGCTCGCGCACATAACGATCGCCGACGTCCGCACGAACCAGGTCCAGGCCTAGCTCCGCGAGCGCAAGCTCAAGCCCCATATTTGACATAAGCGTGCCAACGACACCTGAATCCGAGCGGCCTATAGCAACACGATGGGCGGCAATGACATACAGTAGCTCATCGCCATCAACGATACTGCCATCGGCATCGACAAATAAAACTCGATCTCCGTCACCGTCAAAGGCAATACCTAAATCTGCCTGCTGCGCTAAAACCGCCTCTCGGAGCGCTGCTGGCGCTGTTGAGCCGAACCCGGCGTTAATGTTGTAGCCATCTGGGGTCGCGCCAATAGTGATCACCTCGGCCCCCAACTCAGAGAAGACAGAGGGTGCAATGTGGTAAGTCGCACCGTGAGCACAATCAACAACAATTTTAAGCCCTTGCAAAGAAAGACCCTCAGACAGCGTCGCTTTGCAGAACTCAATATAGCGGCCCGCCGCATCCACGATGCGCGAAGCTTTACCGAGCTTCTTAGAATCGACAGTGACAATTGGCTGGTCTAAAGCGGCTTCAATCGCATACTCAACTTCGTCCGATAATTTGGTGCCACGGTGAGAAAAAAACTTAATGCCATTGTCGTAAAACGGATTGTGCGAAGCACTGATGACAATACCCGCAGACGCATTTTGCGTGCGCGTCAGCAGCGCCACACCGGGTGTTGGCATTGGACCGAGCAGCTTCACATCAACACCAGCTGCCACCAAACCCGCCTCGAGTGCAGATTCGAACATATAACCAGAAACACGTGTATCTTTACCGATGATGACCGACGGACGACCGGCGCTTTGCTCGGCGAAAACTCGACCACAAGCCCAGCCCAACCGCAGCATAAAATCGGGCGTTATGGGTGCATTGCCAACACGGCCTCGGATACCGTCAGTACCAAAATATTGCTTAGCCATTACTCAAAATTCTCCATAGCCGACACCATCGCTAGGGCATCGGCGGTTTCCGTTACGTCATGAACACGGATAAGCCGTGCCCCTGCGTTGGCTGCTAACACTGCTAACGCCAAACTCGCCGGTAACCGCTCATCCTCAGGGCGATTGATGACCGCCGCTATCATCGACTTTCTTGACAGTCCTGCCAATACCGGATGACCGATTGCGACAATTTCGTCTAATCGCCGTAACAATTCGTAGTTATGCGCCGCAGATTTACCAAAGCCAAAGCCTGGATCGAGCACAATTTGCTCACGCCCAATACCTGCCAACAGACAGGCATCGCGACGCTCAAGCAGAAACTGGCACACCTCATCTACAACATCTCGATACTGGGGACGCGCTTGCATGGTATGGGGCCGGCCTTGCATATGCATCAAACAGACCGGCAATCCTGTTGTCTTCGCCGCGTCAATAGCGCCGTCGCGAGTCAATGCGCGCACGTCATTGATTAACCCAGCACCCATGGCGGCACCCTGCAGCATCACTGCAGGCCTACTGGTATCTAAGGAGATTACAATATCAAAGCGCTGTAAAAGTGCCTCAACCGCTGGAAGAACACGATCGAGCTCTTCTTGCTCGGAAACTTCGGCTGCGCCTGGGCGGGTAGATTCGCCGCCAACATCCAACACCGCTGCGCCCGCTGTAACCATCGATTGAGCACGCCGGCAAAGCGTATCGAGGGCAAGCTTACCCTCGTCAAACAACTGCCCACCATCTGAAAAAGAGTCTGGCGTCACATTAAGTACACCCATAATTCGCGGGCGACTCAAATCGAGGGCAAACCCAGCACAGTCAAGCACTACACTGGACGACGGGCTGCTCACCTACCGATCAATGCTCCGCTGCAGGGTCGCCAATGGGATCGGCGGTATCTTCTGAAGCAATGGTCCCGCTATCATCCGGTTTTTCCGGGCTATCACCATCCGTCCAATCTGCCGGTGGCTTAGGGGGTTTGCCCATCATAATATCTGCAATCTGATCCGCATCGATCGTTTCGTAATGCATCAACGCATCGGCCATCATGTCGAGCTTATCGCGATGCGCTTCCAAGATTTGATGCGCATTCTGGTAGCATTCATCAATGATCTTGCGGACTTCTTGGTCGATCGCCCGCGCAGTGTCATCAGACATCCCTTTAGATGACTGGCCCGCAGAGCGGCCCAAAAAGACTTCACCACCACCTTCGTCATACAAAAGTGGCCCCAGCGCCTCTGACAAGCCCCACTTTGTTACCATATTGCGTGCAATTTCTGTCGCTCGCTGAATATCGTTAGAGGCACCTGTGGTGATACCGTCTTTTCCTAAGGTCATCTCTTCGGCGACACGGCCGCCAAACAAACTGGTCACCTGACCGATAATATGACGACGGCTATGACTGTAGCGATCTTCTTCAGGCAAGAACATCGTGACACCCAATGCACGCCCACGCGGAATAATAGACACCTTGTAAACGGGATCATGCTCAGGCATCAGGCGACCGACAATCGCATGACCTGCTTCGTGGTAAGCCGTGTTACGTTTCTCCGACTCGGACATCACCATCGAGCGTCGCTCGGCACCCATCATGATTTTGTCTTTCGCCAGCTCAAACTGCTGCATCGATACGACGCGCGAACCAGTTCTCGCCGCAAAAAGGGCGGCCTCATTCACTAAGTTAGCTAAATCTGCGCCTGAGAACCCCGGCGTGCCTCGCGCAATTTTTGATGGATCAACATCCTCCCCGAGGGGGACTTTGCGCATATGCACCTTCAAGATTTGCTCGCGACCTCGAATATCCGGCAAACTAACCACGACCTGACGATCAAAGCGCCCCGGGCGCAGTAAAGCCGGATCTAACACATCCGGGCGGTTAGTAGCGGCTATCACGATGACTCCAGCATTAGTTTCAAAGCCATCCATCTCGACCAGCAGCTGGTTGAGCGTTTGTTCTCGTTCATCGTGTCCGCCGCCTAAACCCGCGCCACGATGACGACCCACAGCATCGATTTCATCGATAAAAATAATACAGGGCGCTTGTTTTTTGGCCTGCTCGAACATGTCACGTACGCGAGAGGCGCCGACACCGACAAACATTTCGACAAAATCAGAACCTGAAATCGAGAAAAATGGCACTTTTGCTTCACCGGCAATCGCCCTGGCTAACAGGGTCTTACCCGTACCAGGCTGCCCGACCATCAACACACCGCGGGGAATTTTTCCGCCCAACTTTTGGAATCGACTAGGGTCGCGCAAAAACTCAACCAGCTCGTGCACGTCTTCCTTCGCTTCTTCGACACCCGCCACATCGGCAAATGTCGTTGCAATTTGATCCTCGCCCAATAGTTTCGCTTTGCTTTTGCCAAAGCTCATTGGGCCGCCACGACCACCGCCACCGCCCTGCATCTGTCGCATGAAAAACATGAATACCGCGATAATGATCAGAATAGGAAAGCTGGCGACCAGCAGCTGCATCCAAACACTTTGCTGCTCTGGCTTGCGACCTTCGACAACAACATTGTGTGACAGCAAGTCATCCATCAATTTAGGATCTTCTACCATCGGCCTAACGGTCTCGAAGGTGGATCCGTCAATACGCTCGCCATTTATGGTTAAACCATCAACAACGACTTTTTTCAGACGGTCGTTCTGAACCTCTTGGATGAATTCAGAGTAGCCAACCTGCTCAGTACTATCCTGCATATTGAAATTGTTGAACACAGACAGCAATACAGCCGCAATGACCAACCAAAGGAGTAAGTTTTTCGCCATATTGTTCAAAGTCTCGACCCTCGATTAAGGCGTCATATAAATATTTACGGCCGCATAGTATAGCGCGCCTAGGCTCTGGATATAACGGTATATCGAGAGACAACAATCTGACTCTAAGTAGTCAGTACTTAACAGCTAACATGAAGGCACTCACCTTGATTTTCAAGCCGTGTTTTGCAATCAATCAGTTCAGATAGCACTAAGACCCGCTGAGACCGCACAATACACATCAGCATAGACCAAATATACGTCTTTGACTCGGGCTTTCGCTTAAGTTCCCGGCCTAAAGCCTGTCGCAACCAAGTACACCTCACGAGATCGTGGGCGGGATGCATCTGGCTTGCGTGTTAGAACGCTAGAGAAGTGCTGTCGACATTGCACCATCAAATCATCAAACCCCTCGCCGTGAAATACCTTGGCCAAAAAGGCGCCGCCTTCAGGCAAAACCCGACAGGCAAGATCGAGGGCCAACTCCACTAAATACATGGCGCGCGGCTGATCAACCGCACTAACGCCGCTCATGTTGGGCGCCATATCGGACATCACCAAACTTGCAGGATTGCGCTCAAGAGCGTCAAGAATTTCAGCGAATACCTCGTCTTCGGTAAAATCGCCCTGAATAAACTCCACACCGGCCAACTGATCCATCAGCAAGATATCACTGGCAACCACATACCCACGATGCCCAACAAGATCTGCAGCCACCTGCGACCATCCACCCGGCGCACTACCGAGATCTAACACTGTCATGCCCGGCTTGATCAGCTTATCGCGATCATTTATTTCCATCAGTTTGTAGCAAGCACGCGAGCGGTAGCCCTCCTTTTGAGCACGCTGAACATAAGGATCATCGCGATGCTCTTTGAGCCAAGCGCGACTCGATGAACGTTTCTTAACCATTGATCAGCGACTCCTTAACAAAACCTGTATAAACTGCAGAAAATCTTACAGTGTGACACCATGAACGCAGAATTGAAGAAGAACAAGCAGCGCCTTAGCAACGCGCAAGTCAAACAATACCGAGCTGTCGCCCATCAGCTCAATCCGGTCGTCACGATCGGAGGCGGAGGCGTCAGCGAAGGCGTGATGCAAGAGCTCGATCGCGCACTGCGTGATCATGAGCTCATCAAAATAAAGATTGCCGTCGGCGATCGCGACGCTCGCGATGCAGCCATCGCAGATCTCTGTAGTCAATGCCAAGCAACACTCATACAACGCATTGGTAATACCGCGACGTTGCTGAGACGAAACCCGCAAGCGGACCCACGTAAGTCAAACTTGATGCGCAGTCCATAAAATCAGGCCACTGCGCAATTGCGCGTTGTCAGGCGTGACTCATAACAAACCACTCAACAACTGACAAGCTGCTTCCATAGGCGCCGCATGAGCGTAAAGGGCGCATGCGGCGCCCTTTAGCTCAACAACGTTGCAATGTTGTATACAAGCACTGCGGCAATGTAAGCCAATATTAAATAAGCCAGCATCATCTTCAACGCAAACTTAATCGAACCCGATTCGCGAGACAAAATTGCGACGGTTGAAACACATTGTAAGGCGATCGCAAAGAACACCAGCAGCGCCAATCCTGAGCCGAAATGCAAGCCACTCGCCTGGATTTGATCAACCAGCGGCGCCATATTATCTTCCGCGCCCTGGATACCAAAGATCGTGCCCAGCGTGCCGACAAACACCTCCCGCGCTAGAAATGAACTGATAATAGCCACACCATAGCGCCAGTCCAAACCAATCGGCGTAAAGATAGGCTCGATCAGGCGGCCGATACCGCCCAACCAAGAGTCCGCCAAGTCAGCACCGTAATTAGGAAAATACCCCAGCACCCAAACAACAACCGTCACCGCCAAAATAACCTTGCCGGCCTTGGTCACAAAATGGCGACTTCGATGTGCCGCATTGCGTAAAATTGGACGCAGACTTGGCAACCGATAGGGCGGCAACTCAAGAACGAAAGGCAAATCGCTGGTTTCGGTACGGTTTAAACGACTCATAATGCCGGTAACAAGCAGACCAAAAAACAAACCGAAGAAATAAATCCCAAACATGGCCAGCCCTTGCCAGCCAAGCAAACCGCCAAGCAGTGTCTCGGCCGGAATAAACGTCGCAATCAACAGCGCATAAACCGGCAGACGCGCCGAACAAGGCATAAGCGGGATGGCCATGTATGTCATCAATCGCTGACGCGGTGAGTCCACCGCGCGCGCCGCATATATCGCGGGAATGGCACAGGCAACACCTGAAAGCATAGGAATAAAACTCTTGCCAGTCAGACCAAAAAATCGCAACGGCCGGTGGCAGATCAGCGCCGCACGGGCAAGGTATCCCGAGTCCTCAAGTAAGCCAATAATAAAAGTCAGCACGAAAATTTGCGGTACAAACACTAAAAATGCACCGACACCACCAAATAATGCATCGGCGACAAAATCAGCAATCACAGGCTGACCTATCATCGGCACAATGGCCCCACCCACATAGGCGACTGAGATCTCGACCGCATCCATGGCTGGTGCCGACCAACTAAAGATGGCTTGAAATAGCACCACCATTATTGCGAAAAAGGCGATGCCACCTGTCAGCCCGCTCAGAAAAAACCGGTCTAGTTTGGTCTGTGCATTAACCAGCACGTCACCACGAGGTCCATATTTGTGCGAGAGTTGATGCGCGGTACCACGCAGCAGGGCATCCGGTGTATCCGCCCATCGCGGCACAGTGACATCATCTTTAATCAGGGCCTGTCGCAGACGTGCTATCACGGTGTCAATCCCGCTACCGGTGCGGGCAGAGACCATCAATATAGGCGCTCCAACCTCTTGCTGTAAGCCTTCGGCGTCGAAATCCAATTGATTACTGAGCAGAACATCGTTCATATTAGCCAAGATAGTAATCGGCTTGCCATGGCGCTGACAGTCGCGAATAACTTGTAAAGTGAAGTAAAGACTCTTTTCAAGCCGCGTGGCATCGACAACACACAATACATGGCGAACTTCAGAATCTGCCAGCGCCCGACGAAAGTACTCAACTGCGACTTCCTCTTCAGCCGAGATAGGTTGTAGCGAATAGGTCCCAGGGAAATCCATCAGCTCAACATCAGGCATTTGCACCAAAGTACCCGTGGCCACGTCTACAGTGATACCTGGAAAGTTCGCAACCTTTTGGCTCATACCCGTCAGACGATTAAACAGTGCGCTCTTTCCGGAATTAGGACTGCCGATGAGAAGTACTTTATTCATGATTCAAGAACTTTTGGGGTGGCGCGGACAAATACACGACTCGCGATGTCATCATCTAAAGAAAACACGGTATTGCTCACTCGATACACCTTAGGCGCACCAAAACTGGGGGTGATCAAGCAAGAAACCGTCTCGCCGGGATGAAACCCGAACTCCATCAATCGCACCCGATAGGGCTCGGGTAAAGCGCTATCGAAACCAATGACATCGACCTCATCACCCGGCATGAGCGACCACAAATTCAACGTTGTTTCAGTAGATGACATAGCAAAAACCATGCGAATGAGCGCGGACTTTACTATAGATGAGAACGATTCACAAAGGAGAATGATTGGTATATCGGACATATCGACTAAATGGCATTAGCGCGCATAACGATTAAGCTGGCACTAATTCCTGCGGGATTTACAGCTTTTTTTCAATGATGAACTCGATCAATTTCGTAAAAAATATCACCGCTCGGCGCTTTCACAACCACTTCATCACCTTCATGCTTGCCAATAAGTGCACGGGCAATGGGTGAGTTCACCGAGATACGGTTATTTTTCACATCGGCTTCATCTTCGCCCACGATACGGTAACTCACAGCTTCGTCGGTACCTGAATTTATCAGATCTACCTGCGTACCAAATATGACTTTGCCGGTATGAGGTATTGTCGTGACGTCAATAATTTGTGCATGAGATAGTTTGTACTGGAGCTCTTTGACACGACCCTCAGCAAAACTTTGCTGCTCCCTGGCAGCGTGATATTCGGCATTTTCCTTTAAATCTCCGTGCTCACGTGCATCGGCAATGGCTTGTGAGATGCGCGGACGGTCAACTTTTTTTAACCGCTCGAGCTCTTCACGCAGCGCGCGCTCTCCGCCAACGGTCATAGGGACTTTATTCATCGAACAATACCCTCGTGTAAATCCTGTAGCCGACGCACGGTCACATCTGTCTCTTGCTCAAGCGCCATACATACAGCTTCCGCAGCAGCCAGCGTAGTAGTGTAGAAAACACCGTGTTGTTCTGCGCTGGATCGTATCGGCGCCGAGTCCAACGTTGCGCGCCGACCCTCAGTGGTGTTGATGATCATGCACGCATCATCATTTTTGATCAAATCTACAATGTGAGGTCTACCCTCTGCCACTTTGTTAACCCGACGTACCTCAAGCCCTGCGGCCTCTAATACGGCTGCGGTTCCCTTCGTAGCGGCCAAGGTGAAGCCCCTCGCGACAAGCTTCTTTGCCACCACCACAGCGCCCGCTTTATCTACATCGCGCACACTTATCAATACTAGTCCCGCTGTCGGTGGCTCATCGCCCGCGCCCAGCTGCGCCTTTGCGAACGCAGCGGCGAAGGTGTCGCCTGTACCCATAACTTCTCCAGTCGATTTCATCTCGGGACCGAGAATTGGATCGATACCAGGGAATTTATTAAAGGGCAATACTGCTTCTTTAACACTGTAATAGTTGGGTATGACCTCTTTGGTGAAACGCTGATCAACGAGCGACTGGCCAACCATACAGCGGGCAGCTATCTTGGCCAACGACACACCCACCGCCTTGGAAACGAACGGTACAGTACGTGAGGCACGCGGATTAACTTCAATCACATAAATTTTTTCATCTTGATAAGCCAGCTGTACATTCATCAAGCCACAGACGCCAAGCTCAATCGCCATTATCTTCACAATGTCGCGCATTTGGTCCTGAACATCGGCAGCCAAGCTATACGGTGGGAGTGAACAAGCCGAGTCACCTGAGTGAATGCCCGCCTGCTCAATATGCTGCATTATCGCGCCAATAACGACATTCTCGCCGTCGCTAACCGCGTCGATATCGACCTCGATCGCTGCACTTAAGAAGCTGTCGAGCAATACCGGCGAATTTTCAGACACGCGCACGGCATCGCGCATGTAACGCAGTAAGTCTTCTTCCCGATAAACGATTTCCATCGCCCGCCCGCCCAGCACATAGGAAGGCCGCACCACGAGTGGATATCCAATAGCGCGCGCTGCCTCAACCGCCTGGTCGACACTGCGCACAGTAGTGTTTGCTGGCTGTCGAAGACCGAGCTTTTGAATCATGTGCTGAAACCGCTCGCGATCCTCGGCACGATCAATTTGATCTGGAGTGGTACCAATAATCGGCACACCCGCCGCTTCGAGGGCCTGCGCCAGTTTCAATGGTGTCTGCCCACCAAACTGGACAATGACACCTTCGGGTTTCTCCACCGCGATAATTTCCAATACATCTTCAAGCGTTACCGGCTCAAAATAAAGCCGGTCTGAAGTGTCATAATCCGTTGAAACAGTCTCTGGATTACAGTTGACCATGATAGTTTCATAGCCATCTTCTCGCATCGCCAACACCGCGTGTACACAGCAGTAATCGAACTCAATGCCTTGTCCAATACGATTTGGCC
>CAWUVW010000052.1:0-6949 GCA_963926105.1 uncultured Luminiphilus sp. | reverse complement strand
CCGCTGTAGTAGGCATTGAGGCACGGGGCTTTATTTTTGGCAGCTTAGTAGCCAGTGCGCTGAATGCAGGGTTTGTTCCTATCCGCAAAGCCGGCAAGTTGCCCGCACCGACATTCAGCGCAGATTACAGCTTGGAGTATGGCGAGGACCAACTGCATATCCATCGTGATGCACTGTGTGCAAACGATCGCATCTTGCTCATCGATGATGTGCTAGCGACAGGTGGTACTGCGGCGGCAAGCCTGCGAGTGATCGCACAGACCGGCGCGCAAATAATGGGCTGCGGCTTCGTCATTGATCTGCGCTTCTTAGGAGGCGCCCAGCGGCTACCGACTACAACAATACACAGCGTATTAGTCTTTAATTGACATTAGCATCGTTATAGGTTCCATTGAATTGAGCGATCGACGTTGACAAGAAATCGATGGCCTTTGGTGACTAGGTAAGCCATTGAGGAAAATATTGAGAGTGTAGCTACATGTTTGAAAATCTATTTTCTATGCAGGGCAAAATCTGTGTCATCACCGGTGGTTCACGAGGCCTCGGTGCATTTATGGCCCAAGGCTTCTTAGCGGCGGGCGCAAAGCGCGTGTATATTACTGCGCGCACAGCACCCGCCTGTATCGCCGCCGCTGAAGCACTTAGTCAGCATGGGGAATGCATTGCGCTACCCGGCGACGCGAGTACCGCAGAAGGTATTGGCGACCTTGTTAAAGCGCTCAATGAACGTGAAGCATACATCGATGTTTTAGTGAACAACGCCGGCACCGGATGGGGAGCCAATTTTGGGCAGTTCCCAGAAAAAGGCTGGGATAAAGTAATGGACATCAATGTAAAGGGGCCATTTTTTCTGACCCAAGCATTGGCGCCTATGCTCGCGAAGAATGCAACCGCAGATAACACATCGTCAATTATTAATATTGGTTCAATCGCCGGCATCCTGGGCAACGCGCTGGATAATTTTAGCTACGCCGTATCCAAATCTTCCATTCATCAAATGACCCGCGTTTTGGCCAACGAGCTCGCGGCGTCACATATTCGCGTCAATGCTATCGCGCCTGGTCGTTTTTATTCAAAGCTCACGGAATTCTTAAGCTCAGATCAAGCAGCCTTTGAAGAAGAGCTGCAGACGATACCCCTGCGCCGCTGGGGAGAGCCCACCGACATTGCAGGCGTAGCAATCATGCTCGCCAGTCAAGCTGGGGCGTTTATTACTGGGCAGATAATCCCTGTAGATGGTGGAACAACATTGGTAAATTAAGTGACTCATCTTTGGGTGTGCACCAAGTCGACGCCACATCTGTTTATCATCAAATAATTGATATCTAAAAAGGCACAGGACTATGATTCACAGACGCTTTTTATTAAAGGCAGGAGCAACTGCGATGCTTTCAGTGACAGCAGGGAAAACCGCTGCGGTAATAGAAAAAAGTGGCCGTTTATTAGTCCCTATTGTGGATAGCGAGTCTCTGCCGGCCTATTTAAAGCGGACCCTCACCGAACCCGATCCCACAGCTTATGCGCGATGGCTCGGTGCTGCAAATGACTACAAAGAAGGCGATGGAATTGTCGGTGTCGCTGCACCTGATGAAGCCACTCGCCAACTCGCAAGAAGGTTATTGGCCAATACGACCATTGCTGAAATCGATGCGAATGCGCCACACCACGATCAAGTCCTGTCACTAATCGAAGCAACCACTGATGCGAATATTCGCGCCAGCCTCAGAGATATGACATTGGGTCAACTCAAGACATTTGTTTTGACACGCCCTGAAGCAGAAATCCATACGCTACGTCTGGGTTTATCCAGTGACGTGATTGCTTCACTTGTTAGGATGATGAATAACGATGAGCTGATCACCGTCGGCGCCAAGGTTTTTAATCCTCTGCCTGGCAGCGCTATCGGTGCCAAAGGATATATGGGCGCACGGGTTCAACCCAACTCACCTACAGATGACCCAGAAGATATTCGCTGGCAGGTCTTCGATGCATTCGCTTACGGAGTCGGAGATGTTGTCTTGGGTACTAACCCCGTGTCGAGCGAGCCAGAATCGGTTGCTGCGATACAGCAAACCTTAAAAGATGTGCTGGACACTTTTGAACTAGATGCGCATATCCCCCACTGCGTGCTCTCACATATCGATGTTCAGGCGGAGGTAGAACGGGACGCTCCAGGACTGACCGATCTTTGGTTCCAGAGTATTGCCGGCAACGATGAAGCCAATGAGACCTTCGACGTATCGGTAGAGAAAATGCGGCAATATGCCGCCGAGCGTACCGGGACATACGGTTTATATTTTGAGACCGGACAAGGTGCCGATTTTACCAACGGGCATGGTTATGGCGTTGACATGGTGACCTATGAATCGCGCAAGTACGGTTTTGCACGGGCGTTGACCCTGGATGTGCAGCGCGTAAGTGAAGGTGAGGCCTGGGTACATCTTAACGATGTCGCGGGATTCATCGGTCCAGAGGTTTTTAGAACTCGTGAACAGTTGGTGCGCTGCTGCCTCGAAGACATTGTGATGGGCAAGCTGCATGGTCTTTGTATTGGACTAGACATCTGCGCAACCTTGCACATGAGTGTTTCCCTAGATGACTTAGATTGGTGTATCGACCAAGTCATGCCCGCCAATCCAGCGTACTTGATGGCACTGCCCACCAAAATAGATCCCATGCTGGGCTATTTAACTACTGGCTACTTAGATCACGTCCGCATCCGCGAGAAGTTTGGATATCAGGTCAACGATCCGATGTGGCAGTTTTTCCAACGACTAGACGTGATTGATAGCCAAGGCAATCCCGGCGCTAACTTCGGCGATCCTATTGCTGTTTACTTTGCCTATCGTCGCGCTAAGGGTGACCAACGCCCGGAAGGGCAGCTGCGTGATGAGGCCAACCAGCAGCTTAGTGCAATTCGCAATCGCGGTGTGTTTATTGCTGAGGGCCATGGTGACCGCATCTTCGACCTTGAGCCGGCCCTAGACAGCAAGGTACGCGGCATTACCGAAGAAGCTCGCGCCTGTATTTGGGAGCAATTTGACGAGTCTTTCCGTGCGAAGTGGTCTGCTGGCGTTTTCGTCGCGACGCAATCGACCGATCGCGAGGATTACATTTTGCATCCTGACTCGGGGGAGTCGCTCTCACCACAGTCAGTAGCCCAACTTACCCAGTGGGATAATGCAGCCAAGGACTATGATGCAATCATCGTTATTTCTGACGGACTCAATGCCCGCGCGCTCAAGCAACAAGATCAGCTAGAAGTACTTGTTGCAGAATTACGCAAAGGGATTAGCGCAGCCGGAATGCAGGTCGCCGAACAAAATATGTTAGTAGAATCCGGCCGGGTTCGCGCAGGCTATAGAATCGGAGAGCAGCTATTTAAATCTAAGCAGGGCCCTCGCAATGTGTTCCATATTATTGGAGAACGCCCCGGCACTGGGCACAATACACTGTCGGTCTATTTAACCCGCGCCGATGCCAGCGTCTGGTCCACGCCAAATACTGTGGATCACAACATCACCCGGGTCGTTTCAGGGATTGCGCGCACCACGCTCCAACCGGAAAAAGCCGCACGCGATGTTATGCAAATCCATAGGACATTAGCCTGAATAAGCTCATTACCGGAGAGGAGTGCCCGAATGAAAGGCACATTTATCACGCGTCTGAGGTCGATCGCCGCATCAACCAAGACGAGCCTGTCATAAAGTATTGACGTTTATGTATTTCCCACAGAAGGGCAGGAAGTCGCTCAGCAATAGGCCGATGAAGCCAGTTGCTATGAAGGAGCCACAACCAATAGCGGCGGTGTTCCAGAGACTTTATCAAAGCAGGAAACTGCCAACCAGCAGCAGGTTAATGGGGACATGCAAGCAGCACAGAGTGCCGGATCAAATGCCGGACTTGGAGACGCTGCTGGCGCTATTGTTGCTGGAATCGCGAATGACGACGCCAATGAAGGTGCCGCAGCAGGGGTAAATACATGGTCGCAGACAGGGGCGAGAAGCGCAGCAACAAGCTGCGGCAAACGCAGCGATTACTTCGCAAGCCACAGCCGAACAGCTTTAGCACTTCAAAAAGTGCTAAAGCGTTTACCTAGAAGCCGAAAACTACGTGGCTAAGTACTCCCGCGGCAGTCCACTGGCGCATAACGATGCAGTCAGTATGGTGCCTATAAATGATCTGTCGCGCTATTAATTGAATCATAGATTCCGTCAAAACATGCGAGGGTGTTCACTCACCGTGCCGCCCTCCACCGGGAATTGCCCACCTGTGCAATAACTCGCTTCATCTGAAGCTAAAAACAACGCCATTGCAGCAACCTCTTCGACTCTACCTAACCGCCCCATCGGCGACATACGATCTAAATTAGGCTTGATCTCTGGTGTCTCTTGTAAGGCTTTTTCAAGAATAGCCGTGAGCGTAGCACCGGGATGAATAGAGTTAACGCGAATATTTAAATTTTCTGTGGCGCAGTACACCGCGACTGACTTGGTGAGCCCAACCACACCCGCTTTAGATGTGGTGTACGCGACATCACCGGGAATCGCTAAGTACGATGTCGAAGAGGCGGTATTAACAATACTGCCGCCCCTATCATGATGGGCGCCCTTCATCAGTCTAATGGCGGTCTGACAACCCAGCATCATCCCAGTAAGGTTAATCGCCAACAGTTGATTCCAAGTCGCAACATCACAATCCATGATCGAACGATTACTGACGATGCCTGCGTTATTGAGCAATATATCAAGGCGACCATATTCGGTCGCAATATAATTTTCCAGCGCTTGCCATTGCGTTTCACTGGCAACATCTAACTGAAAAAAATCAGCGCCGGCGTTCGCCGCGATTTCGCATCCCGCCACAGCATTAACATCAGCTAAGACGACTCGCGCACCTTCGGCGCAGAATCGACGCACCATCCCTTCACCAATACCTGAGGCACCTCCCGTAATCAGTGTTACTTTGTCCTGCACACGTCCAGTCACTCGCTCACCCTACGTTAAATATTCGTCAGATAACAACTGTAGCGCGGACGGCCACGGTCTAGCAAAGGCTATGCACGAGGCGACCTACGTCAACTACCCATCCGGTAGGCTGGCATCGAACGGGCAACAGTCGATTGTTCAAAAAATATCCGCTCATCATGACCCGTACGATGAGTGCTTCCCCAAAGACCTGAATCAACAGGTGACGAATATCGCGCTGGCAACTGACCCCGGAGACTCCAGCAGCCGCTGACAATCCATGCTAGATTCAAACCTGCTAATTCGCAAAACTGACCGCCATGGAAGCTCACGAGATAGATGTTTTAAAAAAATTGCTGCTATCGCTTCGAGAGGAGATCGGGCAGCTTACAGCCCAGAGTACAGAGGCTTCGGGCACCGTCACACTCGATCAGTCAGCAGTGGGCCGCCTGTCCCGCATGGACGCCATGCAGGCCCAGCAGATGGCACAGGAGACCGCCCGCAGAAGGCAGCTACAGCTGCAGAAGATCGATAGCGCCTTAAATCGTATGGCGCTCGGCGATTACGGCTACTGCTATAAATGTGGGGACGAAATTGAGGCTGCCCGGCTTAAATTTGATCCGGCTTATACGCGATGCGTACAGTGCACAGAAGACTGACGGATTACTCCCGAAAGCGAGCCAGTTAAAGCGTGACGCAAATTTTCCCAAAATGTTTCTGTGACGCCTGATGGTGAAACGCTGAACCCAGCGCCTCCAATGAGAAAGTACTATCAATAACGGGCTGAATATTATGTGCCTCCACCGCCGCTATCATTGCCGACTGATCGCTATGACTGCCCACAGTGATACCACTGAGACGACCATTTTTTGTCATGAATGCGGCCGTGGGCATTTCACCTGCAAAGCCCGTTAGTACCCCGATAAGGCTGATACAGCCGTCTATAGCTAACGCCGCGACCGATTGCGGCAGATTGCCCGGGCCACCGACTTCTACGACCAGATCAACACCGCGGCCACCGGTCATTTCGAAGGCCGTAGCACCCCAATTGAGATCCTCGCGATAATTGATCACGTGTTCTGCACCCAAGGCTTTTAGGCGTGCCAGTTTTTCGTCAGACGATGACGTGGCGATGACGCGGCAACCCATAATCCGTGCAAACTGTAAGGCGAAGATGGACACACCGCCACTACCCTGAACCAGCACCCAGTCGCCCGGTTTCAGATGGGTCTCAACCACTAACGCGCGCCACGCCGTCAGGCCGGCACAACTGAGCGTTGATGCTGCGTCAAAATTAAGATTATTCGGCATACGGCTAAAAGCTTGCTCGGGCATGGTCACCCGCTCGGAAGCAAAGCCATCGATGTGGTCGCCGGGAATCCCCCTCAATGCATTTAGCGTCGGTCGACCACTTACCCAGCCGGGGAAAAAGTGACTAATGACATTCTCACCTACCGAAAAATTGGTCACGCCATCGCCAACCGCCGTCACCACACCGGCGCCATCCGACATAGGGATTCGACCATCGTTAACAGGTATTAAACCCACCACGACGGCATAGTCATGAAAATTAAGCGATGTGGCTTTAACTGCGACCTGAATTTCACCTGTCCCGGGATCTCGTGGCGTCATCTCAATCACCTTAAGCTGATCAATCCCACCCGGTGCATTCAAAGCCATTGCCTTCATTAAGTGATCTCCTATGTGGTCACAACTACAACATTGTTTAACATACACGGCTGCCTATCCGAGGGTATCTGCACTCTGAAGAGTACAGATTCGGTATACGCAAGTAACTTGTTATTTATCAGAAGAGTGCACTGAAGACTGAAGTTTTATTGGCAGGGATTTTCTGCGGCACATTAACCGCAAGTTTGCTGCAGGGCAGCAAAAAACAGGGGCGTAACTTAACAAAGCAAAGAAAAATGGTGGGCCGTGCTGGGTTCGAACCAGCGACCAATTGGTTAAAAGCCAACTGCTCT
>CAWUVW010000051.1:0-28438 GCA_963926105.1 uncultured Luminiphilus sp. | reverse complement strand
GATTCTGATGGCAATAAAATCCAAGATGGCATGTCCGGCTTGTGGTGCTGCAACTTAGGTTATAGCCAAGACCGCATCAAAGAGGCTGTCGCTGCACAGCTCAACGAGCTGCCGTTCTACAACAACTTTTTCCGCTGCTCGAACCAGCCTGCGGTCGAACTCGCTGCAAAACTATGTGAGCTCACGCCGGCGCGTTTTCAGCACGTGTTTTTTACTAATTCAGGCTCCGAAGCAAACGATACACAAATCAAACTAGTGCACCGCTACTTTGATTTACTCGGCAAGCCCAACAAGAAGCAAATCATCAGCCGCAAAAATGCCTATCATGGCAGCACCATTGCCGCCTCTTCACTGAGCGGTATGTCAGCGATGCACGAGCAGACCATGGGCCTTAACTACGTGCACCACATTGGCCAGCCACACTGGTTTGAGTGCGGCGGTGATATGGATCCAGATACTTTTGGTGTTCAAGTGGCGCGCGAGCTGGAAGCTAAAATCGATGAACTCGGCGAAGAAAACGTCGCCGCATTTATCGCCGAACCCATTCAGGGTGCCGGCGGCGTCATTATTCCACCCGACACATACTGGCCCGAGGTGAAACGCATCCTTGATGAGCGTGATATTTTATTCATCGCCGATGAAGTCATCTGCGGCTTTGGTCGCACTGGCGAATGGTTTGGCTCAGACACCTATAACCTCGAACCCGACTTGATCACCTTTGCCAAAGCGGTAACCAACGGCTACTTGCCGCTCGGCGGCTCGCTGATCAGCGACAAAGTCGCCGATGTCTTAATGTCTGAGGGGGGCGAGTTTGCCCATGGCCTGACCTATTCAGGCCACCCTGCATCTTGCGCGGCGGGCCTAGCGACCATGGCTATCTACGAGGAAAGCGGCATTATCGCTCAGGCCTCACAGCATCTAGCACCCTACTTTGCACAACAGCTGGCCGCGCTTAATGATCATGCGATCGTAGGTCAGGTGCGCGTTAAGGGTCTATTTGCTGCGGTAGAGCTGGTAGACGACAAATCAGCACGAACCCGTTTAGCGCCCAAATCGGCAGCGGCAGTGTACTGCCGCGACCAAGCCATTACCGATGGTTTGATGGTGCGCCAGACCGGCGACGCTATGATCATGGCGCCACCATTCGTAACCGAACCTCATGAAATCGACAGCTTGATCGCCAAGCTTGCCAAAGCGCTGGATAAGACCGCTGCACACTACGGCAAGTAATCCGCGTAAATGCGGCATCAGCGGTGCTCACTGCTGATGCCGTAGCTTCAACCAGGCCAATCGAAAACGCTGTTCTTTTATGGGACGCTCGCGCTATTACTGAGTCTGCGTTCTACGTCCCGCTCTTGCGTACTTGGGCACTGGGTTTAGACTTTGTCTATGAGTGCTCAGCTTATGGGGACAACTTTGATCCACGATTATGTCGCCGGCGTAAAGTAAGCATGATACTTCTACCGAACCATCCATGGGCGCAGCGCTGGTCTCGACGACTCGAAAACCCTCTATACAACGGCGCGTGGTTTCAATTGACTTGGTTTAGCTGTGTATTAGGTCGAGAGGCCTGGCTGCCGCTGAGCCTCGCTTTAGTCGCGATACACTTTCTGCTGATCCAAAACCCCACCCAAGAACTGCGCCGCTTAGCACCCGTCATTGCGCTCGGTATCGGTGTCGATAGTGCGTTATCGATGCTCGGCGTATTCGATTTTGAAGGCAGCCTCATTGTCCCCGCATGGCTATGCCTCCTCTGGATCGCTTTTGCCACAACACTCAATCGTGCGCTCGCCGCCTTTGGCCGCTGGTGGTTCCTGGCCGCGGTAGTGGGCGGACTCGGCGTGCCCTTTAACTATGGGGTTGGCGCAAAATTTGGCGCGGTGAGCCTGCCACTATCACCGTGGCTGACCGCGGTGGTGCTTATCGCTATCTGGGCAATTTTATTACCTGGGTTTTATCGGCTCGCCAAGCGCAAAATGCCCGTAACGGAGGTGGTCACATGAACAAAATCGCACTCATCTTTAGCAGCGTCCTATTGCTAAGTAGCTGGACAGTCTCGGCCAACGCTTCAGAAACGCCCAAACTACAAAAATGTGGCGAAGCCAAGTTGCGCGTGTTGTTTTGGGATGTCTATGAATCGGCGCTCTTCACCCCGAGTGGTAACTACGAACCCGATGCCCGCCCTTTTCGCTTAGACATTCGCTATCTTAGAAATATCAGCGCAGAGAATTTGATCAGTCAAACCAAAAAGGAATGGCAGTCACAGGGGCTGACAAATCCCGAGCAAGACAGCTGGTTACTCACCTTGGCCGAGATGTGGCCAGATGTTGAAACCGGAGACACGCTGGCGCTGTTAGTGGATGAAAATAGTCATAGCCAGTTCTCAATGAACGGCGTGGAGATCGGCCGTATTGAAAGCCCTCAATTCAGCACCGCCTTTGCGGGTATTTGGCTCGCTGCTAGCACCACACGGCCAGCAATGCGCGCGGCACTGATCGGCGCACGCTAGTCGGTCCTCGGCTCATAGACCCTCCCTATTCCAATGACGAATCACTCGCGCCCCAATATGCGCAGCGTAAAGCGATAACCTCGCTGACAGGAAAAAGAAAACTGCAGTTAGCATCGCGCCTGAGCACAACGATGTTTCAGTGTTAAACTTATCGAAACTCAAGTAAGGCAGCACCATGCTGACAGAAACCAACGAAGCCTATCGCGGCCTAAAGTATGTTTGGGGGCACAACCAACACCCAGAGAACGGTGTGCCATTTGAAGTCGCCGATGGGGTTTGGTGGGTGCGCTTTGCCATGCCAATCTCACTTGACCATATCAACATTTGGCTGCTCGAAGATGACGATGGCTGGACGGTAGTCGACACCAGTCTTGCCATCAGCGATTCAAAGGCTCAGTGGGAAAGACTTTTTACCGGCTTTATGGAGAACAAGCCGGTCAAACGCGTCATTTGCACGCATATGCATCCCGACCATATGGGACTGGCGGGCTGGCTTTGCGAGCGTTTCAACTGCCCCTTGTGGATGACCCGTGACGAGTTCTTACAGTGTCATTTGCTGACCGCTTACACTGGGCAGAGCGTGCCCAAAATTGCCACTGACTTTTACCACGCAACCGGCTACACAGCGGCTCAGCTCGACGAGTACAAACAGAAATTTGGGGCGTTCGGAAAACTTGTCAGCCCAATGCCAGACGCTTTCCGACGCATCGTTGATCGAGAGACGTTCACCATTGGCGGCCGTTATTGGCAGGTGGTAGTAGGTAGTGGTCACTCCCCCGAGCACGCCTGCCTATACTGCCCAGCGCTAAAAATTATCATTGGCGGTGATCAAATACTGCCGCGAATAACACCTAATGTATCGGTATTTCCCACAGAACCAGAAGGCAATCCACTATCTGAATGGATGGACTCTTGCGCCCGGCTAATCAATATTTTACCCGATGATTTAATTACACTGCCCGCCCATCAGTCGCCTTTTAGGGGGCTACATATAAGACTCAACCAGATCATCGACTTCCATCGCGTGAGCTTGCAGTCCCTCTATGAAAAACTAGACAAGCCCCATCGGGTGATCGACTGCTTCACGTATTTGTTTGGCCGACCTATTGACGGCGCCGAACTGGGCATGGCCACGGGCGAGACCCTCGCCAATCTCAATTTGTTACTGTACCGCGGTAATATTCACCGCACGACCGACAGCGAAGGCGTGAATTGGTATCAACAAAATCCAGACGCCCGTTTTATGGAAGCCGATAATGATCAGAAATCTCCGACGACGACTTGAAACTTGGGTACTGCGTTTTTATTACCGCTGGGCTAATAAGAAGGCTTGGCGTGATCATCCTATGGATGAAATTGGGACCAGCACCCTGCAGATCCCCGATGGCAGCCGCACAATAGCCGCACGGATGTATCACGGTAATGCCGACAAACCGATGGTCGTGTTTTATCACGGCGGCGGCTGGGTTATCGGCGATCTCGACACCCACGATCCATTCTGTAGAGCGCTTAACCAGTCGAGTCACTGCTCGATCATGTCGATTGACTACCGCCTTGCGCCTGAAGCGCCATTTCCTGCTGCTCACGATGACTGCCTAGTCGCCACACGCTGGATATTCGACAATCTGAATCGACTCGCACCCAATAACGGTACTGTTGTATTGTCGGGTGATAGTGCCGGTGGCAACCTTACCGCCAGCACCGCGCTTGCCATGCTTGATGAGCCCCGTCTTAGCGGTGCGCTAATGATTTACCCGGTGACCGAGCACTACAATGCGGGCCTGCGCTCATATACGGAACACGCCAAAACCGGCCCGCTAACCACCTCTATCATGCGGTGGTTTACCAACACCTATCTCGATGGGCTGGCCCCGGCAACACCCGCGTTAAAGCGCATTTTTGTGGCGCGGAACGACAACTGGAAGAGATTTCCAAGATCACTGGTAATCACAGCAGAACGCGACCCGTTACGCGATGATGGCCGACGTTTAGCTCAAACATTGAAGCGTGAAGGCGTTGAAGTCCGCTTTGAACACTTCCTAAAAGACGCCCATGGCTTCGCCTGTTCAGAAGGCCCAACTGCCAGCCACAAGCAGGTGATTGCGATTGCCAGTGAATGGTTGGCCGCAGGCTAATCAACCCATATCGAGCACAGCGGGGGCTGGCATCAGCCCCCGCTCGCTATGACAATCATTCAAGCCGTCCGCTATAGACGGAGCAGGTCGGCGCATCAATGCATGCGCGTTACTCGACGCTTTTAGCCGGCGGCTTTGGCAACATAATTACATGCCTACCGGTGCATGTTAGCGCGCAATCTCTAGCCGGCAATTGCCTTCAGTATTGCCATCACTTCCGACTTCTGAAGTAGTCGAGGTGATGGATAGGCGTCGCCCTCGGCGCAGGCGGCATCCGCTATGGTCTCAAAATCTGCCGCCTGTAGTCGACTGTCGGTTTCTGACAAACCCACTTCGGCGCGCAGAGCGACAATACTATCAATAAAAGCTGAGGCACGGGCCGCCTGGCTCGGCGCGAATGAAACGCCCGCCGCCAAAGAGAGCTCTGCGAGCCGTTCTTCGACAATAGGCCCGTAACAACGCAATACATGGGGTAACACCAAACCATTGGCGACACCGTGAGGGATACCGTACTTACCCCCCAGCTGATGCGCTATGGCATGCACGTTGCCAACGTTTACTTGGTTAATGGCCACCCCACCATAATAAGCGGCAACAGCCATGGACATTCGCGCAACCACATCATCGGGCGCAGAGATCGCAAGCGACAGTGATTGAAAAACGCCTTGTACAGCTAGACGTGCAGTCTCAGTGCGTGTGCCGCGCTCCCAAACTCCGATATAGGCCTCGATACCGTGAGTCAAGGCATCTATGCCGGTTGCCGCGGTGATCGGGCCGGGCAATCCCACCATTAAATCGGGGTCAATGGCGACGGCGCGAGGCAACATCGCCGCACCCGCGATGACGTGCTTAGTATGTGTAACGGCGTCGGTGATGACGGCACCCATTGTCGCCTCACTGCCTGTACCGGCAGTGGTTGGCATCGCAAATATTGCGGCAGCTTCTTTAGGTGCCTTATTAAAACCCACCCAAACCTGCGGGTCGTCGCTGCAATAGCGAGACATAGCAATAGCTTTCGCCGCATCCATCGACGATCCACCACCGATAGCGAGTACGGCCGTGCTGCCGGCGACACGCAATGCCTCTATCCCCTCTCGGACCAAATCAAAAGTGGGATCGGGCATCACTTTATCAAACCAATGCACATCGATATCGGAAGACAGCAGCGCCGCTGCAGCACGCTCAGCCACACCCAATTCTCGCAGGGCCGTGTCAGTCACAATCATGACAGAGCGATGCCCCGTATCGATAATTTGACGACACAACTGCTGTGCACTGCCCGGCCCCGCCCAAGCAAAGTGGCTGGCGTTATCTTTACTACCTAACAACAATCGCATAAGCGCCAAATTAAGCGCGCGCTTGCTTTTCCGAATAATCATTGCCTGTGCCACGTGAGTACTCCTATAAAAAATTTTGTTAGTTTTTTGTTATCGTTCGTATTGGCACAAAAGAATACCTATCATCTAGCGTTAGTGTCTGCCGCAAAGCATCGGCTGACAAGTGTACGCTGGGCGGACAACGACAGCTTACTAGTACACTACACTCATTACATAAGCTGAAAAACTCGCCATGCCGTGAGCGCCAATCTCGCGCACGCGATATCGCCACCAGAGGAGATCCCAATCATGTCACTAACACGCACATTTATCGATATTGGCACAGAAGGCGCATTGAATCTCTGCCAGGACGAAGCGCCAACCCCAGGCCCAGAGTGCCTGCTGATCGAAGTAGAATTTGCCGGTATCAACCGCGCAGATGTACTGCAGCGTATGGGCTTATATCCGCCACCCGCAGATGCATCGCCGATCATGGGACTTGAGGTCGCGGGCCGCGTAGTGTCTGTGGGCGCCAATGTTAACGATTGGGCCATTGGCGATCGCGTCTGCGCATTGGTACATGGCGGCGGTTATGCCAGCCACTGTATCGCCCGCGCCGATCACTGCCTTGCCCTACCCGACACCATCGACAGCAAACAAGGCGCTGCGTTGCCAGAAGCGCTGCTCACCGTTTGGCACAATGTTTTTCAGCGCGGTGGTTTACGTAGCGGCGAAACTGTACTGATTCATGGTGGCACCAGCGGTATCGGCACCCTAGGCATCCAAATGGCCAAAGCCCTGGGCAGCACCGTACTCGCCACCGCAGGTAGCCAAGCCAAGTGTCAGCAGGCAGAAGCCCTCGGCGCCGATTTTGTCGCCAATTATCGCGATGGCGACCTGCTCAATCAGTTTGTACAAGCCGGTTATCACGAGGCAATTGACGTTATTTTAGATATCGCTGGCGGCGATTTTTGCCAGGTAAATTTTGATCTTGCTGCCGTCGATGGCCGTATTGTCTGTATTGGTATGATGCGGGGCTCGCACGCTGAAGTTAATCTTATGAGTCTACTTGGCAAGCGCCTCACCTTAACCGGCAGTACCTTGCGACGCTTGGATACCCGCGCGAAAGCGGCAGCATTTGCAGAGATCAAAGCCCAAATCATGCCAAAAGTAGTCGCCGGTGAGATCAGCCCCAGCATCCATACGGTATACCCATTAGCTGATGCACTCGCGGCACAAACATTGATGCACAGTGGTGAGCACAGCGGTAAAATTGTACTCGACTGCCGATAGATAACACTGCCCCGTGGGAGCCTCAGATATGAAACAGTTACGACAAGGACTGTCGATTGCACTCTGTGTAGCCGTACTCAGCGCCTGCGGTGGCGGTAGCGCGAGCAGTGGCAGCTCGCCAGTGGTGCCAGCACCTCCCACAGTAGAGCCGCCCCCGCAGCCAGAACCGCCTACCGAGCCCGAAGTGTTGTTCAGTGTCACCGGCCACATTAACGTGAGTACCGAAGCGACGGTCGACAGCGACACCAACAATCCTGACAACAACAGCTTTGACAACAGTGTGCTCGCACAAGCGCAGCCCCTACCTAATCCCAGCGCTGCAGGGGGCTATCTAGCCGAAGTAGGTGCGGGAGAAAGCGGGGAGATCAGCGAAACCGGTGATTTGAGTGACTACTACGCGTTTGATGGCTTTGAGGGACAACAGTTATCAATAGTAATTGGAGACCCCCAGGCTGCTGATATTGATCTCTATCTCTATGATGAAGCGGGTGACTTAATCTCGTCTTCAACCGGTACCAGTGAGAGAGAGCAAGTTTTTATACCGAGTGACGGTCGTTTTTTCATCGAAGTTTTCCTGTTCGGTGGCGCCTCTAATTATATTCTCACCGCAGGCAATAGCGGCACCAACACAATGGGGGTTACCGCGCAGGAGCTCATTGTCGAATATGAAGCCGAATCGATCCTAAAGCTGACAGTTAGTGAGGCGAGGCGACATGCCGTCGCACATCGATTCGGTCTAATTGAAGTGGCTGGCGGTTTAGGACGCGAGCGTTTGATGCAAGCCGGGCCGATGAACACCACGCTGCTTAGCCCCCGCCTACTCACCATACGGGACCGGCTGCAAAGAGATCCAGAGCACTTAGCACAATGGGAGACTTGGATGCTGGCTAAAGCCCTCTCAACGCAAATTGGTGTGGCACGGGCCACCCCCAACTTCCGCGTTAGAACACTGGTGACTGCCAACGATGAACTCTTCAATTTGCAGTGGCAATATCCGGCCATTAAACTATTGAGCGCCTGGGACACTTCAATAGGTGATCCAAGCGTCATCGTGGCGGTCATTGATACGGGTGTGGTCCTCGATCATCCAGACCTATTGGGCCAGTGGGTTGATGGTTATGATTTCATCCGTGATGCCGAAGCGGCGCTCGACGGAGATGGGCTCGATGACAATCCAACCGACGAGGGACTGACCGAGTTCAGGGCGGTTTATCACGGCACGCATGTGGCCGGTAGCATCGCGGCGCGAGGAAATAATCGCTTGGGTGTCGCAGGCGTCGCCTACGCCAGTAAAATCATGCCACTGCGCACACTCACCGAGGACGAAGATAATAGCGGCAATACTTATGACCTAATACAGGCAATACGCTATGCCGCGGGCCTGAGCAATGATGCCAACCAACTGCCACAGCGGCCGGCGGATATCATTAACCTCAGTCTTGGTTTCGACGGGCCCATTCCCAGCATCGAAAACCTCATCAACACCATTACCGATCGTGGTGTGATCGTGATTGCCGCTAGCGGCAATGAAAGCGCCTCTCAG
This sequence comes from uncultured Luminiphilus sp., assembly GCA_963926105.1. Classification (GTDB taxonomy): domain Bacteria; phylum Pseudomonadota; class Gammaproteobacteria; order Pseudomonadales; family Halieaceae; genus Luminiphilus. The sequence goes on along the minus strand of CAWUVW010000051.1, from coordinate 19,642 downwards.
GTCACTTATCCCGCCGCCTACGACAATGTTTTTGCTGTAGGCGCCACAGACTTAGAAGGTCGCGTCACAAGCTATAGCAACACGGGTAGTGCGCTCGACCTAGTAGCCCCGGGCGGCGACATGCGTGTCGACCTCAATGGAGATGGATATCCCGATGGTATTTTAAGTACGGGGATGAACGGAAACACACCTGCCTATACGTTTCTCGAGGGAACATCGATGGCCACCCCGCATGTGGCCGGCGTATTCGCGCTAATGAAAGCAGTCAACCCCGAACTGAGTCCTTTTGACCTAAAGGCATTACTTAGCCAAGGCGCTCTGACCGACGACATTGGTGACAACGGTCGCGATGATGAGAGCGGCTGGGGTCTGATTAATGCCCAGAAAGCAGTGAATGCTGCACTAGACAGTATTGGCAGCACAATCGATAGGCCGCCATTACTCACGATATCAAGCACTCAGCTCAACTTCGGCAGCGCACGTAGTCAGCTTGAGGTACAGCTGACCAATGGTGGTGAGGGGGACCTTATGGTAACCGCTGCCAATAGTGATAGTGGCTGGCTCAGCGCATCCGCTGCCAACGCTGAAAGTAGCGGTTTGGGCAGCTGGCTTATCAACGTAGATCGCAGCGGGCTCAGCGCGGGCGGCTATCTCGGAAAGATCACCTTCGAATCCAGCGCAAATACCCTCACACTTAGCGCCTTGATCCGTATCGCTTCAGGCGTAACCGGCGACGTTGGGACGCTTTATGTGTTGTTGTGGGACCCTGTAACCGACAGCCTCGCCGCCCAGGAGTTGGCCGAGCCGGACCAAGACTATCGCTTCAATTTCTCCGAGGTGCCCCAAGGGCGCTACGAAATATGGGTAGGCACCGACAATGACAACGATTTTGTGATTTGTGATGAAGGCGAAGCTTGTGGCGCTTGGCGAACCGTTGAGTCACCAGCACTGCTGGATGTCGACGCCGATCTAAGTGATATTGAACTCTCTGCTGACTATTTAATTGCACTGCCTGTGATCAATAATGCAGCACTGAGCACAACGATTAGTGGCAACTCGGTCAAAACGCCCGTGTTCGTCAAACCAAGGCAGCAATGAAGTTAGGGTTGAAAGCTTTACTTTTGGGACGATGGGGGCAGTTGTTTGTGCCCACAATGAAGACACCAGAATAAGTGCATTGACACCGCTCCATATCGGCAAGGTCAGGCCAGCACATGGCCAAGACTGCGGCACCTTATCGGGCGTCGAGACCGTGTGGTCTCTGTGTCGTTAACCGCACACACGCGCATTGCCATTGGTGTCGGTAAGTCACTTGCAGGCACTCAAACCGACATAAAAACTGACCGTAAAGTTAGGCTTCTAAAGAGTAGACGATGCCGCTGGATTCTTTGTCGATAGCGCCGCAAATAACCAGCCACCGAGCGCACCCGCCAATGCTTGCAACAACAGCCCGGTGAGGGTTCGTGCCGCCGCAATACCTACGAGCCCCAAGGCCGCGTCCATAATAAGATGGAGTGCAATAATGGCAACAAAGCCACCCAGCGCATAGAGCGGAGAACGAGGCCAGCCAAACCATCGAATCAGCAGCCCAGTGGCCAGAAAAGCGATCAGTAATGCCAGCGTAATCAGTGGTAAATAGCTGGCCGCCATGCCAATCAAGTCATGCAATACAGCGCCCATACGATCAGCCATCGACACCGGCATGCCCATGGCGGCAATATTGTTCAACACCCCTTGGGTGCCATTAAATACCGCGACTACGTAAGCGAGGATAACCGCCGAAAAAAATGCACGTAAGACTCGTAACATGTATAACTCCAAACACAACCCACGGGAGGCCTCTATGGTACTGCATCGAATTACATTTATCGCCGCTCTGTTAGTCACTTGTAACTTAGTCAACGCTAAAGAACTCGCCGAGACGCCCTCATATAACGCTCGCGTACTCGCTTCGGATCTCGACCAACCATGGTCTGTTGCTGAACTACCCAATGGTGATCTACTACTGACGGAAAGGGGTGGACAGCTGTGGCGCGTCGATAACGCCGGCAACAAAATTAAAATTGGCGGTGTGCCGGCGGTTTATCACAAAAGCCAAGGGGGCTTATTCGACGCGTTGCCAGACATAAACTTCGCAGAAACTGGTGCGTTGTACATTGCCTATGCCGGCGGTGGCGCCGATGCAAATCGCACCACCGTGGTTAAAGCAAACTTGAACGACAATACGCTCACTCAAATCACCACTCTGTTAGCGGTAAACCCCGATAAAGACACAGCGGTCCATTATGGCGGCAAACTGGCGTGGCTCGCCGACGGCACGCTGCTAGTCAGTGTCGGCGACGGCTTTGAATATCGTGAACACGGGCAAGACCTGGACTCAGAAATGGGCAAGTTATTGCGGATTAACAGCGATGGCACGATCCCTGCCGATAACCCCTTCGTTGCCACCGCGCCGCGTGTCTTTAGCTACGGACATCGGAATCCCCAAGGCCTTGTCGTCGATGCCGCCACCGGCAGTATTTTCATGACCGAGCACGGCCCCAAAGGCGGTGATGAACTGAATATCATCGCGCCGGGGAAGAACTATGGCTGGCCAGCCATTACCTATGGCATAGATTATTCAGGGGCGGTGATCTCGCCCTTTACCGAGAGCCCCGGCATGGAGCAACCCATCACCTACTGGGACCCGAGCATCGCGACCTCTGGCCTTGCGATATATCATGGCAACGAATTTACAGATTGGGAGGGCGATCTCCTGATCGGCGCACTGAAAGATCGCAAGCTTTATCGACTCGAAATGGAAGGTGGTACCGTGCTATCGCAAAGCGAGCCCTTTCCCGAAGTCCAAGGTCGTGTGCGAGATGTTCGAGTTTTTAGTGACGGCGTGATTTATGCGCTCACTGATGAAGGTCAGCTGTACCGTATCAGCCGCAATTAAGCGGCAGTTCACGTGAGCGGCAATGCGCTCACGTGACACCCTCTAAACAACAAAACATCGTGAAGATGACCCTCTAAGTCACAATATCCAAGTCATTGTCAGGCCAGATCATTTCGCCGACATTATTTACGCAAACGCGCCAGGCTACCCCTAAGTAAAAGAACGAACGCTAGGCCTCCGTGTTAGTCAATTCGTTAGGGCAGTCGCGTCAAAGTATCGTCTTCTTCCAACTGCAAACGACCCACCGGCGCGTACCGACGACGCACACCCGGCGTTGGCCGCAAATAGAAGAGATCACCGTTGTTGCCTGTCAAAGTCATCGAGACACCAGCGCGACAGGCAATCTGCGCATTGGCGGCCATATGCGCTTTTTCTCCGTGTACGGGTATGACCAAGCTCGGCTTGACTGCGCGGTATAAGTCAGTTAATTCATCGGTGCAAGGATGCCCCGATGCATGTAACGTCAGCGCGCTGTCATCGGCCTGTATGATCTTTACGCCGCGCGCCTGCAAGCCCCCAATAATTCGCGCCACCGCTTCTTCATTACCAGGAATCGTCTTAGCACTGAAAATGACCGTGTCACCGTCAGTCAAGGACATGTGCGGATGGTTATCCATCGCTAAGCGGTGAAGTGCGGCCCCAACCTCGCCCTGACTACCGGTCGCCAGCGCCAGCACCTCTTGCGCGGGCAAGTACCCTAGGTGTTCCGCCTGAATCGGCTGGTACTCGACACCCAACAATCCGGTACTGCGAGCACAGCGGCTCATATTGTCGAGTGAGCGCCCCAGTAGCGCCAGACGGCGCCCAGTCGCGCGAGCAACCCGGGCGACGGTCTGCAGACGCGCAATATTGCTCGCAAAGCAGGCGATCACAACACGCCCGGTTAACGGTGAAACGGTGCTCAATAGCCCGTCGGCCACCATGCCCTCTGTCGGTGAGCGGCCCGGTTTTAAAGCGTTGGTTGAATCGCAGATCACGACATCTAGCGGCTCATCACCAAGACGATCAAATTGACGCTGATTCCAGGGCGCACCCACAACCGGCTGCGCGTCAATTTTCCAATCGGCTGTGTGCAAAATCCGACAGCCAGGGACATCAATTTGCAACGCGCAAGTTTCAGGTGTGGAATGTGTAACGGGCAGCCATTTAACACGAAACTCACCGAGCTGATGCGCCTGACCAGGCAGTACCTCGATCAATGGTTCGGGTAACTTACCGTCTCGCCAGTGATTCTTGCGACGCAGCACCGCTGCGGTGAACGGCGTTGTGTAAACCGGGCAGCGCAGCTGAGACCATAAATAAGGCAAGGCACCCAAATGGTCTTCATGCGCGTGGGTGATAATCAATCCTTCTAGATTTTGTCGCCGGCTAGTAATAAATTGCGGATCGGGCATCTGAATACTGGGGCGACCACCCCCAATACGCTGCTCAAAGGTTATGCCGCAATCAACCATCAACCAGCGATTATTGTGCCCAAAAAGATTGAGATTCATACCGATCTCACCGCAACCGCCCAGCGGTACAAAGCAGGTACTTTGAGTGTGGTTAGTCATGGACTAATCTGCCTACCATGCGTAGCCGATACGGATTTTGTAGCGCTGGTCCAGCTTATCCTGACCTTCAGCGGCACCGCCGTCATAATTAAGCGCTACCTCACCTGAAGCCTCAAAACCCAGGAGTAGTGGGAAAGAGAGACCCACCGTTGTGTTGAGGATAGGCGCGCCTGAATTCTCTAAGTCGAGGATGCCGGTATGCTTGAGATAGAGTCGCGAACCGCCGCCAATGACATTACTTTCGCCCGTAAAGTTCCAGTTAAAACCCGGATAGTTTGTATCTTCGGCGACCATAAAATCGGTGGCGACGTAGACCAAACCAAATTCGGCATCCACACTCAAACTACTGCGCTCAATAACGCGGCTGCCATAGTAAGGCCCCAAATATGTTCGCAACCTCATATCAGCCAGCGCGTCGGCCTCAAAATTGATGTTAGTACCAATGTAATAGTCAGCATCCTGTAAGAAATAATCGTATTTAGTCAACACTCGCCAATTATCTGCGGTGGCCTGTTTACTCTCCGCATCGGCAATACCCCCATCATCCAAGCCCAGCTCTTGATTGTAGGTATAGTCCTTCTCAACATTAGCGCGCACAATGATTCGGTCCCGAGTACTTCGCAGGGTCGTCTCTATCGCGATATCTAATTCATCGGTCTTGGTGTTGCCACGGTTGTAAGCGAGGGCTAGGCCGGTGTTGCCGAGCCATTGATAGCCGTCACCCTCTTCCCAGTCCTGAGGATTAACCGCCTGGACATCGAAAAGCGCTATATGTTCACCATTTTCGAGTATCACTTCACCATTGTTAACCGCCAGCTCAGGTACAGTCAGCACCCGCTCGTCGATCAACAACAGTTCGGTTTCCACCGCCGAGTACAAATGCCTGATCAGGCTTACATCAATGGTTAACGCATCGCTAAAGCTAGTCTTAAGCGTTAGCGTCTCCTCGTGTAAATCAACAATTTCAGCATATATCAACGAGCCGTCGAACAACTCGATTTTAGCGATTGACGGCGCTGCCTGATCAGTCGGCGCTTCGACAGCGTCTGTCTCTACTGCCTCAAGGGCGAGAGCCCATGTAGACGGTCCAAAAGCCAGCAATATCAATGCGGCGACACTCAAGCTAACATTGAATAAATAAAGGCGAGGGGCCTGAGTAAGCGCTATCATCACGGTCGTTCTCCGGAAGGTTTTGCGAGGCGCGACTTTACGCGATCGGAAGCATTAATTGAATGGCTGACCCGACGCACCTAACCTACAAACAGCTGGAAAACAGCAAAAGGTAACTACATGAGCACTGCAAAGCCTGCTTCAGGACGCAATTATGACTTATTTGTGATCGGCGCAGGATCGGGCGGGGTCAGAGCCACAAGAATGGCTGCAAGCTTGGGTGCCCAAGTGGCCGTCGCTGAAGACTTATTTATGGGTGGCACCTGCGTCAATGTTGGCTGCGTACCCAAGAAACTCTATGTTTATGCAAGCGAATTTGGCAAAGGCTTTAAGGATGGCCACGGCTTTGGCTGGCAAACTCCCGAGCAAAACTTTGACTGGCCCACGCTGCGCGATAACAAAAAAGCCGAAATCACTCGCTTAAATGGGATATACGATCGCTTACTCACTGATCCTGGCGCCACGATCATCAAAGGACGCGCCAGCCTCGTTGACGCGCATACGGTGCGCGTGAATGGCCAATACTACACCGCCGACAAGATTCTGTTGGCCACCGGTACTTGGCCGGTTAAACCCGAATTTCCTGGTGTCGAGTATGCGATCACATCGAATGAGGTATTTGATTTAGAGACGTTCCCGAAACGTATGCTTATTATCGGCGGGGGCTATATCGCGACCGAATTTGCCGGTATTTTTAATGGACTGGGGTCACAGGTCACCCAGCTTTACCGCGGTGCGCTATTTATGCGCGGTTTCGACGACGATGTGCGCACGTTCGCTGCAGAAGAGGTAAAGAAGTCGGGCGTAGATCTGCGCTTTAACAGCGATATCGTGTCCCTTCAACGCACAGAAGCTGGCCTTGAGGCGGCGCTCAACGACGGCAGCAAGATAACCGTTGACTGCGTTCTATGCGCTGTCGGACGCCGACCGAACCTCGACGGACTAAATTTAGAGGCGTCTGCCGTACAGCTGCGCGACGATGGCTTCGTCAAAGTCGATGCCAACTTCCAAACCGATGAGTCCTCTATATATGCGCTGGGCGATATGACCGGCGGACCACAGTTGACCCCCGTTGCACTCGCCGAGGGCATGGCCTTTGCCTATAACCAATTCGCGGGGGAGCGCCGCACCGTCGATTACGACAACATCCCCACCGCGGTATTCTGTCAGCCTAATATCGGTACCGTCGGATTAACCGAAGCCGAGGCGCGCGAAAATTATGATGCCATCTCCGTTTATCTGTCGGATTTCAAGCCAATGAAACATACGCTAAGTGGTCGTAACGAAAGAACACTGATGAAGCTGATCGTCGACAAAGCCAGCGATCGAGTGATCGGTTTACACATGGTCGGTCCAGATGCTGGAGAGATCACTCAAGGCATGGCGATCGCGATACGTGTTGGCGCGACCAAAGCCGATTTCGACAGCACCATTGGTATTCATCCGACTGCCGCAGAAGAATTTGTCACCATGCGCACAGCAACGCGATAACCGGAGGCTAATCCTTGACACTCGAGCTCTGGGAATTTGCGATTTTGATCGCCGCCGGTATCGCTGGCGGTGCGCTCAACGTTATGGCGGGTGGTGGCTCGATTCTCACCGTGCCCGTCATGATTTTTCTCGGTGTACCGGGGCCGCTTGCCAATGGTACAAACCGCGTCGCCATTCTCGCGCAAAACCTCACCGCCATCACAACGTTTAGGCGCCAAGGCTTCTCCCATTTTAAGCTAAGCCTCTCACTGGCGATGTGCGCACTACCTGGCGCAGTGTTGGGCGCTTGGTTCGGCGCGAACTTATCGGGAGAAACCTTTAATCATATTTTGGCGCTCGTCATGATTGCAGTGCTGGTGTTCATGCAAACCGGCAGCCAAAAAATAGACACCGACGGCAAACCGCGTCGACTCGTCCTAGGCCACCTATTAATGGCTGCCGCCGGTTTTTGGGGGGGTTTTATTCAGATCGGCGTGGGCTTCATCATCATGCCCATACTCAATCGCGTCATGGGGCTGGATCTTGTCACTGTGAATGTCCACAAAGTTTTTATTGTCGCGGTCTACACCACAGCTGCGCTCATTGTTTTTGCATTCACTAGCGACATCTTGTGGTTAGTAGGTGCAGTACTTGCGATCGGGAACTCAATAGGAGGTTATCTGGGTGCTAAACTCACTATAACGCGCGGTGAGAAACTGATTCGACGGGTGCTTACAGTGGCTATTATTGCGATGGTAATTCGCCTACTCTTTTTCTAACCACATCTGCAGCAAGCTGCACTCGCAAAAAACAATTTGGAGCCCAAAGCCCATGAAAATCAAGCAGTTCTGCACCACAGGCCGCACCACACTTTGGATGCTCATTGTAGCGCTGAGTACAGCATTACTTAGTGCGTGTGCCGGCGTACAAATCGAGCGCGCATCTGCAGACAATATTAACGATGCAGGCTATCAAAGCTATAGCTGGCGCGACCTGGTCATAGAGAATGCGGGCGACTCAGACGATCCGCTTTACGAAATGGGTCTATTGCTGCGCGCATCAGTCGACAATGCCCTCGCAAGAAAAGGGTATTTATTGAAAGAAACCGATGGCGATTTTTTAGTCAGCTTTGAGTTTCGAAGCACGCTGTCGGGAGGGATTTCCACGAGTAAGGCCACGAATGTGGATCCTGTACCGCACATCATCGTGAACCGCGGCGCCGACCCAGCGATGATAGATAATGCCTATGCACTCAGTGGCGTGCGGGAGTTAAAAAGTATTTTGCTAAACTTTGAAGATCCGAAAAATCAATCGCTGATGTGGATGGTCTCGATGAGTAAAATTGTCGACAACATCAACCGTAATAACTTCGAGAAAGTGAATCGTACGCTGGGCAAGAGCGTTGACCGCGCGTTGATTCCTCTGACCGACGCCGAGGAGTAACACGCGCCGCAGAAGCTTATCGATAGACTGCCGGATTAACGCAATGAGGCAACGGCGCGCCATCCATGCCAGCAATCAAATTACCCAGCGCGAGGCGAAACATGGCTTCGCGCGTGGCGGCGGTGGCACTGCCTAAGTGCGGGACCAAGACAACGTTGTCTAATCCCAACAGCGGACTGCTTACAGCTAGGGGCTCCTGCTCGAAAACATCCAGACCAGCGCGCAAACGCCCAGTATGAAGCTCTGCGATCAAGGCGTCCTCGTCAACCAATCCGCCCCGTGCGGTATTGATCAGGACAGCGCCGTCTTTCATGCTGGCGAGCCGGGCAGCATTCACTAATCGGTGGGTGTCGGACACTAGCGCTGTGTGAATAGACACCACGTCAGCTTGCGAAAATAGAGTATCTAACTCAACCATTTCGACGCCGGCAACCACTTTGTCGGTTCGATTCCAGGCGATCACCCGCGCTCCAAATGCCTGCAACCGTTTTGCCACTGCCTGACCAATTGGGCCCAGCCCAACCAGGCCCACTGTGGCACCACTCAAGTCGGTGCCCAGGAAAAACCCCGTAGACCAGCCAGAAGTCCAGTTTCCATCACGAACAAAGCGGTCTGCCTCGACGATGCGACGGGTCGTAGCCAGCATCAAAGACAGCGTCATATCGGCGGTACTATCGACCAAAACACCCGGCGTATTACCAATCGGTATGCCTGCCTTAGTCGCTGCATCGATATCGATATGGTCAACCCCGACAGAGATGCTGGAAATTACTTTTAGATGGTTATTGGCGTGCAATAGCGCCCCATCGAAACGGGTGTTTAACGTACACAGCACCCCGTCAGCACCACTGAGGCGCGCGGCCAACGTTTCGGCAGGCATGGGCTCATGATGCGCCCAAGTTTCAACATCAAAGCGCTCACGCAGAGGTGCTAGAGCCGCATCCCCTAAGGGCACAGTAACAATAACTTTAGTCACAACAAGGGAATCCTTATAGTGTGGAGTGAATATAGGTCTCGTACTAGGAGTAGCACGGTAATGGTCAAAACAGCAAAGCTCAATACTGACCTCGCTTCATCACCAGCAATAGCAGATGACTTAAATACTGACTTGTCCACGCATATCGCTATCAGTACCCACAACTTACCCTGGCAGACCAGCCCAGCCCCCGGTGTGCTGCGCAAACGCCTATATCGAGCGGGTCCGCAAGAAGCGGGCAGAGTCACATCGATTGTTCGCTACGATGCCGGTGCGGTGTTCCCGCGCCACGATCACCCTCAAGGCGAAGAAATTTTTGTACTGGAGGGCGTATTCTCTGACGAACGTGGCGATTGGCCCGCGGGTACTTATTTATTCAATCCAGAAGGCTATCGTCACGGACCTTGGAGCAAGCAGGGTTGCACATTATTTGTGCGCCTTCGTCAGCACCCCGGTCTCGACCGCAGCAGTGTCAGTGTTCTAGCGGCGGATCGTAGATGGCGCGATGAACCTGAACGCACCGTGGCCTATCGCATTTGCATACTCAGTGAGAGCACGCCTACCAAAGGTATGACATCCGAAGATAGGCCTGATCGCAGCCTATTGTTTAACTGCGCGAATCCGATTGACCTTGGCGAACAGCGCCTCCTGCAAGATTTAGAGCTTTATGTCATCACCGGCGGTATTGAAATCGATGACAAGTATTGGCCAGCAGGTAGCTGGTTGCGCTGGCCTGCCGGTTATTCGGTCAGGGTTACAGGTGGGGATAGCAGCGTGCTCTACGCGCGAACCGGTGGATTTAAATACCTAGGCTAATCCAAAACCGGATCACATGCCCTCAAGCAAAGATGGCTGAGACCGGTGAAGGTATAGGTGAGGAGGGCCGTTACAGGGTCATGCCGCCATCGACAACGATACACTCTCCGTTTGTATAAGAACTGGCATCCGAGACTAAATACAGCATGGTACCCGCCATTTCGTCGGGCTGCGCTTCGCGGCCCATTGGAATTTTATGCATCGCTTCGTTCATCATCTCTTCGTGTTCAAACAGTGCGCCGGCAAACTTAGTTCGCGTCAGACCCGGAAGCAGGGCATTACAACGGATACCCAAGGGACCGCACTCTTTCGCAAAAGCTTTAGTCATACTGATAACGGCTGCTTTGGTGATTGAGTAGATACCCTGAAAAAGGCCCGGCTGAAGACCATTGATTGATGCCGTGTTAACGATGACACCCTTACCTGCCGCGCGCATTAATTTCCCCGCCTCGATAGACATGAAGAAATAGCCACGAATGTTCACTTCTACTGTTTTATTGTATGCGCCCAAATCAGTATCCAAGATATGGCCAAAGTATGGATTAGTTGCCGCGTTATTTACACAGATATCAAGCCGTCCGTGGCGCTCGCGAATGTGTTCAAAAATGGTCGTAATATCTTCCATCTTGCCAATATGGCAAGGGAAAGCCTCTGCTTTATAGCCCGCCGCGCGGATGCTGGCAGCAACCGTTTCACAATCTTCCACTTTACGACTAGATACAATGACATGTGCACCTTGCTCGGCTAATAGCCGCGCAGTGCTCTCGCCAATACCACGACTGGCACCGGTAATAAGTGCAATGCGGCCACTGAGATCCAATAAATTCGTTGCCATACAATGTGTCCTTAACCTAAGCGAAAAAATAGTGTCTTCAAAGTAAAAGTGCCCGCGCTAGCTGGGGGTGTCGTTGCTATGCGGGTCCGCTATTCTGGCGTTAATACTACAGTTGAGCATAGCGCCTTGCGCCGGTGATAGACCAGAGCCCAACCAAGGCCAGTACCACTGCCACGCCCAACCAAGCCCAGCGATAGCCCCATAACGCCAAGTTTAGCGAGGTCACCAGTGGACCAACCACACGACCAAAGGCCGCCGCCGAGCTTGTTGCACCCATCATCTGGCCCCGCTCTGCAGGCACCACAACGCTGCTGGCAATAGTATTTAACAATGGCAAGCAGATAGTTGCACCGGTAAAGGCAAACAACATCGTCGTGACCATTGGCCACATATCCGTCGCACCGCTACCGAGTATCACTGACACTGCAAATATAGCCACACTGATCTGTAGCAACAGGATTAGGCCGAACTGTCGCGTCAGCCAGCCGAGCAGCACCCCCTGCACCAAAATCATCGCCACACCTACGACACCAAAAAAGATACCGACCTCTGCTGGACCCCAGTCCAACAACGCAGCGCTCCATAATGGCAATAAATAAATAGCCGAACTGGTTCCAAACGTGAGAAACAGATATTGCAGTAACAATAAAGAATTTCCGTCTCGACGCAGAAGCGCAGGCAAAGATACAGGGGATCGGGCTTTCTCTTTGTCTTGGCTGGCGCGAACCTCGTTCGGTAACAGCACCGCTGCAAAGAACACCGCCAAAAGAGAAACGATGCCAGCAAACACGCAGGGCAAATAGAATTGTCCTTCGTCCCCCGCTAGCAAACCGCCAAAAGATGGGCCTAAAACCAGGCCTAAGCCAAATGCAGTACCGATAAGACCCATCGATTTAGCACGGTTTTCAGCTGTACTTAAGTCAGCCATCATCGCCGTAGCTACCACCAAATTGCCTGCCACCAAACCCGCAAATGCCCGCGACGCATAAACCATCCACAACGCGCTAGCAAAACCGAGCATGACATAGGATAGCGCACCGCCTAAAAGGCAAATCATTAACACGGGTTTGCGACCAATTCGATCTGACAATCGCCCCCAAAATGGCGCCACAACACCGGCGCAGACGCTATAAATGACGATAATGAAGGCGACATCCTGCGTATCACCGCCTAAACGGGGCGACAGGAAGGGCAGGATTGGAATCACAATACCGAAACCGATCAGGTCCACAACGACAACAAAAAATAGCATCCATTGCGGTGATTTTGCCGAGCGCTTTAGGGGCGCTCCTTTCATGTTGGGGTCCAACGCTGGGTTTCTGGCAGCTCAATACCAAACAAGTCCAGCGCACGGCAAATGCCCTGAGTCACCATAACATCCACTGAATCTGGTCCCGTGTAAAAAGCCGGAACAGGTGGCGCGATCACAGCACCCATTTCGGTCGCGGCCACCATATTGCGCAAATGACCCAAGTGCAGCGGCGTTTCCCGCACCATTAATACCAAGCGACGGCGCTCTTTTAGCGCTACATCAGCGGCCCGCGTTAACAATGAAGAGGTAACACCGGAAGTAATTTCACCTAGCGTGCGAATAGAGCAGGGTGCGATCAACATACCCAATCCGCCAAATGAGCCACTTGCAATCGATGCGCCCACGTTGCGCACCGGATGAAATACATCAGCCAAACTGCGTATTTCATCAATCGACATAGTGAGTTCATAGTGCGCGGTAAGTTCCGCGGACTTGGACATCACCAAGTGGGTTTCAATCGGTTGATCGGCGAGCAATTGCAGCGCTCGCACGCCGTAGATGACGCCGGAAGCACCGCTGATACCAATAACTAAGCGCTCCATGAGCCACCTCGATAAAAAGGTTAAAAGTAACAGGTCGCCGCCGTATGCAAAGCCACCGGCCGATAACCTGCCCTAACATTACAGGGACAATCTAACACCTACTGCTAGCGAACGGCCCGCCTCGGGTGCTACATCGCGTAAATATGAAGTGCTCAAACGCACTTCTTCATCCAAGATATTGTCGAGCATTGCACGAATGGTCAACTCCAAATCCGCAAACTCAATGCGCCAGTCCGCACCCGCCGTCCACTGGGTATAGCCGTCAGTAGCGGGCTCGTTTTTACCGGGATGGTCTTGCGAAGATGCCATGGTGATCTTCGTGTATAGCGCCAAATGGTCACTCTCCCAATCTAGGCCCAGCGCCAAGCGCGTCGGCGGCAAACGGGGCACATCGCCACGACCAGCGAGTTCGCCGCGCACAAAATCTGCCGTCGTGGTTAACAAAACATTGCCACCGGCAAGCTCACCCAGACCCCAGCCCGCTTCGATTTCAGCACCGTAAAAGCGCGCACCGCTCTCGAGATACCCTCGTACAAGGGTATCGCCGACATCAAGGCCTGTATTGGCAAGGTCAATGTAGTTACTAAAATCATTGTAATAGACAGCAAGCCGTGCGTGATGGGCGTCATCACTCCAATCGAGGCCAAACTCCGAATTGAGCGATTGTTCGGTATCCAATTTTATATCACCCAACTCAATGGCGCCGGTTGCACCGTGTATAACCCAGCTGTCAGGCCCAGCATTACCAAAGTTGGAATAGAGCTCCTCCACCGACGGCGCGCGCTCTGCGCGGGTGGCAGCAAGGCTGGCGGACCACAGCGGCGACAAATCCCACACAACACCGGCTGATACGGAGATCGCCGTAAAGTCCCGCTGAGGCGCCGCGCCAGCTTGTGGTTTGAGTTCGTCACGATCCAAGCGCAAACCCAGCTCTACCGTCACAGGACCCGAGTGCCAATCTTCCAATGCAAAAATGCCTCTGCGCTGGATATCGGTTGCCGGTACAAATGCCTCTTCGCCCAATGCACTGAATTCACCATCGCTGGCATGTAAACCCAGAGCACCGTGAAAGCCTCCCCATGGGCGGTGGGTCAACTCAGCACGGGCTTCAAGGCTGTCACTTAAGTAGCGAGTGCCAACTTCGCCAGTGGGTTCTAGTTCAACGTGTTCGTAGTCGGTCAGCGTAGTAAAAACGCGCAGTACTTCAAACCCGGGCAACGGTTTATGTAAATGTAAGACCGCGTCATAACGATTTTGCGCCATATCAAGGCGGATACCACTCTCTTCATGCCCCCCCTCAGCCGCTCCAGAATCTATAAGCACGTCCGCAGGGTCATCAGCATGATCTTCATGCGTACCAGCAGGCAGTCCGTAGTTATTGTCAATTCGCGCTACAGCAATACCGAAAAAGCTTTCGCCAACATGATAGCTGCCGCCCAAGGTACCGCTCCAGGCATCCCTATCTGTATTTTCAAGCGAATCGCCATCTTCCGAGCCCGTGCCATTGGGGACCCGCACGTCATGACCCTCTCGCGACATAAAATCGGCGTGCCATGCAAAATCTCCACTGCCAAAATCACCCCGAATAACACCGATATTGGCGTCACTTGAACCCTCATATCGATACTCAGCGACCACCGCAGTGTCGCTGATACGCACCGTTGGAATACGTCCGTCGATCACATTCACCACGCCGCCAATAGCGCCACCCCCATACAGCAAGGTGGCGGGGCCTCGCAGCACTTCGATACTATCGGCGAGCAACGCCTCCACTGCGACTGCATGATCAGCACTCAAGGACGAGACATCGGCGCTACGGGTGCCATTTTGCAGCACCATGACACGCGGGCCTTGCAGGCCGCGGATAACAGGCTGCCCAACACCCGGGCCGAAACTGGCGTTGGTAATGCCAGGTAAATTACTTAAGGTATCCCCAAGCGTCGCCGCAGCTTTCCTAGACAATGCATCACCATTGAGGATATCAACGGGAAAGGCCGTATCAGTATTGGCTTTATGGAGAGGTACCGTGACAAGTACGTGCTCAAGCTTAGCACCGCTTTTACCAGCGGCTGTATTATCGACAGAGAATACGGCGCTTGCACAGACACAAAGTGCCACACCACAGACTAATTCAGTTTTCATGCTTATATTCCTATTAAATTAGAGAAAAATTAGATCTCATTAGGAATTAGCAGGGGGGCCTCGAACGCGGGGTAGCTCAAGGGCACCAAAAAGTACCCGATACTCACCAAAAGACAGGCGGGGTGACAACGTGGGTAATAGCAAAGGCTCAATCTGCGCTGCTTTTAAAGGCGCATCAAAACCATTCACACACAGATGACAGCTCGTTAGTTCACCATCGATATGTAGATGATCGATTGCGGCGAGCTGAAGGCTGAGTAGCGTGAGAACAACAAAAGGCAACACCCACTTCATAGCAGTGCGACGCCTTTGGTTATTTCGCAATAAAAACATGGGGTTATTGTCTGCCCTGGGCGGCCATCATAGCGAGCATTTCTTGCATTTTTTCGTGTACCTTATGCATCGCCTTTAACGGGCGGACCATGACCTTAAATTCGATAATTTGGTCGCCTTCGGAGCGAATCATGTCGACACCATTGACTTTAATGCCATCCATCATGCATTCAAATTCCAGAACCGCATTAGCGCCGTCAACAACTTCCCGCACATAGCGAAATTCGTTGTTGAAAACCTGCTGGGCACTGGCGAGATAGGCATAACTGATATCACGGCCTTGCTGCGGAGTATGCACAACAGGCGACCAAAACACGCAGTCTTCATGTAGAAGCCCATGCATACCCTGGGGATCACCGCTGTGTAGGATTTCGTGCCATCGTTCTAATACTTGCATTACAGTCCTTTCCCTACTTCCATTGCCGTCAATCCAAGAAGTTCTGCACCAGTCTTTTAGTGACATCGCTAGTCGAGAATAATGGCGCGCGGCAACCACGTCAGTTCTACAGCGTTGTCCTGAGTATCATGTACCAGCGCTAACCTTAGCGCGCGGCTAAGCCAAGATGTACCGATTATGATTGACGCTATCCGCTAGTATTTAACGGCCATGAGCACTGGCGCCCTTAGTGTGCCCATTCTGGTATTGCTTGGCCAAGGTTTCTCGCCGACTATGCGACAATGACCGCTCCGGCCATCTTCCACCGTTGCGGGGGGCGTACGTATTTTAGTGCAGCTGCCGCCAATGCAGCGAACTTACGCTAAAAAGACGCAAGCAACAACTGATCTGGCGCGAGGCCATGCAAGCCAAACAAAGGAGGCGTTAAATGCCCGCCTCACTTTCAAAATCGTGACTGGCAATTTGTCGCAGCTCATAGCCGCGCTGACCCTTTACTTGCTCCGCTGCAGTGACGCGACTTCTGAATCGCGATTGGCGGTAGTACTTGACTAATGCAGCAAATCGACGCGGCTCGCGCTCGCCGGCTAGCAGGGTGTCGATAAACGTGATATCAACCCCAAGTCGATAAGCGATCCTCGACGGACGTATACGATACGCATGGAACTCCGCAACAAGCTCGACCTGTCGGTCTTCAGGTAGCTCGCAGAAACGGGAATAACCCAGCGGCGGGTTAGGTGTAAGGGTATCGATATCTCTCATAAGGGCATCAATAACAGATACTGCTAACGCTGCCAATTTTTTTGCGCACAAAAATCGGCAGCCGGAGTTCGTCAATATGTCGCGTAGTCGGAACCTACTATGAATGCGATACTTGCACTATGTTTTTGGGGCACCAAAGTTTCGCTATTTAGCAATCTAACTTCTTAAACCAGTTACGGGGCAGGCTTTCGACATGAAATCGACACATGCGAACGATAGCACTGCCTCTGGTGCGCCGGTTCTCATCGCCCATCGCGGTGCCAGCAGTTATGTCCCAGAGCACACATTACTTGCCGTCACTGCCGCCCATATCTTGGGCGCCGACTTTATTGAGCAAGATATTGTGCTCAGCAAAGACGGCATCCCATTGGTTCTGCATGATATTCATCTGGAGTACACAACTAATGTTGCGCAGATATTCCCCACGCGGCTGCGTAAGGATGGATGCTGGTATGCTATTGATTTTACGCTTGATGAGATAAAGCGCTTAACCGTTAGCGAGCGTCGCCACAAAGATGGTAGTACCGTGTTTCCGGGCCGCTTCCCAACCACCAATTTAGCGCTGCAGATTCCAACATTGGCGGAGGAAATTCAGCTGATTCTTGGCTTGAATGCTAGCCGCAAAAAGAATGCCGGGCTATATATTGAATTTAAGGCGCCCAGATTTCATTGGGCGGAGGGCCACGACATAGTTGCTGCCGTTCTCGACGTGCTAGATGAGTACGGTCTCAATACGCTGGGGGCCAACATATTTCTGCAGTGCTTCGACGACGCCACCCTTAAGTCACTACGTGAGCGCCAGCTGACACCACTACCGCTCATTCAGCTGATCGCCGACCCCGACTGGGGAGAGGACAGTGCGGTCGATTACGATTGGCTTAGGACCGCTGAGGGGCTGGCGGCAATCGCTCAATATGCCAACGGCATTGGGCCGTGGCTACCGCACCTATTTACGGCACCCGATGGCAGTAGCACGGATTTAGTGACAAGTGCGCATGCAGTAGATTTACTGGTACACCCCTATACATTACGCGCCGATGATTTAAGTCTCGGTGCCGAAACCTTTGATGCGCTGCAGCGACGTGTGTTCATCGATGCAGGTGCGGACGGTGCATTTACAGATTTCACCGACCTCACACGACAATTTATCGACCTTCATTTCAACGGCTCAACTGGAGACCTTGCATCGTGAAAGTAAACCCACCTGCCACCCATCGACGCACCAAGATTGTTGCCACAGTTGGCCCTGCGAGTGAAAGTGAAGAAATGATCGGAAGGTTGGTCAATGCTGGCGTCGACGTCTTCCGCCTCAACTTCAGTCATGGCGATGCCGAGAACCATGCCAAAGTGGCAGCACGCATTCGTAAACAGGCGCGGCACGCAGGGCGATACATCGGTGTTTTGGCCGATCTACAAGGTCCTAAAATCCGCATTCGCGGCTTTGCAGATGGCGCAGTAACGTTAACCGCGGGGGATCAGTTTCGACTCGATCTCGACATAGCAGAGGAGGCTGGCGATACGCACGGTGTTGGTGTGGAATACGAGCCGCTGCCAGAGAGCGTTGAAGTAGACGATATCTTACTCCTCGATGACGGTAAACTTCGTCTACGCGTGGACAGCATCAGTGAACGTGCAGTGGACTGCACGGTCGTCGTTGGAGGGCGTTTGTCCTCGCGAAAGGGCGTCAACAAACTTGGCGGAGGACTCGCAGCGCCGGCGTTAACTGCTCGGGACCTAGCACATATCCGCGGAATGGGTGACATAAATCCAGACTTCATCGCAGTCTCGTTTGTATCGCATCGAGCGGATATTGATCAGGCGCGATCACTACTTGCGGAAGTAGGCCTTAATCCGGCCATTGTTGCCAAGATTGAGCGCGCGGAGGTCGTCGCAGATGAGGAGCTGCTAAACTCAATTATCGAAGCCGCAGACGGCATCATGGTTGCCCGCGGTGATCTGGGCGTCGAAGTCGGTGATGCCCAGCTGATCGGTATTCAGAAAGACCTCATCTCACGAGCCCGTAAAATGGATCGGATGGTCATCACGGCGACCCAGATGATGGAGTCAATGATCAGTAACTCGATGCCCACGCGAGCCGAGGTGTTTGATGTCGCAAATGCTGTTCTGGATGGTACGGACGCCGTTATGCTGTCCGCAGAAACCGCAGTGGGGGACTTTCCGGTCGAGGTGGTGAGAGCGATGGCAGATGCCGCGGTTGGCGCGGAGCGGCATCCTGTGGCTCGGACATCTCGTTTTCGGATCAATAGAGAGTTCCGAAGCGCACAAGAGACCATTGCCCTTTCTGCAATGTATGGGGCCAATCACTTTCACGGCGTCCGCGGTTTGGCCTGTTTTACCGAAACCGGCTCCACACCCACCATGATGTCACGCCTCAGCTCAGGTTTACCGATTTTCGCGTTAAGTGGTAGAAGTGCAACACTACAAAGGCTCGCCCTATGCCGGGGTGTTATTCCGCTTTACTTCGATACGAGCGCATTTTCAGTCGAGGATATAGAGGCGCGCGCATTGGAGTTCTTAATTGATGGCGGCTTTGTCGCCCGAGGAGACTTCCTAATGATGACGTCCGGCACGCACGTGGGCCTCCCGGGTGGGACCAATTATCTCCGTATTTTACTCGTTGACTAAAAACCCTTGGACTCCTTTGGATCGGCCCCCAACAAATTAGGTAAAATTACCAAGCACAAAACTGACATAATGCTACACTCTGGTGGTCGCGTCGCGGCACCGTTTGTTGAAGAACAACCAATGACCCTAGGTTTTAGGTCTGTATCAGATCAAGCGCAAGACGCTCGAATTTCGAGTGGTAATCCAGCAATACAGGTATATAGCAACATGGCACAAGTAACTGGCACCGTAAAATGGTTCAACGAAACCAAAGGCTACGGATTCATTGAGCAGGAAGGCGGTCCGGACGTATTCGTTCATTTCAGCGCCA
>CAWUVW010000050.1:0-11395 GCA_963926105.1 uncultured Luminiphilus sp. | reverse complement strand
TTTATCTACGTGATCATGCCTCAGACCATCCAGCGTATTTTGCCGGTATACAAAGGCGAATTTATTTCTATGATCAAGATGACGTCGATTGTCGGCTATGTCGCCGTTCAAGATCTGACGAAAGCCAGTGACATTATTAGGGCTCGAACGTTTGATGCCTTTTTCCCATTGCTTATGATTGCAATCCTATACTTCTTGATCGCATGGTTGTTCCTTAAAATATTGGACTATGTGGAGGATCAAACAGATCCTCTGCGCCGCCGTGAAGTAGGTCGATCATGATCCGCATTGAGAACCTCACAAAAAATTTTGGTGACCTAAAAGTTTTAAAAGGCGTATCTGCAGAAATACATAAAGGCGAAGTCATTTCCATTATTGGGCCTTCTGGCTGTGGTAAAAGTACGCTACTACGGTGTCTTAATTTGCTAGAAACGCCTACCGGTGGCCACATCTATGTCGATGGTGAGGAGCTGACCGCTCCCGGGTTTGATGCCGGCGCGATTCGTCAAAAAATGAATATGGTTTTTCAGTCGTTCAACTTGTTTGCGCACTTGACGACATTGGAGAACCTCACCTTGGCGCCGATGAAATTAAAAGGCGAATCTCAGGAGGAAGCTGAAGCCCATGCCATGTCATTGCTGCGCACTGTGGGCTTAGCTGAGCGGGCAGATTACTTTCCCCATGAACTATCGGGCGGGCAGAAGCAGCGTGTGGCGATAGCCCGCTGTTTGGCTATGAAACCCGAGGTGATCTTGTTCGATGAGCCAACGTCTGCGCTAGATCCAACTATGGTCAGCGAGGTCCTTTCTGTCATACGCAAGTTGGCCAGCGAAGGTTTAACGATGCTTATCGTGACGCATGAGATGGATTTCGCACGGGATGTCTCCAATAGAGTCATCTTTATGGATCAGGGTACAGTGTATGAAGAGGGTACACCTGACGTCATTTTCGATAATCCCACCAAAGAGAAAACGCGCAATTTTATTTATCGCGTTAAGACATTCAATACGCGCGTTGCGTCTGCGGACATCGATATTTTTGCGTTACATGGAGAATTAATATTTTTTGTTGAGAAACACTTTTTATCCAAAACGGCGAGTTTTAATCTTCAGCTTATTAGTGAGGAGCTTATTCAGTTGATGCTGCCTGATCTCAGGTCGGGCCTTGGCTTTGATATGACGGTCGACTTTAACGAGGCGCACCGTACTTTGAGTATGTCTTTGTTGCTTGACGAGGGTATCGCCGATCCGATGAAACGAACGAATGAAGATGCTGAGCTGGCTTTGCTTTTGGTAAATAATTTAAGCGTGGTAACGCAATCAGAAATCGTGGATGGTCGGCGAGCCATCACCTTAAACATTCATCAGCAGTAGACATTGCAGGCAGGGCTCAATGAGTCGATGCCGACTAAGACTAACGATGATACATTCGCCCAGAAGCTATAGGATGAACATGATTAATACAGAGATTTGTGTAACTAGCATGTTTTTCGGCGATTGCCATCAGAGTATTCTGGTCGCAGAGGATTCTCTTAGAGTTTAATATTAGTGCAGCGGGCGATTCGAACGCCTAGAAAACTGGGTTGGGCCCTTAAATATGAAGCTTAGAACAAAAATACTGATCGTTAGTGGCGCGCCTATGCTGGCAACAGTTGTTTTAGCAACGGCGTTTCTATTGGCGCGTTTATATGGCAGCGAAATGGCTGCGGCTCAAAAGCATCTTGTTGATTTGGTAACAATGCAGGCTGCGTTAGTCGAGGCGGGAAATCAACGCGCCTATGACGTTGCGCTTACGTTGGCAAAGACTCAGGAGCGTGGCGCATTTGGGCAGCGTGAAGTCGCGCTTGAGCAAATGCATGGTGTGCTTGCGCAATTTCCGGAATTCACGGGGGTTTATATTTCCTATGAGCCCGATGCCGATGGCGGCGACGCGCTGGAACGCGAGCAGCCTCTCGATGAGCGGGCGGTTGCGGAAAATGGTCGATTTATTCCTTATTGGTTCAGAGAGCAAGGCAATACTAACGCTTTAGCTTTAACATCATTGATCGAAACCGATGTGAGCTACTACTACCAAGGACTTAAGAACCGTCATATTGGCCGGCCTGAAGATGAAGGAATTTCGCTCCCCGGTGGCATCAGCAAGTTGTATCGTCCAGGCACCCCAGCCGAACTCAAGGCAGCCGGGTATATTGTTACTGAGCCCTATGTTTACGATGGTAAGTTCATTGTTGAGCAAACTGTTCCCATTGTTATAGATGACGAGTTTGTAGGCCTTGCCGGTATTGATCGGTCCCTTGATTTTATCGACGAATTTCTCGCTGATCTCGATGGCTATGAAACGCAGGCTTATATTTTGATTAGTGAGCGCGGGCGTATCATTAGTGCCACGGCGCACGCTGACCTCCGTAGTCAGGTGATCGAAGACACCCCTTATGATGATTTACTTGAGTCAATTTATCTTGCAAGTGATGTGACTACTACCGGCAATTTTGTTGATCCCTTTACCAATATCGATAGCTTGTTTGCTTCGGCGACCATCCCAACCGGCAACTGGAAATTAGTCGTTTCGGTGAGTGAAGATGAGTTGCTGGCCCCGGTGATAGCGGCTTTTTATCGTGTGTTTGCGATCGTAGTCACTGGAGCGCTTCTGGCGCTCATGCTGTCGTTTTGGATGATACGCACGATAATTTCTCGAGTTGAACAGGCAGCGATTGCCGCAGAAGAGGTGGCTAAGGGTGATTTAACACAATCTATCACTTCTGATCTCGATGACGAATCGGGACTGCTGTTACGATCTCTGGGCCATATGGTTGAGTCACTGAATGGCCTGCTCATTAAGATGAAGAGCTCGAGCATTCAGGTTATGTCAGCAGCAACGGATATTGGGGCTTCTGCAGATAAGCAAAAATCGGTTAGCAATGATTTCAGCGCATCAACGAACGAGATTGCAGCTTCAATTAGTCAGATCAGCGCGACTGCGAAGGAATTGTTGGCCACGATGCAAGATGTTGCGAAGGCATCGCAGACCACTTCAGAAGTCGCCAATGCTGGACGAGATGACCTCGATCGCATGGAAGCCTTAATGAATGCACTTGCAGATTCTACGGGGTCAATTTCTAGTCAATTGGCGGTGATTTCCGAGCGCGCTAATAACATTGGTGCTGTGGTCACTACGATCAGTAAAGTCGCTGATCAGACTAACTTGCTTTCACTAAATGCAGCAATTGAAGCTGAGAAGGCAGGCGAGCATGGTTTGGGCTTCTCGGTGGTCGCTCGTGAAATTCGTCGACTTGCCGACCAGACTGCGACTGCTACGCTCGATATCGGCAGAATTGTGCAGGAAATGCAGAGTTCTGTTTCGAGTGGAGTGATGGAAATGGATCGCTTTGGTGACCAAGTGCGCAATGGTGTTGACGAGGCGACACGCCTTGGCGAGCAATTGGGGTTAATTATCGAGAGTGTTGAAACCTTGCAGCCGCGTTTTGAATCAGCACGCGAGGGCATGACTTCGCAGGCCGCTGGTGCAACTCAGATTAACGAAGCGATGTTGCAATTACGTAGCGTCGTAGGTTCCTCTATAGACTCATCGGATGACCTCGCCGTCACTGCTGAGCAATTGATGGCGTCGGTGAGTGACTTGCGCGCTGAGATTGCGAAGTTTAAGACTAAGCAATAGGCCGCTCAGATGCTGGTCATTTTATTTCAGGCGGATCGAGACCTGTTCGCGATGGATACCCGGGCGCTGGTGGAAATTGTGCCCTCGTTTGAGCTCCGCCGGGTCTCGGGTGCTGCTAAGGGAGTGGCGGGCATTATGCGTTATCGTGAAACGGCGATTCCGGTGCTCGATCTGGGTGTACTGACTGGTGGAGAGCCCTGTCAGTCGCGCTTGAGCACACGGATTTTGGTGGTTCGTTATCGTACTGGTTTAATTGACGCCAAGCTTGGATTGCGGGTTGAGAATGCCACTGAAACGTTAAAAATCAATGCCGATGATTTACAGCACCCCGGTGTGGCGTCGCCAGATGCTGCTTTTTTGGGTCAAATATTCCAACATCATTCCGGATTAGTGCAATTGGTCAATGTAGAGCATCTATTGTCTGAGACGTTAGCCGCAACGCTTTACGCAGAGGTCAATACGCATTGAGTAACGCTGTTCAAGTGGCTAATGCCGTGCTCGCTAGCGTAGGTCTAGACCCTACCTTGATAAGCGAGGCCCAGCTCGCTTCGGCGCTGCGTCGACGAACAATAAAAGTACGCGCTAATCGAGATGTTAATTATGGCGCAGTATTGGCGTCAGATGTCATTGAGCAGCAGGCCTTTCTTGAAGAGTTGTTGGTTCGGGAGAGCTGGTTTTTTCGGGATCGGAGTCCGTTCGCACTGGTTGATGCGCAGGCAAGGCAACGGCCTGGGCCGCTGCGCCTGCTGAGTGCGCCCTGCGCGAATGGCGAGGAACCCTACTCCATGGCAATTACTTTGCTAGAAGCCGGGCTCTCTTCTGATGCGTTTCAAATTGACGCCATAGACTTGAGTGTGATCGGCCTCAATTTGGCGCGAGCAGGCGTTTATGGTGCGCGAAGTTTACGAGCGGTCGCTCCTGCGACATTGGGGAAATATTTTTCGACGCAAGGCGACGATACCTATCGAATTTCCGATCAGCTTAAGCGGTGCGTAGCCTTTAAGCATGCGAATATTCTAGACGTCGCTTCAGACGGTTTCCCTCAGAGTTATGACATTATTTTTAGCCGCAACGTGCTGATCTACATGGGGCAGGACGCGAGGGAAAGGCTGATTACCGGGTTGAATGATCTGCTGGCTCCCGATGGTTTATTGTTTGTTGGCCACGCAGAGGCGGGCTTGTTATTAAATCGGAAATTTACATCAGCCGGCGACCCTGGGTGTTTTGCGTTTGCAAAAAAAGTTTCACCAAGCATGAGCGCCAAAAGTATTGTCCCCAGGGTGGAAAATATTAAAGCGCCGTTTGTTCGTGAAATGCCTGCGAGCCGAAGACCTGCTAAGTTGGCGCTTAAGCAAACGTCGGCAAAGCCTACGGCTGCAGGCATAGGTTCTGATGCGCGCGCCTATGCGGCGCTGGACGCTGCGAAGCAACTTGCAGATCAGGGGCGTTTTGATGAGGCTAAACCTCTAGTGATAAATATTTTAGCGGAGATACCAGGATCTGCGGAGGCTGAGTATCTGATGGGACTTATCTATGCGGCTGGCGGAGAGTTAGTGGAGTCAAGCCGTCACTTTGAGCGGTCTCTTTATTTGCAGCCCGACCATAGAGGGAGTGTTGAACATCTGAGTTTGGTGATGGATGCTCGCGGCAAGGTAGGGGTGGCCGATCGACTGCGGGATAAAATGGCTCGCCTGGATGCGGCGCTATGAATGATGTCGCCGCACTGAAAAAATCAGGCGAGTGTCGAGACGTCATCGGCGTATGGGGTGATCGAAGCTGTCCTGAGCTGCAGATTTATTTTCATTGCCATAACTGTCCCATTTATGCAGCCACAGGACGTGATTTATTATCTCGTGAACCTCCAGCGGGATACTTACAAGAGTTGGAGGCTGGTCGTTCATTTGATGAACTGGTAGATACGACTGAGCAGCGCTCAATGATTACCTTTCGATTTGGATCTGAGTGGTACTCGTTACCCACTGAGCTGGTCGTAGAGATCAGTAATTACTCAGCGGCACACAAAGTGCCCCACAGGAACCATCCGTCTTTTTTTGGTTTAGTCAATGTTCGTGGCAATGTAATTCCTTTGCTTAATCTTGGCCACATAATTCGCGCATCTGAGAATGTCAGTGAGGGGCATCGCCACAGGATTATCATCGAGCAAGATGGTCAGCCATGGGCGTTCGATGTTGATGGAATTGATGGCATTCAACGCGTCGCAGATAGTGCGCTATTTAAGCCCCCTGTATCGGTTGAAATAGCGTCACCGGCATTTATCATGATGATGTATAAAACCGAGGGTCGCGATGTGGCTGTACTCGACACCGAACTGCTGGCGCGTGCAGTACAGGAGGTCTGCCGGTGAGCGATGACTATGCCGATCAAAGCCTGCTAGAGCTCTTTCGTGAGGAAGCGGAGACGCAGCTCGGTACAATGTCAGAGAGTTTAGTGGCGCTTGAGAGTGCCGATGACAGTGCATCGCTATTAGAAGAGTTAATGCGTGCGGCTCACTCTATGAAGGGCGCAGCGCGCATTGTTGGCATCGACCCTATCGTCAAATTGGCACACGTTGCCGAAGATATATTTGTCGCCGCCCAGCGTGATGAGCTGATTATTAGTGCCTCTATTATTGATGTGTTACTGGAGACGACTGATTTCATTGGCGCGATTTCTCGTGTCGAGGGGCTGCCACTCAGCGAACGTGGCGCAGAAGTTGACCATTTGCTGGCGCGCTTAACTCAGGCTCGCGCTGGTGAGTTGATCGATAAGATTCCAGCGGCGCAACTTTCACAGAAAAATAAAGACTCGATCGATACGGTAACCGCCAGCTCTGCAAATACTTTGGAGAGCCCTTCTGATCAACCAGTGGCGTCAGAAGCTGAGTATTATGCGGATCAAAGTTTGCTCGACCTCTTTCGAGAGGAGGCAGAGACGCAGCTTAGTGTGATGTCTGAGAGTTTAGTCGCCCTGGAGAGTACTGACAACAGTGCAGCTTTATTAGAAGAGTTAATGCGTGCTGCTCACTCCATGAAAGGTGCGGCGCGTATTGTCGGTATCGATCCTATCGTTAAATTGGCGCACATTGCTGAGGATATATTTGTTGCAGCTCAGCGCGATGAGCTGATCATCACTGCACCGATTGTCGATGTACTGTTGGAGACAACTGATTTTATCGGTTCGGTGTCTCGTGCAGAGGGCGCGCCGCTGGCTGAACGAATCGTCGAGGTTGAACATCTGCTGAAGTTGTTGACCCAGGCGCGAGCGGGAGAATTAACTGACAGCGTTGCCGCTGTGGCGCCGTCAGCGATGTCGGTTGACGAAGGCGACGCTCAAGAGAAAACACTTAATTCTACGCCAGCTGCCCCAGATGAGATCGACCTACCTGCCAAGAGGCAGGCTGCCAGCAGCCGCGTCGCACAGAGTCAGTCTATTCGGATATCAGTGGAGGCGCTCGAGCGGCTCACGGGCTTAGCGGCTGAGTCAACGGTAGAAGCCTCACGAATTGAACGAATGGTGGACGATGGTGTTGTCTTGCGTGATCTACAACGCACCCTGCGGCAGTCTTTTTCAGGATTAAACGATACTATCGCATCGGGCGGTTCAGCAGATGATCTCGGTCGCGCCTTGAGCGTTTGTTGGTCGGCCCTCGATGCTGCAGATGAAGTCTTCGTGGAGAGAGACGAGCGACTGGAGTTATTTTCCCGCCGTTTGTCGAGTCTGGCTAACCGACTATCACGTGAAGCGGTATCGGGGCGCATGTTGCCTTTTAGTACGATTTTGCGTGGTTATCCGCGATTGGTCAGGGATCTGGGTCGAGAGCTAGGTAAAATTGTTCGTCTCGATATCCGCGGCGAAGAGACAATGATCGATCGAGAGATTCTCGAGCGTCTCGATAGTGCGTTAAATCATATTGTTCGCAACGGTCTGGATCATGGTATTGAACCCTCTGATATCCGTATAGCGGCTGGTAAGCCGGCTGAGGCAACACTTTCTATTCAGGCGTTCCATCAGAGCGGTCGTCTGCGCATCTTGGTTCGTGAGGATGGTCGTGGTATCGACGCGGAGAAGTTGCGCGCTACCGTTGTAGCACGGGGTATTGAAACCTCCGAGACTGCCGCAGCACTGGCCGTTGATGAGCTCTATGAGTTTTTATTCCTGCCGGGATTTTCTACTGCGGCAAAAATTACCGAAGTCTCAGGCCGTGGTGTTGGACTAGATTCAGTGCGCAGCATGATCCAAGAGTCGGGCGGCAGCATTAAGTTAGAGAGTCAGGTGGGTAAAGGCACGACCTTTGATTTGGAACTGCCCGTGACTCGCTCGGTGGCGCGCGTGCTATTGATGGAGATTGGCGTTGATCTTTACGCCTTGCCTATTGCCCGCATT
The DNA here is from genome assembly GCA_963926105.1 of uncultured Luminiphilus sp. Lineage (GTDB taxonomy): Bacteria > Pseudomonadota > Gammaproteobacteria > Pseudomonadales > Halieaceae > Luminiphilus. The sequence continues at coordinate 3,337 of CAWUVW010000050.1, read as the reverse complement.
GCCAATGCGCTGCAGCTTGAAAAAACCGAATTGAAGACTATTGAAGGAAAGCTATATTTCGAATATGAGGATGACAGAGTTGCGCTGTTACCCGGGGCTGAAATCCTTGAGCTCGATCAGTCTCCTGGGGATGGCGCGGTTGTTAATATTATTGTGATTCGAGAAGGCAGTCGCAGCTATGGTCTGGCGGTTGACCGGTTTATGGGTGAACAGCAGTTACTGGTAAGGCCGCTTGATGAACGACTAGGTGATGTGCCAAATGTGGCAGCGTTATCTACTGATGAAGATGGTGAGATTGTCTTAATCCTCGATACCGATGAGTTATTGCGTTCAATGGACGCCATGATTAGTGGTGGTCGACTCACCCGCCAAGCCGTCATATTAGATGGGCAACAGCGTATTCGACGTATTTTGGTAGTGGATGATTCGCTGACCGTCCGTCAGGCAGAGCGGCAGTTGCTACAGAATGCAGGTTATGATGTGGATGTTGCTGTCGATGGATTAGAGGGCTGGAGCGCGGTGCGACTAGTCCAATACGACTTGGTGGTGAGTGATGTCGACATGCCGAGAATGAATGGCATTGACATGGTAAGAAAAATCCGTAGCGAGGGACCAAACCCCGATATCCCAGTGATTATCGTTTCATATAAAGACCGCGAGGAAGACCGACTGCGCGGCCTTGATGCGGGGGCAAATTCTTATTTAGCAAAAGGTGGTTTCTCAGATACCTCACTGCTTGATGCCGTAACAGACCTGATTGGGCCCGCTCTCGTTAAGGATGCTCGGTGAGTATTCGTATTGGTATTGCCAATGACGTTAGACTCGCGACGCAAGTACTGAAAAAAGTAGTGGAAGCCGATGTCCGAATGCATGTGGTGTGGGCAGCGGTTGACGGGTTTGAAGCCGTAAAATTCTGTCAAGAGCAGCCAGTTGATCTTGTCCTGATGGACTTGAAAATGCCGAATATGGATGGGGTAGAGGCAACAAAACGGATTATGGCGAGCAGCCCATGCCCTATCTTGATCGTTACTTCGACTATCGACGGTCATTTGGATATGGTTTATGAGGCGCTCGGTCATGGTGCTCTTGATGTCACTACTACTCCGGTTGTCGGCGACAAACGTATCGTTGATTGCGGTCAGGCGCTACAGCGAAAAATACATGGGCTCTGCAAGGGCTATGAATCCGTTTCAGGTGTAGCGAAGAGTCAATCCGAGAGTATGCCATCTCACTGTCAATGGGGTGCGGGTCCTTCGGTCCTGCTGATAGGCGCGTCTACCGGCGGCCCTGCTGCTATTCTTGCCATTTTAAGGGCGCTGCCGGCAAACTTTCCTGCGGCGATTGTCATCGCTCAGCATATTGATCCGGATTTTGTGGCGGGGCTCACTGACTGGCTTGCGAGTCATTCGAAGAATCCCGTCAAGCTAGCTGAAGGCGGAGAGCGGCTGATTTCCGGTAACGTATACATAGCAGCATCGGACCGAAATTTAATCATGACAGAAGATTCTAGACTTCAGTACACTGATGAGCCTAAGGGGTCATTTTATAAACCCTGTATCGATGCCTTGTTTACCAGTGCGGCCGCGCATACGGGGAGGAATAGCGCAGCTGTATTGTTGACTGGTATGGGAAGAGACGGGGCCCATGGACTGTTGTCTTTAAAGCAGGCAGGTATAGCAACAGTTGCGCAAGATGAACAAAGTTGCGTTGTTTACGGTATGCCGCGAGTTGCTGCTGAGCTGGGAGCGGCGACCTTAATTGCTGCGCCAGATAAGATCACTGACTTTTTAATCCACAAATTTATGGGTAATACTCAGCATGGATGAAGTATCAATTGTAGAAGCTAATTCGCGCTATCCAGTGCGAGTTTTACTCGTAGATGATCAGCGGATGGTGGGTGAGGCAGTGCGCCGCATGCTGGCTGATGAGCCCAGTTGGGTGTATGAGTACTGTCAGCACCCCCAAGAGGCAGTTGCTACAGCAGAGACCTTTAAGCCGACTGTGATTTTGCAGGATCTGGTGATGCCTGGAATTGATGGTTTGTCTTTAGTTGACATTTATACCACTAATCCTCTTTTAAAGGACGTTCCGACTATCGTCTTGTCGAGTCAGGAAGAGCCCTTAGTAAAGGCGGATGCCTTTGCCCGAGGCGCTCATGATTATTTAGTTAAACTACCTGATCGAATCGAGTTGCTCGCGCGAATACGACATCATTCAAAGGGTTACATACATCTTATGGAAAGGAATGAAGCTTTCCGCGCGTTGGATGAAAGCCAAAAGGTGCTTGCCGCAGAGTTGTCGGAGGCTGCAGATTATGTGCGCTCATTACTTCCCGAGCCCTTTGATGGCGCTCTTTCGGTATGCTGGGATTTCGAATCATGCTCTTCGGTGGGCGGCGATTCTTTTGGTTATTTCTGGATCGATGACGATCACTTCGCGATCTACCTGTTAGATGTCTGCGGTCACGGTGTGGGTGCGGCATTACTCTCGGTATCGGTTATTAATACGATCAAAGGACAAACGCTGCGCGATGTCGATTTTCGCGAGCCCGATAGCGTCCTCGCTCGACTTAACGAGGTGTTCGAGATGGAACGCCACAATGATATGTACTTCACTATTTGGTACGGTGTGTATGATCGCCGTACGGCGAATCTGTGCTATGCAACTGGCGGTCATCCACCGGCATTGTTATATACCGCGGGTAATTCAGAGCCGCAGCAGTTGGTTACGCCTTCAATGCCGGTAGGCACAATGCCCGGTATACCCTACAAAGCTAAGGTAGTTCAGATAGAGGATGGCAGCCGGCTCTATGTTTTTAGTGACGGCGTGTATGAAGTACAAATTAATAATGATGAAATGACACTAGACGAATTTATACCGTTATTGTCATCTCCTATTACTGACCCGCGGGGATTGCAAAGTATTCGTGCGGCTGTCGCTAAATTACAGGGCAGCGATCAATTTGAAGATGACTTCTCCTTGATTGAAATACAATTTAATCGTTCGATGTAGTATTCCAGCCATTGTGCTGGCGCGATGTTACATTGCACCCTATAATTTTCATTAACTAACAGTAGGATTAAGCAAGATGATTACGAGTCGCGAAGAAAATGGCGTTTTGATTTGTAGTATCGAGGGCCGTTTAGATGCGGTTGCCGCAGATCCTGCGGCAAATGAACTGCTTGCTCTCATCGAGGGGTCTGGTCGTAAAGTGTTGCTGAATCTGAGCGGTCTCAATTATGTCAGTAGCTTAGGTCTGCGAGTTTTTGTTCGCGCAGCTAAGGCGGTTAAGGGGGCAGATGGTGTATTAAAGCTTTGTTGTGCTACACCCCCTGTT
>CAWUVW010000049.1:0-36194 GCA_963926105.1 uncultured Luminiphilus sp. | reverse complement strand
GCTATCGAAAAGCCCACTGACTATTTGAGTTTCGCCACCGATGACGAGGCCAACACCACTGAGGTCTTCAGCCGTGCAAGCCCATCCGTGGTGTTCGTCACCTCGAGCAAACTGCGGCGCAATCGCTTCTCGCTCAACATTTCCGAAATACCCCGCGGCGCAGGCTCAGGCTTCATTTGGAACGAGGACGGCTTGATTGTCACCAACTACCATGTTGTTGCGGGTGCAGATCGGTTGACCGTCACACTGCAGGATAAGAGCGAGCACAATGCAGAGGTAGTTGGCTTGGCACCTGAGCGCGACCTGGCGGTCATTAGACTTGTCGATACACCAGAGAATCTTACTGCCCTACCCCTTGGCGACTCGTCGGAGCTTTCGGTGGGCCGAAAAGTAATGGCCATTGGCAACCCCTTTGGACTCGACACGAGTTTGACTGTGGGTGTCGTGAGTGCGCTAGAACGGGAAATTCAATCGCCGAGTAATCGCAGAATCCGCGGTGTCATCCAGACCGACGCAGCCATCAATCCTGGCAACTCTGGCGGCCCACTACTGAACTCACTCGGACAGCTCATCGGCGTCAACACCGCCATTTACTCGCCCAGCGGTGCCAGTGCAGGTATTGGCTTTGCCATTCCCGTAAATACCGTTAAAGAAGTCGTCCCGCAGCTGATCGCATACGGGAAAATCATGCGCCCAGTGCTCGGTGTAGAACTAGCGAGCGATAGCTGGATGCGTCGCTATGGCGTACAAGGCGTGGCAATCGTTCGTACTTATCACGGTTTCCCAGCTGATACAGCCGGTATCATTGGCGCGCAGCGCGGACGCCGCGGCGAAGTACTACTGGGCGATATCATTACCCATGTTGGTGGTAAGGCAGTGCGCAATAACGATGATTTTTTGAGTGCGATGGAGCAGCTAAAGGTCGGCGAAGAAATCACCATCCGTACGCTGAGAGGCAAGCGGGAAATAAGTTTTGATGTCGTGCTGTCTGAGAACGGTTAAGCCTACTAACCGAACTTAGAACAAACGGCTTCTCCCCTCAAACGAAACAGCGCATTATGTTATCGCTGGTTGGTCGTATTTATCGCCGCCAAGATCATCATCCCGTTTTTTCTGGATCAGGCGCCTCGCCCCAGCTTTCCGAATCAAGGGTCAGATCAGGCATCTCCGACATATGAAATACCGGCGGGTGGCCCTGACGGCGCTGCGCTTCAAAATGCTGTAACAAACGCAGACCTACCGGATATAAGTACCACAACGCTATTAGGTTAACGACAGCTAATAGCCCCATGGTGAGATCAGAAAACGCAAACACAGTCGCCAAGTCTTGCACTGATGCCCAGCCGATAATAGCCATAATGAACAAGCGGAACGTGGTCAGAGACCCCCTAGGGAGCTTGTCAAAATAAGCGATGCTGTTCTCACCCAGATAACAGTTATACGCTATCGAGCTCACTGCGAACATGACCAACGCAATACTCACTAGCGGCTCACCAATCGGCCCTAAATGATCTGCCAATGCCAATTGTGTCATGGTGATGCCGGGCAAGCTGGTCGCATCGGGCTGGTATACGGAGGACAGTAGAATAATCAGCGCGGTGCAGGTACAGAGGATCATCGTGTCGATAAAAACACTCAATGCTTGTACCAAACCTTGCGACATAGGGTGGGGTACATCGGCTACGGCGGCAACATTGGGCGCGGTGCCTAAGCCGGCCTCATTGGAGAACAAACCGCGACGTGCACCTTGCATGACAGCGGCAGCTAAACCGCCACCCACAACCTGCTCTAAACCAAAAGCAGATCGCACAATAAGCATCAACGCCGCAGGTACCTCAGTAATATTGATGGCGACCACCAGCATAGCGGCCGAAAAATAGCCAATGACCATGATCGGCACGACGATTTCTGAAAATAGGGCGATGCGGCGGATCCCTCCGAACATGATCGCACCCATCACCAATGTCAGTGCTAATCCCGACTGCCATGTAGGGATATTAAACGCGGAAGCAAGGGAGGTGGTGACCGAATAAGACTGCACTGCATTAAATCCGATACCAATCGTGATAAGTAATAAGATCGAATAAAGCACTGGAAACCAACGCCATCCGAGACCGTAATGCATATAAAAAGCGGGGCCGCCGCGGAAATAATCCCCCGCCTGTCTGCGTTTAAATAGCTGTGCAAGCGCACATTCGAACAAGCTTGTCGCCATGCCGAGCAGTGCAATCAGCCACATCCAAAACAGAGCGCCAGGTCCGCCCAGCGTAATAGCAACTGCGACACCCGCAATATTTCCGCCTCCAACACGACCAGCGACACTGACAACTAACGCTTGAAAACCGCTGATACCCCGTACAGTACCCCGCAAGTGACTATGGAATAAGCCGGAAAACATCGCGCCAAACAACCGGATCTGAACCCATCGAGAACCGAAACTAAATCGAATACCCACCGCTAACAACGCGACAATTAGCACATAAGACCACAACCAATCAGTCAGCGTCGCCAACATCACTTTTCTCCGTCTAATCTTTGGGGTTAATGTTGGTTCAGCTAACGAGTAAACCACTGATTAAAATCACCGCAATGGCGGGCACCGCCAAAAAACGGACCAAAACATACCAAATGTTAAATTTGGCTTTAGTGGTGTCCAGCTCACTTTCGCTGTAAGTACGCAGCATGAACCAACCCGCAAATGCAGCAATCAGTAAACCGCCGGCGGGCAATAGTAGTTTGGTTGGCAAAGCGTCGGCAAAGTCATTGAAATTCATCTCTGCCACACGAACATCAGCAATCAAGTTGTAGGAGAGAACTGAAGCAATACTGCAGACGGTCACCGCCAAAACCACAATAGCGGCACCCTGATGTCGAGTGATGTTAAAACGTTCATCAAGCCATGCGGTCACAGATTCCAGCAAGCCGACCATGGAAGTAATTCCCGCAACCGATAGCATCACAAAGAACAGCACGGCGAAAATATGTCCGCCTGGCATTTGCGCAAACGCAACGGGCAAAGTCTGAAAAATCAAACCCGCGCCACTGGCAATATCGAGACCGTGATGAAAAACCGCAGGGAAAACAACAAATCCAGCAAGCATGGCGACGAGCGTATCCGCAAACACAATGATCATTGCGGCGCGAGGAATCGAGAAGTCTTTAGGCAAATAGGCGCCGTAAGTCATCATTCCACCCATGGCAATACCCAGGGAAAAGAATGCCTGCCCAATAGCTGCCAAAAAAGTATTGCCACTTACCTTGCTGAAATCTGGCGCGAACAGCCAGTCTACCGTTTCAAGAAAACCGCCGGCAAATATGTTGTAGATACCCAGTCCAATCAGTAGTGCGAACATCAGCGGCATCATGATGATAACCGCGCGTTCAATACCGCCCTTCACACCCGCAAAAATAATAGTGCCAGTGATCACGTTGCCCACTAAAGTCCAGAATAACATTCCTGGACCATTGGCGAGCACCTCATCGAACTGGACACTAGCCGTGACTGCATCGACCCCCACAAAACCAGTCATGATCGCTTTGCTCAAATACCAAAGCACCCAGCCCACAACAACCGCATAAGTGATTGAAATAACAAAGGCCGTGAAAACACCCATTCCACCGACAAGACCCCAATGACGCGAGCGCCCCGACTCCAGCGCCACATTGCTCATAGCTTGGGGAGGGCTCTGCCGGCCCCGACGGCCAATCATCAATTCGGCTATTAAGCACGGCACGCCGATACCAAATGCGCAAGCCAAATAAATCAGGATAAACGCAGAGCCACCATTCTCGCCGGTGACATAGGGAAATCGCCAGATATTGCCAAGGCCAACGGCAAAGCCGACTGAAGCCATGATAAAAGCAAAGCGACTCGACCAGTTCTGGGGGGCATCTGACATACTGTTATTCTCCTGGAATTCGGCAGATCTCTAAAATGTTGAGCTGAATGAGAGATCTCGGGCAAATGCGATGATGCACCGGTGTCACACAATAACCAAGCCCCTGCACTTTGGCAGGTAAAGAAAGTATTACATGATTAAATAGCAACGCAACGCTACCGATAATACCCGAACCTAAGTAGTACTCTGAAGACTCACTAAGCGGTCTTTACTTCGCTGGCAATGCACCTTCAAACGCTACATCAAATCCCTGTCCATTGGGGACTGCCATTAAGACTAATGCATCGCGTAATCCTTGGTGGGCAGTAGCGGGACCAGCCAAATTCAATGCGATCTTGTAGTGCTGATCAGCAAGCGACACTTTACCCTCGACAGTCAAAGCGCCGGACAAGGTAACCACGTCAGCAGTGATATCACCGCGATCGGTGCTGACATCCATCGCATAAGTGCCCAAAGTCACATCGCCATTGTTTGCCGTCCACGCAGCATTTTGCCAGATAACGCGCGCCTGCATGCTGCGCAATTGCGCATCCGCTACGCTTAATGAGGAAATATCAGCCTGAAGGCTTCCGCCGATATAGAGCGGGACAAAGCGTCGCACCAAAGCGGTATCTAATCGAGCAGTCACTTGATTCATATCGAACGATTCACCGCCGCGAATAGTCATCTCGCCCAAAAATTTCTGATCACCCCAGCGGGTTTCCAATTGAATCGTGGGTTTAAGCAGCAGCAGTGAAAAAGGATTTAGCTGCCAGGTCATTTGACCGAGAAAAAAATCTCCTTGAGGTAGCTTCAGCCGTGCACGAGCCGCCTGCCCGTGCCAAAGCGTACCTGAGATCCCATCAAGCTCAAACTGGCTAGGTAACATACTGTCAATAATACGGGCGGGGATCGTCATTAGGAGTAGCACCAATAACAGTGCCAGCGCCGCAAACATCCAGCGTCGGTTTACACCACGCAAAAAAGTCAAAACCCTCATTGCACCAACACCACTTGAACCGAGGCATTTACCCTACCTCTCCGTCCTGCCTGGCTGATCGATAAATCGATTATTGCCAATCCATCGCTAGTTTCAGCACGATGCAACCATTGTACGAAGGTATCGTAATCGACATCTTCAAAGCGCACCTGGACCTCTCCACGACTATTGGGCTGCAATCGCTTAACGGGCAACTGTAATGCTTCACTTGAGCGGCTAATGATGGCAGTTAAACTCCCCCCTGACGCGCTATCCGACTGGTCGCGCAGCGCCATCAATTGAGCCACCTTGACGTCGACGCGTGCGAGCAGCTCTGCGGCTGAGACATTATTTATTTCCATCTGCACACGTTTGGCTGATATCGGTGCAAATAATCCCTGAAAGATCAACCAGCCGGTGATAAAGACAACGATGGTCAGCAGGGCAATCTGGTCACGCTGATCGAGCGTGTTTAACCAAGTCCTCATAAGTCATCCTCAATACGCAGGCGCGCTCTAACTTGACCCGCTGCAGCACTTGAACCTTCCAGTGTCACCTTTAATTTTGCCGCTGCGAGACGATTGCGAAGACTTTCTACTGCGGCGTAGTCAGGTGCCATGATATTTAATCTGATGTCGCGAGCGCCGCCACTATAATTCAACGTTGTTAGACTCACACCATCACTGGCGGCCAGCGTCCCGCTCACCCGTTGCAGCAATGGCATTAGCGCCACGCCGCCACTCACATTGGCTAAACTATTGAGCTGTCGATCTAATTGCTTCTCAACATCGACAACCGCGCCCTGGGGATTTGCCCGTCGATAACTGTCCTGAATCGCACCGCGAAGCATCGCGTTCTCAGCGCTTAGTTGCCTAAACTGTAGGAAGTCAGAACCCAACTGCAACAACAGCACGATGCCTGCGGCGATCGCTATGTGACGCCAAAGCCCCCACCAGCGAGCCACCGGCAAACGAGGCGCAAAATCCCCTTGGCGCAAATCGAGCGCATCTACTGGATGACTGGTCAGTAACAACGCCGTTGCAAAGTTGCCTTGTCGCCATTGAACTTTGTCATGTAACGCGGCGGGAATAGCTGCCAGGGCCGAATCTCGATTCTCACCATAAACCACCAATGCCAACGGCATGGGCTCTACAGAAGAGAGTAATAGCGGCAAAAGCGAGGCTTCTATCCGCGCACCCGTATTATCGGAGTCACGCAGCAGCACCTCGTCATTTTCAAAGACTAAAGTCCACTCACCGGCCTGCCAAGGAAGCAGCATGGGCTCGGGTAAAAATCTCATTGATAACTGAGTATATGCTGCAATATCGCGCTGCCATTGCTCTATCACCGAATACCGACATACAGCCACACGATAACAATCGTCACTGACACGCTGATGCGCGAAATGCAGCATCGCCACGTCTTCGACGAGGTCATCCTCCAGCATGAAAGGCAACGATTTGCGTAAATGCTTAGACTCTTCGGGCGTGGTGTTGAGCACCAATAGCCGCAAATGATCACCGGGCGCCGCGAATACCACATCTGAGGGAAGCTCGAGGTCAGCTGTCAACAGCACTGGACTCTGAGCACCCGCGCGCCACAGCATTGGCACGCCTTCATGCAAACGAATCACTGACAAATTAGTACTGGAATTCATAGAATGTAGGCTACCCATTGGTTAGCTATAGTGTCCAAAACGCGTTCATGGCTATCGACATAGTCGCTGTTCCTGCAATCCACCCAGCATACTTTAGAGTGCACCAAAACTCCGATATAACACATCAATTTTACGCTGCTTGCGCTTGAGCACACTGTACAGATGCTGCTCGCGGTCGGCAATCTCGACCTGTGCATCGAGTAAAAACCAATCACTGCGCTGCGTGAGCAACGGCTCAATAGCAGTCATATCTCGACCGGTAAAAAAACTTTGGGCCAATAGTGTTTCTATATCATCCCAATCACCTTGCTCACGTCCCGCCAATAAATCTTCGCCGTCGAGGCGCGACATAGGTTCAAGATTATCCCCCGCTGCTAGCGTACGCAAAAGCGGCAATGGTGCAGTCAGAACATTGAGCTCACTACCCGCATTTGGCCAAACAGTGACCAGTGGTTCTAGCGCTCGAAAAATAATCTCAGTCATACCTTTGACCGCTCGTAGCTCGCTGATGCTGACTAGTGCTCGATTAGCGGGATAATAAGGGGGTATGAGATTACGATAGCTATCAGCTTCTGCACCCTGGGGTCGCGGCTCGTTATCGCCATCTATGAAATCACAAATAACTTCGGTAAGCGCCATCGCCTCTTGCTGAGTCAGCGCAGCGTCTTCACCCTCTAATGCCTGTAACAAACGAATAAACTGCTGCTGTGATACGGACAACCGTTTTGTCTGTACTACATCGTTGGAGGGTGGCTCAGTATCGGTATTGTCACCGGTATCACTTTCATTGTTAGCAACGTCATTGGACACCAAGTTGTTCAGATTAAAGCGTCCCTGCAAATCCTCTAGATGTCCCAAAAGCCAACCACCGCCATCAAGCGCGTACGGCGACATTTCTTGCGCCCACAATTCAGTCAGATCATCTCGTGGATTTTCCGTGATTCCATCTTCATCAACATCCAACCGCAGCGCCATAGCCGCTAGATCTTCAGCCCCCAACAGATACTCCCAAGCTTGCTCTCGGACAAAAGTATTGGCCGCACGTTGCACATGAAGCGTAAAGTCGCGCTGCAACCCAACCATCAACGCAGCCGCCACTGCAAAGATCAAAAGAGCGACAACTAATGCGGCACCCCGTTGCCGTTTTAAAGCCTTCGGACCGGCGCTAAACTGATGGCGATTACTGTGGATAGGATGGCAGCGCATAAATTCTGTGCACCTCCCCCCAATCGTCGAGCGACAAGATCAATTCCAGTGCCACAGGAGGATCAATCGTAGCCTCAGGTGTCGCCACATTAGCGATCCAATCGGACTGCCATTGGCGGCGATCAATATCAACACCACGCCCAATGTTCAACTGCGCGAGATCAGGTAAAAATAGCAGTTCAAAAAATTCAACACCCGACAAGATATCCACAACTTGAGGATCGATCGCACTAGATCGATCAAGTACCGGCCAAGTTAAGCGCTGCAGACGACCATCTTCCAACCGATAGGAGACACGCTGCAGAGCGCTTCGTGGTGCAGACACAGTATTATGCCAGCCGGCGCGCGTTAGGCTCAGCATCTCTCGTGCCAGCTCACCACCCGTAATGGATGACTCGAGCTGTCCGAACTCATCCCGCACAGGACGATTAACAAATTGCCGGATATCACGTGAGATCAGCATTAACGCGCGATTCACTTCGTGCAAGCGCTCGGCCTCACTGCGCTCGCCCTCAACGCCGACCATTACCGTCGATAACGTGGTATAGCCTGTGATAGCAACAAATGCGGTAATCGCCATGGCAATCAAGACTTCTAGCAAGGTAAAGCCATCGCTTTTACTGTGTGGCAAGCGGTCGCTCCGGAGACAAAAAGGCGATCAATGTTTGTAGGGGACGATCTTTATCCGCCTCGGTAACTGCAACACGGATTTCAATACGATAGAAATTAGGGATTTCTGTGGCTTCGCGTCGGAGCCACCAATGCCAAGTACGATTAGCCATGTCCGCTTCCCCACTGGCTTCGCTCAACGACAAGGTCTGCTCCTTGGCAACCATCAAGCGTAATTCAGTCAGTTTGTTGCTAGCTACCCAGCTGGCGATGGTGCGATCCCGCAAATACTCGGTGCCATCAATCTGCTGAAACAAAGTGAATAATAGTGCCGGAAGCGCCACCGCCACCACAGCAAGAGCGACCATGACCTCGATCAAAGTAAAACCTTTTGCCTTCGTATTAACGCCCATCTTCATCCCAATCGACCGCCTCGCCCTTTGGCAGCAACTCACTGCGGCCGAGTAGGTCCCATTGCAATCGGTAGAGTAGCTCGCCGGTTTGTTGGTCAATAAAATCGAGCTCCCCTGGCGTGACTTCACCGCCGGCAAAAAACACCAACTGGGGTCGCGGCATGAGCTCCAGAGACGGCACTGTTAATTCAATATCTGGCTGGCCCTCCAGCGACAGAGACAGCGCGGTGGCTTCAGGAGCGAAAAAGTCTACTAAGACATCGGCACTGCCACGGGGCGCTGCCCATCCCTGATCATATGAGCGCAACCACTGACCCCGAATTGTCACATCAACCTCATCATCGTCTAGGCTCAAATAAAGCCCATGATCCACCCCTGACATCTCCGCTTCGTTCTGTACATAAGCCATCATCGAGGCCAAATTTCGCACCGAGTCGCCCAGTTCAATATCGCGTCCACCGTTACCGACATTGAGTGAAACTAAGCTCGTCAGCATCACTATAACCAAGAGCGCCACCAACAGCTCGATCAAGCTAAAGCCCGCATCATTGCGGGACGAGTTGTTCGTAGAGTGTGCTGTGATTGTAAACAACATAACGCGCCTACCAGGCCTCAGTTGTTTTTATTTTTCCAGTTACCGACATCGGCACTCTGGCCTTCGCCGCCAGAAAGGCCGTCGGCACCCAATGAGTAAATGTCAATTTCCCCATTTTCGCCAGGTGATAAATAGAGATACTCACGTCCCCAGGGATCAACTGGCACTTCCGACAAATAACCACCCTGCTTAAAATTACGAGGCTCAGGTTCCAACGAACTGGGCTCAACCAAGGCCGCCAAGCCCTGTTCTGTACTGGGATAAATATAATTGTCGAGTCGATAAATCTTGAGTGCTGTTTCAATCGATTTAAAATCTGCATGAACTTTTTGTACGCGAGCATCGTCTGCACTATTGAGAACTGTCGGCGCGACAACACTGATCAACAACCCCATAATCACCAAGACCACCAAGATTTCGATAAGCGAGAAACCACGCGCGCTCCCTGGGCTGCATTTTATTGCATCATCTTTATAACCAGCGTAGCTAATTCGCCCATTCATCGTCATTTCCTCACCTCACCATCGTATTCAAATCAAAAATTGGCAGTAGTATCGCCAATACAATCGTTAACACCAAGCCACCCATAAACACCACCATCAATGGCTCGAATAAGCCCATCAGGGTACCCAGAGTCATTTCTAATTCGCGCTCTTGGTTCTTCGCTGAACGAGACAACATCGTCTCCAAATCTCCACTGGTCTCACCCGAGGCGACCATATGCACCATCATCGGCGGAAAAAACTGCTCCTGCCCCAGGGAGCGGTGCAGGCTGCTCCCCTCTTGAACACGCAGCGCAGCCGACTGTGCTGCAGCGCGAAGCACCAGGTTGCTCATCACAGCACTGGCAATATGCAGGGCATCAAGCAGCGGAACGCCTGAAGCCATAAGGATACTGAGCGTGGATGAAAAACGGGCGGTGTCGATACCGATTACAACACTTCGAACACCGGGCAAGGTCAGAAGCGCCCGATGCCATAAACGGCGACGACCTGGATCTTGCAGTAAACGCTGAAAAACAACCGCCGCGACTACAAGCGAGAAAAATAATGCAAAACCGTAATCCCTTAGAAAATCACTAGTCCCGATCAATGCCACAGTCAGCGGTGGTAGTGCCTTCTTGGTATGCGCAAATATTCCAACGAGTTCGGGCACAACAAACACCATTAGTGCTGTCACTACTGCAATAGCCACAGCGACGAGCACGAGGGGGTAAATAAGCGCCATTTGCAGCTTTTGCGCCGTGTGTTGCCGGTTTTCAGTATAATCTGCCAGCTGCTCAAGTACGGGCGCTAGCTGTCCAGCTTGCTCTCCGGCATTGACCATAGCGCGGTACATATCGTCGAACGCGCCAGGAAATTGCTCCAGTGCACTGGCGAGACTATAGCCCTCGGCGACTTTTGATCTAACCTGCAGTAACAAAGCCTTCGTCGATGATTTTCGCGTTTGCTCGGCGGCGGCCTGAAGGCAAGTATCAAGCGGTAGTGCTGACGCCACCAGCGTAGCTAACTGGCGGGTGATCAATGCCACTTCACTGGCGCTTAATCGCGGTTTAAATAGCGACAAGCGCAATCCCGATGACTTCCCCCTACCCATGGCGCGGTCACCAGCTTCATTGACCTCAACCGGGCGTAACTGACGGGCGCGCAGCTGTACACGAATAGCCCGCTCTGAATCGGCCTCTAAAACACCCTTGACCAATTTCCCATCGGCGTTAAGCGCTTTATAACGATATGCAGGCATCGTTTATTTGACAGCCGTTACGCGGAGGACTTCTTCAATACTGGTGTCGCCAGCAAGGATACGCTGACGACCATCGGTCGCCATATCCGGATAGTAACGCCGAGCACTTTCAAGCATCACATTCTCGCCAACACCTTCGTGAATCAACGCGCGAAGCTCATCATCGATTTCGATCAACTCATAAATACCTGTCCGACCGCGATACCCCGTCATATTGCATTGCTTGCAGCCGGTTGCGCGGCAAAATGTTTGCGTTTCGTCTGCCTTTAGTCGCAATAACTCTCGCTCAGCGGAGGTGGGATCCGCCGACTGCTTACAATGAGGACACAGTAAACGAACCAAACGCTGCGCCATGACAGCCACTAAACTGGACGACAATAAAAAAGGTTCAACACCCATATCCTGTAACCGTGTGACCGCACCAATCGCAGTATTGGTATGCAAAGTCGACAACACTAAATGTCCCGTTAAAGAGGCCTGCACAGCAATTTCCGCGGTTTCTAAATCGCGTATTTCACCCACCATCACAACATCTGGATCCTGCCGCAGGACTGCTCTTAGACCACGCGCAAAAGTCATCCCAACCTTGGTATTCACCTGTGTCTGCCCAATTCCCGGAAGCATATATTCGACAGGATCTTCGATGGTTAGTATGTTGCGCGATGTTTCGTTGATACTCGACAAACCGGCATATAACGTTGTGGTTTTCCCCGATCCCGTGGGGCCTGTCACCAGAATAATGCCGTGCGGGTTTGCAAGCGCGCGCCTGTAGCCCCGAGAGACTTGCTCATTCATATTCAGCTGTGTCAGTTCGAGTTGGCCCGCTTGCTTGTCAAGCAAACGTAATACCACTCGCTCACCATGCGCCGATGGCATGGTAGACATTCGGATGTCCACCGCATGACCGGCAATACGTACCGAGATTCGACCATCCTGCGGCAGGCGTTTTTCAGCGATATCTAACTTGGCCATCACTTTTAAGCGCGATACCAACAGTGGTGCCAGCATCCGTTTGGGCGATAACACCTCGGACAACACGCCATCGATGCGGTAACGGATACTGAGCCGATCTTCAAAGGTCTCGATATGGATATCAGACGCCTGTTCTTTAATCGCCTGTGACAGGATTGCGTTGATCAACCGAATAATCGGCGCATCGTCCTCCGCATCCATCAAATCGCCGAGGTCGGGCATCTCATCGACAAGCCGGGATAGATCCACGTCGGCTCCGATATCTTCTGCCATTTGCACGGCTTGATTATGGGTGCGCTGATACGCCGCGCTGAGCCGTGTTCGAAACACGGTTTCAGGCAGCGCTTCGTGCACAAAATTCCCGCCAACAAATCGTCTCACTTCAAGCAGTACATCCATTTTTAATGGCGAGACATACAGTAGCGTGACCTGTTCACTCTGACGCTCCAGTAAAACGCTATTCGCTTTTGCAAAACTAAAAGGCAGTAAACCCAGTGCCGTGGCCTGAGAATCTACCTCGACATCTTCCAGCAAACCGACATCCGCTGACGCTTGAACATCGCTCATTCCGGGCTCGCTTCATCCACTAAGACGGGAAGTCTTTGGACTTGTTCTTCCCATGTGGGAATGACGGGCAAGTTACCATCATCTAGGAACATCAAGCCGCGCTCCCTGCGCTCTAGCTGTTGATCTCGGATATAACGGTACTTCAATGCAGTCGCACCCGATAAATCATCATCGTCGCGGATAATGGTCGAGCGAATAAAGACCAATAAGTTGGATTTAGTCACCGAAACTACGTCGCTGCGAAACAGTCGTCCAAAAAATGGGATATCGCCCAGAAATGGCACCTTCTGTTCACTATTTTGAACATCTTCTTTTACCAAGCCACCCAGCACGACGACCGCACCGTCTTTGGCCAGCACCTTAGTCTCAATTTTACGTTCATTAGTGATAACGTCAGAAGCCACTAACAACTGCTGACTGATACTCGACACCTCTTGCACGATATCCATCACCACCGAATCACCCTCATTCACTTGTGGTGTCACACGCAAGGTAATCCCCACGTTTTGTCGCTCGATAGTTTGGAACGGATTCGCCGCGCCATTGGCTGAGCCGGTATTGGAATAAGAGCCGGTCACGAACGGCACCTGCTGGCCTACAGTAATAAAGGCTTCTTCATTATCGAGGGTGAGTAAACTGGGTGTAGATAATATATTTGCATTACCCTGGCTTTGCAGTGCATTTAAAATCACCGTCATCGACAGCGAATCATCGACCACTCCCCAACCCAGGGTTGTTCCGGGAATCTGCGAAAGCGCGCCGGCTAAATCACGCGTACCTATCTCGTTACTTGTGCTGTCGCCAGGCAGGATCGCGCCTGCAATAGCGGCATTGCGTTGTTGCTGGGCGGTACTTGAGCTAATGTTTCCGCCATACATACCGCTGTCATTGGCAAACAACCACTGCAAGCCTAGCTCCTGCCCCTCCACCGCTTCCATCTCAACGATGATGGCCTCGACGAGCACCTGTGCGCGTCGAATATCAAGTCTAGCAATCACTGACTCAAGCGCCGCCATTTCATCAGCATCGGCAGTAATAATGAGCGCGTTGGTACTTATATCTGCTTCGATGGTGGAAGTGCCGGTAGTGGTGCGCGGTCGCTTGCCCTCATCATCCATGCGGGTAATATTTTGCATAACGCGAGTGAGCACCTCTGCCACCTCAGTGGCATTCGCGTATTCTAGGTACACAACCTTGACGTTACCGCTCTGTTCAAGAGGCGTATCGAGTAGCTCTATCAACCGTCGAATTCGCTGCAGATTAAGTTCATCCGCTGTGACCACCACACTGTTAGTGCGCTTGTCAGCAACTAGCGTCACATCTTTATCCGCGCTGCCTTCCTCTCCTTTAGATTTTTCTAGCGCATTGAGCATTTGCACCAGATCATCGGCAACGCCATAGCGCAAGCGAATGATCTCAGTCGTTTGAATGGCCGACTGATCCATTCTTTCGATAATTTCGAGAATTCGCCCAATATTTGAGCGCAAGTCAGAAATAATGATGGCGTTACTGGGTGCATAAGCGGCCATATGCGCTTGCTGAGGGACAAGAGGCCGTAACACGGGAATCAATTTAGCTGCCGAGACATTATTGAGTCTAATGACTTGAGTCACATACTCATCATTGATAAGCGTGTCACCTTCATCAACTACCACCACCGGCGCTGAGCGGGCGTCTTTATTTTGAATGACCCGAATCACGTTGCCGGTGCGCACCGCCGTATAACCATGTACGTCTAGAATCGATAAAAATAGATCGTAGAGCTCAGACTTGGTGACAGGCTTAGAAGAGACCACTTTGATCTTGCCTTTGACGTTAGGGTCAACCACGATGGTTGTACCTGTCACATCAGCAACGAATTTAATCAGCTCCTGGATGTCGGTATCTTTTAAATTAACCGTATATTCTTGCGCGCCGACAGGCACTGCCGTTGCCAGCGATGCGGCAATCAGACAGGCGCCCAAATAACTTCGCAAACGATCGCGCCAAACAGTTAACTGCAAGTTAGAAAATGGCATTTTGCGATATTGCTCCTATTAAAGACTGCCAAGGCTGACGCTAATACTGACTGATGTACCTTGCCGCTCCACATCGAAGGTAGCATCGGTGGCGTCGCGCATAGTTTGATATAGCCGCAAGGCGTTGGCAGGATCACTCAGTGGCATGCCATTAACCGCAACAACAATATCTCCCGCTTCAAATCCAAGCGTCCGAAACTGTTCGGGGCTGCGACCAGGCCCAACGCGATAGCCCCGCAGCCCGCCTTCGTTACGCACAGCAGAAACTATAACCAGTTCAGAGAGTGACTGTGGATTATCGTAAAGCTGTTGTCGATAACTCAATGCTAAATCGATAGATTCAGGCGTGTCGATACGAATTTGTGCGCTATTATCTGGCGTCGTCACAGACTTCTGACCTACTCCCGTGTCACTTTGCACCTGCGACGGATTTCTATCCATCACAACGCCACCTGTCACGGATATGCTCGCTATTGGCTTATCAAAGAGTCTCAGCAGCTCATAAGTACCATTATTATCGAGTACGATTTGTGTAGGCATGACCTTCGCCACCTTAACTGAGCCCGAGATCGGCAGCGCGTCACCTACCGCATAATTGGATTCAAGCTTGTTAGTCTCGATAATCGCAATCCCGAGTCCGTCTTCGGTCGACGCGACAATGCCGGTCAATGTGAGATCGAGACTGGATTCACGCGCACCCTGCTCAAGACCCTCACGCGGATTACTTGCCAGCGCGACACTAGCAAGTACTGCGGCCTCAGGTACCGGCAGACCAAAAAGGCCTAATCCAAGCAAGCTGGACACGTCGATAACTTCTGGGGGAGCCGCGACCGCGGCCGAATTCACTGGATTGATCAGCACTGAATTGGGCGCATCGATCACCGGAATAGGCCATATCGCCCAAAACATATGAACACTGCTCCGCACACCCCAGAGTAGTAGCAACAACAATAAAAACCGCTGTATCTTAGCCAAATACTCAGGCTGAGCCAGTCGCTGACCACCCGTAAAAACGCGGTTGCTCAACTGAATTAATTGCTTTGACCTAGTTGGATTCATAATGCAGCGTGCCACTCCTTAAATTCCAACCAATATTAAAACCACGCAACCTCATGATGAAAGATCGACATATTCGCTGTGAAGTAGTCCTCTTTATGTCGGAAATGCTAACCGTTGACCAACCGATTAACGAGTGAACGCTAAGCGACCTACTCTGCGCTTAAGTGAGTCCACATCGGCGGAGGCAAATCACGTCAATAGCGCAGCATCTGACCGTGATCAGCATAGCAGAATCCCTCTCTCAGTTCAGCTAGAAATGATGCGGTAATCGGGTTCGAGATCGTCGGTTTTTGACATACTGCAATTCAGATCATGCAGCAGACCATCGGCTAGGCTGTAGACCCAGCCATGGATCGACACAGGCTGCCCACAAGACCAAGCATTCTGGACAATCGTTGTGCACGCGGTGTTACGCACCTGTCGAATGACATTCAGTTCACAGATTCTGTTGATCCGTGTCGACTCATTGGGCAACACATCCAACTCTGGACGATACTCATGGATAACGTCTTTTATATTGCGCAGCCAATTATCAATCAAACCATGGTCACATGATTCGTACGCCGCTTTAACACCCCCACAGCCGTAATGCCCCACTACGATCACATGTTTCACCTTGAGTACATCGATGGCGTACTGCAACACGGTAAGACAGTTAAAATCTGTATGCGCAACCAAATTCGCAACGTTGCGATGCACGAAAATCTCACCGGACGCTAAGCCCACTATCTCATTGGCAGATACGCGGCTGTCGGAACAGCCTATCCATAAATATTCGGGACTCTGCTGTGCCACCAGGCGTGAAAAATACTCAGGATCTTTATCGCAACAAGCTTTAGCCCAGCGCCTATTGTTGCCAAAAAGATTATCTAGCTCACGATGCTGGTCAGTCATTATTATGGCTTACCTGTAATATTTTCCGCGTCAACACGTATTACCGGCGCATCCGGATCCGACGCAGAATTCGCCGCAGTGAGGACGGCTTCGAACAAGCGGTGAGCCAAGCCATCGGGCAGAGAGGCCGGCGCCGGATCAGGTGCCCAGACCACGTAACTCGCACTGGCCTTTAACTCAACCATCCCACCCAGGTCGTTGTCTAACATCGCGCCGTCGAGCTCTTTCTGACTACGCGAAGCAATGTCAGCAACTCTGTCTGGCGGGGCTTCGCTGACAATCACGCCAAATGCATTATCCGCTATGCGGCCTAAAACATCAGTGGTGCGCAGTGTGCCCACTAATATTGCGGCCACCTTACGCAACAAACCTTCTTTGATATGACGCTGAGACAAATTACTCATATCCTCGAGGCCAAATATCGTAATCGCTACCGCTGAAACAGGGCGATTACTGCGGCGGGTACGACCCAACTCTCGCTCCAATTCACGTTCCAGCCCGACCCGATTAGTCAAGTGAGTAACCGGATCCAATAGCATTAGCTCCGAAGATAACTGGCTGTCTATGGCGCGCGCTAAATACCAAGGGATCATCTCTAAGAGCCCGTGGAGCACTTCGAGATTCGCCGCAGCATCAAGCAGGCGAGCCTTGGGATCAGCACAATGTAAACTGCCCACCGTGACGCCTGACTCTATGAGCGGCAGCATATACACATTATACTTTTCAGCTTGCGCTTCCAAAACACCATAAGCATCTGCCAAGTGGCCGTCGATCGAATGAATACCAGGCATTTCGCTGTATAAAGAGACTACTTCAGTCGAGTCTGCGGTGAATTTGACCATCCCATAAATTGATGACCAGTCGGACACCATGCCCTTTAAACGTCCAATCGGGTCGTGCAGCAACAACTCAACTTCGCTACAACCCAGCAGTCTTCTAAACCCTGTGACTATATCGGCAAGCAGAGTATCTACCCGCTGAACACGTACCAATTTCAACTCTAGTTTGCGACTTTCCTGCAATAGAAATCGACTCACTTCGAAGGTTTCATGAATGCTAGCGGGTGCAGGCGCATCCTGTGGCAGACCCGCATTGATCTCTTCAATATCGCTCATCGTCGGTAAATCAGTCGATTTCATAGATCCAGCTCTCGCCCTCAAATTAATATACGCACAATAGTGTAAATCACTTAAACTGTCACTGAAACCTGCGGGGTGGCCTTAGCCTGAGACGCGTAAAGCGGACCCGTTGAACCTGAACCAGATAATACTGGCGGAGGGACAGGAATACCGACAGCAAGCGTTGAAGCCTATTGTCATCCTGTCGCCCGCTTTAGGGAGACAACGGCATGATACAACATCGTTCCTCAGTGAACATAAGTTCGCTTCTGACCCTATTTCTCATGTTGCTACTATCTAACGTGGTAGCCGTCGCGTCTTCGCTCGAAGAAGTATTAGTCACCGCCGATCCGCTTGACCCAGGCGGCGAGCGCGTCAGTGTCACCGTTATTAGTGCCGAGCAAATTGCTCAGCGCGCAGCCATTCACCTAGAAGATGTGTTATCGGCGGCACCAAATATCACCGTTGCCAGTGGCGCATCCCGCGGCCGATTTTTCCAAATTCGCGGCATTGGCGAGCGCAGCCAGTACGTTGAACCTGTGAACGCTTCCGTTGGTATGGCACTTGATGGCATTGATATGACCGGCCTAGGCGCTGCTGCTACCGTCTACGACATGGCGCAAATTGAGATTTTACGCGGTCCACAGGGCACTTTGTATGGCGCCAATGCACTGGCCGGACTGATTAACCTACACTCAAATCGCTCAGACTCTGGCGATATCGCCACAGTAAATGCCGGGGTTGAGAGCAACAATGGCTATCGAACTGGCGTCATCATAGGTGGTGCGCTGAATGCGCAATGGTCCGCGCGGCTGGCCGGACAGATCACCAAGAATGAAGGCTACTACAATAACAAGTGGCTGAATCGCCAAGATACCAACTCACGAGACGAGACGAGCATCAAAGGACTGCTTGCCTGGCAAAGTGATAAACAACGGCTCGAACTCGGCGTCTATCATATCGCCATCGACAATGGCTACGACGCATTCTCTCTAGACAATACTCGCGACACGCTATCGGACCAGCCAGGGCGCGACCAACTGACTACCAATGCAATGCGCCTGAATTGGCAGCAAAGCGGGCGAGTCATGGATTGGAGCGTCCAGCTAAGCGCTGCCAACAGCGATGCCAACTACAGCTATGACGAGGACTGGAGTTACGTCGGTATTGCTCCAGGCTGGGAATACAGTTCATTTGATCGCTATGAGCGCGATCGCGACATGGCCAGCGCCGAACTGCGTACCAGCTCAGCGACTAGCAGCGACTCACCGCTTGACTGGGTTGCAGGCATTTACCTACGGCGTGAACAAGAAGACCTACTTCGAGACTACACCTATCTCGCAGCGCCTTTTAGCAGCGATCTCAGCATTCAAACCAGCGCATTATTTGGCCAACTAGATTGGTCACTATCCACTAGCGTGAGCGCATTTGCTGGGCTTAGAATTGAGCAACGCGACAGCAGCTATAACGATAACGCAGGGGTAGATGAAGATTTTGAAGATCGCTTGTGGAGTGGCAAGATGGGGCTGCAATGGCAGCTGAGCGCCACACACAATAGCTATTTCAGCGTTGCACGCGGCGTTCGTGGTGGCGGCGTCAATGCCGGCTTACTGGCCAGCATCAATGCACTTGAAACGCCTGTAGACTTGCGTGAGTTTCGCTTTTTTGATGAGGAGTCACTGCTCAGCGTTGAGTTGGGCTGGCACTACACCGGTATCGACAATGGCCTGCAATCTCGTTTAGTCGTATTCATGATGTCGCGGGATGATCAGCAGGCAAAAGGATCGCTGATTTTTCCGCGCAACGATGGCTCGACCGCCTTCATTGACTACACCGATAACGCCACCGAGGGGAGTAACAGCGGCGTCGAGTGGGAAGCCGCCTGGCAGCTTAATGAGGCACTGAAAATTAGCGGGGCACTGGGCCTACTCACTGCTGAATTTGATCGCTACACCACCGCCAATGGTGAAGACCTGAACGGCCGAGAGCAGCCTCACTCGCCAAACTGGCAATATCGGGTCGCTGGCGAATGGCAAATCAATGCCGCTTGGTCGCTAGGACTAGAACTGACATCGATGGATGGTTTTTATTTCTCCGACAGACACGACACGCAATCGCCGGAAAGAACATTACTCAACGGCCACATCAGCTGGCAGCGAGATGCCTGGCAACTACAGCTCTGGGGTCGTAATCTGGCGGATGAAAACTACTACAATCGTGGCTTTGGTAGTTTTGGCAACGACCCGCGTAAAGAGTATGCCGTAGAACCCTACTACCAGTTTGCTGAACCGCGAATATTCGGCTTAAGTGTGCGATACGATTTAAACCTAGGAGTCTAAACATGCGCCTAACCGCAGAGCTCAGTTTGTACCCACTTAGCGAGGACTACGAAAATATTGTGCTCGCATTTATCGAAAGTCTTCTCAGCGAGCATCCGGTAAGCGCCGTTACCAACTCAATGAGTACCCAGGTCACCGGGGATAGTGCGGCTGTGTTCGCTGCAATCGCACTGGCGCTCGAAGAAAGTTACACGCGTTTTGGAAAGCAGGTTTTGGTCGCTAAATTCATTGCTGATCATTTCGTCGACATCAGCCCCGCGGGCTAACTGTGGAACTACTTGAGCGGGTCGCCGTCCTACTTGCGCTTTTATATGTGCTACTCGCCATTAAAGAGCATCGTAGCTGCTGGTTGGCGGGTGGTTTAAGTGCCGCTATTTATGCCCTTGTTTTCTGGCGCGTTGATCTGCTGATGGAGGCAGCACTGCAGCTGTTTTACATTGCCATGGCTATTTACGGCTGGCGTGCATGGGGTGCAGACAACAGCCAAAAGACTCTGCAAATTCAACGCTGGCCCTGGCGGAATCATGCCACAGCGCTCGGCGCTGTCGTCGGTGGCGCATGGATAATTGGTGGACTGATGTCTACTTACACCAGTGCCGCAATGCCTTTCATCGACACCGGCACAACCTTAGCGGCCCTCATCACTACATGGATGGTTGCCCGCAAGGTACTGGCCAACTGGATCTACTGGATACTGATCGACGCCGTTTCAATCTATCTCTACCTCAACCGTGGACTCGATCTCACTGCGGCGTTATTTGGCGCTTATATCTTGCTCGCTGCCGCAGGCTATCTACAGTGGCGAAGGCATTTAAAGCACCAGGATGTCGCCGCATTATGAGCACATCACTGCGTCTGCTTGAGACCCACAAACTTGATGCCGGCATGAGTATAGAGGCGGTAACGCTTGTGACGCCGATATCTACAGAGCATCAAAACACAGTGGAAAAAGTGCTCGCTCAGTGGCGAGAATGGGCAACTACACCCGCGCTGACCAGCGAACCACAAGTCGTCACCTACCTATGCAGCGGGAGTGGTCATCAGGTGGTTTTAGTGCGAACAGCTGCGGCGTCAGATAGAAAATCTGGCTGCGACAGACCGCAACACTATGTCCTTAGATTTACGCTGCAACCGATCGAAAGAGCGGGCTACGAGCTGGCCAATGAAGCTCACTGGATGTTACTTGCTCACCAACAAGGACTTGCACCTACACCCGTATTTATTGATTTACTCAATGGCGCGATTGTCATGGATTACATACCCCCTCAGGCAGGGCTTATATCACCTGCCGATATAGGCCAATTACTTCATGACATCCATCAATTGCCTGCGACCGGTTCAAAGATTGATTTAAAGGCCATATATGTTTCCTACATTAAGTTAGCGAAGCTAAGGTCTGACGCCGCCACTATCGCTTTGGATAGCGCTGTAAATAGTCCTGTAGCGCGTCAAATTGAGCAAGCCCCTAGAAAGTCTACTCAATCTATACTGCTATCGCCGGAAGACGTGGGGCTCAATCGATGTCTCGCACTGCTAAAAGCAGGCCCTCAATGTCTTTGTCACAATGACCTCACCAGCGGCAATATCCTCAACGGCCCCTCAGGGATCATGGCCATTGATTGGGAATACGCAGGCATCGGCAGCCCCTGGTTTGATATTGCCGCGGCATTAGCCGACATGTCTGTGGCTTCAAGCCACGCACAACCCAAGCAGGAGGCGACAACACAGCCAACTTATGACCTGCAATTATTTGATGCCGGAGCACAGAGTCTCCTGCCTGAGGAACGGCTACAAGCCCGACAGCAACTGCTCAAGACTGCGGGCACACAGGATATCAACGCGCCATTGCTGGCGGTCGCCGAGGCGGTTTATGATACTTTGGCGATCGCTTGGCAGCATACTCAGTGCGCTACCGAAACACTGCCCGATACCACCGCCCCCCCCGTAGACAATGCGTTTGAGCAAGCGCATAGCAAAGCGCTAGGACTGCGACTGCGCAACGCTGCAGACGCAGCCGAGATGAACCGGCATGAATGAGCATTGGTATATATTAGGCGCGGGTGCAATCGGCGGTTTATTTGCGCATCGACTGTCGATGGGGGGGGCGCATATCACATTGCTCAGTCATCGTGACCCCGTGGCACAACGCACCCTCAAGCTTGTTAATCAAGACACCTCCCTAGAGGCTAGCTTTCCAGTTTCTGTTAGTAGTGGACAATCTCAGATTCGCCATTTACTGGTCACCACAAAATCCTACGATGTGGTGACGGCGATCGCTACAATTGCTCATAGACTAAGCGCCGATTGCATCGCTGTGGTCATGGTCAATGGCCTCGGCTGGGAACAGCCGTTGCGCGACCAACATCCTCACTTGACACTATTCGCAGCGAGTACAACCGCCGGCAGCTATCGCCCGAGTACAGACACCTTGCGTTTGTCGGGTGAGGGACTCACACAAATTGGTCCTCTGACAACACCGTTAAACGCTCAGGATAGTACTTTTGAATTGGGCGCCAAAGCCACGCCCCCCGCGTGGTTCGATAGCTGGAATAGCGGGTCGCCCCACACGGTATGGGAAAATAATATGCGGGCTATTTTGCTGCGTAAACTCGCGATTAACTGTGCGATCAATCCGCTCACAGCTGCCTACGATGTTCCCAACGGCGCACTGCTCTCCTCCCCTTACCACAGTGAATTTGAGCAAATCTTGGTAGAGATAAATACGCTATTGTTAGCTGCCGGCGAGCACCAGATTAGTCGGACATTTATCGACGACGCACGCGCTGTCGCACAAACCACAGCAGGTAACATTTCATCGATGTGCGCCGACCTACGCGCTGGGCGGCGCACTGAAATCGACATGATTCTGGGCTACCTACTACACATCCTCAAACCACTCACAGCAGCCTCCGTCGCGACACCTCAGCTCGACAAGCTACTTATTCAGCTGAAGCGATACCAACCAAATCAGTGAGTGCCCCGCGCCAGAGTGCGGGCGCCGACGTCATGGGCAAAGTCGCCTGATGCCAATGCGTATCGTTGGTCAAACCGTGCTCCATCATCAACTGACACCATGACTCACGACAGCGCACAGACACCTGGAGCCGCTCTTCTGATGTATTCTCGTCTAGCATCCAGTGTGACATGACGGCACCCTCCATCACCTCATCCAACCAAGATGGCGTCACGTGGGCGGACGGCTTCGCTCCCGGCTGCATATCGACGCGACTTTGATGCAATTTAAGTGCCGACGGTTGACTTAGCAACGCGCCACTTATGACCAAAACCATGACTAACAGCACCGCCCACCAATAACGCGCTCGCCACTTTGGGATCCGCGGTAGCAAAGCGGTCGCCACCGACTGCCGAACCGCAGCAGCACGACCTGTCCAAAACGTCTTTTCAATGATGAAGGCCAATTTTTTTTGTTTATGGAAACCTGATGCATGATCCTCACCCTGGAAATCATGTTCTCGCGAATCTTGTATCAAAAATGGATCTACAGCTGATGGATTCATAGTGGTGACCCAACGCTGTAATTGCTCGCGTGGACGGGTTGGAGAACCCCGTATTAAGTCACGTAATATTGCGATGATCTCCGGTATTGGAGGCCGCTCATCAGGTAATATCGCAACCAGTGCCGTTGCCACATGCCATAAAGCATCGGCAGGTAACACTAGTCCTTCGGGTGATGCGGGCAGTATCTGCAAGCGCTCGCCAGCGTTGTCGGTGAGATATTCAGGTACTTGGCCAGCGAGAAGCCAAAAAATAGTGGCCCCTAAACTGTAGGCGTCCTGCTCCGATGCGACCAGCGCATTCGCCAAGATCTCAGGCGCAATAAACCCCAGCGTACCGGCACCCGTAGACTTATCACCCACGACACGCGCAATACCAAAATCCAGCAACCGAGCCCTGCCAGTGACATCGACAACAATATTACTCGGTGTGATATCGCAATGGACTACGTTCGCCGCATGAATGCCCGCTAGCGCCTCAGCCACATCGAATATCACTTGCGCCACCATCGTCATCGATAAGCAGCCCGGTGCTGAAATCGTCATCCCGGCCACATATTCTGAAACAAGCCAGAGGTCATTATCTTGCACAGTGGCACTGTATACCCGTGCAATTGATGGATGAGTAAGGCCAGCACAAGCGACTAGTGAACATTGTTGCGATACCAAGTTGCTGTGCACACCATCGTTACGAAGCCGCTTCAGCGTAACTAACCGCTGCAAAGCTTGGTCCCGGGCAAGCCAAGTTTCACCCTCGCTTCCCTCTCCCAACCGCTTTAATACTTGAAAACCAACAGGCGGTTTAATGCCAGATGTGCAGGCATCCATTAGACTAGTTTTAAATGATTAAGACGCACACGAAGCGCGCGAGCAGAAACTTCTAACAATCGACTAAGCACTATAGAATTTGTGCCTACTTCGGCAACAGCGCTGCGCAACTCTTCATCGCTAATATCCGAAGCCAATCGACAGTCGGGCATTAGGGGAATACGTCTGTACAAGAATTGGCGACTAACCTTCAACGCATCAGCAGTACCCTGCACTTCAAATTCGCTGGCGCGGTAAACAGCAGCAATATGCGCATCACTCATCTCACTGCTTTGTGAGTCGGGCGTCACGGCGCTTTCTAGATCGGCATCGAGAGGATTGCGCGCAAGGATCGGTGCCACCCAAGCGTCGCCATCTATTGCACGTTGTAACTGATGGCTAAACTCGCGCACATTGCCGGGCCATGGCTCGCATAACCAATAGAAAAATAATCGCGCCCAATGTGCAGCGACTTCGGGAGGCGCGACGGTATTAGACCAGGGCATCATCTTTGGCTGTCCAACCCGTGCCAATATCTGGCGGGCAATCGGACCCAGATCCTCAAGTCTTTCGCGCAACGGTGCAACATCAATGGAAAATGCCGATAACCGCTGACGCAGGGCGTGCCGAAACTGACTTTGGTCATCTATGGCCGCATCAGTCGCCGCAATCACCCGCACATCAACCTGAACGGGGGGGCCACCTACCACCTGCACCTCCCCTTGCTGTAAAGCCCGTAATAGCTGGGTTTGAAGTGTCGGTGGCGTATCGCCGATTTCATCCAAAAAAAGCGTACCGCCATCCGCAGCCTGAAAATAGCCCTCTCGAAGCTGGGCGCCGGTATAGGCGCCTTTCGCAGCACCAAATAATTCACTGGCAGCAAGCCCCTCGGGAATTGCCGCCATATTTACCGTCACCATGGGACGGCTAGCACGCGCACTCTGCTGGTGAATAGCCTGAGCGACTAATTCCTTACCAACACCTGACTCCCCTAAAATCATGACGGGTAGATGACTCGCCGCCACGGCGGCAATAAACCGGCGTAGGCGCTGAGTCTCAATGGAGGCGCCGGGCAGTAATGTGTCTGGGATGGCATCGCCACCCTGCTCGTGCTGCGAAGCAGCGGCTTTATCAAAATCGAATTCAGCTTGCTCGGATCGCGCTTCAGACGCATGAACGTCAAGGCTACCTGCTGGCGTGCACTCATGACCCTGCAGCTTTATTTGGCGCAACCAAAGCACCACGCCGTGACCTAAACGAATAGGCAAACCCGCTTCGCGCTGCTCTGCCGATACCACTAGCGACTGCGCCGCATGAACGCCTACCCTGCAATCGGCGTCGCCCACCACCTCTAAGCCCAACATATCGCGCTCTAAGGTAAAGCGCAGTGCCGCACGACTCACATGAGGCTCCAACAAAGGCAGACTGTCGCTGAAGCACGGTGTTTGTCGACCAATATTTATGCGCATTCGCGGCGGCTCATTAATGAGCAATGACTTCCCTTGCACCGAGGTAGCGGGCCAAGTTAACAAATCACTAAAAGCCCCTATGCGCTCAGCATTGGGGTGATACACGATAGTGACTCTAAGCGCGAAGAAATCTTGGCTCTGGGACGTCGCCTCGGTGCGAAGTGCTGGCTGTGTTTTTTGAAGCGAAGGCATATGCACTCGGCTTTTTACAGTCGACGCATGACCATAGCGCGCTCAATCAACCTTGTCAGCAGCTAAAGGTCATTTTTTATTCTGAAACGTCAGCACTATTGCGTGCGCACTCTGCACGACATCTGACACGACGCCAGGCTTAGAATCATGACAACAGCATTGCCACAAGAGAAATAACGACCACCCAAATCACAGTGGCGCGCTTCAATGCGCGATCTACCGCCTCTGCTTGCGCAACGGGATCCTCGGCATCAGCCACAAAAGCAGCCTCAATACCCTGCATCAATAGCTCATCAGTTTCGACATCGGGATCAAGTGCAAGATCAGCGACCAGCGATCGCGTCTGATCAAAATTACCCGCTAACGCAAAAGTGATCAGCAGGAGTCGTGATGGCAGCCAATCCACCAGGTGCCGCAACGAACCTACCGGTACACTTCGATCCTTTGAAGATAACTGAATTAAGCGGTAAGTCACTGCCCCTATCGGTCCCAGTAGCACGAAGTAAAACGCGGCTGGAAACCATCGCTGAAAACCCTCATAACCGAGTAAACGCCCGGCGATTCGTCCAAACGTCTCAGCACTTTCCGCCTCAGCATCACCAGCAAGACTCTCTAATATTAAACTGGCACCCGAGTGATCACCCGCGCGGCAGCGACCCAGAAAACGCTGCATCAGTGTGGGGAAGTCGGTGCGTCCAAAAGCAAAAAACAAAGCCGCCGTGCCCAACAACAGCATCGCCGCACCGCCAAACAAGTCCGCAGCAATGATATAAATCAAGCCAAACAGCGCACAAGGGACGGCTACCAACAACACAAAACCCAGCCAAAAATCGGGCTCCAATGCATCTACGCGCTGCTGGAGCGACCGAAACCATCTGTCATGATGCAGCGGTCCACCGGGGCCCAGCGATACATATAGGCCAGTAGCCACAATAAATGCTAGATATGTCATGCCCTTATCTCCGTCTTCTGAACGTGATGTTTATCAGTTTCTGCACTGTGCAAACTCGGTTTATCCATTAGTGCCCCTAACCCTCACCACAAACAATCCGATCCCGCTTATGAACGACGCACCCGAGTCCAGTCAAAACCCGGGCCCGGATCGGTTTTGCGACCTGGCGCGATATCGCTATGGCCTACAATAGCATCGCCAGTGATACGGGGGTAAGCCCTGCGCAGCGCGATGATCAGCTGAGAGAGCATCACATATTGCGCCGATTCATAGGCCGCGTCATCCGCGCCTTCAAGCTCAATACCGATACTAAAATCATTACAGTTAGCGCGCCCGCACCATTGCGAAATTCCCGCATGCCACGCCCGCTCATCGGTACTCACAAACTGTACAAGTTCGCCGCCCCGTCTAATTAAAAAATGCGCAGAGACCTCTAACTGATGAATGGTTTCAAAGTATGGGTCAGCGCTCGGGTCTAAACAGTTAGTAAACAGCGCCTCGATATGTTCTCCGCCAAAACAACCCGGTGGCAGCGATATGTTATGTATCACCAATAATGCCACCGCCACACCCGGCGGTCTCGCGTTAAAATTAGGTGAGACCACCGGTCGAGCGACGGGTAACCAGCCCTCGACAAATGTCCATTGGTCAGCATGTGTATTCACGGGTTAATCTTAGCCCATCTTTATTGTTATTTGCTCGGAGTCTTTACACATGGTTAGCCCGCAGTATATCCAGCACATTGTACAGATAGCCCTTGAAGAGGACATCGGCTCCGGCGACATCACCGCCGCGTTGGTAGCCGCCGACACTTTAGCCTGCGCCCGCGTTATTACCCGTGAGCCCGGTGTGCTCTGCGGCACCGAATTCGTCAATGCAACCTTTCTGGCAATCGACCCTGGGCTCAGCATAAGCTGGCACAAAGCTGATGGCGACACGCTCGCTGCCAATGATCTATTGTTTACCGTCTCGGGGTCAGCGCGTCACATTTTGACTGGCGAGCGGACCGCACTGAATTTTTTACAGCTACTGTCCGGCACCGCCACGCGCTGTAAGCACTATGCGGATCTTGTCGCCGACACCGGAGTAAAACTACTCGATACTCGAAAAACTATTCCCGCACTGCGTCTGGCACAAAAATACGCGGTGAGTTGCGGTGGTTGCTATAACCACCGTATTGGTCTTTATGACGCTTTTTTGATCAAAGAGAACCATATTCAAGCCTGCGGAGGCATTGCCGGCGCGGTCAACACTGCCCGGCAGCACAGCCCAGACAAACCTGTAGAAGTGGAAGTTGAAACATTAGACGAACTAAACCAAGCGCTAGCCGCGGCTGCGGATCGCATCATGCTAGACAATTTTAGTGGCGCTATGATGCGTGAGGCTGTCGCCATTACTGCAGGTAGAGCGGAGTTAGAAGCTTCGGGCAATGTCACCAAAGCCACACTGCGCGCCATTGCCAATACCGGGGTCGATTTTATTTCAATCGGCGCGCTGACCAAAGGTGTCGAGCCATTAGATTTGTCCATGCGATTTGATGAGTAAACTGCGAGTGACTCACGCAAAAACATTTACAATCAAGAGATCATCACCTGTAGATCTAAGCGGCTAAATATGCAATCGCCGCGATGCCACTAACACGCCATTACGATCAGCGTAGAGCCAATCGCCCACCTGTACAGGTACTTCACCCAAACGCAGTGAAATATCTCGGTCGCCAATACCTCGTTTTTCGGTTTTCTGCGGACAAATACCCAGTGATTTCACACCGATATCAATCTTGTCGATAACCTCCACATCGCGCACCGCACCGATGACGACCACGCCCACCCAACCATTTATACTGGCACGCTCTGCTAATCGATCACCTAGTAGCGACCGGTCCAGAGAACCGCGACCGTCAATCAACAGTACCCGTCCCTCCCCTGGCTCGGCCACCGCTTCAGCCACTCTCGAATTATCATCAAGACAAGCCACAGTCGATACCGGTCCCGCAAATTTTTGGCGCAAGCCAAAACTCTGCCACTGAAAAGGCAGGACCGTGGCATCCTTGCAAGCATCCGATAAATCAGGCGTCGTGAAATCAGTGAGTAAAGTCATAACAGCACCTTAAAGCCAATCGATGGGATAGTCTTGCAGTGTAGATGCTGCACCGACTATTGCACCATAGTGACCCTCGCAACGTGGCAATATAGTGGCGCCGTAAAATGCGGCAGTACCCATCTTACGATCATAAAACGGATTGATTTCACCGCCAGCTAGTTTTTCCGCTGCAACTAATGCTGAGCGCCCCAGCTGCCATGCGCCAAATAAGTAACCCGTCTGCATTAAGTAATCGAAGGCACCGGCAGAGGCCGCATATTTGTTATCCGCCAAATTTGCTAACACATATTGTGTTGCCGCCAGGTGGTCAGTGAGGGATTTGTTAATCGCAGTTCCAAGCGCCTGTAACTGGCTGTATTGCGCTGTCGACAAGGTATCCGCGAGCTCGCGAATTTCATCCTGTAACGACGCCATGGTGGCACCACCATCACGCCCAAGCTTACGGGTAATTAAATCCGCAGCCTGAATACCGTTAGTGCCTTCATAAATAGAGGTAATGCGCACATCGCGAAAGTACTGCGCCGCACCGGCTTCCTCGATAAAACCCATGCCACCGTGCACCTGCACACCCAAAGATGTAATCTCTTGGCCAAACTCCGTCGACCAAGCTTTGATCACTGGAATCATCAAATCAATACGTCGCTGTTGCATCGGCCGGTCTGCTTCAGGGCCGTAATGCGCCAGATCCATAGTGATCGCTTCCGAGAATGCCAGTGCCCGCATTCCTTCAACACCCGCGCGCATGGTCAGCAGCATACGCTTGACGTCTGCGTGCTCAATAATGGGTATGCCGCCCTGTACCCGCTCACGCGCGTAGGCCACCGCTTTTTGATATGCACCTTCAGACGCGCCTATACCCTGCAAGCCCACTTTTAAGCGCGCCTCGTTCATCATGGTAAACATACAAGCCAGGCCTTGGTTTTCTTCCCCAACCAAATACCCAATGGCGCCATCGTTATCACCAAAGGCCATCACACAGGTTGGGCTACCGTGAATACCTAGCTTATGTTCAGTCGATACGGGGTAAACATCGTTACGCTCGCCCAAGCTACCATCGGCATTGACCATAAACTTCGGTACTAAAAACAATGAGATACCTTTACTGCCTGGGGGCGCATCGGGTAGCCGCGCCAAAACCAAGTGGATGATATTATCGGTTGCATCGTGATCGCCCCAGGTGATGTAGATTTTCTGACCGAAGATTCGGTAGTGATCACCCTCGCGCTCGGCGCGGCTTTGCAATACACCCAAATCAGAACCGGCACCGCTTTCGGTCAGGTTCATAGTACCCGTCCACTCACCGGCATGAATTTTAGCGAGATAGGTAGCTTTCAAAGCATCGCTACCGTGCGCTGAAATGGCCAGCGCTGCACCCGAACTTAAGAAAGGCGCTAGTGCGAAGGCCATATCAGCGCCGTTCCACATTTCACAAGCGGCAGTGCCATACAGCTCGGGCAGACCTTGTCCGCCGTGTTGAACATCTGCTGCAATACCCACCCAGCCGCCGGCACCCATTTGCCGCAGCGCATCGGCATAACCGGGAGAGATAGAGACCTTGCCATTCTTGCAAGTCGCCGGATGCATGTCTCCCACTCTGCGCAGCGGCGCTAACACATCCGCAGCGAACTTGCGGCCTTCATCTAGCAATGCAGTGCTTAAATCGGCGCCGACACCCATGTCTGAAAATCGGGGTAGCTGTCCTAGCGTCTGCTCAACATCAAGCACGTCATCGATCAGAAACTGCATGTCGTCGATAGGGGCGTTGTACATAGAAAAGCTCCGTATTTTTAGTCCCGCATCGAAAGAAACGGTGTCCCAGTAATCTATTTGGCAGGGCGTCGAATGCCCTTATTGTTTTGCAAAACCCGGTCTAAATATCTTGATTCAGTCTCACTGACGGGCCGAGATCTCAGCGCGCTTCACCCATTAGCATCAAGGTGTATAATTCATTTGCCGAATGGTCAATCCGTAAGGTATTCGCCAAGGAAATAAGAACATGCGTAATCTTAATCGAATCGATTTGAATCTGCTTGTCTATCTCGATGCATTGCTACGTGAGTGTAACGTCACTCAAGCTGCAAATCAGCTGGGGCTTTCACAGCCCGCCATGAGCAACGGCCTGCGCCGCCTGCGTGAATTATTCAACGACCCCTTATTGGTGCGCACCTCCGACGGTATGACGCCGACTGCACGGGCACTAGAGCTAAAGCCCTTGGTTCGCGAAATTCTAATGGCCGTTGATCGAGCAGTTCAGCCAACCACCGACTTTGACCCTGCCGGCGCCACACAAGTATTTCGGATTATGGCTAGCGATTATGCCGAATCGACGCTCTTCCCAGCAGTGCTGCAGCAACTTTGCGAAGTGGCACCAGGACTGACCCTTGATATCATGACGCCTTCGGACGTCAGTTTTTTAGATGTAGAACGCGGCAAAGTTGATCTAGTGATCAACCGCTTTGATCAAATGCCGCAATCCTTCCACCAGATCACCCTTTGGCAAGATACTTTTTCTTGCATGATGAGCCCCGACCATCCCATTTTGGCCCAGTTTGATCTCGATTCTTATTTAGAGGCTAATCATATTTGGGTGAGTAAAACCGGCATGGGCGTTGGGGTTGGCGTTGACCCCAGCGATGTGCAGCGATTGGGCTGGGTCGATCTAGCCCTTGCTGAGCTTGGCAAAAAGCGCCACATCCGCGTATTTACGCGCCACTACCAAGCAGCCATGACTCTTGCCGAACAAAACGATCTAATTGTCACACTACCCACTCGTGCCACCTGGCTAAAGCGAGATAACCCGAGGGTGGTAACCCGCCGTGTACCTTTTGATATTCCGACCCTAGAATTGAAAATGGCCTGGAGCCCATTGCTGCAGCACAACACCGCGCACCGGTGGATGCGACAACTGATTACAAGTACTGCCAGAGGTTTACACTCAGCATTACAGTAGCTACATGGATTCATAAATAGCGGGGTCAATGCATCTGCGGCCGATAAAACTGCGTCCAATAATCCGCGCCCAAAACGAATACAGATTAGGGCGTTAATGCCCGCGACACAGGTTTGCTGATCGCACTGTATATGTGTTGCGTGCTACGCGTCTTTTTTACGCTCAATTGCGCTCCCGATTTCACGATTAATCTGTGCTGGCTTGTCCGCGATGAATACCTAAGTAAGCGCCCTCTGCCTTATTTGACGGCCGAAGCGCGCGATATCATTCCGATTAAAACACTCCCATCATTCTTTTCATGAATAGCACCTATCTAAGTCATTTCTGGTATTTATGGCAAAGCCGGTCGAAAATTAACACGCAGGTTATAAAAGTTTGCTGCGTCAGCCACCTCAATAACGGCCAGTAGCGCAGCCCTCATTACAGCGCAGGGGCACAGGTAAGCAGCTAAGCGAGGGAGTATGCTTAAGGGACCGCGTCCAGCAGCACAAAAAATGGGCGTCAGTCGGCGTACATCGATATGCATCTCTGGCAAAATAGCCCCAAAAACCTGTCAGGTATAAAATTGAGTGGAAGGAGAGTGCAAATGTCGCAAAGTGTTGGACAACGAATTAACTGCGCAGGCCTGCAAGTTGACGTCGCGCTATATGAGCTCCTGGAGAAGCAAATTGCACCCGGCACAGGCATAACCGCCGCCACCTTCTGGCAAGGGACGGCTGATATTATCGCCGACCTCGCCCCGCGCAACCGCGAACTGCTTGCTATTCGCGACACCCTGCAGGCGCACATTGATGGCTGGCATCGCGCCAACGCAGGCGCTGGCTACGATACAGCCGCCTATAAAGCCTTCTTGCAGGAAATTGGTTATTTATTACCTGCACCGGCACCGTTTAGCATTACAACCGAAAACGTCGACGCCGAAATAGCGCTGGTAGCCGGACCGCAGCTTGTTGTACCTATTATGAACGCCCGCTTTTCACTCAATGCCGCCAATGCACGCTGGGGCAGTTTATACGACGCGCTCTATGGCACCGATGTTATTAGCGAAGCTGACGGCGCGGAACGCGCCGGCGCCTACAATCCTGTTCGAGGCGACCAAGTGATTGCGTGGGCGCGAAACTTCCTCGATGAACACTTTCCGCTCACCGCGGGCAGTCACACCCAAGCCGCCGGCTACACCATCGCCGATGGCACACTCCAAGTGGCGCAACTCCATGGGGATGCCGCTCAGCTCGTCGACAGAAGTCAGTTGAAAGGCTACCTAGGCCATGCCAATGCCCCCGATGGCGTGTTGTTAGTGCACCACGGTTTGCACGTTGAAATCCAAATTGACCACTTACACCCCATCGGCCAAACCGATGCCGCCGGCGTGAAAGACTTATGCATTGAATCCGCGTTAACCACCATTCAAGACTGCGAAGACTCGGTGGCCGCGGTAGATGCCCAAGACAAGTGTGTGGTCTACAAGAACTGGCTGGGACTGATGCAGGGCAATCTGGCCGAACGCTTTGATAAAGGCGGCCGCGCGCTAACGCGCACCCTGAACCCCGACAAAATATTCACCGGCGTAGACGGTAACGAACTCTGCTTACACGGCCGAAGCCTACTGTTCGTGCGTAACGTGGGTCATTTAATGACCAACCCCGCCATCTTGGACGCCAAAGGCAATGAAATTCCTGAAGGCATTATGGACGGCCTGTTTACCGTATTCTGTGCTCTGCATGATCTCAACGGCCATACCGCGCTGCGCAATTCGCGCAGCGGTAGCGTTTATATTGTAAAACCCAAAATGCATGGCCCCGACGAAGTGAGCTTTACGGTCGACCTCTTTAGCCGCATCGAAGACCTGTTTGATCTGCCCCGCAACACCATCAAAGTCGGCATTATGGATGAAGAACGCCGCACGACGCTGAACCTGGCTGAGTGCATCAAACGCGCCAGCGAACGCGTGGTGTTCATTAACACCGGCTTCTTAGACCGTACCGGCGACGAAATTCACACCAGCATGGAAGCCGGCGCCTTCACCCCCAAAACCGCCATGAAGAGCGAGCTGTGGATTAACGCCTATGAAGACTGGAACGTGGACACCGGGCTTGCCTGTGGCCTGCAGGGCCGCGCACAAATTGGCAAAGGCATGTGGGCCATGCCCGACCTAATGGCCGATATGCTGACGACCAAAATCGGCCATCCAAAAGCGGGCGCCAACTGTGCCTGGGTGCCCTCACCCACCGCGGCAACGCTGCACGCCACCCACTACCATACCGTGAGCGTAATGGACGTGCAGGCCGGTTTGACCGGCCAGCACCGCGCCAATATTGATCAAATTCTACACATTCCGCTAAAAGGCGCTGCGGGTATGGATGCCACCGCGATTCAGCGCGAGCTGGACAACAACGCCCAAGGTATTTTGGGTTATGTCGTGCGCTGGATCGACCACGGTGTGGGCTGCTCGAAGGTGCCCGACATCAACAATGTCGGCCTCATGGAAGATCGCGCGACTTTGCGAATTTCTAGCCAGCACATTGCCAATTGGCTGCGTCATGGCGTGGTCAGTGAAGCGCAGGTGCGCGAAACCCTCGAACGTATGGCCGCAGTGGTCGATGGCCAGAACGCAGGCGACCCAGGCTATACGCCAATGGCAGGTAATTTTAGCGACAACATTGCCTTTCAGGCGGCCTGCGAGTTGGTGTTCTTAGGCGGCGAACAACCTAGCGGCTATACCGAACCGGTGTTGCACGCCAAGCGCAGAGCGTTTAAAGCGCAGAACTAAAGCAATAGCGTGCGTGAGCGACAGCATCAAACACCCCGCACCCACTTCACCGCATTCACGCAATTAACGCCGCATTTACGCCAATAGTGACAAAATTTGTCAGTATTGGCGTGGCCGCAGATAAGCACCTCTGTCCCTTTACAGGTGCTCAGACGGTCCTCCCAACGTCTAAAACCTCAACTAAACTAGCAGCCTATAGACATAAAGGCTGTAAATTTATGCTCAAATAAAAAGTTGGCACGACTCGTGCTTTATCTTAATCAGGTCCTAACCAGTGTGGGTTAGCGAACCGGTAACCCACAAATGATTAAACTAGATTGGAGTTTCAAAAATGAAATCAGTACAAAAAGGTTTTACGCTCATTGAATTGATGATCGTCATCGCGATTATCGGTATTTTGGCCGCAGTTGCGCTGCCTGCTTACCAAAACTACACCCAGAAAGCAGCATTCGCTGAGACTATAACGGCAACATCTGGTATTAAAACGGCGGTCGAGGTTTGCTTTTCAAGTGGTAAAACACTAACCCAATGCACCACCGACGCTTCTGTAGTCGTATCTGTAGCTGGGTCGATGGGCGGAGTCAATGTGAACACAGTAACGATCACTGGTGACTCTGTTATCACAGGAACATCACAGGCAAAAGCGGGTGTCTACACTGCAATATTTACCCCCGTCTCCACCAGCGGGGCATTGGTCTGGACAGTAACTGGCACCTGCGTCGCCGCTGGATATTGTGGCTAAAACAAAAGGAAATCATTTTTATCGAAAGGGGTGCGCTTGCGCCCCTTTTTTTAAAAAAAAACCAGCTAACCCCAATCTTCCCACGCTTAGCGTGAACCAAAAGTTCCTCTCTCTCAATCTGAGTGTGCTCCTTTAAGCCAGTGTCAACCACATTACCGACTTGAGGCATAGTTTTTGCAAGCCCGCGTCTGACCCATAAGTAAAGCGCTGTCAGACAGAGCGCGTCAATCCGGTGCCAGCTTAGTTACTAACGCCTTGAACCAGAAATAGTCCAATGAGACATTTCAATACTTCATCGAAAAATTCCGTCCAACAATGACTTCCCGCAGCCGCAGAGCTAGGTATACTCTAACCATAGCAATGATTCGCATGTTGGATAAGTTACTGATCATTACGGGGCATTAATGAACATCAGCGCAAGCGGACAAATCGGAAAGACCAGCGGGCTCGCTAAGCGTCTCGTCGCCGAAAAAATACTGACCGAGGAGCAGGCAAAAGCGGCTGGTATCGAAGCCGGTAAGCTAAAGATCTCGCTCATCCGCTATCTAGTCGGGTCGCTAAATGTCGACAGCCACGAACTGGCCGAAATAGCGTCCAGAGAATTTGGCGTACCGCTGTTTGATTTGTCGGCGATGAATCGTGAACTG
>CAWUVW010000048.1:0-48488 GCA_963926105.1 uncultured Luminiphilus sp. | reverse complement strand
AGCGGCGCATAGAAGGTCCAACCGAAGTTAGGTGCGCCACCGGTCATAAAGAGCGTACTCGACAGCATTGCGAAGGCAAAGGGCAAAATCCAGAAACTCAGATTGTTCATGCGCGGTAACGCCATATCTGGCGCACCGATCATCATTGGAATCATCCAATTCGCCAAGCCCACGAAGGACGGCATGATGGCACCGAACACCATGACTAACCCGTGCAGGGTTGTCATCTGGTTAAAGAAACCCGGCTCTACCAACTGCAGACCCGGCTGAAAAAGCTCAGCGCGGATAATCATGGCAAAGGTGCCGCCTAGAATAAACATGGCAAACGAGAACCATAGGTACATCGTGCCGATGTCTTTATGGTTCGTCGCAAAGAGCCAGCGTGTAAGGCCCTTGGCAGGACCATGATGATGATCGCCCATCTGAATTTCCTCCAATTAACCCTGTTTGTGCTTAACAACATCAGCGGGCTGGATGATATCGCCCGTGTTGTTGCCAAATGCATTGCGTTGATAAGTCAGTACCGCCGCCATATCGACGTCGCTCATTTGGCCGCCAAATGCCTGCATTGCGGTACCCGGAACTCCGCGAATGCCAACTTCTAAATGCTGTGAGATTGCACCAAGCGCAACGGCGCTGCCGGCAATAGCCTTGCCCACACCGCCTTGACCATTGGCACCATGGCAAACCATACACTGGCCCTGGTAAACCGCTTCGCCTTGGGCCATTAGGTCGTTTAAGCTCAATTCCTGTGTAGACATCGCCGCTTCTACATCCGCATCAGCGCGCTTAGCGGCACGCCACATGTTGTATTCATCGCGACTAACTACGTGAACAACAATAGGCATGAAGCCGTGATAGGAACCACAAAGCTCCGTACACTGACCGCGGTAGATGCCTTCTTGATTAACTTTAGTCCATGCCTCGTTAATGAAGCCTGGGATCGCGTCTCTTTTGACTGCAAGCTCAGGAACCCACCATGAGTGAATCACATCATTCGCGGTCACCAAGAAACGTACTTTCGTATCAACGGGGATAACAAGGGGTTCGTCGACCTCCAGCAGATAATTTGGGTTTTTCTCCTGGGTGTTGTAGATCTCGCTCTGAGGTGTCGCCAAGTTGGAGAAAAATGTGATGTTCTCGCCGCTTTCATCAAGATACTCGTACTTCCATTTCCACTGATGGCCGGTCACTAAAATATCGATCTCAGCATCGTCATTGTTATAAACCTCAAGCAAGGTGGACGTCGCTGGCACCGCCATCGCGATAAGAATGATGAAAGGCACAACTGTCCAAGCAATTTCCACCTTGGTGCTCTCGTGGAAAGTGGACGCCTTGTAACCGCGAGACTTACGGTGATAAATGATCGAGTAGAGCATGACACCGAATACCGCAACGCCAATGACCACACAGATGATCAGGATCAACATATGTAAGCCGTAAATTTCTGCCCCGATGTCGGTGGGTCCGGCAGACATATTGATCTGGTTGGTCTCCGCGCCGGCCAGGAGTGGCAAGGCGAGCGCAACCAAGCTCGCGGCTGCCTGCATAAACTTCTTCAATG
Organism: uncultured Luminiphilus sp.; assembly: GCA_963926105.1. Classification (GTDB taxonomy): domain Bacteria; phylum Pseudomonadota; class Gammaproteobacteria; order Pseudomonadales; family Halieaceae; genus Luminiphilus. The sequence goes on along the minus strand of CAWUVW010000048.1, from coordinate 46,924 downwards.
ACATTGGGTCTCTCCAGGGGGTTCTACAACAGAGGATAAGTCGACGCTACTTATCGCAGGCGTACGGCGTTGGCCGCGAGTCTGGCCGCGCGCGGTGGCGATTATAACCAAAGACATTACAAATCACAGGGTTGGCGGGGGAATCTTTAAAAAATTATCACTATTTACACAGGGAGCTTCGGCGCGCGGCCCCATCTCTTGTAGCGAGGGACTATATCTAGACAATTCTGAGACGGCTCTTTAGTCGCGCTTCGTGGGATTTTTGGGGTCGAGCAGGCGCACCGGCTCAGCGACAGTTTCAATTCGGCGCGCGGCGGGCCGCGTCACCCGCGTGGGTACCGCGACGGGCCCAGCAGCTGGACGGGCGTCGCTGAAGCCACAGTCAATACATTCCCGTGTTTCACCGTCAGCGTGGACAACAATTCGGTCCATCGCAGCGCAACGAGGGCAAACCGCACCAGCAATAAAACGCCGTGGCTTGGCCGCTACCTGATAAGGCGCGTTATGATTGGAGTCACTATTGTTGTCATCCATCGCTTTTTTCCTCTTAAGCATGCGCGATGATAACAACTTCTGTCATCAACACCTGTGCTTAACAGCATTTTTGGAGGCTTCATGCATATCGTTAGCTACCGAGGCGAAGACAATCTACGGGCATATTTAGATTTTAAACCCCGTCTGGGCGCTAGAGTCATGATTGATCCCAGCGCGGTGGTGCTGGGCGACATTGAGCTTGGCGATGATGTCAGTATTTGGCCCCACTGCGCAGTACGTGGCGATATGCATAAGATCCGCATCGGCGATCGCAGCAATATCCAAGACGGCTCGGTACTCCACATCACTCACGCAAGCGATTTTAATCCCGACGGCTGGCCACTTATCATTGGCCACGATGTGACCGTCGGACACCGCGTGACGCTGCACGGATGTACCTTAGGTAATTTCATATTAGTCGGCATGGGCGCCATCATCATGGATGGCGCTGTTATAGAAGATGAGGTGATGATCGCCGCCGGTACGCTTGTGACGCCAGGTAAACGTCTGGAAAGCGGCTTTTTATATGCGGGCAGCCCCGTTCGACAAATGCGGCCGCTCAAGGAAAGCGAACGTAAATTTTTGCGCTATAGCGCGCTGAATTACCGTAAATTGAAAGAAACCTTTTTATCAGAAGAGGCGCGTAATGCATCGTCATGACAATACTTAACCCCTAAGCAACTCGCGTAATTGCTGAATAACCGGCCCTGTTGCAGGGCGCTTGCCTCGCCATAAATAATAGCTCTCTGCCGCTTGCTCAACCAACATTCCCAGACCGTCCGATACCGCCCAAGCAGCCTGACCAGCAGACCAGTGCATGAACAGGGTTGGTTCTGCACCATAGACCATATCGTAACAACAGCAGCGCTCGCTCAGAGTAAACGTCGGTAACTCGGGCATTTCGCGCGCCAATCCCGCGCTGGTCGCATTAATCACCAAATCAAAACTTTGGCCGGCCAGCACCTCAAAGCCTCCACCGCTGATCGGCACGCCCAAATCAGCAAATTCCACGGCAAGTTCCTCTGCCTTCACAGCGGTTCGATTGGCAATAAAAACCGACGAGGGTCGCTCCCGCAGCAGCGGCTGTAAAATACCGCGGACTGCGCCACCCGCACCTAAAATCAGCGTACGGCGGCCATTAAGTTGCCAGCCACTATTGACGATCATGTCGCGAACCAAGCCGATACCATCGGTGTTATCGGCTCGCACGCCACCCGAAGCGAGAGGGAGTAAGGTGTTAGCCGCTTTAGCCCGCAACGCGCGATCACTGGCCTCACTAGCCAAGGCAAAGGCGCGCGCCTTAAAAGGGGCTGTGATATTTAGCCCGGCACCGCCAGCACCAAAGAATGCGCTGACAGTCTGCTCGAAAGCATCGAGTTCAACACTGACTGCACGATAGCTCACCGCCTCTTCAAATTGCGCTGCGAACGCCGTATGTATGACCGGCGACTTACTGTGCTTGATGGGACGGCCAAACACCGCATATTTTTCGGCGTTAGTCGCATCGCCAAACTCATCAGCCACCGGAGGTGTCGGCGCCTTATCTTTGTTTAGCAAAGAACGTTCTCCACAGTCTCCATCAGCCAATTTTTAGGCTTTAAGTAATAATTTAGCAGTCTAGCCTCCGGCGTATTAGGCTCGGGATGGTAGTCATACTCCCAGCGCACCAAGGGCGGCAAAGACATCAAAATCGCCTCAGTCCGACCATTAGACTGCAATCCAAAAATTGTGCCGCGATCATAAACCAGATTGAACTCCACATAACGACCACGTCGATAAAGCTGCCACTGACGCTCTCGTTCACCCCATGGGTCATTCTTGCGTTTCTCAACGATAGGTACATAAGCCTTTAAAAAGGCGTCGCCCACGCTGCGCATGAACGCGAAAGTTTTGTCGAACCCCCATTCGTTTAAATCGTCATAGAACAAACCGCCCACGCCGCGTGGCTCATCGCGATGTTTGAGGTAAAAGTAATCATCACACCAGGACTTGTAGCGATCGTATACATCATCGCCAAAGGGCGCGCAGGCTGCTTGCGCTACGCGATGCCAATGCTGTGTGTCCTCCAAATTGCCATAGTAAGGGGTTAAGTCAAAGCCACCACCCATCCACCAGACGGGCGGCTCGCCGGCTTTTTCTGCCACAAACATACGAACATTGGCGTGTGATGTCGGAATCATGGGGCTGTTCGGGTGAATCACCAAGGAAACACCCATCGCGCGAAAGCTGCGACCCGCCAACTCTGGACGCGACTGGGTAGCCGAAGGGGGTAGGTGACTGCCCGTCACATGCGAGAAATTGACGCCAGCCTTCTCGAAGACTGCGCCGTCGGCCAACACACGGCTGAGCCCGCCACCACCGTCAGGGCGCTCCCAGCCAGCGTGTATAAAATCTTGTTCGCCATCGATAGCGGCTAAGCGCGCACAGATCCTAGTCTGTAGGTCCCTGAGATACGCTTCTACTGCGTTAAAGTCCATATTTCCCTCAATTGGCTCCCCATCCATCTTAGCGCCGGGAGAATGGCGCCATCATATAGATACTAGGATTTTAGGCCAGCTTAAGCACGTAGCACTTCGCCGGATGTCGCTCGGCGTATGGTTGATGGTTTTGCGCTGAGGTCAACCGAGCCTCGGCAACGGGGCAGCTTCGGACCGAAGTATCGCGCGACCTGAAAGGCAAACTTAGCGGGTAGTGCGCTGCTTGGATTTGCAGATGTGGATACTAGCGGATGACCAACGGCGCGGCAGAGCGCAACTAGCGCAGGGGCGGACGTAACACGAACAGCGACTTCGTCACTCGCCCCGGTGATCCAAGACGGAAATACATCATTATTAGGTAGCAGCCAAGTATTAGACCCCGGCCAACTTAGGGATAACTCACGGCGAATCGCATCAGAGACAGCGGCCAATACGGGCGCCAGCTGAGCTTCATCAGCCGCGGCAATGATCAACCCTTTAGCAACATCACGCCGCTTCATTGTAAGTATTTTTGCCACCGCCGCCGGATTAAAAGGATCACAGGATAGACCCCAAACCGCCTCCGCCGGACAAGCGACAACCTCGCCAGCAATTATTCGAGCAGCCAATTCTGTCGTGTGCATATCAGTCACCTTTAGTGATCGCTATCGGACGCATTCTTGCTAAGCCGGCGTCGATCAGAGCAACACTCATCGGCCAAGACTTCGCCCAACAAGCCCGTCATGGGCCAGTGTAGGCAGCGATCATCTCACCAGCAAGCGGCAATAGATAAAAGCGCTCAGCGTAATCGACGATAACCAGCACCCACACGCTCAATGCGGCCCGATAATTCTAAGCGCCCTAGGTAGATTCGTATATCAGCTACTGGTCGAACCAATGATGCCGCGATAGTATCGATGCTGTGCGTTGCGTCACCTAACTGTTTGAGAATATCCCCTTCCACCCCGGAGATATTATCCCTTGCCGTTTGATTGGGCCTCCAGCGCTTATCCCCAGATATCGCGTCTGCACGGGATGTCATAGCGGAGACTGCTTCGCCCGCTGGTTCGGCGCCTTGATCGCCTAAGTTGGGGCTTTCGAGCAGACTGTCATTGAGCGCCAGCTGCCCGGTTATCCCCAGACCGAGCTCAGTCATAATATCGCCTGGGGATAACGCCAAATGCGCGCCGTCAGCCAGTAACGCGTGACATCCTTCGGCACCGCGATGATAGAGCGACCAGGGCAGCGCAAAAACATCTCGGCCCTGCTGTGCTGCCGCCGTCGCGGTAATAAGCGAGCCGCTGGGTCTGCCCGCCTCAACAACCAAGGTACCCAATGCGAGGCCCGAAATGGTGCGGTTGCGCCGATGAAAATGGCGACTTTGGGGCGTTGCGCCAGGCAAAAATTCCGTCACTACAGCACCATGATGGGCTATATCACGCGCCAAGTGACGATGTCGCGCGGGGTACACGGTATCAATTCCGGTCGCCATAACCGCGACCGTACTCCCGCGCTCGCGCAGCGCGCCTATGTGGGCGGCGCCATCGACGCCAAGCGCCAAACCACTGACGACGGTGAGTCCCGCTTGAGACAAGGCCGCGCCATACTCGGTTGCGGCTCGCCGACCATCTATGGACGGCTTGCGCGAACCGACTATCGCTACCGACAGAGACGATAAGCGGGTCACGTCGCCAACGACAAAAAGTCCCGCCGGTGCATCGGCACACTGGCGCAACAGAGGCGGGTAGTCGACATCGGCAAGTGTGACAAGCTGTATAGGCAAAGAGGCATCGACACCGTTGACGATATAAGCCGGAGGTGCGTCTCTCAGATCTCGATGCAAGCGCTGAACAAGCTCCGGGGGGAAGCTTGGAGGAAAACCAACACCCTCAAGCAAATGCTCAGGGGTCACGCCAGGGTGAAACAAATCCCGCCGACATTCTGGCCGCCGTGCAGACCAATTTAATACATGTAGCCAACGGCCATCCGCACGCGGGTCTTCGCCTAAAAGATAGGACATATGCTCATCCTTGAGCTGATTAATCGTTGCAGCAGTAACCGTTAACTTGATCGCTATGGATCTAATTACGTGACGTGAAACTACCCATGCTTCCCCACCAAAAGCATCCTTGCTTTGGCGCGCATATTGACACCGCGGCGTTAAGGATTTTTAACTTTGTCTCCTACCGAGAGCGGTCTGCTCGCCTTCAACACCAAGGCAAAACTCGCCTTTTCATAGACCGCAAACACCATCAACAAGCCGGCGCGGACATCAGGCAATGCCACTGATTCATCGAGAATCGGATCACGCACTACCTCACCCGTCTGGTAAATAGCCAATACATCGCCGATGGCGAGCGCTTCGCGACTGCCTTTATTCAACGTCACGATATCCATGGCACCAATTTGTGTCACGCCGCCATCAACCGAAACCATGTAACCATCTTTAATTTCAGCCGCAGGGGGATGTGGCTCAAAAAACGCCGACACTATTCCCTCTTCGGTGGGCAGAAGACGGTCGCCGATTCGGACCTCTTCAGTCACACGGGTGATCTCAAACTCTTTGACATCAGCGTCGGAAAACTCCGCGTCAGTGGCGCTCAACGAAGCGGTACTGCCGATGTCCTCAGCCTTAAGGCCTAAAACCTCTTGGCTAATCGGATCGACAATAAATTCACCCCTACGCAGCACGGCAAAGATTTTCTCCTCGGCATCAATGGGGCCTCGGCCGTATATACGATCTCCCAAACTACTAATCAGACGCCCTGCATCGCCCGCGATAACATACGCTGCCTGATCAAATGCGAGTGGGTCGACAACGCGATTGTTGCGTAAAAAGGGATCAATTTGATCACGAGGGATAGGTGGAATCGACGAATTTAATGACTCGCTGCGCATGCGCGGTGATAGCTTCACGTCACCGCGACTACCTAGTCCGAGACGTGGGCGGCCATTTTCCCAGCGCAGCGCCAATAAATCACCGGGATAAATGAGATGCGGGTTCTCAATTTGAGTATTGTTATCCCAGAGCTCGGGCCAACGCCAAGGCTCTTTTAAATACATCTCACTAATATCCCACAGGGTGTCGCCACGCTTAACGATGTAGCTCATTGGCACATCTGAGTTGAGCTGCAGCACATCGGAACGACTCTGGTCAGCGTGCGCCAATACGCCATACGTCAAAAATGTCCACGCTAACAATACCGAAGCGTAACTGGGTAATCTCGTTAGTAGAGTACCCATGCTTTGAAGACTGGATTTCACCCGACAACTCCCTTTAAAGCTATTGCATTCGACCGATATGCTCGGCCCACCCGCATACGCCTATTATTAGCAACAGTCTCGTCGCTATAAGCCACGCCATTGCCCATGACAAATAAACACTTTCTAATGACGTCCGCGCTATACTGGCAGTTTGCGGCGAGGCGTGCGACGAGGCAAGTGCATTTTTTGCCAGATAACATCTTTTATTACACTGCTTAAGTGACGATATTTTAGACGAACAACAGGTATGTTATGGCTTTGTTACCCATTCTCGAGTTTCCCGACACACGGCTACGCACAAAAGCAGTACCCGTTAAAGCCGTAGACACGCGGATTAAGCAGTTGGTCGACGACATGCTTGAAACCATGTATGACGCGCCCGGCATTGGCTTAGCGGCCAGCCAGGTTGACGTACATCTGCGGGTCATTGTGATCGATATTTCAGAGAATAGGGAAGATCCGCTGGTCTTTATCAACCCGGAGATCCAAGTTATCGATGCCGAGCTGGGCGCCTACGACGAGGGCTGTCTTTCGGTCCCAGGCTTTTTTGAGACTATTCATCGGCCGCAGAAAATTGAAGTCACCGCGCTCGATCGCGACGGAAAATCTTTTACCAAGGTATTGGATGATTTACTCGCCATTTGCCTTCAACACGAAATCGATCACCTCGAAGGTAAGTTGTTTGTCGATTATTTATCCCCTATTAAACGACAACGTATTCGTGGCAAGCTTGAAAAAGCCCACCGACAGCAAGCATAGCGGATGGCCACTTCTGATCGCATTGTCTTTGCCGGCACGCCGCAATTTGCACAGCGACACCTGCAAGCACTTATCGATGATGGCGCCAATATTGTAGGCGTCTATACCCAACCGGATCGCCCGGCGGGGCGCGGTAAGAAATGCCTACCCTCGCCGGTAAAATCTTGTGCAGAAGCTGCTGGCCTGCCCGTATTTCAACCTCCGACACTTAAATCTGCGGACGCCCACGCCACGTTAAACGCGCTACGCGCAGACATCATGATTGTTGTCGCATACGGCTTGATCCTGCCGCAATCAGTGCTCGACACACCGCGCTTAGGCTGTATCAATGTACATGCTTCACTGCTGCCGAGATGGCGCGGCGCCGCACCTATCCAGCGGGCCATCGAAGCGGGCGACTGTGAAACGGGCATTACCATCATGAAGATGGAAGCCGGCTTAGATACCGGCCCAATGCTTGCCAAGGCTTATATTGATATCACTGCCCAGCAAAGTGGTGGCGAACTGCTCAACGCACTAGCCGCACTAGGCCCGGCAACGCTACTCAAGGTACTCGATGATTTTGAGCGGCACTGGACAAATGCTATCGAGCAGAATGATGAACACGCCAACTATGCCCACAAAATCAACAAAGCAGATTGTGCTATCGACTGGCAACTATCTGCTGACCTACTGGCGCGTAAAATTTGTGCCTTCAACCCAGCGCCCGTTTGCTTTAGTCAGCTGGGTGATCAGCGCGTCAAAATTTGGATGGCAGACGCCATTGAAAGTACGAACCCAGCAGCTCCCGGCACCATTATTAAGGCCGATCGGGAAGGGCTCGTTGTCACTTGTGGACAGGGCGCTTTAAGGGTCAGCCGAGCACAATTACCTGGCGGCAAACCCCTAACTATCTTCGATTTACTCAACTCGCGGGCTGAAGCCATGGCCCCCGGCCGGCGCTTTGAGATGCCAAAATTGGATGCCCCATTGTGAGCAACACCCCCAAAAACACCCGTGGTCGCGCGGGCAAGCGACGCCCCAATAAAGTGGCTACAACAGTGAAAAACCCCTGGGCTAAATCACTATCAGTTCGAGCCGAGGCTTGCAAACTGATAGCAGAAATAGAAAGTGGGCGCTCACTTAAGGAAGCGATGCCAGAGACACTAACGCGGCTTCAGCCGAACCACGCTCCGCTCCTGCAAGAATTGGTTTATGGCGCGCTGCGCGAATGGCCAAGACTTAGCGCCATAGCCAACACGCTCATTAGTAAGCCGCTGAAAAGTAAAGATGGCGATATTAAGGCGCTCATTATTCTTGGCTTACACCAACTGTCTGCCATGCGCGTACCGGCACATGCCGCCATATCAGAGACGGTAGCGGCCTGTCGGGAACTCGATAAGTCTTGGGCCGCTGGATTCATTAATGGTGTACTGCGCAATTTCCAGCGCGAGCAAGCCCCGCTCGAAGCCGCTTTAGATCCCGCCGCAACACTCGCGTTACCCGCCTGGCTCTATCAACAATTATCGGATCAATGGCCCAATCATGTGAATGCCATCGCGGCGGCATCTCGCAGCCATCCACCCATGACGGTGCGCATTAACGCCCTGCGCGGCAGTCGTGCTGACTATTTAGCATTGCTAGCCGAGACAGATATAGCAGCAGAACCCTGCCCAATCAGCGCCTGGGGTGTCACTTTAAAAACCCCCATGGATGTCGCCAGGCTGCCGGGCTTTGCCGATGGCCTGGTCAGTGTTCAAGATGAATCCGCACAGTTAGCGGCACAGCTTTTAGCGCCCGCCTCCGGCGAGCATATCCTTGATGCCTGTGCAGCACCTGGCGGTAAAGCCTGCCATATATTGGAGATGACTCCCGAGGTCGCCGAATTAGTGGCCTGCGATAACAGTAGTGCTCGTCTCAATAAGGTGGCACAGAATGTTGAGCGCCTAGCACTGTCGATGACGTTACTGCACGACAACGCCATCACACCTAGCGCCGCACTGAGCAGCCAGCGCTTCGACGCCATTGCGGTCGATGTGCCCTGTTCTGCTACCGGGGTAATCCGTCGTAATCCGGATATTAAAATTCATCGTCATCGTGACGATATTTTGGGTTTTGCCGAGCAACAGCAGACTATCCTCTCCGGTGTCTGGCCGCTGCTAAAACCCGGCGGACGGCTGCTGTATATCACCTGCTCAATATTGACCGAAGAAAATGATGATGTCGTTGCTTGGGCGACGAGGAATCTGCCAAATAGTGTCGTACAACCAATTACCTGCGCGGGTTTAGAAAAAACACCGCTGGGATTACAAGCGCTGCCCAACGCAATGGGGGGCGACGGTTTGTACTTTGCACAGATCAATAAAGCACTCTAGGCTGCGACAAAATCCGCTTTTTCGCCGTCAGAGGCTTACTAACCGGATCGACATTGTTTATGGTGCCTTTGCTTTTTAGCGATGGGGTAGCAAGTAATGAAAATCATTATTCTCGGCGCCGGGCAAGTTGGCGGTACGCTGGCTGAACATCTAGCTGATGAACAAAACGACGTCACCGTTGTGGACAGCCAGTCTGGCACTTTGCGAGCACTAGCAGAGCGTCTTGATATTCGCACGGTTCAGGGGGATGCGGCTCATCCCACGACTCTACTCAATGCCGGCGCTAATGATGCCGACTTGCTCATCGCTGTCACCAATAGCGATGAAGTCAATATGCTCGCCTGTCATATCGCCTTCACGCTATACCGTACGCCCATAAAAATCTCACGGATTCGATCAGCAGACTACTTGCAGCACGCGAATGCGCTGTTTAAGGCCGATGCGATTCCCGTCGATGTGATCATCGGCCCCGAACAGTTAGTCACTAACAACATCGAGCAACTCATCGCCAATCCCGGATCTCTACAGGTATTGGATTTTGCCGATGGGCGTATTCGCCTTGTTGCCGTTAAGGCCGTTGCTGGCGGCCCCATTGTCGGACGAGAACTGCAAGAGATTCGCGAACACATGCCCAAAGTTGACACCCGTGTCGCCGCGATTTTCCGCAAGTCACAGGCGATCATTCCCGCGGCCGACACGGTCGTTGAGCCCAATGACGAAGTTTTCTTTATTGCCGCTCGCGAAAATATTCGTGCGGTAACCGCTGAGCTCAGAGAGATAGATGAGCCCTACAAGCGGGTGATGATTGCAGGTGGCGGCAATATCGGCGCCACGCTGGCTAAGCGGCTTGAACGGCAATACCAAGTAAAAGTGCTCGAGCTGTCTTACGACCGATGTCGCGTGCTGTCTGAACTACTCGAAGAGACCATTGTGTTAAATGGCAGCGGCAACGAGCCTCAACTACTATTAAAAGAGAACATCGAAAACACCGATGTATTTTGCGCGCTTACCAACAATGATGAGTCAAACATCATGATGTCGATGCTGGCAAAGCGTCTAGGCGCGAAGAAAGTCATCACACTGATCACCAATTCCGCTTACGCTGACTTGGTCGGCGAGGAAATTGATATCGCCATATCACCACAACAGATCACCATCAGCAGTCTGCTCACCCATGTGCGCCGTGGTGATATCAGTAATGTGCATTCGCTGCGGCGCGGTGCCGCAGAAGCCATTGAGCTTATTGCCCACGGCGATGCCACGTCATCAAAAATCATTGGTCGCCGACTCGACAAGATCAAAATGCCTCCGGGGGCTAGTGTAGGCGCCATTTTGCGCGGCACGGAGGTGATCATCGCGCACAAGCACGTTGTGGTAGCGCCCGACGACCATGTCATCGTATTTTTGACTGATCGCGGTCAAATTCCAGCGGTGGAAAAGCTGTTCGCCGTAGGTTTTGGGTTCCTCTAATGCATATTGGCGTCTCTATTCGAATCATTGGCGTACTGCTCATGCTGTTCAGCGGCGCGATGCTTCCATCGCTTGCCTTCGGCCTGATCGCTGAAGACGGATCGGCCAACGAGTTCTCGCTATCCTTTGGACTGACACTGTTAGCCGGGGTGTGTTTGTGGTTGCCAACTCGGCATTGTAAAAATGATCTATACATACGTGACGGCTTCTTAGTCACGGCGCTTTTTTGGACCGTGCTGGGTGTTTTCGGCTCATTGCCCTTTTTACTGAGCCAGTCGCTCAACATGAGCATCGCCGATTCGATTTTCGAATCGGTCTCGGGGCTCACCACCACCGGCTCTACCGTTATTGTCGGTCTCGATGACCTGCCGCGCTCCATTTTGTTTTACCGCCAACTACTGCAGTGGTTAGGCGGTATAGGCATCATTGTCCTCGCGGTAGCAATACTGCCGATGTTAGGTATCGGTGGGATGCAGCTGTATCGCGCCGAAAGTACCGGGCCGTCTAAAGACAGCAAGCTAACACCGCGAATTACCGGCACAGCAAAAGCATTGTTTGGTGTTTACGCGGGCCTAACCATTACCTGCGGGTTCTGCTATTGGCTAGCCGGCATGTCCGTATTCGATGCGATTTCCCACGCTTTTTCGACCGTCGCGACTGGCGGTGCTTCAACCCACGACGCGAGCATGGGGTTTTTTAATAGCGAACTAATCCTCTCTATCTGCACTATTTTTATGGTGCTTGGCGCCGTGAGTTTTGGCCTGATGTTTTTGGCCTTTCAGCGCAGGGATCTCTCGGTATTACGCAACGATTCAGAAACCACCTTTTTTAGTTGGATTTTACTGCTCGCCGGGGGCGTCACCTGCATCACGCTTATCATCACCGGCACCCTGCCTTTTAACGAGGCGGTGGTACATGGCGTTTTCCAAACAGTCTCTATCGCTACGAGTACCGGCTTTACCACCCAGGACTTTTCAATCTGGCCTGTTTTTCTGCCTTTTTTACTGTTGATGCTCTCGTTTATGGGCGGCTGTGTTGGCTCGACTGGAGGCGGTATGAAAGCGATGCGGGTACTGCTCATTTTCAGGCAGGGGATGCGCGAACTAAAACAGCTGTTACACCCAAACGCAGTGATTCCGCTAAAGCTCGATTCTCGCCGGGTGCAGCCCGCAGTTGTCAGCGCCGTATGGAGCTTTTTTGCGGTCTATATGGTTTGCTTCGTCGCCTTCAATTTTGTCATGCTCACGACTGGCGTCGATTTTGAGACTGCGTTTTCGTCCGTGGTCGCCACTATGAATAACTTGGGGCCAAGCCTTGGTGCGGTATCTACCAACTACGCCAGTATCAGCGACGTGGGTAAAATCACCTTAAGCCTAGCCATGCTGATGGGCCGACTCGAAGTATTTACTGTACTGGTGCTGTTCACGCCGACATTCTGGCGCCCTTGAGCAGCTCAGCTCAAACTGCGCGCCTCGCGCACCACATCATAGGCCGCCGAGATTTCTTGAGCGCGCTCGGTCGCTAATTTAATAAGATCGTCAGGTACGCCTTTAGCGATTAATTTATCCGGATGATTTTCGCTCATCAATTTGCGATAAGCCTTTTTCAACTCTCCGTCACTGGCCGAGGGCGAGACACCCAGCGCAGTGTATGCATCGGCCAGTTCATCGCGGCGGGGCGCCATACCCGCACCGGCGTGGGATCGTCCGCCGGTACTGTGAAAGCGCGCTTGAGCGGCCAACATGTTCACGAGTTGATCGACCTGAGCGGCAGGCATGCCTAGCAACGCTGCAATGCGATGCAACGCCTCTCGCTCGCTGGGCTGCAATACACCATCAGCCAGCGCCATACTCGCCAAAAATGCAAATAGCGTTTGCTGAAGCTGGCGCCTTGGACCGACTTTGGCCGCAAACGCGGCAACCGTTGTCGCCGGATCGAAATTGTCTTGTGATCCCGCCTTAAACCGCTGGATGGCTACTTCACGCTGCGCAGGACTCAAGCGCAACTGCCTGAACAGGCTCTCGGCTTGTGCCACTTCCGCTTCTGAAACTCGTCCGTCCGCCTTGGCGATATAGCCCGCCAACGTAAATGTGGTATCAAAAAACTGCTGCTGCATCAGACGTAATGCATCGGGACTAGACGCCTGAAGTGCCTGCCATAAACCTCGATCAAATGCATGGCCTATCGCCAAACCAAATAACAAACCCACTGGCCCGAGCGTTAACAGGCCAATAAGTCCCGCGATCAATTTGCCGCTGAATCGTTGCATGAACTACTCCGTGGGCGCGCGCGGCGCTTTCAAATTTTGGTAGTGCTCAACACCACCTTTTGGACGGGTTCGATAACGCTTATACAGCCATTGATACTGCGTGTCCCAGCCAACGAGCAGTCGCTCTACTTCCTTGTTCATAGCAGTGAGCGCCGTCATCAAATCATCGCTGTACAAATCTTCTGCCGGTTCGATGTACCGCAATTTAAAACCGCCGGGCACACGCATTGCCGCACCCATTAATGCGATGGCGCCAGATCGATTAATCAAATTACACCCTAAGGAGGCCGTAAAACACTCAATACCCATAAAAGGTACGTTTAGGCCCGCACTGTCTTGGCTGGGCACTTGATCGGGTAAAATACCTGAAACACCGCCCTGCTTAATACTTTTTACCAAGGCGGCCAAACCACGAGCCGTGGTGGGTACTAAGCGACCCCCACTGTTTTGACGAGCACTCTGCACCAAAGACCCTAAAGCGGCAATCTTGGGTGGTTCAAACAAGGCAACTAAATCTCCCTGTGTCGCCAGATGTAGGCCGAGCATTTCCCAATTACCTAGGTGCGGGCCAAGCACAATAACACCCCGTCCTGTTGCCAGCGCGGCAGCTAAGGTCTCTGCACCCTCCACTTCCACAACGAGTTCGGACACCTCATCCCAAGGTTTAGCCCACAAATGTCCCATTTCAGCTATCAGCGCACCCGTTTCTTCTAAACAGCCCCGTACCATCGTATGTTGCGCTTCGGCGCTAAGCTTGGGATAGGCCAACGCGATGTTACGTGCGGTAATCCGTCGGCGGCGTCCATCTATGGCGAAATAGCGGCGTCCAAACCAACGGCCTAGCTGACGCACAGTGCCCAGAGGAAGGCGTGCGCTAAGCCTTAAAGCAAACCGCACAAGTGCGAGAATCAGCTTATCTTTGACGCAGATTTTATCTGGGCGGGTGGAGTCGATAGGTCGCTGTTGTGTCACAGGATGTCCGGCGTTGAGATAGATGGATAAAAGCGTTCGTATTATGCCGCGACAAAGGGCGTTATACTAAGCGGCAAACGCATTTCTGGAAAATTTCGTGACCCCTAAGACTTTTCAAGAACTGATTCTGCGCCTGCAGAGCTTCTGGGCCAGCCATGGCTGCGTCATACTTCAACCCCTAGATTTAGAAGTAGGGGCAGGTACATTTCATCCGGCAACATTCCTGCGCGCGCTCGGCCCAGAAAACTGGAACGCCGCTTATGTCCAGCCCAGCCGCAGGCCCACAGATGGCCGCTATGGGAAAAATCCTAATCGACTTCAACACTACTACCAGTTTCAAGTAGTGATGAAGCCCTCGCCGGCGGACTTTCAATCACTCTATCTAGACAGCTTACGCGAACTGGGGGTTGATCCGTTAGTACATGACATCCGTTTCGTTGAAGATAACTGGGAATCACCAACGCTGGGCGCCTGGGGCTTAGGCTGGGAAGTTTGGCTTAATGGCATGGAAGTGTCGCAGTTTACTTATTTTCAGCAGGCCGGAGGACTTGAGTGTTATCCGGTGACCGGCGAAATTACCTATGGACTGGAGCGCATTGCCATGTATTTGCAGGGCGTTGACTCAGTTTATGACCTCGTCTGGGCAGAAACACCACAAGGCGTCGTCACTTATGGCGATGTTTTCCATCAAAATGAAGTGGAGATGTCGAGCTACAATTTTAATGAAGCTGACGTTGAGCACCTGTTGTCGACCTTCGATTTCTGCGAGCGTGAGGCACTGCGTCTAGCGGAGAAGTCATTGCCATTACCCGCTTATGAGCACGTCATTAAAGCCTCCCATGCTTTTAACCTACTCGACGCACGCCATGCGATTGGTGTCACCGAGCGCCAACGTTATATTTTACGAGTGCGCACCCTGGCCAAGGCAACAGCAGAGGCGTATGTGGCGTCCAGAGCACGTGCCGGATTCCCGCAAGCCGATGCTGATTTGCGTGCTGCAGCGCTGGAGACATTATCATGAGCTGCGCTGACCTACTATTTGAACTAGGCACTGAAGAACTTCCCGCAGGGCAGTTAACCATTATGGCAGAAGCCCTCTGCGAAGGCCTGTGTGAGGGCCTGAAAAACAAAGGACTTCAGTTTGATTCAAGCCGCTGGTTCGCAACACCACGACGCTTAGCCGTTTACGTAACAGGGCTGACCTTAACCGCACCGGCCATCGAACGTGAGCTAGTGGGTCCACCCGTGGCTAGCGCCAAAGATATTGATGGCAATTGGACGCCTGCAGCACTGGGGTTTGCCCGCAAGCACGGTGTTGCGGCGGAAGACCTTTTGCCGATCGACACGGATAAAGGGCAGCGGCTAGGACTGCATATTACCGAGGCCGGCAGTGTCGCTAAAGATGTCCTGCCCGAGCTCGTGCAACAAGCCGTTGCGGGCATTCCCGTATCTAAACGCATGCGCTGGGGACGCAGTCGAGACGAGTTTTTGCGGCCAGTGCAGTGGCTGGTGCTTTTGCTCGGAGACGAGCCCCTAACACTCTCGCTCTATGGTTGTGACGCAGGCCGAATTAGCCGTGGACATCGCTTTCACCACGCGGCTGACGTCGTGCTTAATAGCGCATCAGAGTATGAAGACAAGCTATTTCAAGCAAAAGTGATCGCCAACTTCGAAGTCCGTCAAGCAAAGATTAAAGCACAGGTTGAGGCGCTTGCAAACGAGGCGGGCGCGCGCGCGGTCATCGATCTGGCGCTACTCGCAGAGGTCACGGGACTGGTTGAATGGCCGGTAGCAATGATGGGAAGTTTTGATCAGCAATTCCTAGAAGTCCCCGCAGAGGCTCTGATATCGTCGATGAAAGAACACCAAAAATATTTTCATTTGTTGGGCGAAGCCGCACAACTACTCCCTAAATTTATTACCGTCGCAAATATAGAAAGCAAAGATCCGAGTCAAGTGATAGCCGGCAACGAGCGTGTTATCCGACCGCGCTTAAGTGATGCGGCCTTCTTCTTTGAGACTGACAAGCAGACACCACTGAATCAGCGTCTAAAACGACTCGAAGGGGTTGTTTTCCAACAAAAGCTGGGGACGTTAGCGGATAAAACCGGCCGTATCATGGGCCTGACTCAACATATCAGCGCTATTTTCAACGCCGATCCCGACAATAGCGCCCGTGCAGCGAAGCTCTGTAAGTGCGATCTAGTATCGGAGATGGTGCTCGAATTCCCTGAACTACAAGGCATTGCAGGCGCGTATTATGCCCGGTACGACGGGGAAACGGACGCCGTAGCTGACGCGGTCGAACAACATTATTGGCCCCGCTTCGCTGGAGATCAGCTGCCCCTATCCGCGGATGCTCGGGCAGTCGCGCTAGCCGACCGCCTCGATACCATGGTGGGGATTTTTGGCCTTGGCCAAATACCCACGGGCTCCAAAGACCCCTTCGGTTTACGTCGCGCGGCACTTGCGATCATCCGTATCCTCATCGCGCAGAGAAGCACCGTATCTTTAAGCCAACTAACTGCTTGGGCTGAAGCTCAATACGCCCCTGGTGTGTTAAGCGCAACAGTGAGCACGGATGTCGTCGAGTATATTGTTGATCGCTTGCGTGCTTTCTATGAGGATCAAGATATCGCAGTCGAAGTGTTAAGGGCGGTCACGGTTACGGGCAATACATCGCCGACGGAAATTGACGCACGTGTTCATGCGCTCCATGCTTTTGCAGGCAGCGAGGCGTCGGTAGCGCTTGCCTCAGCCAATAAGCGAGTTGCAAATATTCTCAACAAAGCAGGCCAAGCGATCTCTGGCCAAGCCGATGAGGTGTTAATGCAGGAGAGGGCAGAGCGGGCCTTGTTTGAAGCGCTAGAGAAGACAAGTGCAGCTTTAGATCCTTTGCTCATCAGCGAGGACTTCACAGGCGCGCTCAATGCGTTAGCTCAGTTGCGAGGTCCAATCGACGCATTTTTTGAGGGCGTAATGGTTAACACTGACGATGACGCACTTAGGTTAAATCGATTGCAGCTACTCGGCGCGTTACGGGCGCAGTTTTTACGGGTAGCCGATATCGCCGAAATGGCGACACGCTGAAGATGCTTGATGACGCAGGTTGGATTATCGCGTCGGCTCTGCTCGGTGGGTCTGCCATCGGCAGCTTTGTTTGGACCTTGCTGCGGCGTCAGCTTCGCGAAAAAGAGCAACACCTATATCGCGCACACAGCGAGCGCGACACCGCACGAGCACTTGAATCAGCGCTGCAGCAACAATGGCAGGCCTTGCAACTAGAGCTCGCCAGTGCACGCGCTGAAATCCAGCAGCTGTCGGTTAACAATCAACAGTTAGTGACTCAACTCGATGAGCGTGAGCGCAGTTTACGCGAACAAATCAGCCAATTTGAGGCCAGTAAGGTGGCACTTAAAGCGGAGTTTGAAAATCTCAGCCAGAAGATTCTAACGGGAAGAGACGAACAGCTTAGGATGAGTAACCAACAGAGTATTGGCGCCATTATCAAGCCCCTTGAAAAGCAGATAGAAAGCTTTCAGAACAATGCAAATCGAGTTCACGGTGAGTTTTTAAAGAACACCGCCTCCCTGGAGGCACAAATCAAGGCCCTTGAGAGCGTTGGTTTGTCGATGAGTACTGAAGCAAATACGCTTAGCCGCGCGTTAAAAGGGGATAAAAAGCTAGTTGGTTCATGGGGTGAAACACAGCTCGAGCGAACGCTCGAGCTGGCCGGACTGAGGCCCGGCGAGCACTACGATACTCAAGCGGCCTTTAAGGATGAAGCGGGCAAGCGCTCGATACCGGATTTCGTGCTGCGTTTACCCGACGGCAAGAACATGGTGATCGACAGCAAAGTGTCGCTGGTTGATTATGAGCGAGCCGTAGGTGCAGACACGGATATAGAACGTGATAACGCATTAGCGGCACACACCAAAGCAGTCAAAAACCATATCGATGACTTGTCAGCCAAGGATTATGCAAATTTACCCGGCATGTCGAGCCCAGATTTTGTGTTGATGTTTATGCCCGTCGAACCCGCGTACATCGAAGCAATGCGTCAAAGCCGTGAGCTGTTTAATTACGGTTACCATAAAAATGTGATTATGGTGTCGCACACCACACTCATGCCCATTTTGCGCACCGTAGCGAACCTGTGGATGATTGAGCGCAGTAATGCCGAGGCGCAAGAGATTAGCGCACGGGCGGGAGATGTTTTTAATGCCGTCTGTGTTATTGCCGAGCGCTTAGAAGCTGTTGGTGGCTCTTTGCAAGCCGCTGGCAACCACTACAACAAGGCCGTCACTGCGCTAGTAGGTCGACAAGGACTTTATGGCAAAGTCGAGCGGTTCCAAGCCTTATCTGCTAAGGCAAATAAAACACTAACCACCTCACTCAAACCTATTGCCACGGACAACGATGCCAGTCGGGTCAGCTTAGCGCTGGAAACCGAACCTCAAATCGCGACCAACTCAGCATCTGACGCTGACACAGAGGACAATCACTAAAAACAGCGTCTTTTATAGCTACAAATGTTATTCGGCCTCTTTCGCGCGCCCGCCTAGACATTAACGCGTACTGGGGCTGAGCTCTGAATCAGCGGTCAGCCCCAGCAGTAGCCATCAAATGTCGAGATTTGCCACCGACAAGGCATTTTCTTCAATAAACGCGCGTCGCGGCTCAACATCGTCGCCCATGAGCGTTGAGAACATCTGGTCTGCAAGAATGGCATCTTCAATGGTAACACGCAGCATACGACGAACTTCTGGGTCCATAGTGGTCTCCCACAACTGTCCTGGATTCATCTCACCCAAGCCTTTGTAGCGCTGAATGCCGTGTCCTTTGCGTGCCTCCGCCAATAACCAACTAAGACCCTCTGCAAAATCGTGGGTTTCAAAACGCTTGTCACCCCGCTGGAAATAACCACCAGGCTGAATTAAACCCGTTAATTTTTCACCCAGCGCCACAAGCTCTGCATACTCTTTGGAGGTGAAGAAACCGTATTGAAGCGCGTAATCGGTAGCGATACTGTGTGAAATCTGACGTAATACAGGGTAATACAAACCGCGTTCAGGGTCTTTCCGCAACAAAGCAGTATAATCGGTACCACGGACCCTAACGGCTAGTAAGCGCTCACTTATTGCGTCAGCGTAAGACTGAGCCTTCGCTTCATCAGCTAGGTCATCCAAGCTCATCGCAGGCAAAAAGGGCAGCTGCCACAATAGCGCAGGTGGGTATACTCGGGACAATCGATCAATCATCGATGACGCTGATTTATAATCATGGATTAGGGTAGCAAGGCCTGCGCCCTGAATTGCCGGTGCGTCTTCGTTCACAAATAGCGCGGCATTGTCGAGGGCGCTAGTGGTCAGAAACTCATCCATCGCCGATTCATCTTTTAAATACTGGCTCTGTTTGCCACGCGTGACCCGGTAAAGCGGTGGCTGCGCAATATAAATATGACCGCGCTCAAGTAGTTCACGCATTTGTCGGAAGAAAAAGGTCAATAGCAAAGTTCGAATATGCGATCCATCAACATCGGCATCGGTCATGATGATAACGCTGTGATACCGCAGTTTATCGGCATTAAACTCGTCCTTACCAATGCCGCAACCCAAGGCGGTGACAATGGTGCCCACCTCAGCTGAGGCTAACATTTTGTCAAAGCGCGCCTTTTCGACGTTCAGGATCTTCCCTTTCAAAGGCAAAATCGCTTGAAACTTACGGTTTCTTCCCTGTTTCGCCGAGCCACCCGCGGAGTCTCCCTCCACCAGATACAACTCGCAAAGCGCGGGATCGCGCTCTTGGCAGTCCGCCAATTTACCGGGCAAACCCGCGATATCTAGCGCGCCCTTCCGTCGAGTCATTTCGCGTGCTTTGCGTGCCGCCTCTCGGGCGCGAGCCGCATCGATCATTTTCCCGATAACAAGCTTCGCCTCGGCCGGAAATTCCAGCAGGTAATCTGTAAAGAAGGCTGCCATAGTTTGTTCAACAGCGGTTTTCACCTCGCTGGAGACCAACTTATCTTTGGTTTGTGATGAAAACTTCGGATCCGGCACCTTAACCGAGATAATAGCGGTCAATCCCTCACGCGCATCATCACCCGTCGTATTGACCTTCGCTTTCTTGGCCATGCCCTCGCGTTCAATATACCCATTAAGGGATCGCGTCAGCGCGGCACGAAAGCCTGCCAAATGCGTGCCACCATCGCGCTGAGGGATGTTATTGGTATAACAGAAAATATTTTCTTGGTAACTATCGTTCCACTGTAACGCGATCTCCACACCAACGCCGTCATCGAGGTCGGTCTGAAAGTGAAAAATGCGATTGACCGTGTTTTTGCTTTGGTTCAAAAATTCAACAAAAGCCTTTAAGCCGCCGTCATAGCAATACAGCTCTTCCTGGCCGCTACGCTCGTCTTTTAGGAAAATCCGCACACCATTATTCAAGAACGCCAGCTCACGCAAACGTTTACCCAAAATATCAAAATGAAAGGCTATGTTAGAAAAAGTCTCCGCGGAGGGCTTGAAGCGCACCGATGTGCCCGTCCCCTCGGTGTCGCCAACAACGGCCAAAGGCGCATCTGGCACGCCGTGTCGGTAAATTTGTTCGTATAGCTTGCCCCGACGACGAATATTGAGCTGTAGATGCTCTGACAATGCGTTTACAACCGAAACGCCAACACCATGTAGGCCACCCGAAACCTTATAGGTATTGTCATCAAACTTACCACCCGCGTGCAGCACCGTCATAATGACCTCTGCGGCAGATACCCCTTCCTCGTGCACTTCTGTAGGTATGCCTCGGCCATCATCACCAACTGAAACTGACTCATCTGGGTGAATCACAATATCAATCTGATTACAGTGGCCAGCTAACGCCTCGTCGATTGAATTGTCGACCAGCTCAAACACCATATGATGTAAGCCAGTTCCGTCATCAGTATCGCCAATGTACATACCTGGACGCTTTCGAACAGCATCGAGCCCCTTAAGCACCTTAATACTTGAAGAGTCGTATTCACCTGACGGTGTCGGTGTGGTTCCTGTTTCTTCGGTCATACCCATCCTCTATACGAAGGCAACACTCGCCCCCGCCATTATAATCATGCCCGCAAGGCTTCCACCTTACCCCGTTCCACGTGGAACACCTTCAAGCCATCATCAGGCCAAAACCGCGTCAACACCTGTCGGTCTACCGCAGTCAACAATGTCTGCGAGCCAGACTCGCGCAGCGCCTCACAAATTTTCCGCAGGTGGCGCGAATCAAGCTCGGCTGCCAAGTCATCTACCAAATAAACAGGGCGCCCCCCGCCGAGCTCTTCCAACAACTTTCCTTGCGCCAGCTTCAGCGCCGCAACCGTTAATTTTAACTGTCCGCGCGACATCACATCCGACGCAGGCTTCCCTTCACAAGTAACCCGCAAGTCAGCCCGGTGCGGACCCACATGGGTAAAACCCTGCGTCTGGTCCGACAGCAGACTCCTCTCAAGGGCATCACGCAAACTCACCGACCTATCCCAGCCGCAGCGCAGTTGTATTGAAACACCCGCAATATCATCTGAGAGCGCCACAGCAATTTCAGCGAAGCGCGCCGACACCAAAGCCAGAGATCGCTCCCGCGCTGCCGTTATTAACTCCCCCGCAGCGACAACCTCATCTAACCAGGGATCGTAAGCGCCCAGTGTACCATGGCGAAGGCCAGCATTCCGCTGCTTTAGTGCGCGCTGATAGCGCCGCCAATGCGGCAGAAAAGTGTGTTCCACGTGGAACACGCACTGATCTAGAAAGCGTCTCCTCGCCTCCGGCAGGCCCGTAACAAGACCGAGGCTATCAGCATCAATAAGCACGAGCGGTAAGAGCGCGGCCAACTCAGACAAAGACTCAGCAGCATCCCCATTAATCCTAGCTTTGGCTGAGCCGTCGCGACCCCGTTCAATCCCCAGCGATGTCTCACGAGCTGCGAGCCGCAACCTACCGCTGACAACACAGCGGTCATCGTTAAAAGCGATAAGGGAGCGCGCACTCTGCGTTCTAAAAGAGCGGCCAAGCCCTAACAAATGGACCGCCTCGAGGATGCTGGTTTTGCCACTCCCGTTGTCGCCAAAAAACAAGTTTCCTGTCGAGCCCAACTCGAAAACAGGCGAATGTAGATTCCTAACTCCCGCAATGGCAAGGCGGCTCAACAAGGCTGGCACGCTTTTAAGCGCCGACAGTCGACCGCTTGACCAGCAAAGCAATGAAAAAGCCGAGCGGCCAAGAGGCTATATATCCCCGCAGAAGACCGCCAAATCACAGGCGCATTGGCATGACCACGTAAAGGGAGTCGCCCGCCTCCGCCTCTTCCATCAGCGCGCTACTAGCGGCGTCCGCCAAAGAGAAGCGCACTTTTTCGCCGTTTAGCACCGACAGAACATCCAGCAAGTAGCTCACATTAAAACCAACTTCGAGTGGCTCCCCAGCGTATTCAACGGTGACCACCTCTTCTGCCTGCTCTTGCTCTGGATTATTTGCGGTAATTTCTAATGCGTCGGCTGACAGCTTCAGGCGAACACCACGGTACTTTTCGTTGGATAAGATAGCCGTGCGCGTAAACGCCTGCTTGAGCGCCAAGCGACCACCGACCACCGACTTGTCGGGAGATTTGGGCAAGACGCGCTCATACTCAGGGAACTTCCCATCCACTAGCTTAGACGTAAAAGTGAACTGTCGGTTTGCTGCGCGCACATGATTACTGCCAATCACCAAGCTGATCGGGTCATCTCCCTCAAGCAGACGCGCCAACTCCAAAACGCCCTTCCTTGGAATAATGACCATAACGTCGGCCGCAATCACCGGTTCTGGCGCCGTGCATAGTGCCAGTCTGTGGCCGTCGGTTGCCACCATCCGCAAACGACCCGATTTGATCTCAAGCAACATACCGTTCAAGTAGTAGCGAACATCCTGCTGTGCCATCGCAAAGGCTGTACGATCTATTAGCCGCTTGATGCTGGACTGGGGTAGCTCAAGCGCGAGCTCACCCACCGAGCCTTCGACCGAAGGAAACTCTGTCGCCGGCAATGTCGACAAAGTAAAGCGGCTGCGGCCGGCTTTAACTGTAGCTTTGCCAGACTCCACGCTAAATTCTATTTCAGAACCCTCGGGTAGTGATTTGCAGATATCAACTAGCTTTCTAGCAGGCACAGTAATATCGCCATCGACTCCGGGGGCGACGAGCTCAACTCGGCCAACCAGCTCAACTTCAAGGTCGGTACCTGTGAGCGACAGCTGATTACCCTCCAGACTCAGCAACACATTAGAAAGAATCGGCAAGGTTTGTCGTCGCTCAACAACGCCCGCCACGAGGTTTAGTGGCTTAAGCAGTGCATCGCGTGCAATGGTGAATTTCATTTGGCATCTCGCTCCAGGCAGTTCATCTAAGCTACTGTATCAAAACCTACGATCTTAGGTAGTTAAAGATCGCAACAAGTTCTTAAAATCCTCGCGAATATCAGAACTCGTTTCGCGTAGTTCCTTAATCTTACGACATGCGTGAAGCACTGTCGTGTGGTCTCTGCCTCCAAAGGCATCACCTATTTCTGGCAAGCTATGGTTAGTCAACTCCTTGGCCAGCGCCATCGCGACCTGTCGAGGCCTTGCCACCGAGCGACTCCGGCGCCTAGACAGCAGGTCAGCCACTTTTATTTTGTAGTATTCCGCCACTGTTCGCTTGATATTTTCAAGGCCTATTTGTCTGTCTTGTAGTGCCAATAAATCCTTGAGGCTTTCTTTGATGAGATCGATATCAATTGGCCTGCCAGTGAAGTTAGCGCTTGCAATCACCCGCTTCAACGCCCCTTCTAGCTCACGAACATTCGATCGTATTCGCTCGGCGATAAAGAACGCGGCTTCCGGCGGTATATCGACATTTGATTCACTCGCTTTCTTCAGCAAAATAGCCACTCGCGTCTCAAGTTCCGGCGGCTCTACCGCGACGGTGAGCCCCCAACCAAAGCGACTTTTTAAGCGTTCCTCAAGACCGTCGATCTCTTTGGGATAGCGATCACAGGTTAATATCATCTGCTGACCGCCCTCTAAAAGCGCATTAAACGTGTGGAAAAACTCCTCCTGGGACCGATCCTTATTCGCAAAGAATTGAATGTCGTCAATCAGCAGCGCATCCACCGAACGGTAATAACGCTTAAAATCAGAAATTGCGTTGAGCTGAAGGGCCTTAACCATGTCGGCAACAAAGCGCTCGGAATGTAAATAAACAACTTTCGCCTCCGGGTTTTTCTGGCGCAGCGCGTTACCCACAGCATGCATTAAATGTGTCTTGCCCAGACCCACCCCCCCATAGAGAAACAAGGGGTTATAGGAATCACCTGGGTTTTCAGCAACTTGCTGCGCCGCCGCGAGTGCCAGTTGGTTGCTCTTACCTTCAACAAAGCTCGCAAAAGTATAGCCGCGCACCAAATTTTGTTGGTGGCTCGGCGCCACTGGCGAAATGATGTTGTGGCGCTCCTGCACTATATTTGTAGGCGCCGGTGTGTTCTGCAGCACAGGCTTATTGGTCGATAGCGCGCGCGCTGCACTTGCGTTAGAAATGGCACCCTGGTCGCCCACAACCACCGATAACCGCACCACCTCGTCACTTGAGCTCTCTCCCAGAAACGCATTAATGAGATCCGCATACTTGTCATCAACAAAGTCTCGAATAAAGCGATTGGGCGCCTGCAACACCAAACCGCCCTCATACACAGATATTTTTAACGGTCGTATCCAAGTATTGAACTGCTGCAGCGGCAGCTCTCCCTGCAGTCGATTGAGGCAATAATTCCAAGCAGTGGCAGCGGATTGGTGATCGAACACGTTGTCTCCATGAATTGATTCCGGCTGACCAACAAATAGACCGCCGCGACTCCATCTTTAGCCCCAATTATTATTAGGTGAAACAACTTGTGCGTAATCACAAGATGCCACAGATAAACCCTCTAAAAAATGACACGTTCATTCATCTCTTCTTCGGGTGTTTTGCGCAATTTAAACGCAGGGCTTGAAGCAGTTGATAGTTATCCACAATTTACATCACAGCGCAACAAAAAATAACCCGATAAAAAACAATAGCTTGTGTTTTTTTGGTTATAAGTTTCTAGGTTTCGCGAAAACCCATCAAACATATCGCCGGCTGTTGAAAACCTGTTAGTAACTAGTGTATAGACTGTGCCTATCTGCGTGTGATGTGAGCGCTAACGCACCACGATGCAACGTCCATGGGGACCAAAACGTAAGTATTGACCAACCTGGTTAACCAACCCACGCACCGGCTAGTCCGGATCTTGGGGCCCCCGGGCACGTGCCGCTAGAATACGGTATCTAGCCCGCCGGTGACCACATCAAAGTCCGACGACACAGCAAGGCGCAGAAGACCGGAAGAGGCCCCTTGATTAATAACCGCGCACTCCCTATAATTCGCGCCCCTTAAATCATCAAATCAAGGTTTCAGTGACATGAAGCGTACTTTTCAGCCCAGCGTCTTAAAGCGCAAGCGCACCCACGGTTTCCGTGCTCGTATGGCCACCAAAAATGGTCGTCAAGTCATCGCACGACGGCGCGCGCGCGGTCGCAAAAAACTGTCGGCATAAACTAACCACGCCACTGCCGGCGTTACGTCGGCAATTCTGACGGTCTCAGATGACTTGCCAGTCATTCACACGTGAGTCAAAGCTGCTCAACGCCTCACAATTCAAGCGTGTCTTCGATGAAAACGAGCGGCGCGCGTCGTCTCAGCACGCTCTTATTCTCAGCCTCACAAATTGCGAGACACACTCACGCCTAGGTTTGGTTGTGGCAAAAAAACACGTCAAGCGGGCTTCGCAACGTAATAGAATCAAACGCTTGGTACGCGAGCATTTCAGACAAAACCCGCTCGAGCCAAAACGAGACGTCGTATTTCTCGCACGTCAGGGCATTGGCGAACTCGAGAATGGCGATATACGCAATCTTTTAAGCGAACTTTGGCGTAAATTAAATCGATGAAGCCTTTTCTGACCTCCATCAAACGCTTTCCTGCGCGCTGTGTCCTCGCGCTAATAGATCTATATCGTTATTTTTTTAGCCCTTTATTGGGTAAAAGCTGTCGTTTTCATCCCACATGCTCCTCTTATGCAAAGCTAGCAATTCTGCGTTTTGGTTTAATAAAAGGCTGTTGGATGACGATAAAACGCATTGGCCGCTGTCATCCATGGCACGAGGGCGGTTATGATCCTGTTCCCGAGCGCCAAAATTGAGACTGGCGCACCCACACATAAACCAATAGTTGCACTTACAAGCCTATGGATATCAAGCGTTACCTCTTAATAGCCGCCAGCGCAGTACTGGCCATCATGTTGCTCAGCGAGTGGACATCATTCAAAGCTGACCGCGAGGCCACGTTGCCGCGCGAACGCATAATAGATGTGAACACGGTCGCCCAGATACCAAGCAGCGCCATACTCCCGATCTCGGTAGAGGAAGACGCGCTAGGGGAAGATATACCGAGTGTCAGCATTGCTAGCAGCGACCCACAAAGCACTATCACTGAGATCGTGACAAACCATATTCGCGTTGTTACCGACACGATGGAAATCGTTATTGACCTCAATGGTGGCGACATCGTCGAGCTTGCACTGCGCAAATTTCCTGAAGCTATCGACTCACCTGATATTCCTTTTGTGTTTTTAGAGCAAAACTCAACGCGCACCTATATTGCCCAAAGCGGTCTCGTGGGACCCAACGGCATCGATAACAACGGGCGGGCACACTACCAAGCTACCGCCCCTGAATTTTCGCAAACCCCCGGTCAAATGTTGGAAGTAGATTTAGACTGGGTTGGGGACGGCAGCGGCGTCTCCGTCACCAAAAAGTTTACCTTCTCGCCAAATAGCTACCTTGTCGGCATTAACTACCAAGTTCGCAATAACAGCCTACAGCCTTGGCAGGCGGTCCCATTCGCCCAACTTAAGCGGGACAACAGCGCGCCGCCTAACGCCGATAGCAGTGGCTTTGGATTGAAGCCGTTCTTGGGTGCAGCATTAACTCAGCCAGACGATCGCTTCACTAAGTTCACGTTCAGTGATATTGCTGAGGAGCCGTTTAAAAAGACTTTACCCGGCGGCTGGATCGCTCTCATGCAACACTATTTTGTCAGCGCATGGATCCCCAACCCCGACCAAAACCACAACTACTCGACCCGCCAGACCAGCAGTGGCTTCAACATTGTTGGCTTCACCAGTCCAATGGTGACGGTAAACCCAGGCGAATCCGCACGCTTTGGTGCTGATATTTACGCGGGGCCCAAAGACCAATACTCACTTGCTAAAATATCGCCCCACTTAGATCTTACCGTCGACTATGGCTGGCTGTGGTGGATAGCCCAGCCCCTGTTTTGGCTTTTGACAAAAATTCAGTCTGTGGTTGTAAACTGGGGTGTTGCCATTATCCTGTTGACTGTTTTAGTCAAAGGCGCATTTTTCAGACTATCCGCGGCCAGCTACCGCTCGATGGCAAAAATGCGCAAAGTTCAGCCCAAAATGCAGAGCATTCGCGAGCAACATGCTGACGACAAGCAAAAACAGTCACAAGCCATGATGGCGCTATACAAAAAAGAAAAAATTAATCCAATGGGTGGTTGCCTCCCCATTATTATTCAGATGCCGGTGTTTATCGCTTTGTACTGGGTCCTGATGGAGTCTGTAGAGCTGCGGCAAGCGCCGTTCGCACTGTGGATTAACGACCTTTCCGTTATGGACCCATATTTTGTATTACCCCTTATGATGGGCGCGAGCATGTTCTATATGCAAAAGCTCAATCCGCCGCCACCAGACCCCATGCAAGCAAAAATCATGCAGTGGCTGCCTGTTATGTTTACTTTCTTCTTCCTCTGGTTCCCCGCCGGCCTTGTGCTGTACTGGGTCTGCAACAACCTGCTTTCAATGACGCAGCAGTATTTTATCACGCGCCGTATAGACGCCGAAGGGCCAACCAAATAACAGAGGGCGTACCCGCAAACCCACACCGGCCGCTCGAACGGTCCGCCAAGACACCCACCGGGACCGGCATAGTAATACGCGGTTTGATGTTAAATTAGGGAATCAAGCAAAGCGAGCGTTGTACCCAAATATGAGCCAAGCCCCGAGCAAATCCCTTGATGTAGACACCATAGTGGCTATAGCGACCGCACCAGGGCGCGGCGGCATCGGCATTGTGCGCCTATCGGGCCCT
The DNA here is from genome assembly GCA_963926105.1 of uncultured Luminiphilus sp. GTDB lineage: Bacteria > Pseudomonadota > Gammaproteobacteria > Pseudomonadales > Halieaceae > Luminiphilus. Next base: position 18,606 of record CAWUVW010000048.1, on the reverse strand, counting down.
AAAGCTCAGCACATCGCAGAAATTATCACTCAACGCACACTGACACCGAGAATCGCGACATTGTGTTCTTTACGCGGGCCCGACGGTGACATTATCGATAGCGGCATCGTCTTGTTCTTTCCTTCACCGGCATCATTCACGGGTGAAAATATTGTAGAACTACAAGGTCATGGTGGGCCAATTGTTCTCAACAGTGTTTTAAGCCGCTGTATTGATCTTGGGGCGCGCCAAGCTCGCCCCGGCGAGTTTTCAGAGCGCGCATTCCTCAACGATAAGCTTGACCTTGTTCAAGCTGAAGCTATCGCCGACCTTATCGATGCCCAAACGCACATAGCGGCACGACAAGCACAAGCTAGCCTGCAGGGTCATTTCTCTCTCGCCATTAGCCGGCTGAGCAACGGTTTACTCGAACTCAGAAAATACGTAGAAGCCGCCATCGACTTTCCTGAAGAAGAAATTGACTTTCTTGCGGAGGGTAAGGTGAGCAATCAACTATCGGCGCTTTGTGATCAAGCTCAAATACTCTACAAAGATGCGCGTCGTGGCACCATCATCCGCAACGGCGCCACCGTGGTTATAGCGGGCAAACCCAATGCAGGTAAAAGCAGCTTAATCAATCGCATGGCTGGCAACGCAATTGCCATCGTGACCGATATACCCGGGACGACCCGAGATATTGTTAGAGAGCATGTAGAAATCAGCGGTGTCGCGCTAAGACTCACAGATACTGCAGGTTTGCGTGAGACAGACGACATCATTGAAGCCGAAGGTGTCCGTAGAGCGCATCAAGAGATCGCTACTGCAGATATCACACTACACGTTATTGACGACACAAAGCCGGAGGTCACAGCACCTTTTCTCTCCTCGGGGGTTGTCATTAATGTTTACAACAAAATTGATCTTAGCGGCCGCACTGCAGGTGTTGTCGCTAACGCATCTATACCTTCGGTCGCTATCTCCACAAAAAATGATGCCGGCTATACCGCGTTTGAAACCCTTCTACTCTCCACTTTAGGATTAACAGACGGCAACGAAACACGCTTTAGTGCTCGAGAGCGACACCTAATAGCACTTGATGAAGCGCTTACCACTTTGAACCATTCTCTTATTCAGTTTGAGCTCAGCGGTGCCGGGGAGTTGCTTGCAGAAGATCTTCGACTCGTCAACCAACAATTAGGGGTGATCACCGGAAAATTCACCAATGAACAGCTTCTAGGAGAAATATTTAGTAGTTTTTGTATCGGAAAATAAAGCTACCCGCCTATAAATATCCACTAACAACACACCGTTAACACACATCTTATCCACAAATAAAAAACACTTTTCTCCCCTGATGAATGGTGTAACGACTTTTTTAGGCTGACTTTTAAATGTTTCGATTCGCGTAACGGGTTGGGCGTTTTATTGTGTGTAACACTGCGCATAACCACTGAAACAACGGGTGCCTCAAGGGTGGATCAAACTAAAGGCTTAAAAAAAGGGGGCTTACGCACAATCTATACAGTGTAGGAACAGCCTTAAATGACAGTAAACCTACCTACTTGTGATACCACTAACTAGTTGATTTCAAAGGCTGGAACAGACTATTCCCCAGATTTCTTAGGCACTAATAATTACTACATAAGATATAACTTACTTATAAAAATAAAATTATATAAAGATTAAATTACAGCGTAAGCCTGATGCGCACATAAACCCCAAGAACTTCGCTCTCGGTATAAGTACAGCTCCACAGTGACCGTCAACCGCCTTATACTGATGAGTCTAACCACTTTGAGTGCCGACGATCGTGTCACCCTCATCAGAACATTATGACGTCATCGTTATCGGTGGCGGGCATGCAGGAACTGAAGCCGCGCTGGCATCAGCGCGCTCTGGTGCGCGAACTCTTTTGTTAACGCATGCTATCGATACGCTCGGTCAGATGTCATGTAACCCCGCCATTGGTGGTATTGGCAAAAGTCATCTCGTCCGAGAAATCGACGCATTGGGCGGTGCAATGGCTATAGCCACAGATCGCGCTGGCATTCAGTTTAGAGTCTTGAATGCTCGCAAAGGGCCGGCAGTGCGTGCGACTCGCGCACAAGCTGATCGAGTGCTCTATCGGAACGCCATCCGTGAAGCACTCCTAAATCAACCAAACCTTTATGTTTTTCAAGACTCAGTAGAAGATCTCGAGCTAACAGGCAACCGCGTCTCAGCAGCTTTAACAAGAACGGGTTTACGGTTTTCTGCCCCCGCTATTGTGTTAACGGCGGGAACCTTCCTGCGAGGCAAAATTCATGTTGGTCTTGAGAGCTCAGAAGGTGGTCGCATGGGAGATCAAGCCTCGCTTGGCCTCGCCGATCGACTCAGAGAATTATGTCCTCGCACAGATCGGCTAAAAACGGGCACGCCCCCTCGAATTGATGCGCGAACAGTCGATTTTTCACAAATGGAACAGCAGTGGGGAGATGAGCCGCGTCCGGTGATGTCGCTGTTTGGCGATTCGAGTACGCACCCAGAGCAGCGCTGCTGCTGGATTACCCATACCAACAATAAAACCCACGATATTATTCGGGGCAGTCTAGATAGATCGCCACTCTTTTGTGGTGTTATTGAAGGGATTGGCCCGCGTTATTGTCCTAGTATTGAAGATAAAATACATCGTTTTGCCGATAAAAACTCGCACCAAATTTTTATTGAGCCAGAGGGATTAACTACAACCGAGCTCTATCCTAATGGTATTTCAACAAGCCTACCCTTTGATGTGCAGGTTGCTTTGGTACATTCAATTACTGGACTTGAGGGCGCGCATATCACACGCCCAGGTTATGCCATTGAATATGACTACTTTGATCCTCGTGATCTTAAGCATTCTCTTGAGACTAAAGCGGTTTCTGGATTGTTTTTTGCCGGTCAAATCAACGGGACAACCGGCTATGAAGAGGCCGCCGCCCAAGGTTTGCTGGCGGGCATCAACGCGGCCCGACATACCCGTGAAGAAGCGGCCTGGGAACCTCGCCGAGATGAAGCATATATTGGTGTTCTAGTGGATGACCTGGTGACGCAAGGCACACTAGAACCTTACAGGATGTTTACTTCTCGGGCCGAGTACAGGCTCCTGTTGCGTGAAGATAACGCTGATTTACGCTTAACAGAAATTGGCCGAAATTTAGGCGTTGTCGGTGATATCCAGTGGCGGAGATTTGAGGCGCGACGCTCGAGCATCACGGCTGAGCAGCAGCGCTTAGAAACCGCCTACGTGCAGCCAGGCAGTGAGGCGGCGAAGCAGCTGTTACCTAAAATTGGTAAGCCACTATCACGAGAATACTCCCTTGCGGATTTGTTGCGTCGACCAGAGCTCGACTACAACGATGTTGCTTGTTTGGTCGGTGAGCCACTTATCTATGAGCCTCAGGCGGCGATTCAGGTCTCAACCCACATAAAGTATGCCGGCTATATTGACCGCCAGCAGGGTGAAATCCAGCGCTTGCACCGACTGGAGGATACAGCGATACCTGAGAGTATTGATTATCTCGCAGTGCAGGGGCTGTCTAACGAAATTCGGCAGAAACTAACGGCCTCTCGTCCCACCACCATTGCGCGTGCAGGCCGAATTTCAGGCGTTACGCCTGCCGCTTTGTCGTTGCTATTGATACATATTAAAAAATCGAGCCACACGGCCACGCTATCCGACGTATCTCATGGATGAATTTTTACGACGTCAGCTTTTAGATGGCGTTGCTGTTCTTGATACGCGTTCTCATCCCATATTGTTGGAGTCAACGAAGGTCGATAAGCTGATTGCTTATATTGAACTTTTGGATCGATGGAATAAGACCTACAATTTAACCGCGGTGAGAGATCCGGCGATGATGGTTGTTCGTCATTTACTTGATTCATTGGCGATCACCCCTTTTATTGACGGCGAGAGAGTCATCGACGTTGGCACCGGCCCTGGTTTACCGGGTATCCCCTTGGCGATTGCTTTTCCGGAACGCCAATTTGCGTTGTTAGACAGCAATGGCAAAAAAACGCGTTTTTTGTTTCAAGTCAAAACACAGCTTGGATTGAACAACATCGAAATCATTGAAAGTCGTGTAGAGTCACATCAACCCGCGGCCCAGTATGATGCGGTCGTGACCCGTGCGTTTGCGGACCTTGGCCTTACTGCGCGGCTGTGCCAACATTTATTGCCGCTGCAAGGAAAGATTTATGCGATGAGAGCTCGGCAGGGCGATGACGCTAATACGGCATTGTGTCCTGGCATGCGTTTGCTGGGGCGCCATAATATCGACGTACCAGGGCTCGACGAACCGCGCACTTTGGTTGTTCTTGAGCGAATTGAGGCTGAAGGCTAGGCATGAAAATTGTTGCAGTTGCGAATCAAAAGGGCGGTGTTGGCAAGACGACAACAACCGTTAATTTGGCGGCGTCATTAGCCGCAATAAAACAAAGAGTGCTGCTGATTGACTTAGATCCACAGGGAAATGCCACCATGTCATCGGGGGTGGATAAGCACAGCGACGCGTTAACGACCTATGATTTATTAGTGAATGGCGAAGCCGTAACCAATATAGCGGTTCCCGCCGGTGACGCTGGTTTTTTTGTTGTTCCAGCAAACGGGGACCTCACAGCGGCGGAAGTTGAGTTGATCGGAGCAGAAGGCAAGGAGCGACGTTTACTGTCTGCGCTGACGGCGGTTGGTATGGATTACGACTTCGTTTTAATTGACTGTCCACCGTCGCTTAGTATGTTGACCGTCAACGCCTTGGTCGCAGCCGATTCAGTGTTGGTCACAATGCAGTGCGAATATTTTGCGCTAGAGGGGTTATCTGCGCTGTTAAATACCATTCGCCAAGTAGCCGAAACGGTTAATAAGCGACTCGAAATCGAGGGAATATTGCGCACCATGTACGATCCGCGCAATTCGCTCACCAATGAGGTTTCGGCACAGCTGCACCAACATTTTGGTGATTTGGTTTATCGCACGGTAATCCCGCGCAATATTCGTTTAGCGGAAGCGCCTAGTTATGGTGTACCCGTGATGTTGCATGACCGATACTCTAGAGGCTCCCGCGCTTATATGGCATTGGCGGGCGAATTCATAAAACGTCAGCCAGGCGCTGACAGCTGACAGGAGTCGCCCGTGGTAGGGAAACAAAGAAAACTGGGTCGTGGGCTCGACGCCTTACTGGGCGCGGGAAACCGCCCGCCTGGCGCACCTGTAGCGCCAGCCGACAATAACGGCGACGAAGCGCTGCCGGTCGGAGAACACTTAAGACGCATACCCCTTGAGCATTTGCAGCGTGGAAAATATCAGCCGCGCCGAGAGTTTGACCAAGCGGCGCTGGAGGAGCTTGCCGAGAGTATTCGTGCACAAGGCGTGATGCAGCCCATCGTGGTTCGACCTATTGGCGAAAAGCGCTTTGAAATTATCGCCGGTGAGCGGCGATGGCGCGCGGGCCAGATTGCCGGTCTGGATAAAATCCCCGCTATTGTCCGAGACGTTAGCGACGAAGCCGCCATCGCGATGGCGCTGATCGAGAACATTCAACGGGAAAACCTGAATGCTATCGAAGAAGCGACCGCCCTGAGGCGCTTGCAATCTGAATTCGAACTCAGCCAACAGCAAGTAGCACAAGCCGTAGGGAAGTCCCGCCCAGTCATCGCTAACTTGCTGCGCCTGCTCTCATTAGAGCTCGATGTGCAGAAGATGCTTGAGCAGGGCCAGCTTGATACTGGTCATGGAAAAGTCCTGCTGGCGCTAGAGGGGCTTGAGCAGCTCCGCGCGGCGAAGCAGGTGGTTAGTGCCCGGATGTCGGTCAGACAAACCGAGGCGCTGGTGAAGGGGCTCTTGGCTCGGCCCGCCCCGGCGGCGAACAAGACCGATCCTGATATTCGGCGCCTTGAGCAGGCGTTATCTGCCCGCCTTGGCGCGCAAGTTGCGATTAACCATGGCGGGAGTGGAAGCGGAAAATTGGTGATCAATTACACCAATTTGGACGAGCTTGACGGTATATTAAAGCGGATCAGGTGACCTAAAATCGAGTTGATCCATGCTGGGAATTACCCTACACTTGCGCCGGCTCAGATCGAGGAGGCTCTAAATGGAAGGAGCCGACAATAAACAGCGGCCAAGTCCTTACGCTAAAGCCAGCAAAACCTTGATTCAGGCCATCATTGCTGGTTTATTATGCACTGCAGCTGTGGGCGTTTGCATAGCGGGGGTGTTGCGTGTTGATCTGGGTAGAGATTTTGTAATGGGCGCCGTTATCGCGCTGATGCCGCAGCTTTGGTTTGTGCATAGAGCCAAAACATTTACCGCTAGTGGCACGGCTGCGCTAATAGCACTGGCTAAGTTTGGCTTGGTCACAGTTGGTTTTGCATTATGGTTTGCGCTCCAGCCGGAGGCAAATCCTCTCGCAACACTATTGGGTACGGCGACAGCGATAGTTGTTTTGGCGGCCGCAATTAAGCGGTTCGATAGCCGAAGCGCAAACCTACAAACGTTGAGACGATAGACAACATGGCAAGCGGAAGCGAGCAAACAATATCGGACTATATTGTCCACCACCTGACTAACTTGACTTATGGCAAGCTGCCAGGGGGCTTTACTCGTGGCAATGGTGAGATTGTGGGTGATGGTGGTCAATGGACAATTGCTCATGGTGGCGCTGAATCAGCGGCGATGGGATTCAATGCTATCCATGTAGACTCAATGCTCTGGTCAATTGGTCTTGGGTTGATTTTTTGTTGGTTTTTTAGGTCGGTTGCAAAAAAAGCAGAAACAGGTGTGCCGAGTGGCATGGTCAGCCTGGCAGAAATGGTTGTTGAGTTTGTCGATGGAACGGTTAGGGATACCTTCCATGGGCGCAATAAACTAATAGCGCCTTTAGCGCTCACTATTTTTGTTTGGGTGTTTTTGATGAATCTCATGGATATTATTCCTGTGGACCTTATCCCCCATTCGCTGGAACTGCTGGGCGTGCCGTATCAAAAAATAGTCCCCTCTACAGACCCCAATATCACCATGGGCATGGCGCTAGGCATTTTTATTCTGATGCTTTATTACTCAATCAAGGTTAAAGGCTTTGGTTTTGTGAAAGAGCTCAGCATGAACCCCTTTAACCACGTCTTATTTATACCGGTGAACTTGTTTATGGAAGTGGTGGGCTTGTTGGCGAAACCCTTTTCGTTGGGTCTGCGTTTGTTCGGAAATATGTATGCGGGCGAAATGATATTTATTCTTATCGCCGCGTTGTTCAGTGCCGGCGTGGTCTGGATGTTACCCGCAGGACTGCTGCAAATTGGTTGGGCTATTTTCCATATCTTGGTGATCACGCTTCAGGCCTTCATTTTTATGGTGCTGACGATTGTGTATCTCAGTATGGCTCACGAAGACCATTAATTAACTTAAATATTTTTACACACTAGGAGAAAAACATGCCTGAATTAATCTACGTTGCTGCCGCCCTTATGATGGGTCTTGGTGGTCTGGGCGCCGCTATTGGTGTTGGTCTTTTGGGTGGCAAGCTCATCGAAGGATCAGCGCGCCAGCCTGAATTAGCACCTAAGCTGCAGGTAACCTTCTTCCTTGGCGCAGGCCTGGTTGATGCGATCCCAATTATTGGTGTTGGTATCGCGATGTACCTGATCTTCGTGGTTGCAGGTTAATAGAGATAATCGTGAACGGAATCGCGCCTTGTGAGCGATTCCAACCACCTGTGAGGAGAAGAGCGTGAATATAAATCTTACGCTTATCGGGCAGATGATTGCGTTTATCTGCTTCGTTGCGTTCTGTATGAAGTACGTATGGCCGCCTATTATCGCGGCTATGTCAGAGCGCGAGCAAAAGATTGCCGATGGTTTGGCAGCAGCAGATCGTGCGAGCCACGACCTCGAGCTGGCTCAAAAAAAGGCCGTTGAACGCCTTAAGGAAGCCAAAGAGGAAGCGTCAGGTATTGTTGATGCTGCTAATAAGCGCGGAAATCAGTTAATTGAAGAAGCCAAAAATGCGGCTGTCGTCGAGGCTGATCGTGTCAAGGTTGCGGCGCAAGCGGAAATCGTCCAAGAAAGTATTCGCGCACGAGAATATTTACGCGGGGAAGTTGCTGCGTTGTCTCTAGCCGGTGCAGAGAAGGTTCTGGGCGCAGCTATCGACCAATCGGCACATGCTGATTTGGTAGAGAAGCTGGCGTCAGAGCTGTAACACGAGGAAGCTATGGCAGAATTAAGTACTTTGGCACGCCCTTACGCTAAAGCGGCATTTGCCTATGCCCGCGAAAAAGAGGTGTTGGCACAGTGGTCTGAGCAGCTGCTCACCGCGGCGGCGGTTACCACCGATGCGGCGATGGCAAGGGTGTTGACTAACCCATCACTGACTAACGAGCAGCGAGCACAAACGTTGATCGATGTCTGTGGTGATGTGTTGGGGGGTGAGGCGCGGAACTTTGTTTCTATCCTCGCCGCCAATAAGCGTCTGGCGTTATTGCCAGAAATTTCGTCTCAGTTTGAGCTATTTAAGGCTAATCAGGAAAAATCTATCGAGGTGGAGGTTGTTTCCGCCTTTGATTTGAGTGATGCCATGACCGCCCGGCTTGCTGAGGCATTAGGGAAAAAACTCGAACGCGAAGTGAGGGTCTCTACTTCCACAGATAAAGACCTTTTAGGTGGCGTTTTAATTCGGGCCGGAGATCTAGTGATCGATGGCTCAGTGCGCGGCCGGCTGAATAAGCTGGCCGAAGCATTGAACTCCTAGCATTTAGGATTGAGGAACAGAGCATGCAGCAGCTGAATCCATCTGAAATTAGCGAAATCATTAAGTCGCGCATCGACCAGCTTGATGTGTCGATCGAGGGTCGCAACGAGGGAACCGTCGTGTCGGTGACCGACGGTATTATCCGCGTTCACGGTCTCGCTGAAGTTATGTACGGCGAAATGATTGAATTTGAAGGTGGCGTTTACGGAATGGCGCTCAACCTTGAGCGCGACTCGGTCGGCGCGGTTATATTGGGTGATTATAAAAGCATAGCCGAAGGTCAGAGCTGTCGTTGTACCGGCCGTATTCTAGAGGTGCCGGTTGGACCAGAGTTGCTCGGCCGCGTTGTTGATGGTCTGGGTAATCCGATTGACGGCAAGGGCCCCATTAACGCGAAGATGACCGACGCAGTTGAGAAGGTTGCGCCTGGCGTAATCGCGCGGCAGTCAGTTGATCAGCCTGTCCAAATTGGTTTGAAAGCGGTTGATGCGATGGTGCCAATCGGTCGCGGACAGCGCGAGCTAATTATTGGCGATCGCCAGATCGGTAAATCAGCAATTGCAGTCGATGCCATTATTAACCAAAAAGATTCGGGTATTAAGTGTATTTATGTCGCCATCGGCCAAAAAGCTTCTTCGGTTGCTGCGGTTGTGCGCAAACTCGAAGAACACGGTGCTATGGGCCATACGATTGTGGTTGCAGCAACTGCTTCTGATCCGGCGGCCATGCAGTTTTTGGCGCCTTTCGCGGGCTGTTCGATGGGTGAGTACTATCGCGATCGCGGACAAGACGCGCTGATTGTTTATGATGATTTAACTAAACAGGCATGGGCGTATCGTCAGATCTCGCTATTGCTGCGTCGCCCTCCTGGCCGCGAAGCCTACCCGGGTGATGTTTTTTACTTGCACTCGCGATTACTCGAGCGCGCCGCTCGCGTTAACGCCAAGTATGTAGAAGATTTCACTAACGGAGAAGTTAAGGGTCAAACCGGCTCGTTAACGGCGTTGCCTGTCATTGAAACCCAGGCCGGCGACGTATCTGCATTCGTACCGACCAACGTGATTTCTATTACCGACGGACAGATTTTCTTGGAGGCCGATATGTTTAACGCGGGCGTACGCCCAGCGATGAACGCCGGTATTTCGGTATCTCGTGTCGGTGGTGCTGCGCAGACCAAGATCATGAAGAAGCTGTCAGGCGGTATTCGGACTGCCCTTGCGCAATATCGCGAGTTGGCGGCCTTCTCACAGTTTGCATCTGACTTGGACGACGCCACTAAAGCACAGCTTGATCACGGTGAGCGTGTTACTGAGCTCATGAAACAGAAGCAGTACTCGCCGCAGAGTGTCGCAGAGATGGGCCTGTTGCTTTATGCGGCTAACGAAGGTTATTTGAAAGATATCGAAGTCTCGAAAATTGGCGATTTTGAAGCCGCGCTGTTGTCTTATGTCCACGCAGACTATGGTGATCTGATGAATCAAATTGTTAAGACCGGCGACTATAACGAAGAAATCGCGAACACTTTTAAGACTGCGATTGAATCGTTCAAGTCAACACAGACTTGGTAGCGCCCGAGGACCAATAGATGGCAGCCGGAAAAGAAATACGGACTAAGATCTCGAGCATCCGAAGCACGCAGAAGATTACGAGCGCCATGGAAATGGTAGCGGCGTCTAAGATGCGAAAAGCTCAGGAGCGTATGCAGCTAGGCAAGCCTTATGCCCGGCGTATGCGTTCTGTCGTGGGTCATATCGCAAATGCGGCACCCGAGTATAAGCACATGTATATGCAGACCCGCGACGTGAAGCGCGTGGGCTACATCATTGTGTCTACGGATCGTGGCTTATGCGGCGGACTCAACGCTAACTTATTTAAATCCGCTATTAATTCGATGAAACAGTGGAACGATCAGGGTGTAGATATAGACCTAAGTCTGGTTGGCGCCAAGGCGATTGCATTTTTTAATAGCTATGGCGGAAGCGTCACCGCCGCTATTCGCGATTTAGGAGAAGCCCCCGCGGTTGCCGACTTGATTGGCGGAGTTAAGACCATGCTCGACGCCTACGAGAACAGTGTGATTGATCGGCTGTTTTTGGTAAGCAACGAATTTGTAAACACCATGACGCAAAACCCGAAAGTAGAGCAATTGCTGCCCTTAGAGGCAGAGGTGTCCGATGATATGAAGCATCATTGGGATTATATCTACGAGCCAGATGCGAGAGAGTTGTTAGAAGGACTGTTGACGCGCTACATCGAGTCACAGGTTTACCAGTCCGTGGTGGAGAATGGCGCCTGTGAGCAGGCGGCGCGAATGTTGGCCATGAAGAACGCCACTGATAATGCCGGTGATCTTATTGATGACCTACAGTTGATTTACAACAAAGCGCGCCAAGCGTCGATCACCCAGGAATTGTCTGAGATTGTCAGTGGTGCGGCGGCCGTCAGTTAAGCGGTTAAATATTAAATATCTCTGTTTAGGGCGCAGGCCTGCGACAGTTTGCATTGAATTTTGAAATAGAGGATCCGGACATGAGCAGCGGACGAATCGTACAAATTATTGGCGCGATAATTGACGTGGAATTTCCACGCGACAGTGTGCCTAAAGTTTACGATGCACTGATGGTGCCTGAGAAAGGTTTAACCCTAGAGGTTCAACAACAGTTGGGCGATGGCGTTGTTCGTACCATCGCCATGGGTTCTTCAGAGGGTGTAAGCCGGGGTTTGGCGGTTGAAAACACCGGTTCACCCATCTCGGTGCCAGTCGGCATTGAAACCTTGGGTCGAATCATGGATGTGCTAGGCAATCCTATTGATGAGTGTGGCCCTATCGGCGAGAAAGAGCGTGCAGCTATTCACCGCAAAGCGCCGAGCTATGAGGAGCTGTCAGCTTCCGATGATCTGTTAGAGACAGGTATTAAGGTTATTGACCTCGTTTGTCCTTTCGCCAAGGGCGGCAAGGTCGGCCTGTTCGGCGGCGCTGGCGTGGGCAAGACGGTTAATATGATGGAGCTGATCAATAACATTGCGACTGAGCATAGTGGTTTATCGGTATTTGCTGGTGTGGGCGAGCGGACGCGAGAAGGCAACGATTTCTACTATGAAATGCAGGAATCAAAAGTCGTCGATGTTGAAAACTTTTCGAATTCCAAAGTGGCGATGGTTTATGGCCAGATGAACGAGCCGCCAGGAAACCGCCTTCGTGTTGCCTTAACGGGCCTAACTATGGCTGAGAAGTTCCGTGACGAAGGCCGGGACGTACTGCTATTTATCGATAATATTTATCGCTATACACTCGCGGGAACCGAGGTGTCGGCACTATTGGGTCGTATGCCGTCTGCGGTAGGTTACCAGCCCACACTCGCAGAAGAGATGGGCATACTCCAAGAGCGCATTACCTCAACGAAGACGGGATCGATCACATCGATTCAGGCGGTTTATGTACCTGCGGACGACTTGACCGACCCATCACCAGCGACCACCTTTGCGCACCTAGACTCCACGGTTGTGCTGAGCCGAGATATCGCCGCAAAAGGTATTTATCCTGCGGTTGATCCGCTCGACTCTACCTCACGCCAGCTCGATCCATTGATTATTGGCAGTGAGCACTACGAAGTAGCCCGCGGCGTTCAAACGGTATTACAGCGCTACAAAGAGCTAAAAGATATCATTGCGATTCTGGGTATGGACGAACTGTCTGAAGAAGATAAGCTCACCGTATCGCGCGCGCGCAAGATTGAACGATTCTTGTCCCAGCCTTTCCATGTGGCAGAGGTATTTACGGGTTCGCCGGGCAAATATGTGTCACTAAAAGACACTATTGCAGGCTTTAAGGGTATTTTAGCGGGTGAATATGACAATCTGCCTGAGCAAGCATTCTACATGGTTGGCAGCATCGATGAAGCTGTCGAAAAAGCCAGCAAGCTATAGTAGTCGGTTAACGGGGCCAGGATTATGGCAATAACAATTCACTGCGATATTGTTAGCGCAGAAGAGGAAATTTTTTCCGGTCTGGTGGAATTGCTCGTCGCAACGGGTGGTGAGGGTGAGTTGGGTGTTAATTACGGCCACGCGCCACTCTTGACTGCCTTGGTGCCGGGTCCGGTTCGTATTGTGACTCAGTCCGGAGAAGAGAACATTTACTACGTGTCAGGCGGCTTTCTTGAAGTACAGCCGGGTGTTGTGACTATATTGGCGGACACCGCAATTCGAGCACACGACGTTGACGAAGCCGCCGCTGAAGATGCGCGCCGCGAGGCGGAGCAGGCTATGACTAATCAGTCAGGCGACTTCGATTATGGCCGTGCTTCTGCACGGCTCGCCGAAGCAGCTGGACAATTGGCAGCGCTACGCAAACTGAAGAATCGCGCTGGTCGGGCTTAGCCTCGGGCAGCGTGCGAAAAACCGTCGTTTGGCGGTTTTTTTGTCTCTGCCCGCAGCGAGCTGTCTCTTGTTGCGCGGTTCGGACCTTTATCACGGTTTTGGCGCTTGCATCGTTGGTTGAACATGGAATCATACCCATTCACTAATTGACGCACTTAGTTATGTTAGAAATTATTATTCTTGCCGCGGGCCGCGGTACTCGCATGCACTCAGACTTGCCCAAAGTCTTGCACGACCTTGCCGGCAAGCCGCTGTTGCAGCATGTGATTGACACTGCATTAACGCTGAGCCCTGCCCGCATACATGTGGTGATTGGCCACGGCGCTGAGCGAGTTCGCGAAATGACCGTGGGAGACGTTCAGTTCCACATTCAGGCAGAGCAGATAGGCACTGGCCACGCGGTGTTGCAAGCGCTACCACACTGCGAAAATGACAGTACCGTGCTGGTACTTTACGGTGATGTGCCCTTGATTAGTGCGCAGACACTTGAGGCGCTCTTACCCAGTGCCGACCCAGGGCTTGTGATGTTGGCTGCAGCTATGGCAGACCCGACCGGTTACGGACGCGTTATGCGTGACGAGGGCGGTAATTTTGTGGGCGTTGTTGAACAAAAAGACGCTTCATCTGAGCAGTTGTCACTGAAAGAGGTGAATACGGGCGTCCTTGCAGGCCCTGCTCGACTGCTGGCGCGGCTCTTGGCGCAGGTCGGCAACGAAAACGCACAGGGGGAGTATTATTTACCCGATGCATTAGGTCTGGCCGTTACCGAAGGCCTTCAAGTTGCCGTCTCGGTCAGCCAAGACGTGGGTGACACTTTAGGCATTAATGATCGACTCCAGCTCGAACATGTAGAACGCCTGTATCAATTGCAGCGAGCGAGCGACTTGATGCGCGGCGGCGTGGCTATTCGCGACCGTCAGCGTATTGATATTCGTGGCAGCCTGCAGTGTGGTCGCGATGTTCATATTGATGTGAACACGGTTTTTGAAGGAACCGTCGTACTCGGTGACGGCGTTGCCATTGGCGCGAACTGTGTTTTAAAAGATGTTGAGATTGCCGCCGGCACCGCTATTCATCCCTTTTGCCATCTAGAGTCGGCGGTTTTAGGGCGTGACTGTCGTGTTGGTCCTTACGCACGCTTGCGTCCAGGCACCGTGCTTGGAGATGGTGCGCGAATCGGTAACTTTGTTGAAACTAAAAATGCGCAGCTGGGCGTGGGTAGCAAGGTGAATCATTTGTCCTATATTGGTGACAGCACGCTTGGCGACGGTTGTAATGTAGGCGCCGGCACCATCACGTGTAATTACGACGGCGCCTATAAGCATCAAACGATATTAGGCGATCGCGTATTTATCGGCTCTAACAGCACGCTGGTTGCACCGCTGAGCATCGCAACTGACGGTTTTGTGGCGGCGGGATCAACGGTAACCAAAGATGTCAATTCAGCCCAGCTTGCAGTTTCCCGCAGTCGGCAGCGAAATATAGACGGTTGGCAGCGCCCAACGAAAAACAAGGATTAGTGTTGTATGTGTGGCATTGTTGCAGCTGTTGCTAAGCGCGAAGTATCAGGAATATTGTTGGAGGGCCTTCGGCGATTAGAGTATCGTGGCTATGACTCAGCGGGTATGGCGCTGATTGATAATGACGCAACGCTGCTGCTTCACAAATACAGTGGAAAAGTTGCCACACTCGAAGAAGCCCAGTCGTTGATGCCCATTCACGGTTGTATCGGTATTGCGCATACCCGTTGGGCTACCCATGGCGCACCCTCTTCAATCAATGCGCATCCCCACACGGCGGGTAACCGTATTGCGCTTGTTCACAATGGCATTATCGAAAACCATGCGCTGTTAGCCAGCGAGCTCAAGTCCGACGGTGTGGAGTTTCTTTCAGAAACCGACACTGAAGTCATTGTCCATTTGATCCACCGCTTGATCGAGGCGGGGACACCGCTGTTAACTGCTGTGCAGCAAACGGTTGCGCGGCTCAAAGGCGCCTATGCGCTTGCAGTCATTGACAAATGTATGCCCGATACTTTGGTTGTTGCCCGAGAAGGTAGCCCACTGGTACTTGGTCTAGGTATTGGTGAGAGCTTCGCCGGCTCAGATACCATGGCATTGCAACAGGTTACCGATACCTTTATCTATCTTGAAGATGGTGACTTAGCTGAACTAAAGGCCGGAGCCATCGCGATCTTTGATCGCGATGGCGCTTCGGTGGATCGCCAGCAGACCCGCCTCGAGCGCGGCCAGACACTTGAACCGCTGGGCGATTACGACCATTACATGCTCAAAGAGATGCTTGAACAGCCGGCGCGTCTCGCCGATACGCTGGCGCTGCCTAGCCTTCCTGCATTGAGTGACGATGTTTTTGGTCCTCAAGCTGGCGATATTTTTCCCAAGGTCCGTGCGGTACAAATTATCGCCTGTGGTACCAGTTATCATGCGGGACTAGTGGCGCGTCATTGGATCGAAGCTATGGCCGGGCTCCCTTGTCAGGTTGAAGTGGCCTCTGAATACCGCTATCGGCAGTCGGTGACCCTACCGGGGACCTTAGTGGTCACTATCTCCCAGTCGGGTGAGACAGCCGATACTTTGGCGGCGCTAAAAAACACCAACAACGATGAAACATTGGCGCGACTGTCTATTTGTAATGTGGATCACAGTGCCATTGTTCGTGCCAGCGACTTGGTCTTTTTGACGCGTGCAGGCGCAGAAATTGGTGTCGCTTCCACCAAAGCCTTCACGACACAACTCGCCGCCTTGTTGGTGCTGACAGCATGCCTCGCGCGTCACACGCAGGGGCATCGCTTTGATAGCCAGCCGATCCTCGCGGCATTTGAGGAAATACCCAGCGTGGTAAAGCGCGTATTGGCACAGAACGACACCATTAAGGCGCTGGCCGAGCACTTTATACCGCGCCACCATGCACTATTCTTAGGGCGAGGCATTTACCATCCAATAGCGATGGAGGGCGCGTTAAAGCTTAAGGAAATTTCTTATATTCACGCTGAGGCGTATCCCGCAGGTGAGCTAAAGCACGGCCCATTGGCGCTGGTGGATGCGGATATGCCCATTGTCGCGGTGGCGCCAAATGATGCGCTTCTTGATAAGCTGCGTTCAAATCTCGAAGAGGTGCGCGCACGAGGAGGGCAGTTATTTGTTTTCGCCGATGAGGCGGCTGGGTTCGCGGATGGGCCAGGCATTCATGTTATTGCTATGCCCCACTGTAGTGAGTTAGCGGGACCCATTGCTTATACCGTTGCCTTGCAGTTGCTATCCTACTACGTGGCCTTGGCGAAGGGCACTGATGTCGATAAGCCCCGAAATCTGGCGAAGTCAGTCACTGTCGAGTAGTTTTGAACAGAGAATTAAAGAGAGGAAATTATGGAAGGATTAGCAGTAATGGGATTTGTTTTTGGGATGGTTGGCGTGGTTGCACTCGTTCGTTTGGAAAAACTAACAAAGACCCTAAAAGAAAAAGGAATACTCGAAGAGAATTACAAGGAAGAGTAAAGCGCTGTTCCAAAATACGCAGTTACAATAGAGTGGCGCCACAAGGGCAATACCCGTAACTCGATTTGATATCGCGTATTAATGAATTCCCCGCGCGTTTCAATCAGTGCGCTTTTTAAACGCTGGCGGCGTATTCGAAGATTATTCGTCAAGGACAGTGTGGAAAAGCTCGGTCGCAGCTTTAGTCTCAGTAGTCATAAATCCAAAACTCCAGTCGGGTTTTTCGATAATTACACCGTTTTTTATAAGGGGTATAGCGCGCCGAGTGGCGACCTCAAGACCGTCGTGTGTGTTGACTAAGGTGATCGGCTGCGTTAACCGCGATATCTGTTTTATATAGTCCGGCACAGCGGTGAATGCCGCTATGTGGCCCCATTCATAGGCGTCGCCACCTCGCAAGGCTTCGGCCATGGATTCGGCGGCCATTTGTAGCGTGACGCCCGGACCACGATGCTGCATGAACAACTCCCAAAGCTTTTGGAACCGAGTGCCTGCTACATCGAGGGGGATCGGCTGAAGCATATTCTGGTAAGCCTTCACTTCATCGGGCGTCAGTACGACCGCCGAAATCATGATGATCCGTCGAATAGCATTCGGTCGCTGGATAGCCATTGCAGCGGCAACCATCGACCCAGTGTGGCTGCCGATCAGATCGAAATCCGTTAGCTTTAGAGCGTCGGCGACGGCCCACATCGACCGCGCATAATCATTGATTGTGACTGATGGATTGGCCGGTGGAGGTGCAGACTCACCGTGTCCGGGATAGTCCGGCGCAACAACCAAGCGTGAGTCGCCCAGCGAGGCGACGATGGGCGCGAACTCAACGCTCGATTTTGGGCACATATGCAGGCACATGACCGGCGCCTTTGCAGAATGACGCTCGCCGGCCTGGCGGAAATGAATTTGCCCGTAAGGGCCATCAGTGAAATGCCGTTTTACCAGGCTCATTGCGCTTTCTTAGGCTTCAGGCCTAGGCAGCCAGGATTGATCTTACCCGTCGGATCGACGCTGGCTTTGAGCGTTTCGATCAACGACCAGAGCGCCTCTTGACGATGCTCTCGGTAAGGGTATGCCTTGCCAACTTGGAAATGAACCGCATGATATTGGCTAAAGATTTTGATGAGTTTCTGCCGCATTTCAGTGACAAACGCCCTTGCGTCGGGGTTATCAGCAAACACTGGCGCACCGTCTAAATGCTCGGCACGTACATAATGGCGATGCATGGGATACAGCTCATCTGGCCAAACCATGACCGGCTCGATTAGAAACCCGTTAGACGCTAGCGTGCAGGTCAAAAATCCAAATGTGACTTCATACGTGTCCATTTGTTCTGCATTGGCAGCAAACAGTGCGTACATCTCGTGCCAAACTTTCGGTGCATCTGAGTGTGCGACTATTCCGTGAGTGGGCACCCAGCGCTCACCATTGGGCCCCAGCATAGAGTCAACCGGTCCAAATGGCGCCGCTCTGATTACCTTTGCGATGGAATTGTCGATCTCTTTGCCCTGATGATTCGCCGCAATGGTGCGTGCCAGATTCAGGTCGGCGTTGACGGCGGCTTCCGAGCGTCCGTCACACACTAGGTGAAGTGAAAACTCTTGGCGGCGCACAATTGATTTTCCCGCCACCACCGTCTTGGCCGCTTCCCTAACGCCGGCAACGATAGATTTCTGTGCCTTTGCAATGCTGGCAACCGCCTTCAGATTGTCGCTCCAGTTGCCCCGAGACATTGCGATTGCGGTCAGTCCAGGGTCGAAGCCAAAGACCTCTGCACCAACACCGGCGCGGGATAGTGCCGACATTGCCGCGGCTGAATCCTCTGAGCTGTCGAACGCAAAAGATAAAAATCCTGATTCTTTGGGTCTGTCGATAAGACGAAAGGTCGCCTCGGCTTTGACGCCCATGGCGCCGGCATCACCTGTAAACAGGCCTGTCATGTCAGGCCCATAAAACCGATAAAACGGTCGC
>CAWUVW010000047.1:0-14942 GCA_963926105.1 uncultured Luminiphilus sp. | reverse complement strand
CCAAGGACTACGCCGCATTGGTGAGCGTGTCCATACGCTCACCGCCCAGCTTAACCAAGCGCTGCGCGCCGCAGATTATGACATTCACAACAACCATTTCTTCGATACACTGACCATCGCGGTAGGTGATAGGCAGGCGGCGTTGCTGAGCACAGCAGAAGCCGCGGGCTTTAATATGCGTGCGGTCGACGACAACGCAGTTGCAATTGCTTTTGACGAAACCACCAGCGCGCATGAAGTCGAGCAAATTGCCAAACTGTTTGGTGCTCCCCTACATATTAATACCGCAACGGTTAGCGCGGATCTCGCCGCTATTCCGGCAGAACTGCTGCGTAGCGTTGATTACCTGCAGCATCCACTATTTAACGACTACCACGCCGAAACCGAAATGCTGCGTTACTTGAAGCGCCTTGAAAACAAGGATATTGCGCTGACCCGCGCCATGATCCCGCTCGGTAGCTGCACGATGAAGCTCAATGCCACCGCCGAGATGATCCCGGTGACCTGGCCTGAGTTTGGCCGCATGCACCCATTTGCGCCGAGCAGTCAGACTCGCGGCTATCAACTCATGCTCGATGAGTTGTCGGCATGGTTAATTGAATGCACTGGCTACGATGCCATGTCACTGCAGCCTAACGCCGGCTCGCAAGGCGAATACGCAGGTCTGTTGGCAATCCGTCGTTATCACCGCGCCCATGGTGATGAACATCGCGACATCTGTTTAATTCCTTCATCTGCACACGGTACTAACCCCGCCAGTGCGGTTATGGCGGGTATGAAAGTCGTTATCGTGGCCTGCGATAATCAGGGCAACGTCGACATGGCAGATCTACAAGCCAAAGTTGAGAAGCACAGTGCACAATTGGCCGCCATTATGGTGACTTACCCCTCGACCCACGGCGTGTTTGAAGAGTCTATTGTCGACCTCTGCGCTCTGATTCACGAACACGGCGGTCAGGTGTATGTCGATGGCGCAAACCTCAACGCCTTGATCGGCCTCGCTGCACCGGGCAAATTTGGCGCGGATGTCTCGCATCTTAACTTGCACAAAACGTTCTGTATTCCGCACGGCGGCGGCGGCCCTGGTATGGGGCCTATTGGTGTGGGTGCGCATTTGGCACCCTACCTACCCAGCTCGCCAGTGTCGCCCGTCAATGATCTTGCCGCGAGTAATGATGTGGTGTCGTCGGCGCCCTATGGCAGCGCCTCTATCCTGCCAATTTCTTGGGTATACATCGCCCTCATGGGTGGCGATGGCCTAACCCAAGCCAGTGAAATCGCTATCCTAGGCGCCAACTACATTGCCACGCGCCTGAAGAATCACTACGACATTCTCTACACCGGCAGCAGCGGCACTGTGGCCCACGAATGTATTGTTGATATCCGGCCTATCAAAGCCGCCTGCGGTATTAGCGAAGAAGATGTCGCCAAACGTTTGGTCGACTATGGCTTTCACGCACCAACTATGTCGTTCCCCGTCGCGGGCACGTTGATGATCGAGCCGACTGAGTCAGAGGCACTCGCAGAGCTCGATCGCTTCTGTGATGCAATGATTTCGATCCGCGAAGAAATTCGTGCAGTAGAGCGCGGTGAGCTCGACCCCATCGACAACCCACTCAAGAATTCGCCACATACGTTAGATGACCTCACTGCCGATGTGTGGTCGCATCCCTATAGTCGCGAACAGGCTGCGTACCCGGTCAGTTCATTGCGCAATAATAAATACTGGGCACCGGTTGCGCGGGTCGATAACGTCTACGGCGATAGAAACCTGTTCTGTGCATGCCCAGGCATAGACGCGTACCTAGAAGAAACTGCGTAATCGGTTAGTCGATGACCTGCGAACCTAACGGCGTATTGACATGAGGTTCGTGCAGTATCATCGACACAGAATCGCTGGCATGTGCGTCGATAAGCGCTTGAGGCATCCCCAGTACAACGGTGCGTAGCCTATAACTCCAAGACCACCATCGCGCTAAAGTGCGCATAAAAGTCAGCGCGTGACGGCTTAAGCATAAAAAAACGGGCTGACGCTCGCCAATGCTGACTAATTTAGTCTTGGAGACGCTCAATCACCGGCGGTGACCAACGCCCGTCGGCTACTTTTGCCTCCGGCTCGTAGAGCCGCAGTACCACAGAGAAATCACCTTGAGGGACAGGCAGCCAATTACTGTCGGGCTTGCCCAGAATAGGGTGGCTCCCCATATATACCTCTAAACTACCGTCGGGGTTCTCCGCCAAGTCGGCTGTTCGGTCACTGACTGCATATTTGCCATAACCATTTGTGATCAGGCGCACCGCAGGGAAATCATAAGCGATGAGTGACCAAAACGCGCCGGCGGGCACCTTATCCGCAAAGTGTATGCGGTAGTTAAAGGCACTATTGAGCTGCTGGCCTTCCGAGTCAACGGTACCAATGGGATACAGCGCCTCAAGCGCATCGTTGGGCAAAATATAAGAAATTGCAATCGTCGCCCGGGCTAGGTGATCGTTTTGAAACTCATCTCCAGGTACCAAAAAGAACCAGCCATTGCGCAGATCGCCCACATTGGGAAGATGGCGGATCAACATTGCATGAGATGTTGATTTAGCCTTGAGAATAACTTCGCGTTCCCAGGGTGCCAAAGTATCGGGGTTAAATGCCTCTACCCCACCCAACCCCATAGATGACAACGTCTTGATCAAACCTGTGTCGCGGCCAGTGGCCGGGTTATTACGAATGACTTCATCAAGCTGTTTGAATACTTCAAAGGGATCTTCGGGGTTGTGCGCACGGTAACGCTTGTCAGAGATGGCGATACCATCGGAGTGAGTCAAGGTCACCTGATCTTGCAGGGCGTTAACCGTCGGTATGTCATCGTCGTTCAAAGGCGCAATTCTCAGCAAGATTAATCCTTCATTGGTCACCAATGGGTAATGCTGAACACCCTCCGGTACATCGCCCGACCATGTAGGTCCTGTAATGAGAAACTTACCGCCATTGCCACCCACCGTACGGCGGCTAAGTGCAGGACGATTACGGGTATAGATATCGGTCACATGGGCAACAAAATATCGCTCGCCCATCGGTGGGATCGACAAAATAACCGGCGCTTCGCTGACATCCAGCCAAGCTAACGAATACAACGTGTCTTGGTTCGGGCAGCACGCACCGGTGCCTGGGGGCATCAAGCCACGAAGATGAGAGAAACCATTGCGATTCGCCTCGCGCGAGGCATTGCCACTAAACATCGGCATTGAACGCAGCCGCGCGATTTCTGTCGGCGGCAACCCAAACATATAGGCCTGACCCGCAACACCGAATAGTTCATCTTCGGTCAAGCCAAGCCTCCCCGTGCGAGACTCCTGATCGTCAATCGTAAGAGTCTCCTGCGAAACTGCAGGTATCGTCATTGCGGCAAAAAACCCAGTTACAGCAATAACCACGTAGATAAACGTTCTCATCAGGCGCTTCCTTCCCTATGATTTTGATTAGCTTAGTGCTGAAACTCAGGTAGATGCACCGTTAACCCATTTAACTCATCGGTCAAGGTGATTTGGCAGCTAAGCCGTGAGCGTTCATTCGAACTTTCAGCAAAGACTAGCATTTGCTTTTCTTCATCCGTGCTCTCAGCAAGGCGATCCATCCAGTCCTTAGCTATATAGACATGGCAGGTGCCACAGGCACATAAGCCACCACAGTCAGCGTCAATACCTGGCACAGCATTATCAAAGGCGGCACTCATTACCGACGCTCCCGCCTCGGCTTCGACCACATGTGCCGTGCCATCGGTCTCAAGAAAAGTTACTTTCGGCATGACTTAGACCTCCAATTTAGTCAAAATAACGGGCATCGTTTGGTAACCCAGCACAAAATTTGACTGGATTCGACGGGGTTCGCCCACCAATTTCACATCAGAAAAAC
The DNA here is from genome assembly GCA_963926105.1 of uncultured Luminiphilus sp. Lineage (GTDB taxonomy): Bacteria > Pseudomonadota > Gammaproteobacteria > Pseudomonadales > Halieaceae > Luminiphilus. Next base: position 11,038 of record CAWUVW010000047.1, on the reverse strand, counting down.
GTTTTAAGAATTCTTCCCATAGCAACCGAATCTGCATTTCAGCAACGCGATTACCCATACAACGGTGGATCCCAAACCCGAAAGATAAGTGTTGTCGCACATTGGGTCGGTCGATCCAAAAACGATCGGGATCAACAATCGCTTCTTCGTCACGATTACCCGACGTGTACCACATCACAACACGGTCGCCGCGCTTAATTAACTTACCACCGAACTCTATATCTTCGAGCGCCGTACGGCGCATATGGGCCAGCGGGGTTTGATAACGGATGATTTCCGACACCATATTAGGGATTAAACTCGGGTCTTGTTTTAGCTTAGCGAACTCCCCAGGATTCTGATTGAGAAAATACACACCACCGCTCATAGAATTACGCGATGTATCGTTGCCGCCAACAATCAACAAAATCAAATTGCCCAAGAAATCCATAGGATCATTGATCATATCTTTGGTATCGGGGTTGTGCGCCAGCAGCGATATAAAATCAAACTGCGGCGGAGCAGCAGCTCGCTCTACCCACAGTTGCTGAAAGTACACCAAACACGTCATCAGGATCTTTTGGCGCTCCTCCTCTGAAAGACTGCTATTACCCACCAATTCAGACGAGGTTGCAGCATCAGACCAATAAGGTAGCAGGCGCCGCTCTTCCCATGGGAAGTCGAACAAGGTTGCCAACATCTGCGTGGTTAGCTCAATCGACACTTTGTCGACCCAGTCAAAAGGCTCCCCGACGGGCAAACTGTCTAACACTGCACCGATGCGGTCGCGCATCAGCGACTCTAGCTCACCGAGTCGGGTCGGTGCGACGGCTGGGTTAGCCGCCCTACGCTGTACATCGTGAGCCGGCGGATCTTTAGAGATGAAATTAGTGGGGTTAAACTCCGCCGGTTGATCACCAATGACTATGTGCTTGTCTGAAGAAAAGACTTTGTGGTTGCGATCGACCGCCATAATGTCGTGGTATTTCGTTATCGACCAATAGCCACCGGTGGGCCCTGTGGGTGACCAATGCACCGGATCTTCCTGACGCAAACGCCGAAAGTACTCAAGATGCTGCCCCGTCTGAAAAAGACGTCCATCGCTAGGGTCTAACGTTTCCAGCGGTAATGTCCATGGGTCGGGTAAACGCTCGTCGCTAGTTACTTCGGTCGCAGTACTCATAACTACTCCTTAAGGTTTTATCATTGTAAGTCTTCAGTACTTAATAGGGCTCACTAATACTGTTTAACAGGAAGTCCCAAGTCGATCAGCTGCTGCCGATTCTTCTTGAAAAAGGCCCTGTAACGTGTGAATGGGATGCGCGGAAACGCATGGTGTATGCCGTGATAATTTTGCTGCAGAGTGGCGACGGTATAGGCGATATCTAAGGCATCTTGGGTGCCCTCAAAGACCGTTGTGTTGTGAAACCGACGTTGATCCGTATGGGGCGTATGAACTATCCAATCGAATAAGAATCCCAGTGTAGGCAGGGCGATTAATACGGGCACAAGATAACCAAAAATCGGCACTTGCCATCCAAATATGACCCCGAGCAAAACCAGTAAGATTCCCGTCTGAACAAATGCCCAAATGGATGTCCACAAAGCTCGGCGCATATCTGGCTGCTGCCAATGACGAGTGCAGTACACAAGGTACGCAATCGGTACGGTGGAACAGCGCAGTAAAATCGATACCGCGTGAGTGCCTTTGGTGTAATGATCTGGGTCACGTTGCGGGTCATTAGTAAAGCGGTGATGGGTCAGATGTAGGGTTTTATGGGCCGAGAAAGGCACCATCATTAAGATCCCTGTAATACTGCCGGCGATCTCATCGAGACGCGTAGGCCCCGTGACATTGCCCGAGATATTACCGTGCACCGCTTCATGCAGCACCGTATAGCTTGCATAGATCACGATAGTGTTCAGTACCGTGCACAGCCATAAGGGAACAACCCGATAACCGGCCAATAGCAACAGACCAACAACTGACGTTGTGCACACCAAAAACAGCAACAACGTTGCCCAAGTGATACCCAGCGATGCCTTGCGGGCAGATTGAGTGAGTGGCACGAGACTATTTTTGTTGTTTTCCACAGAGAACTCATATAAAACGTGAAAGGGCTTCACTATTTATCGCATTACCATTAGGTCCATGTCAAGTACTATGAGGCTCGCGGTTTTTATCGGTCACATTGACCCGCATCGCTCAGCAGGTAAACAGTTCCATGATTGTGAATTCGCGCACACTTCCTAGCCAACTACGTTCACGCGAGCGGGTCACCAACATTCTGGATGCCGCTGCGCAGGTCATGGTGGAGCGCGGCTATGATGGCACTACCCTGCGCGAGATAGCTGCCCGCGCAGGTGTAAAACAAACATCGATGTACCGCTACTGGCCGAACAAACAGGCGATCGTATCGGGTCTTATCGACCGCTTTATCGCCCGACAAGATATCGAACTCGATGCCTGTAGGCAGCTGCGGGAATCGGGGGCAAGCGTGACCGAAGTGCTCGCGACATACATCACTAAACTAAGGAATTTTGTAGAAAATGAACCTTGGATACGGCCCTGCCAGATCGCGCTGATCTCTGACCCGGCGCTGGAAGGCCTTGATATTCAGATACACGAGCATTTCTCAGACCGATTCTGCGCGCTGTTCTTTGTCAAAGCCACCGACCAAAGCGACTACAATGCACACACAGCCAGTCGCCTTTTGGTGATCTTTTTAGATACGTTTATATTATCTCTAAATCGCTATGGCAGCATTGATCACGATGCGATGGAAACAGAGTTTTTAGGGCTTTTAAAGAGCTTATTACGTTAGCCAGGGTCCGCTGGGCTCAAGGCTAAAGCAAAAGCCTTATTAACGGTAATCGTGATCAACCCCTCCCCCTTACGCGACGCTTGTTGGCTATCTAGCCGTTGCCTACTGACGAAGAATAAACAGACAACACCGTCGCTTTTGGCAGTGTCCGAGCGATTTCATCGATGCCCGCTAGAGGCACAACCGCCTTAGGGGGAGCAAAATGGGCCATTCAATTTCTAGCAAGCCGGCGGCGCGCTCAGCCACGCGATTAATTATGGGCGCTCTGTAATCGTCAAATACCTAAGCTGAGATTGCAGGCCATCTCGCGGTGCAAGCGCGTTTATGGATACTCCGCCCGCCATTAAAACGCAGAATTCACAGCAAACACCGTCATTCCACAGGGAAAGCGGGCTCTGTATAAGATTCTAAGTAATTGCGTTAACGCTTGATCGAAGCGAGTGGATGTAACCTAGTTAGATAGACGCTCTTATCTCAATCATATTAGCCTCCACCCCCCAAGGCCGGACACAGGCCACACCCTTAACTTTCAGTCTATTTCCTCAGCCAACTGGATCCTTGCTCCTGACAGCGCATTGGGCTCTATATCAATAATTTTCCAGTTGGCGAGCCCCTTACGTGGTATCTCCGACGTAAAAGCACCACCTCGCACCGCTATTTCCTCACAAGCAACATCGAGATCGTCAACAGTCAGCGAGAGTAAAAACAGGCCCTCACCTTGCTCGGCAAGCACCTTCGCAGGCTCGCCATCAGCAATCGGCTCAAGCAAGACGACCCATACCTCTCCGGCCCGAAATCTCGCGGTTTTTACGCCTCGCCCAGGTAGATCTTCGACAATAAAGTCATCGATCCCCAGTAGCTGCTGATATTGCTGTATTGCGTGGTCGAGGTCGCGCACCAGCAAATTGATGTGATGTACCCCCTTAATCATTGGAAACGCTCGAAAACTACTCGTCCGTCAGAGATCGTCAGATCAATGGGAATCGCATGAATCTCATGGACCGGAGTTAGGTATGGATCACCTCCGAGGATCACTAAGTCGGCCTGTTTCCCGACTTCCAGAGTGCCTATTTGATCTTCTAAACGCAGCTGCCATGCAGCATCACTGGTATGCGCTCGAATAGCTTGATCCACACTCAGTCGTTCACTCACCAATGACTGAATCGGATAATCGGGCTGGCCGGCGCTTTGTCGCGTCACCGCCATCTCAATATTAAATAGTGGATTTAGAGCGTCTTCGCCGATCCAGGTGACCGGATAATCGCTGCCAAGGGTCACTCGTCCACCGTGACGTAAAATTGACGCCAACGGATACAAATATTCAAACCGTTCTGGCCCTAAATACTCAAGCGCAACATTGTCATATTCAAACCAAGTGGGGGTGGTTTGGCCCGTCACACCCAGCTCACCAAAGCGCGGTGCATCGGCAGGATTAACCACCTCAATGTGGCAAATTGCATACCGGCTTTGCGATTCGGGATGCTCGCGCTGTGCTTGTTCGATGGCGTCCAGCGCATTGCGCACCGAGCCATCGCCAATCGCATGTAGATGTAAATCAACATTATCAGCCAAGGCTTGGCTCACCGCGGCCATCACTTCAGGTCTTGGCAATAGCGGCTGTGCACGATGCCCCTCAGGTAAAATATAGGGGTCGAGTGTCACCGCCGTCTTGGCTTCCACGGTGCCATCAAGCGATAGCTTGAGCGTGGTCACGTTAAAAAACTCGCTGTTATAGCGCGCACTTAAATCGGCTAACTTTTCACGCGCAACCGCCAAGTCATCGGGGCGATTAACATACAGCGAAGCCACTAAACGGACCGGCAGCGTCCCGTCAGCGGCCATCTCTGCCGCGAGCGCCATGCCGAGCTCAGCGGTATCAATCATGCCCGCATCAAAGGCAGCGGTGAGCCCCACCGAAGACATCAGCTTAAAGAAGTCCGGAGCGGCCTGACGCAAAGCCGGTAATGAAACAATTGACAAGGTATTCATGACAGGCTCGATCGCCGCACCTTCAACCAACCAGCCAGTGGGATTGCCATCGGCATCACGCTGGTAAAAATGTGCGCCGGGCACCGGGTCCGGGGTAGCCGCTGAGATACCTGCGGCGGCTAACGCCAGCGAATTTGCCCACGCGGTATGGCCGCCTTCATCAATCATTAGCGCGGGCCTGTCGGGCACAATACGGTCCAAGTCCGCAGCTGTCGGGCCATCAATACCAAAGGCACGTGCTAAAAAACCGGCGCCTAACAGCGGGTTTTGATCTGGATGTGCCGCTGCATGCTCGGCAATCGTCGCCAATAACTCATCTGCAGATTGGCTTGGCGATAACATCACCCCATTGACCAACGGCAGGGTGTCCATCGTGTGAATGTGCGTATCTATAAACCCTGGGAAAACGGGCCTGCCGGCCAAGTCAATGACGCGGGTATTGGTATCGATCCACTTTTCAGCTCCCAACTCATCACCCACCCAGACCAAGATGTCGTCTGATATCGCGACACTGGTCGAACGACTGCCTGCAGCGTCCATGCTGTACACATTGCCATTGCGCAGTAACAGGTCTGCAGCACCAACAGCACCCTGGCAAAGCCACATAAAACAACTGCTCAGCAGCCATGACGCCACGGCCCTATAAGTTGTATTGATCCGCATGTTCTTATCCTGTTTATAAGGTCGCTAATCAGCGCGCTAGTTAGTCCAGCATATCGCGAGGGCAACTGTGCTAAGCGTCTCGTTGTCGGCTCGCCACGCTGCGTGTATATTTAATCTTTAGTGACCATATCAAAGCATACGACTAAGCGCTGTAAGACGCTATCATAGCAACGTGAACTTCACTTCAGGAAATCAGCATGACTGAAAAAAGAGTATTGCAACGCGAAAGCATCGGCCTAGGACAAAAGCCTGCACTCATAGTCGTTGATGTCGTTAAAGGCTTCACTGACCAGACTTCCCCGTTGGGTTCCGACGCGGATGACGTCGTCGCCGCAAACTGCCGGTTAATGGATGTCTTTCACCAACTGCAACTACCGGTTGTTTTGACAACCGTTATCTATCGTGATGCCAGCCAAGCCAGTGTGTTTAGATCAAGAGTACCTGCCCTCAAGTTACTGACTCCCGAATCAGACTGGGTCCAGTTCGATGAGCGACTCCCCCAGCACGCCAGTGATATCGTACTAGAAAAGCGCCATGCCAGCGCCTTTCATGGAACAGATTTAGATGATCTTTTACGCAAGCTCGGCGTCGACTCTCTGGTCGTCACAGGGCTAACAACAAGCGGTTGCGTGCGCGCCACAGCTGTAGATGGACTGCAAAATAACTTTCCTGTCGTCGTACCAATAGAGGCTGTAGGTGATCGCGACCCTGACGCCCACACAGCGAACCTCTACGATCTAAACGCTAAGTATGCCGACGTTTTGAGTCTTGCTGAAACGCTTGCCTTATTGATTTGATGATTGCTTTGCCGCGAAAGCAGCCAGCTGTTCTGGGGTGGACTCTGTTTGATACTGTGCCTTCCAGTCATCGTAGGGCATGCCATAGACAATTTCCCGTGCCTGAGTTTGCTCAACCACAACACCCTCTGCCTCAGCAGCGGCGACATACCACTTAGACAAGCAGTTGCGGCAAAAACCGGCAAGATTCATCAAGTCGATATTCTGTACTTCTTTGTGGCTATCAAGATGCGCCAATAAACGTCTAAATACTGCAGCTTCAATTGCGTCTTGACTCATAAAACTAATCCTCCAATTGCTCATTCAATAACTTGGCGATCAATCGCTGCTGCCCAGGAAAGCGCCACCGGAATGTATTAAATTCAGCAGCGCTGTACCAGCCGCCGCTCGTTATCTCTAATGGGCTGGCAATATTAACCACTCTACTACCTGTCGGCTCACACCAAAATAGGTAGAATCCATTGTCAAAGGTCTGCGCCAAGTCACCTGCAGATACCCGCACACCTGCCTCTTCAAATGTTTCACGCTCAGCAGCACATTGCGCCGACTCACCCTCATCCACACTGCCGCCAGGTGGTGAGAACTGAGCACCGGGTATTTCCACCAAAAGAATTGTATCTTCATACCGCACTAAGCAACCCGCACTCACCGCACGAATGGCTTCACCGGTAAAACTGCAACGTGGCGTAGATTCAGCACATGCGCTTAATAACAATGCGACAAGAAGGGTGCTAGCTTCTTTCATAAATCAGCTCTACACCACTACTCCCGACCATACCACGTAAGACATCAAGTAATTCATCCGTGGGATTAACGCACCAGTCATCACCAAGCTGTACACGCGCACAGCCTGAGTTTTGTCGATATTCAATCAACACAGGGCAATTACCCCCACGTGCTCGCTCAATCGCTTGCCTTAGCAACTTCCTTAAGTTGCTGTCCAATTGGTCTTGCTCAATTGTTACCAACATTTCTTTAATCCTGGCTTCACGCGCCTGTTCCAGTGAGCGTACTTCTCGTGCGCGAAGCGTCAAACCGCCACTGAAGTCGTCGGGCTGGAGGCGACCCTCGATCAAGACCATATTATCTTTAACCAATAAGTCACGATTTTCACTGAAAATCTCTGCGTAGACCGTCGATTCAATTTGGCCAGAGCCATCATCCAAACTGAGTACTGCCATGACTCCACGCTGGGTTTTGATCGTCCGTACCGCGACAATCAGACCCGCCACTACGGTACTCGCATCGGCTTGGAGGTCCCGAATACGTCGAGGCGCAAACTTTCGTACCTCATCTTCGTACTCTTCCATCGGGTGGCCACTCAGGAAGTTGCCGATACTCTCTTTTTCAGCATTAAGTAACTCTTTGAAGGTCCAGGGTCGCGTTTTGCGGTGATCCATATAAGGATCACCCTCACTCGCGCTCGGTACCACTTCACCAAATAAATCGGTCATGCCCGCATCGGCATTCGCCGCAGACTGCTCTGCTGCCTTTAATGCGTCATCGAGTGCGGCCATTAAGATCCAGCGCTCTGCCCCGAAACTATCGGCTGCGCCACTTTTAATCAAAGCTTCAGCCGCTCGACGATTAACTTTACGCGGATCAGTGCGCGCACAAAAATCGAACAGCCCGCCAAAATCATGCATCTCGCGCGCCGCCAGAATGTTTCCTATCGGCCCTTCGCCCAAACCTTTGATCGCACCCAAGCCATAAATGATTTCCCCTGCCTCACTCACGGTAAACGCGTAAGCACCCTCGTTCACATCCGGCGGCCGGACCGTGAGATGCATATGCTTGCATTCATCTCGTAACGTGATGAGTTTGTCGGTATTGTCCATTTCCGAACTCATCACCGCGGCCATAAATTGCGCGGGGTAGTGGCGCTTCAGCCATGCCGTTTGATAAGAAATAAGCGCGTAAGCAGCAGAGTGCGATTTGTTAAAACCATAGCCTGCAAATTTCTCAACCAGATCGAAAATCCGCATCGCCAAGTCGGGATCAATCCCTTTTTCTCTTGCACCATCTGCGAATACCGACCTTTGCTTAGCCATTTCCTCAGGTTTCTTCTTACCCATAGCGCGACGGAGTAAATCTGCACCCCCCAAGGTATAACCCGCCAATTCTTGCGCAATCTGCATCACCTGTTCCTGATACAAAATAATGCCGTAGGTGGGTTCCAGAATAGGTTGAAGCGATACGTGTTGATAATCTTTATCGGGATATGACACCGGCTCACGACGATGTTTGCGATCGATGAAGTTATCAACCATGCCCGATTGCAACGGACCCGGTCGAAACAGCGCGACCAATGCAATAATATCTTCGAAACAGTCGGGTCGCAGACGCCTAATCAACTCCTTCATACCGCGACTTTCCAGCTGAAATACCGCTGTCGTTTCCGCCTCCTGTAGCAGCTTAAATACCGACTGATCATCGAGGGGTAACTTGATGATGTCGAGGGGCTGCTCGCCCGCTTCTGCGCGGGCCACGTTAATCATGTCGACCGCCCAATCAATGATGGTCAGAGTGCGCAGCCCTAAAAAGTCAAATTTCACCAAGCCGGCGTCTTCGACATCATTTTTGTCATACTGTGTCACCAGGCCACCACCGGCGTCGTCACAATATAATGGGGAAAAGTCAGTGAGCTTGGAGGGGGCGATCACGACACCACCTGCGTGCTTACCCACATTACGGGTAAGACCTTCGAGCTGTACCGCCATGTCCCAAATTTCCTGCGCGGCACCATCCTCACGCAGCAAGTCGACCAAGGCCTCTTCCTGTACGAGCGCTTTCTCTAACGTCATACCCACTTCAAAAGGAATGAGCTTAGACATTTTGTCGGCTAATCCATAAGGTTTGTCTTGAACCCGCGCCACATCGCGCACTACGGCTTTTGCCGCCATCGTACCGAAGGTAATGATCTGCGATACCGACTCGCGGCCATACAAGTCCGCCACGTAGTCAATGACCTCATCGCGTCGTTCCATACAAAAATCGACGTCGAAGTCGGGCATCGATACCCGCTGGGGATTCAAAAAGCGCTCAAATAGCAGATCGTATTCAAGCGGATCTATATCGGTAATTTCTAAAGCATAAGCGACCAGCGATCCGGCACCCGAGCCACGCCCTGGGCCGACGGCAATACCTTGTGCCTTTGCCCAGCGAATAAAGTCCATAACCACCAAAAAATAGCCGGGAAAGCCCATTTGGTTGATCACATTTAATTCAAAGTTCAAACGCTCTAAATAGGGTTTAGACTCAGGATTCCCAAGTGCCACCAAACGCTGTGCAAGCCCCTCATGGGAAACTTTGGCCAAGAAATCCTCGATGGTCATGCCCTCAGGTACCGGGAAGTCCGGCAGACAAGGTGTGCCCAAAGGAATAGTTACCGAACATCGACGCGCGATTTCTATCGTATTCGCTAACGCCTCAGGAATGTCGGCAAAAAGCTCAACCATCTCTTCCTGACTGCGCAAATATTGTTGATTGGAATGTTTGCGATGCCGACGCGGATCATCGAGGGTCCTGCCTTCACCAATGCACACTCGAGCCTCATGGGCCTCGAATTCGTCGGCACTCAAAAAGCGCACATCATTAGTGGCAACAACAGGGCAATTACAGGTTGCAGCTAACGCTACGGCCGCGTGTAGATAATCTTCTTCATGTTCACGCCCCGTTCGCTGTAATTCGAGATAGAAACGATCTGGGAAAATTTCCATCCATGCTTTTAGTTGCTCGGCGGCCTCGTCCATTCGATCCTGTAGCAAGGTCTGCCCTATCGGCCCAAGTCGGCCGCCTGACAGAGCAATAAGGCCCTTCGCATGCTCGACAATCCATTCACGCCGGATGCGAGCTTGCCCAAGTTGCTGCCCCTCCCGCCAAGCGAGAGAAATCAACAAAGTGAGGTTGCGGTAGCCCGCTTCGTCTTGCGCTAATAAGCAAATGCTATGACTACGCCCAGCATCCAAGGGATCGTCTAACCAAAAATCCGCACCTACGATAAGTTTGATACCGTTATTTGCAGCCGCCTTGTAGGCTTTGATCAGGCCGTAGAAGTTAGTGAGGTCTGTAACCCCCACCGCGGGCATACCCAACTCGAGACAACTTTTCATCAGCGCAGGAATTCTCACCAGTCCATCGACCAGCGAGAACTCAGTGTGCACACGCAGATGAACAAATTCAGTCATTGATACCTTTCATATATCCAAAGTTTAAAACAGGGCTAACGGACTTAGTTGTCAGTCAGCCGGCGTGCCACCGGGCCAAAACTACGACGGTGAACCGGCGTCACACCAAGTTCTTGTAGCGCCAACAAATGCGCCTTAGTAGGATAGCCTTTATGCTGCGCAAAGCCATAGCCTGGATATTGTGCGTCCAGAGCGACCAACTCTGCATCGCGCTGTACTTTAGCGATAATCGACGCGGCACCAATAGCCGGCTCTATCGCGTCGCCACCAATGACTGCACGAGCCTGATACTGCCAGCGAGGCAGGCGATTGCCATCGACCAATACCCACTGCGGCTGTATCGACAAACCCTCCACAGCGCGTTTCATAGCCAACATAGACGCTTGCAAAATATTCAGGTCATCAATTTCTGCAACACTCGCTCGCCCAATACACCACGCTAGCGCGGTTTCCTTGATCTCTGCGGCTAAGCTGACCCGCTTGCGTGCACTCAATTTCTTAGAATCTGTGATCCCCTCTGGCACATCCGCGCCCAAAATTACCGCCGCGGCGACAACGTCGCCGGCGAGTGGGCCACGGCCCACTTCATCGACCCCCG
>CAWUVW010000046.1:0-6308 GCA_963926105.1 uncultured Luminiphilus sp. | reverse complement strand
ATCGAAGCCGGTAAGCTAAAGATCTCGCTCATCCGCTATCTAGTCGGGTCGCTAAATGTCGACAGCCACGAACTGGCCGAAATAGCGTCCAGAGAATTTGGCGTACCGCTGTTTGATTTGTCGGCGATGAATCGTGAACTGCTCCCGGACAAATTGGTCGACCCGGTGCTGATAGCCAAACACCACGCACTACCTCTATTTCGCCGCGGTAATCGTTTATTCATCGCCGTTTCTGATCCGACTAATCTCGCCGCACTGGATGAGATGAAATTTGCCACCGGCATCAGTACCGATGCGGTGTTGGTCGATGAGCAATCTCTCAGCCGTATGCTCACCGAAATCCTCGATGAGCAAGACTCCCTCGAAACCGGCATGGGCGAGTTAGGTGAAGATGGCGAATACGACATCGAGATCGGTGAGGCACCTGATCTAGCCAGTGCGGAAGATGCTGCCAATGCGGTTGATGACACGCCCATCGTACGCTTTGTTAACAAAGTACTGCTCGATGCGATCAAGCAAGGGGCTTCAGATATCCACTTTGAGCCCTATGAAAAAAATTACCGCGTCCGCTTTCGCACTGATGGTATGCTCCGCGAGGTTGTTAGTCCGCCGCGCAATTTAGCACCCCGATTAGCCGCACGCTTAAAAGTGATGTCGCAAATGGATATTTCAGAACGACGCGTACCGCAAGATGGCCGCATCCAAATGAGACTGTCTAAGACGCGGACCATCGACTTTCGTGTAAACACTTTGCCGACCATGTTCGGCGAGAAAATTGTACTGCGTATTCTAGACCCGTCCTCAGCGAAAATGGGTATTGATGCACTCGGTTACGAAGAAGCACAAAAAGCGTTGTTCCTGGAGGCGCTAAGCCGACCCCAAGGCATGATTTTGGTCACCGGTCCGACCGGCTCGGGTAAAACTGTGTCGCTTTACACGGGGCTCAATATTTTAAATGTAGCCGAACGCAACATTTCAACCGCCGAAGATCCGGTCGAAATTAATATGCAAGGTATTAACCAAGTACTGGTCAACCCCAAGGTCGGCCTTAACTTTGCCGATGCGCTGCGGGCCTTCTTACGCCAGGATCCCGATGTGATCATGGTGGGTGAGATTCGCGACTTGGAAACCGCTGAAATCGCAATTAAAGCGGCACAAACCGGACACTTAGTCTTGTCGACCCTCCACACTAACAGCGCCTCAGAAACTATCAGTCGTATGCTGAATATGGGCATACCTGCATTTAATATTGCCGCCTCAGTATCGCTCATTATTGCCCAACGTTTGGCGCGTCGCCTGTGCAAACAGTGCTCGCAACCCGAGACCGACGTACCCAATCATGCGCTGATTGAACTGGGGTTTACTGACGCCATGCTGGAAAACGCAAACTTGCGTAGACCCGTAGGCTGCCAACAATGCAAAGATGGTTACAAAGGTCGTCTCGGCATCTACGAAGTTGTTAAAATCACAAAAACAATTGCCAGCCAAATTATGAATGGCGCAAACTCAATAGATATAGACAAAGCTGCGCGTGCCGAAGGCTTTCCAAACTTACGTACCGCCGCTTTAGAAAGAGCCGCGCAGGGTTTAATTGGCCTCGCCGAGGTCAGCCGCATCACCACCGACTAGTCTTTTGGCAGCAGCCTCATGACGCGTTAACAGGAGCCAAGGACGGTATGGCCACTAGCAATTACACATTTGTTTGGACCGGGAGTGACAAAAAGGGTCGCAAAAGCCAGGGCGAGGTTACCGCCCAAAGCGCCGCTATTGCCCGAGCTCAGCTACGCAAGCAGGGAATCAAAGCCAAGTCGGTCAAGAAAAAAACGAAACCTTTATTTTCCCTCGGTGGCAAGAGCATAAAGCCCGTCGATATTGCGATATTTTCACGCCAGATGGCCACCATGATGAAGGCTGGCGTACCACTGGTGCAAAGCTTCGATATTGTCGCAGAGGGTTTAGATAACCAAAGTATGCGCGAGCTGGTCATCGAGATTAAAAACGAAGTGGCTAGTGGGGGCGGCATTGCCTTGTCCCTATCAAAGCACCCAAAGTACTTTGACGAATTGTTTTGTAGCCTGGTGTCATCAGGCGAAGACTCAGGCACATTGGAAATAATGCTAGACCGCGTGGCTACGTATAAAGAAAAGACCGAGATACTGAAAGCAAAGATCAAAAAAGCGCTGACCTACCCCATCGCTGTGGTAGTCGTGGCCCTTATTGTGACGGGTATTTTGCTGGTGAAAGTCGTCCCGCAATTTGCCGAAACCTTCCAGGCCTTTGGCTCCGACCTCCCGAGCTTCACACTATTTGTACTGGATATTTCAGATTTCACGCAAGAGTGGTGGATGATCATTCTTGCGATATTAGTGGCGTTTGGCTGGGGCTTTGGGCAGGCCCGGCGCAGATCCAAAGCTTTCTCGGGTCGTGTTGACGCCATTTCACTGCGCCTGCCTGTGGTTGGTACCATTGTCCACGATGCCGTTATTGCGCGGTTTTCGCGTACCTTATCGACAACCTTCGCAGCCGGCGTGCCATTAGTTGAAGCGTTAGATTCCACCGCAGGTGCGGCCGGTAATGCAATATTTGCTACCGCAATTCGCCGAATTCGCGACGACGTCACCTCAGGCACTTCGTTGTATCACGCGATTAAATCTACGGGCCTTTTCCCGTCCTTGTTGCTCCAGATGGTCTCGATTGGTGAAGAGTCAGGCGCACTTGACGACATGCTCGGCAAAGTAGCCGATCAATATGAAGCCAATGTAGATAACGCGGTAGATAACCTGAGCACCTTGATAGAGCCTGTGATCATGTCGATACTAGGCGTATTGGTCGGCGGTTTAATGATCGCCATGTATATGCCTATATTTATGCTTGGGTCGGCTATTTAACGGCACTTAATACGGATGACAGGCGCTTGTCCTTGCGGTATGCCATAAAAAAAGTCTTTGTAAAGATTCTGTCGGCCGATGTCGGCAAACGTTTAAAGGAGGCTTTATGCCCGAACTGCTGGAACAACCCGCCTTCTTGTTGTCCATAGTGGCCCTGATTGGGCTCCTGATAGGTAGTCTTTTGAACGTTGTTATCTATCGCTTACCAATCATGATGGCCCATGCCTGGCGCCGAGAATGCCGTGAATTTCTCGAACAACCACTCACTAAAGAGACAGCAATTTCCCTTGCACTCCCCAATTCCCACTGCCCACACTGCAGTGCGCCGATTCGCGCCTGGCAAAACATTCCGGTATTGAGCTTCATCTTGCTCCGTGGCCGATGTGCGAGCTGTCGGGCTGCCATTTCACTCCGTTACCCAGCCATTGAACTGATCACCGGCGCGCTCTCTCTCGCAGCAGGCACCCATTTTGGCTTCGAAAGTATGGAAATTGTCGGTGCGCTCATCATGATCTGGTGCCTCATTGCACTCACGTGGATCGATATCGATACTCAGCTACTGCCCGACAGTATTACCCTGCCACTACTGTGGCTCGGTTTACTCTTTAATTTAAACGATCTTTTCACTGACATCACATCAGCCGTGGTCGGCGCGGTGGCGGGCTACCTGACCCTGTGGAGTGTGTACTGGGGTTTTAAATTGCTGAGCGGTAAGGAAGGTATGGGTTATGGCGACTTCAAACTACTCGCGGCACTAGGCGCTTGGTTTGGCTGGCAAGCACTACCACTCATTATTCTATTGTCTTCGTTTGTCGGCGCGTTAATCGGTATTATCTTGATTGTCGCCGGGCGCCAAGGCCGTGAAGTGCACATGCCTTTTGGTCCGTATTTGGCTGGTGCCGGTCTGCTATGTCTATTTTTTGGCGACACACTCATCAGCCAATATTTTAATATAGTCGGTATGTGATGGGCCTACGGGTTGGCATTACAGGCGGGATTGGTAGTGGTAAGTCAGCGCTCACAGATCGACTTAAAAGCCACGGTATTGCGATAGTCGATGCAGACCTTGCAGCCCGTATCGTCGTCGAGCCGGGTCAACCGGCACTTGCAGAGATCGCAGCACGTTTTGGCGATGCCCTCTTACAGACCGACGGCAACTTGGACCGCGCGGCATTACGCAAAATTGTCTTCGAGGACCCCTCCGCACGACTTGACCTGGAAGATATTACCCATCGGCGCATCCGCGACGAAATTGCACGGCAACTGTCAGTCGCCAGCTCACCCTATGTGGTACTGAGCTCACCGTTGCTGCTGGAGGCTGGGCAAAACCAATTTGCCGAGTTTGTGGTGGTCGTGGATGTGCCAGAGGCAGTGCAACTTGAACGCACAATGGCGCGAGATAACAACAATGCAGCCTTGGTCAAACACATCATGGCCGCTCAGTTAAACCGATCAGATCGTTTGGCAAAAGCTGATCGAGTGATTGATAACAGCGGCACGCTTGCAGCCCTTCACAATGCTGCCGACACACTACACCATGAGTTATTAATGCTAGCCGATGCACGAGTTAGTCAAACGATTACACGCTAAATAGAAACGCTGAGCTTACAAAGCCGCTGACGGCATTAACATTTAGCATCTTGCCCTAGAGACAGGTGCGCGACGATACTTTGATTACCCGCGGGAAAATTATAGTCAGCCAACTGAGCCGGCTTTACCCAAGCGAGCGGTTGGCCCTCGAGCCCGTGCGGCTCGCCCACCCATTGAGTTACCTGATAAACATCGAGCAGTACCTGTTTGTCACCATAATCGTGACTCACGGTCATCAATTGCTCACTTTCCATAACAGTAATCCCTAATTCTTCCGTCAGCTCTCGGGCTAACGCAATCGGCGTTGTTTCACCCAGCTCGACCTTGCCGCCAGGGAATTCCCAAAGCCCTCCCTGATGAGCTGCCGCAGTGCGCTGAGCGATTAAAACTCGCTCTGCAGTGTCTATCAGCACACCGACCGCCACTCGGACCTGCTGTCGCTGCGCAATGGGTTCCGCCTGTCCCCATGCACTGTCTGAAGGGTAAGTTAAGTCTTCTTTAGTCACGATTTAAGTCCGGTATTCTGCGTTGATGCGTACATATTCGTAAGATAGATCAGAAGTCCAGAGTGTAGTGTTTGCTCCACCGCGATTGAGTTCGACGCGAATAATAATATCCTCACCTGCCATAGCGTCGGCGCCCTGCTCTTCGGAATAGCTGTCCGCACGGGCACCCCGCTCGGCAATCAAAACGTTGTTAATAAATACCGAAATATCCTCAACGACTAAACCCGCAAGCCCAGCACGGCCAATCGCCGCGAGTAATCGGCCCCAATTCGGATCTCCGGCAAACAGCGCGGTTTTGACGAGCGGCGAATGGGCGATGGTATAAGCGACCGCATCACTCTCCTGTGTAGTCATCCCACCTTGCACATCTACAGTCACAAACTTAGTCGCACCCTCACCGTCACGAACAAGGCCCTGTGCCAAGTCAATACATAATTCGGTAAGTTGATCCTGGAACTGCTGGTAGGAAAGTAAAGTTTCGTCGCTAATGATTACCGGTCCTTGGCCCGTTGCAGCAATGACTGCAGCGTCGTTGGTCGACGTATCGCCGTCTACAGTGATGCGGTTAAAACTGGCATCAACCGCATAACGAAAGGCCTTATTGAGCACCGATTGGTGTATGCAGGCATCGGTCGCAATAAACGCCAACATGGTTGCCATATTGGGGCACAACATACCTGCGCCCTTGGCCATACCGGTAATTCTCACCCGTGCACCGTCGATATCAAATTGCCGCGAGACTAACTTGGGTTTGGTGTCTGTGGTCAAAATTGCCACCGATGCACGTTGCCAGCCATCAGCATGCAACGCGTCAAATGCTGCGGGTATTGCCGCTTGAATCTTCGATACTGGCAGTAATTCACCAATCACACCGGTCGAAAAAGGCATCACGGTGTCTATGGCGACACCTGCCGTGGCTGCCACTGTATGACAGCTAGCCCGCGCTGCCTGCATGCCCTTCTCACCCGTACCCGCATTAGCATTGCCGGTATTGACCAGCCAATAAGCCGGACGATTATGGCTGGCTTGTAGGTGCGACTTGGCCAGCATCACCGGCGCTGCGCAAAATGCATTTTGCGTAAACACGCCAACGGTAACAGTACCTGCTGCCAATTCAATTAATGTCAGGTCATCAAACGCTGGTTTTTTAATACCTGCCTGTGCCACACCTAACCGAACACCGTCGATCTTCATGCTCTGTTTTCTCTCGTTAGTTTGCGCTGATTTTCAGTTCAACTTGCCATGACATTGCTTGAACTTCTTGCCACTGCCACATGGGCAGGGGTCATTCCGGCCCACTTTTGGCGCTCTACGCACAACCGGA
>CAWUVW010000045.1:0-35606 GCA_963926105.1 uncultured Luminiphilus sp. | reverse complement strand
AGCTTTCGAGAACTGCGCCGCCTGTTAAAAGTGGTGCGTAAATATGATCGGGTCTGGCAAACCACCCCCATTATTGAAAACCGGTTAAAAGCATTGGGTTATTTTTTACTTACCAGCGGGCGCCTGTTTGGTAAGACTTTGAAAACGTCAGCTTTGTCTGCGATTGAGCTGACGTTGGCTCCTCGAGCGACCAAGGTGCTGATGTCCTATGCGAAGTTGCTTAACTCACGGCTGTTTAAAGGCAATATCCACTTTCAGGCGTTGGGCACTAACTTTAGAATTTGGTCCGATGGTATCGTCAGTCCACTGTTTGAAGAATTGCAATCCACTGCACAGTTGATTGCGAAAGAATATGATGATCGTGCTGGTCGACTTGCGTTGCTCAAGGATCCCGTTTGGATCGCCGATTTTCGTCGAGATTGGCTTCATGGCCGCACTGGCGATGACCTTGCTTCTTGGAAGGCGGCCCGAGGTTTACCCGATAATTTAGTTATTCGTGAGCTCTCGAAAATGACTTTTGATCGCGCACCTGTAGACGCGTGGGTGGGTGAGACTTTGGCGCATGTCATGTCGATTATGCAGGCGTATCAAGGCGGCCAATCCAGTATTGTGCGTAGTGAGGCAGAGCGAGCGGCTTTTGAGCAGAGCGACTTAGTCGTTAAAGATGAGGCAGACTTTATGCTGTATCTGATGCGTAGCTTCGACAAGGACTTTAGGTTCTGGGCTGATGTCGGCAATGTAGGTAACACCAATACACTCAGTTATTTGCTCGATGAAACGACGCTGCCAGGATTCAACGACTCCGGTGCGCACATCACCAATATGGCATTTTTCGATTGCAACTTAATGTCCTTAAAATGGGCTCAACAGCGCGATGAAGCGACTGTGGCGAAGATGATACGCCGACTCACTGCTGAACCCGCTGCGTTTTTTGGTTTAGATGCGGGCACCTTAGATATTGGCGCCAAAGCTGACATGGTGTTGCTTGACCCCGCGCAGCTGCATGATTGGCATACCGATGACACGCGCAAGCTGGAGTATCGAGAAATCTTTGAGCATGAGCAGATGGTTAATCGCCCGGCCGGTATTGTCTTGGGTGTTTGGGTTGCTGGGGAGCGGGTTTGGACAGGTACGGAATATACAGAGTCGTTTGGCAGTCGCCCGCTAGGGCGCTATCTGCGCGCTGCATGAGTAAAGCGCCGCATTAGCGGCGTGATTTCAGTTTTGTTTCGATACGCGTTAACCGAGCGAAGACGTCGTCTAAAGATGTTGGCTCATTATTATATTGTTCTAGCTTCCAATAGCTCGCGTGCATCAAATCGATCAAATTGGTCACAACACGCTGATCAAAGCCCGCGTCGCGCAGCACTAAAGTACGAGCTGAAAACTCTAATGTGCCGTAAAAGATATCTCGCGCTTGCCAGATAACAATATCGGAGCGGACCTCCCCACGATCAATGCCTCTGAGCAATATTTGGTCAAATACCCGCACATAATGTCTGATTTGATCGCGTCGTTGTCCTGCTTCGTTGTTAGTGCCCCGGTAGGTGAGGCCTACGATTGCAAAATCGTCGATGATCGCTTGCAGATGGTATTTGGCTAATGCGGATAATTGAACCAGTGAGGGCCGTGTGACATCGATAGCATTTTCAGCACCGACGGTGAGATCGCCCCAAAATTTAGCCACTACCGCATCAAGCAAATCTTGTTTGTTTTTGTAATATAAATACAGGGTTCCTTCAGCAATTTCTGCGCGGCGAGCAATATCCGCCATGCGTGCACCTTCAAAGCCGGCTTCACTGAATACTTGCCCTGCTGCAGCAAGAATGCAGGCCTCGCGAGCTTCGATTTTTTGGCGCTGGGTGCTGCGACTCATCTCTATTATTTCTCCTAAAATGAGGTTGACTCATTAATAATGAGTAAGCATCATAAGCTGCATTTATTGATAAATCCATTACCGAGACTTTTATGCTAAATATTCCCGGTCCCAAATCGATTCGCATTGGCGGTGCCACAGGGTATTGGGGCGAATCCGATCTGGCATTGCCGCAGTTCCTGGCAGATGGAGGCCTTGACTACATCGTATTCGACTATCTCGCCGAAGTGACTATGTCTATATTGGCGCGCGCCAAGGCGGCTGATCCCGGACAGGGATATGCAGTTGATTTTGTCTCGACAGTTGTGCGTCCCCACCTAGAGGCCATTGCCAGTTCAGGTATCAAGCTGATCAGCAATGCCGGTGGAGTCAACCCTCAGGCCTGTGCAGCAGCTATTCAGCGTTTGATTGACGACGCCGGTGTCGATCTGTCGGTGGCAGTGGTCGTCGGTGATGATCTCATGAGCGCTCTAGAGAGCGTGCTGCCCGAAGATGTTACGGAAATGTTTACTGGCGAATCGCGGCCCCCGCTGAAAGCGATAGCGAGTGCCAATGCGTATCTTGGTGCTTTCCCGATCGCAGAGGCATTGAGAAGTGGCGCAGATATTGTGATTACGGGGCGCTGTGTCGATAGCGCCGTCACTTTAGGTGCTTGCATTCACGCTTTTAATTGGCAGCCCGAAGATTTAGATAAACTTGCTGCTGGCTCATTAGTGGGCCACTTGCTCGAGTGTGGCCCGCAATTGACCGGGGGGAATTATACGGACTGGGAGGACGTGGCAGATTCCTTGGCGGTGGTTGGCTACCCCATTGCGACGATTGATAATGCGGGCATGGCTGAAATTTCCAAACCAGCAGATACCGGTGGCTGTGTGACTATCGGCACTGTGGGTGAGCAATTGCTGTATGAAATCGGTGATCCGTGCGCCTATATATTACCCGATGTCATCTGCGACTTTAGCCATGTCAGCTTAGTCCAAAATGGGCCCGATAGCGTTGTTGTCTCCGGTGCCCGTGGGACGGGCGTGCCTGACGATTACAAGGTTAGTGTCACTTGGGCCGATGGTTGGCGTGCCGGCGTCGTGGCGTTTTATGTCGGTCAGCATGCTGCGCAGAAAGCGCGCTTGTATGCCAATGAGGTTATCGCCCGTGCCCAGAAGAAACTTTGGGCTTTAGGGGCGCAAGACTTTGACGAATTGCTCTTTGAAGTGATTGGAGATGAGAGTCATTACGGTGATTACTCCATCGCTGCGATGCCCCAACTGGCTAGTTTGTCCTCACCGGCGACTAGGGAAGTCGCGTTCAAACTTGCCTGTCGTCATCAGGATAAACGCGCGGTCGCACTCTTGCTCAAGGAATTTTGGGGTGCTGCATTAGGCGCACCGCCAGGATTTTGTGGTTTTGCCGGTACGCGACCAAAGCCGTCGCCAGTGATTCGTTTGTTTTCATCCACATTAACGAAACGCGCTGTTACGGTGCAGGTAATTACGAAGCAAGGCATCTCAGATTGGCAGGATGGCTCGTCATCGATCAAAGTTTCTGACAACGCGTCGCGACTATCGCCACCGGAGCCGGAATCGGTCTCAGTGCAGGATTGCATTGCCGTCCCTCTGCAGCGCCTAGCTTGGGTGCGTTCGGGAGATAAAGGCGACAAAGCAAATATCGGTGTCATGGCGAGAGAGCCGGCGTTCATACCTTGGATTGCCGCAAGTTTAACGCGCGAGGTTGTAGCCCAACGATTTGCACACTTTATGACTTCGGCAGAGATCGATCGTTTTTATCTGCCTGGGCTATCGGCGCTAAATTTTGTGTTGCACAACAGCTTAGGTGGCGGCGGTGTCGCCAGCTTGCGCAATGACCCCCAAGCGAAATGCTATGGTCAGGTCCTACTCGACGCGACGGTATTGATACCGCGTGCTTTGCTCGGAGATTGATATGACATCATTGGTTTCGCAGATCCAGATTGGGTCTTCTACTTACATGGCCAATCGCGAAAGTATGCTCGATTACGTGGCGCATTTACGCGAGCTCGAGCAGCGCGCAGTGACTTTGTCAAACAAGCGCATGGCGACTTTCGAAAAACGCGGTCAAATCCCACCCCATGAGCGTGTCCAGCGGTTGCTTGATCCTGGCATGCCCTTTTTACGCCTGCACAGTATGGCTAACTATATGGTGGATGATAAAAATCCCGACACCAGTATCCCTGGTGGATCCCTAATTGTCGGCATCGGGTTTGTACAGGGTGTGCGCTGTATGATTTGGGCTGATGATTCTGGCATTGCGGCAGGTTCTGCAACTGCGAAGACGGTGGATGTCGGGCTATCTCTTCAGTCGATTTGCAAACGTCAACGCCTACCACTGATTCACTTGGTGGAAAGCGCCGGCGCAAACCTACTCAATTACGAGGTGTCACTGTGGTCGAATTTTGGCGCTGTGTTTCGCAATCTCGCCTTGTTGTCGGCCATGGGTATTCCAACAATGACGGTCCTTCACGGGGCCTCTACTGCTGGCGGCGCCTATATGCCGGGCATGTCCGATTATGTAATAGGCGTTAAAGAGAATGGTCTAGCGGCGCTGGCTGGCGCAGCACTCGTTAAGGCAGCTACTGGCGAAGAAGCGAATGAGCGCGAGTTGGGTGGCACAGAAATGCATGCGAGCGTGTCGGGTGTTGTTGAGTATCTAGTCGAAAACGACGCTCACGCATTACAAAAAGCCCGCGAAGTTCTCCACAGACTCGATTGGAATAAGCGCGGCCAGTCGATACCACGACAACCCTACAAGCCACCGCATTATGCGGCTGAAGAGCTCGCTGGTGCCGTACCCACTGACCCCAAGGTACCCTATGATGTACGTGAGCTTTTAGCGCGTATAGTCGATGATTCTGCCATTGAAGAATTTAAGTCGCGTTACGGTTTATCTACGGTTTGTTGTCACGCAAGTATTACTGGTATTGCCTGCGCTTTTATTGGTAACAATGGGCCAATTGATCCCAATGGCGCGACCAAGGCAGCCCAGTTTATACAGCTCTGCGATCAAGCGGATATTCCCCTTATCTTCCTCAATAACACCACTGGTTACATGGTGGGTACCGAATATGAGCAGGCGGGCATGATCAAGCATGGCTCAAAGATGATTCAAGCTGTGAGCACCGCACGTATTCCCAAAATTTCACTTTACGTGGGTGCCAGTTTTGGTGCGGGCAACTACGGTATGTGCGGCTGGTCCTATGAACCTGATTTCCTGTTTGCGTGGCCCAATGCTCGCACCGGTGTGATGGCAGGTCAGTCTGCGGCTAAGACGATGTCACACGTTCTACAAACGCAGGCTGCTCGCAAAGGCGCTGAAGTGTCGGCAGAGCAACTAGAGGCGCAAGAGACGAAAATCCGTGCAGTTTTCGATCGTCAAGAAGATGCCTTTTATACCTCGGGGCAAGTACTTGATCACGGAATCATTGACCCCCGAGATACGCGTAAGGTACTCGCCTTTTGTCTTGAGACCGTGTTGGAAGCGCGCCTTCGAGAGCTCCGTCCTAATAGCTTCGCTGTAGCAAGGATGTAAACTAGATGATGACTTTACCCACTACTGAAGTACTTGATCTTGAGTTACACCAAGGTTGGCTGACAGTTTGGTTCAATCAACCGTCACGGCGCAATCCCATTACTGCTGCAGTGATAACGGAGCTCTTGGCTGTCTGTGTGGCCATTCGTGATCAACGCGGTATTCGCGGGCTCACGTTGCGCGGTCGTGGTGGCTTTTTTTGCGCCGGTGGCGACTTGGAGAATTTTCAGAAAATGGCCCATGCCGAGCGTGAAGAGGTGATCGCAATGAGCGCCTCAATTGCTGATCTGTTTGTTGCTTTGGATACATTGCCGCAAGTGACCGTCGCATTGATCGAAGGTGCGGCCATGGCCGGCGGTCTCGGTATGGCCTGTTGCTGTGACGTGGCCATTGGCGAACGCAACGCGAAGTTCGCTTTTACCGAAACCACTATTGGTATTTCGCCGGCTCAAATTGCGCGCTATGTATTGCGTAAGGCGGGTGTCGCAACGGGTCGGCGGTTGATGCTTACTGGTGCCCGACTCGATGGTGATTCAGCTTTTAGCAACGGCCTGCTCGATTTCGTTGGCGCGGATTGTGCTGATATTGAAGCCATTGAGCAGAGTATTAGAGCCGATGTGTTGCGTTGTGCACCCGGCGCGGTCGCCGCAACTAAACAGCTACTGGCACAAATACCACTGACCGATAGCGCTGATATTCCGCGGCTTGCGGGCGAGAATTTTACAGATTGTTTGCGTGGACCCGAGGGTCAAGAAGGGGTGGCCTCATTTATGGAAAAGCGTAAACCACAATGGTCATTGGAGCAATGAGTATGTCGTCGATTACAACTTTATTGATTGCCAACCGTGGTGAAATTGCGGTCCGAGTTATGCGTACCGCCAAGGCCAT
The DNA here is from genome assembly GCA_963926105.1 of uncultured Luminiphilus sp. Lineage (GTDB taxonomy): Bacteria > Pseudomonadota > Gammaproteobacteria > Pseudomonadales > Halieaceae > Luminiphilus. The sequence goes on along the minus strand of CAWUVW010000045.1, from coordinate 29,284 downwards.
GGGTATACGAACGGTGGCGGTTTACGCTGATGCAGACGCGAATGCGATGCATGTGCGCGAAGCAGATATGGCGATTCATATTGGCGGGTCAGCCGTTGGTGAATCTTATTTGTGCGCCGATAAAGTCCTCAACGCAGCCCGTCAAATGGGTGCTGATGCGGTGCATCCAGGTTATGGCTTCCTTTCAGAAAATGCAGCTTTTTCAGAGGCCTGTGCCAACGCCGGAATTATATTCGTTGGCCCGCCTAATGCCGCCATTGATATCATGGGCGATAAGGCGCGCGCTAAGCGCGCTATGTTAGCTGCAGGCGTGCCCTGTGTGCCGGGCTATCAAGACGATGATCAGTCGCTTGAGACGTTGACGCGCGAGGCCAATGCCATTGGTATGCCTGTGATGGTGAAGGCTGCGGCGGGAGGGGGTGGCCGTGGTATGCGTTTGGTGCACCATAGCGAGGATCTAGTCTCGGCGATCGGCTTGGCGCAATCTGAAGCGCAAAATGCTTTTGGCGCTAGTGAGCTTATTATCGAAAAAGCCATTCAGCGTCCGCGCCATGTAGAGGTACAGATATTTGCTGATACCCACGGCAACGTTGTGCATTTAGGTGAGCGTGATTGTTCTATCCAGCGGCGACATCAAAAGGTAGTAGAAGAAGCACCCTGTCCAATTATGACACCAGAGCTGCGTAATGCTATGGGCGAGGCGGCGGTCGAAGCTGCGCGCGCGGTGGATTATGTGGGTGCGGGAACCGTTGAATTCTTGCTGGACTCTGACGGGCACTTTTATTTTCTGGAGATGAATACGCGCCTCCAGGTAGAGCATCCGGTTACTGAGTCCATTACGGGTTTTGACTTAGTCGAATGGCAGCTTCGGGTGGCGCGTGGGGAGTATCTGCCTGCGTTGCAAGAAAACATCGAACTATTTGGTCACGCGATTGAAGTGCGTTTATACGCCGAAGATCCTGTGGCTGGATTCTTGCCGAGCACCGGTCCTGTTGAATTATTTTATGTACCAGACCTGCCCGGAATCCGCGTAGATAGCGGTGTGGCGTCGGGGGATGCCGTGTCGCCGTTTTACGACGCGATGGTGGCTAAGATCATTGCCCATGGTGAAACTCGTGAAGATGCGCGGTTGCGCTTGTTACAAGCATTACGCGGTAGCGCGCTTTTGGGCGTTACCAACAATCGCGATTTTTTGATTGATGTGCTCAGTCAGCAGGTTTTTATCGACGGCGAGGCGACTACGGCTTTTATTGGCGATCACTATGGCGATGCAATGGCCGCGACTGCCCCCGCCACACAGACATTAGCAGCGGCGGCTGTGATTCAACATGCACTCGATCAGGCGCAAGCAGATGCAATGGCGCTAAGTGTGTCTGAGGAATTACTTGACTGGTCATCAACTGGGGATCTGACCTTTACCCGTGAGTATCGAGTTGGCGAGCAGGCCTACACGCTTCGGCTCAACGCCCGAGGCCCTGGGGAATATTGCGTATCGGTTAATGGCACCATTCATAATGTAATCATTGATGACATCGCAGAGTCTCTAGTTACATTGAACATCGATGAGCGTCATGAGCATTACGTTTACGACAGCACCGCACCTGAAACAATTCGCCTAGCGAATGCAAAGCAAACACTAACACTGACGGATGTGTGTCGCCTGCCGCCAGAACGCGGTGAGGAAGCTGCTGGCGGTGCGGTAAAAGCGCCTATGCATGGCTTGTTGTTAGCAATAGATGTGAAGGCTGGCGATATGGTTGTGAAAGGACAGCGGGTGGGTGTACTCGAGGCGATGAAGATGCAGCATGAAATTCTTGCTGGCGTCGATGGAAGCGTTGAGGAAATCAGTGCGACCCAGGGAGCTCAAATTGGCGCAGGGGATTTAATTTTGACAATTGTAGAGGAGGCTTAGTCTGTCTTGAAAATGACTGTAGCAGCTAACCACTTTAATGAAGTGTACTAGCCAAGAGGTGAGTTTAAGCACAACTGATAAATGAAAGTGCGTACGGCCCCAAGTTTTGACGCCGTATAATGCTCATTCATCGCACATATCCTGATACTGATTACGCTGAGGTAGCTCGATGGCGTTTGTCAAACCTTTGATCACTACTTTGGTCGTATCTATGGTGATGTCACTATCCTCAATCATGCCTTCGCCGAATCGGTAAATTGGGGCGTAATCACCCGCGTCAGCGCGCTTAAAATAAGCCTTCGATTTTTCTAAGCGCTGCTGGCGCTTTTCACGGTATGTGGCCATGGCGGCTTCGCCATAGCGTTTTTGCATCATAGCCTCTGTGCGTTTGGGTGACAGTACGACTGCCGAGGCATTGTTACCCCCAAAGCCCTTTGAATTAAGGATCGCGACATCCAGGTCGTCAGAATTTCTCTGCTGGTGCTCGATGGATATTGCTAGCCGGTGCTGATGGACATCGTCCGCGACAGCATCAATCGTTTGTATGCCCGGCAATATGCCGTATTGGAAGCAGCCCAGGGCAGCCGCCAGCTGATCGCCACTCGCGGGTGCGATGGTGTGTCCTAGATAGGCTTTAATTGCGATGACGGGCCAGTCAGTAATGTCAAACGACTCGGCAACCTGGCCGAAGATTTGAGATTCCGATACCCTATTTTGGGGAGTACTTGAACCGTGAGCAAGTACGAAACTTTTGTTTCTCAATGCATCTTCGCCCGCCACCGCTTTAGCCGCGGCGGCGGCTTTTGCCATGGTGATGTAGTTGCCAGGTCCCGGTGCTGTAATCGATTTCTTGACGCCATCGGCATCGACAAATACATCACTAACTGATCCGAGGCAGGGCGCACCGAGTGTGAGCGCGAGCTCATCATCCATCAAGATAAAATATTGGCTTGCTTCGCCGATGGTAAAGCCACAGTTAATGCCGAATGGTCGGCTTGCACGACGGTGGTCGACCGTTTCGTTGCCGTAGGCTTTTTGCATATTTTCATCAGTGGCTAGCGCACCCATAGTGCCGAATCCATCCATGAGTTCAGGCAAAATGGGGGCTTCGCTATTGCCGACCATCGCAACGCGAATTTTTCCAGCTTGCAAATCTGCAACGGCGTGACGCAGGTTCGATAGGAATGTTGCACAGGCAGCGACGGCGCTACTGGCAATACCGACGTTTGCCAAAACGTAGGCGTTGATAAAATCAGTGGGCATCGAATTGATACCCATAGCAAGTGCTTTGGTGGTCACGCGGTCGCCCTTCATGCGTGCCTGATGCATGCCGCCATAGCCCTCTGCATCCATTTGACCAAAACCACTGCTTGAATAAACGCCGACCTGGTCTGGCTGAATGTTGTCCAGTACGGTAGACCATTCTATGCCCATAGATCGAAGAGCATCAGTTGCGCCAAACAGTGCCATCTGTAGACCGCGGGGTTGGAAGCGAGCGTTGTATAGTTTGCTGATATCGAAACCTGTCGGCAGCTGGCCGGCGGCTTTGACAGGAAAATCGCGGACGTTATCGAGTTTGACTTCCAAACTACCTGTGACAGTGATGCGTACTTGTTTTTCGTCGACGGCTTCTGCGGTCCAGTTCTCAGGCAATATCGACGGTAACTGGTTCGCCGGCATGATAAACGACATGTCTTTGGTTGACTCGAGAGAGTCTGAGCTCAGTGTGGCTCTAGACTGCCAATGCAGCGCATCGACGTCGAAGTAACTGGATTCAATACGTCGTACTAGTGTGCCGGATAAAACCTGCTCCCCAAACTTCTTAGTGACTTCAGCGCCCGTCAGTCGTGCGTCAGTTGCTTCGTCTGCAGTTTCCAGATAGCCGTCTTCGTCTACCTGAACGACGAGCCCCATCATCACGGCTAAAGCAGTCAGCGTGCGCTGTTGTTCGGTATCTGGTAGTGCATCGATGACCATTCGACGAAAACTTTGAAAGTCAGAGGTGCGGCCGGCGGCATTGACACCTCCCATGCCGACCAGAACTGGTAAGCGCATAAATTTTCTCCGATCTTTTGGTGACAAATATGTGATTGTACATCGCATTGTGCCTCTGTAACTCCGATGTTTGGTTGACCTTGAGGGTGGCCGCAGCTTAACTTGCGTGGATACCTATATTCGTTGCCGATTTTATAAGGAAATGTTGATGCAGCAAGCCAAGGATTTTTTAGAAGAGAGTCGAGATGTAGCGGCATTGATTAGCTACTTAGATGAGACGGCACTGCAGCAAAAAGGCGATTTCAAAGACTGGTCTATCCAAGACATTATCGGCCATCTGTACTTTTGGAATCACATGGCTTTGCTGTCGTTAACCGATGGAGAAGGTTTTCAACGCGAGTTTGCGCCCTTAGCTGAGTACATGCTGGCGGGTAAAGATCTCAAAACGTATGAACGCGAGTCCCTGAGTAGCTTAAGCGGTGTTGATTTAGTGGCTGCTTGGAGGGCGCAGTTTGAAGACACTGCCAAGGCCTACATGCAAGCCGATCCATCTCAGCGTTGCGTATGGGCAGGGCCGAGCATGAGTGCTCGTTCATCGATTTCTGCGCGCCAAATGGAAACTTGGTCTCATGCCCAGGCCATATACGATGTCCTGGGCAAGCAACGTGTCGATACCGACCGCATTCGAAATATTGTGATACTCGGTATAAACACATTTGGTTGGTCTTTTCAGGTGCGTGGTGAGGCAGTACCCGAGGCTAAACCTTATCTTGAGCTTTTAGCGCCTAGCGGGGAGGTTTGGGGTTTCAATGAGCCGTCGGAAGAGAATTTGGTGCGCGGCGCTGCAACAGATTTTGCGCAGGTAGTGACGCAAACGCGTAATATTGCTGATACAACGCTTGAGATGGTTGGCGATGTCGCACAGACATGGATGTCTAACGCACAGTGTTTCGCGGGTGGGCCGGTTAAGCCGCCTGCCCAGGGACAGCGTTACACCCACTAAGGACTTTATAAGCGCTTTGAACGCCATCCTGTGTCGGTGCTCGCCACATTGCTGTCCCGGATGATGGGTGCACAAAAGTCTCGCTGTTGTTTTGAGTTACGGATTTTTGAGTTTGGCAGCCAGGCTATTTTATGGTGTGTATTATACGCAATGCTTTGGTCAGGGGGTGGCTGACACTCCTCGTTGCGCGTGATTTACCATTCGCGTCAACGCCAGCCAAAATAGCTCATCATTCGCGTAGCCGGTGATGCGGTCGGTTTCAACGCAATCCTCTAGAAGAATGAAGGTAGGTGTGCCAAATACCTCTTTGGTATCGCATTGATTTAATTGACTTGTACCGGCGCGCCATTGGGCAAGTTCAATTTTGGCCATCGGCAATACGCGACTCTCTTGGGTTTTAGGATAAATATCACCCACTTCTCGCTGAAATTTATTGCAGGCGCCACAATCGCTGGCGAAGATGTAGAGCAGTTGAGTTTCTGCGTGGGCGGCGGCCATCAACATCCAAAGGGCGGCAAAGGCGAGTAGAAACTTCATCATAGTTTTTGATAGGCAAAGTGTTGCATGCGCTGACGTTCGGTCAGTGCAACAATGCCGGAGCGCTCGGTTTCTATACCAAATGTCAGATCATCAGGGGTTTTATTAAAGCTGTCTAAGGTGTTCTCACAAGCAAATATCCGGACACCACCCGCTAATAATTGCTCCAGCTGAGCGGTGTATAAACCGCCAGTGGCATCTTTGGCACCGTCCAGCACGGCGTTGACAGCACTGGCAATCATAATAACGTGGATGGGGATATCCGGCGTCGCGTTGAGCTGATGTGCAACTTGCCGCAAGGCCCTGTTCATATGCGTGTCGGTATCTAGGTGAAAAGCCACACCAGGACCAATGGCTTCGGCGTGACCTAGGCTGGGTATGAGCAGTATGGCCAGCAGGATACATAGAGTGGTAAACGGTGTTGCTGTATGGTTGTGTTGTTTACTGATCATCAATAGAACTCCAGTATGCAGTTGCGGGGACTGCTGCTCTTCGGCTATATTAGCACTATTGTAATAACGATATATTTTTTAAGAATATAGCGTCATCGTTAAACAATAGAGTGTCAAAAAAAACCAAGAATAACCATCTGAGGGTACGTCGATGAATTCAGACGGCAATACGACTAACTTGGGGTGCGTCCGCGACGCGCCAGAGTCGTTTCTACAATCTGAGCTGATTGCAGATATCAATGAGCGAGGGATCGATAATACACGTCGTGGTCTTATTCGCGGGGCATTTGCGACCGCGGTAGCCGCTATGAGTGGCGCCGCATTGGCCTCAGAGAGCGACACCAATATCGTCAATCTGCCACCGTGGACTAAAATGCTCGGAAATTCGGTGGCGACAAACCCCTACGGTTTACCTTCAAAATACGAAGCCAACATTATTCGTCGTCAGAGCCCGGGCTTGACGCAGACGGATCAGGCCAGCGTCGCGTTTACGCCGCTGCAGAGCTTGTTTGGCATGATCACGCCTAGCGGCCTTCATTTTGAGCGTCATCATCAGGGTTGGGTCGATATCGATCCGCGCCGACATCGTTTTATGATCAACGGTATGGTCGATACACCCATGGTGTTTACCTTGGACGACCTCATGCGGATGCCGAGCGTTTCGCGTATTCACTTTTTAGAGTGCGGCGCGAATACTGCACTGGAATGGGGCAATGTGGCGGTGCCCACCGTGCAGTACTCGCATGGCATGTTGTCATGCTCTGAATTTACGGGTGTGCCCTTGTCGCTATTGCTTGAGCGGGCTGGTTACGACCGTAAAAATGCTCAAGTCATTTTGGCTGAAGGTGCTGACGGCTCGAGTATGACACGCACCATTAATATTGAGAATGCACTTGATGATGCCATCGTCGCCTACGGTATGAACGGTGAAATGCTGCGTCCCGAAAATGGCTATCCACTGCGCTTAGTTGTACCGGGTGTGCAGGGCGTTTCTTGGGTTAAATGGCTGCGTCGTATTGAAGTGGGTGACCAACCTTATGCGAGTAAGGATGAGACTAGCCACTACGTCGATTTAATGCCCGATGGCATGTTGCGTCAATACACCGCCATTCAAGAAGCCAAGTCTGTTATTACCAGCCCCTCGGGCGGCCAGCAGCTAATGCGTCAAGGTTTTTATAACGTGACAGGGCTTGCCTGGAGCGGTCGTGGTTCGGTTAAAAAAGTTGAGGTCTCTGCAGATGGCGGTCGGAGCTGGCGTGAGGCGCGCTTAGAAGGTCCGATCTTACCAAAGGCCTTGACGCGTTTTAATATCGATTGGGTCTGGGATGGCTCTGAAGCGTTCCTTCAAAGCCGGGTAACAGACAGCACTGGCTATGTGCAGCCTAGTAAGCCCGAGCTCAAAGCTGTGCGTGGAACACGCTCCATCTATCACAATAATGCGATCCAAACTTGGCGTGTGCTGGGCTCAGGGGAGGTGCAAAATGTTCAACTCGGTTAGGGCTATCGCCGCTGCCATAACGATATTGGCGCCGGTCGTATTCGCCGGCGAGTACAACGCAGCACTAAATGACTTGGGTCGCGCAGCTACTAGCGAAGAAATTGCCGCGTGGGATATCGATGTTCGCCCCGATTTTAAGGGTTTACCTTCGGGCTCGGGTTCTGTGGAAGAGGGAGAAGCACTTTGGCTTGATAAATGTGCGGTATGTCATGGTGATTTTGGCGACTCAAATGAAGTATTTGCCCCCATCGGGCTAGGTAATATAACACCGGATGATATTGAAAGCGGCCGCGTTGCTGCATTGATGAATCCCGCCGTTATTCGTACGACGCTAATGAAAGTGTCTAGCCTGTCTACGATTTGGGATTATATCAACCGTGCGATGCCTTGGAATGCCCCGAAGTCTTTAAAGACCGACGAAGTCTATGCCTTGGTGGCTTATGTACTGAATTTGGGTTACATCGTGGATTATGACTTCATCTTGAGCGACGAAAATATTGCTGATGTGCAGGCATTAATGCCCAATCGCAATGGTACAACGCGTGATCATGGCTTGTGGGCAGTGGGTGATAAGCCTGATGTGGTCGGCAGCGATTGCACAACAAACTGTCAAGTCGATACTACGGTGACCTCGTTCTTACCTGCATACGCAATGAATGCACATGGTAACTTACGGGATCAGATGCGTGAGTTTGGCCCGTATAGAGGTCTGCAAACTGCACCGGTTTCAGCGGCGGATGCGGTGGTAGAGCTTGTCAGCGGGCCACCAACCGATTTACTAGCAGATAACGGCTGTAGCGGCTGTCACCAAATGGACAAGAAACTCGTTGGTCCAGGATTGTCAGAGATCATCGCTAAATATTCACAGCGCAGTGATGCCGCTGAATATCTGGCAGGAAAAATTAAGAATGGCGGCAGCGGGGTATGGGGCAGTATAGCTATGCCTCCTATGGCGCAAGTTGATGATGAATCTGCTCGCATTATTGCCAAATGGCTGGCGGGCAAATCCTAATGAGAAACTACCGGGAGAATGACAATGATTAAACAGTTTGCATCGGCGGGCTTTAGCCGGCGAGGCCTGCTCCGCATTGGCGCTATGATGGCGGCAGCGGCAGCATTGCCTGTTAAGGTTTGGGCGGCCATGGCGCGCCCTGAAGCGGCGTTTATCGCGACAGGCCTTGACCATGCCTTTGCGCAGATCGGCGGCACCCCTCAGGTGAGTGCAGATATTATTTTAGAAACGCCTGATATTGCAGAAAATGGTGCAGTAGTCCCTGCGACAATTATCAGTAACATCCCCAACACCACAAAAATCTTTGTATTGGTTGAAAAGAATCCCAATCCATTAGCGGCAATGTTTGAAATTCCTCAAGGGACTGCAAGCAATATCCAAACACGTGTAAAAGTGGCGCAAACCGGTTCCATTTATGGCGTTGTTGAAGCAGATGGAAAACTTTATATGGCATCTAAGGAGACGAAAGTCACCCTGGGTGGCTGCGGCGGTTAAGGAGAAGCATCATGGCGGGTAAAATTCGTATACGAGCGCAGTTGAAGGACGGCGTAACTGAAGTTAAAGCACTAATGCGACATCCAATGGAAACTGGGCAGCGCAAAGATGCCTCGGGTAACGCTATCCCTGCGCATTTTATTAAAGAGGTCACCGCGACGCATAATGGTAAGGTCGTGCTGAGTGGTCAGTGGGGTGCGGCGGTGTCGCAGAATCCTTTCTTAGGGTTCAGTTTTGAAGGTGCTGCTGTAGGTGATGATGTCACGGTGAGCTACCTTGATAACAAAGGTGAAACTGGCTCGGGTTCTACAGAGGTCAAGTGACAAAATTTAGGAGCGTGAAGTCGATGATCAAAGCAATAAGCTGGGTGCTTGTCAGTCTGCTGGGGGTGACGGCTGTCAGTACCGTCGCTCAGGAGGGTATTTTTGACGAATACCGAGAGATGTTGGGTGATGACAACGCCGCGGTATTTATTATCGATGAAGGCGAAGAGTACTGGTTTGCCGCGGCGGGTCCGAGGGCAGCAACACTGGAGGCTTGCGATCTAGGACTGGGCGAGGGTGTTGTTGAGGGTGCCTATGCGCAATTTCCCCGTTACTTTGCTGATACCGATCGTGTCATGGATCTCGAAGGCCGACTTGAGTACTGCATGATCGGGTTGCAGGGTCGGACGCACGAAGAGATTCATGCTAAGCCGTATTCCCTGCGTGGCGACATGGGGACTGAAATTGAGGCACTTTCTGCGTGGATCGCTGACCAGTCAAATGGTTTGGCCATTGCGCCTGGGCAGTTACACGAGCAAGAACAGCTGGCTTATGGCGTAGGGGAACAGCTTTTTTATTACCGAGCGGGGCCGCACGATTTTTCTTGTGCCACCTGTCATGGCCAGTCAGATAAGCGGATTCGACTCCAGTCACTCGGGTATTTAGAAAGTCATGAGGGTGCCGCAGATGCGTACAGCAGCTGGCCTGCGTATCGGATATCTGAAGGTATTGTTCGCTCGATGGGTTGGCGTATGCGCGACTGCTTCCGTCAGCAGCGTTTTCCCGAATTAGTGATGGGCTCCGATGCTAGCGTCGCACTGCAAATGTACTTATCAGTTAATGCAGCCGGCGCGCCGATTGCGGCACCTGGCTTGAAGAGGTAAGCAACGATGATAAGAATTCTTGGTCTCGTAGTGTTGACGGTATTTGCCTCAACGGTCTTCGCCGATTCAAGCTATGACGTATTGATGCGGTCAATGGTCGACAAAAATCAGGCGACGTTATCTCGGCTTAAACAAGACGATGTTCAGGCGGCTTGTAGTAAGCCGCGAGATCAATCCGGTAATGCCCAGGCACTTTCTGCGTTACAGGAGCAGAGCTTAGCCAGCGTCAAGATGCCTGCGGATGGCGTATTCATTGGTGATTGGCAGCGCGGTTCTGTGGTGGCAAACAACGGCAGGGGACTGCAGTACTCCGATGACCCAAATGCGCCCAACGGCGGTAATTGCTATGCCTGTCATCAGCTCGATCCTCACGAAGTGGCATATGGAAATCTGGGTCCGTCACTCACCAATTATGGTGTTCGTGGTCAGTCTCAACCTATGCTGAATTACACTTGGGTCAAACTGTGGAATACGCATGCTTACAACACGTGTTCGCATATGCCGCGTTTTGGTGCTCAGGGTATTTTGGACGAGCAACAGCTCAAAGACATCATGGCGTATTTGCTCGACCCGGCATCGCCGGTTAATCAGCCGCTAGAAGACTAAAGAACACAACTGTCGGAGATACCCTTTTGGAGCGTCGTGAGTTTAACAAAATGCTGGCGTTGGGTTTGGCCGCCGGTTTGTCCTTGCCTACCCTTGGCCGTAAAAGCTTTGCGGCGAGCGAAAACTACGATATCCCGCGCAAAGGTAATGTGCATTTGATGCATATGACCGATGTACATGCGCAGTTAATGCCTATTTATTATCGTGAACCTCAGGTCAATATTGGCTTGCACACGGCACGAAATCGCGCGCCGCACTTGGTCGGCAAAGCATTGTTAGACGCTTATGGGCTTAAGCCGGGCGGACGCGATGCTCATGCTTTCACCTATCTCGATTACATAGCCTCTGCGCAGCAGTATGGAAAGGTGGGTGGTTTTGCACATCTTTCTACGCTGGTGCAGCGAATCAAAGCCAATCGTCCAGGGGCGCTGCTCCTCGATGGGGGTGACTTGTGGCAAGGTTCTGCGACCTCTTTGTGGACCAATGGTCAAGATATGGTTGATGCCAGTAAACAGCTAGGTATTGATGTCATGACGGGACACTGGGAATTCACCCTCGGCAGCGATCGTGTCATGGAAATTCTTGAGAATGATCTTGATGGACATATCGATTTCGTGGCCAATAACGTCAAAGATTATGATTTTGGTGATCCGATTTTCGCGAGTCACACAGTTAAGGAAATCAACGGTGTGCCGGTGGCGATCATTGGGCAGGCATTTCCCTATACGCCCATTGCCAATCCTTCTTACATGGTTGAGGGATGGACCTTTGGTATCCAAGAGCGCGAGCTGCAAGATAAGATCGATGAGGTTCGCGCGGCCGGTGCACAAGTGGTGGTTCTGCTGTCACATAACGGCGCCGACACCGATATAAAACTGGCATCGAGAGTGACCGGTCTAGACGCCATTTTAGGTGGACATACCCATGACGCTATTCCCCGACCGCTTGAGGTAAAGAATGCCGGCGGCATGACACTGGTCACCAATGCTGGCTCTAACGGCAAGTTCTTGGGCGTTTTAGATTTTGATGTCCGCGATGGCCAGATCAAGGATTGGTCATATCAGTTGTTGCCGGTGTTTGCAGATTTGTTGCCGCCAGACCCACAAATGTCAGAGTTGATCGAGAAAATTCGCGCACCCTATACATCACAACTCAATGAAGTCCTGGCCACGTCTGAGGGGCTGCTCTACCGGCGGGGTAACTTTAACGGTAGCTTCGACCAATTGATTGTAGATGCTCTGATCGATGAGCTGGAGGCTGATATAGCTTTGTCGCCTGGCTTCCGTTGGGGCACAACATTGCTGCCTGGCGATTCCATTACCATGGAAGATCTCATGGCGCAGGTTGCGATTACTTATCCTGCGACCACGTTGACGGAAATGACCGGTGAGCGCCTGAAGTTCGTTTTGGAGGACGTAGCGGACAATATATTCAACCCTGATCCTTATTATCAGCAGGGTGGTGACATGGTCCGTGTTGGGGGTTTGCAATACAGCATTAGTCCACTGGCTGACAGCGGCTCGCGTATTGATGACATGACCTTAAACGGCAGGTCTGTTGAGGCGAATAAAACTTACCGTGTGGCAGGCTGGGCACCGGTTGGGCAAGTCGAGGGCGAGGCGATTTGGGATGTCTGTGCGCGCTGGCTTAAGTCTCAAAAGACGATTGAGCTGGTAGATGCGGCACAGCCCGTGATTAAAGGCTTGTCAGGAAATCTCGGCATCGCTAAATAGTGTCCTGCTCGTAGCTTAAAACGCGCCAGCTCACCATGGTGCTGGCATAACTTCCGGACAACATTACCGCATCTAAGTGCCACGCACTGCGTAGTGCTATTGTCAAATAAAATGTATGTTCCGGCGGTTAGACTAACAAGTCTTTGTTAGTGACTAGTGCCTGGCTTTAGTTGAAAAGTTTCGTTGATATCGGGTGCTTCGATACGGATGAAGGTTTGGGCGCTCGGTTCTACATCGCGTAAAACGTCACTGGTCATCACCGGCATCGTCTCTGGCAGCGGTGTCAGCCATTCTTGAAACACATACACAAAGTCGTCATCAATCTCCGCGCCTAGCGTTTGCAGCGCTACAGGTGCGCCGTCTTGGTGCATGGCGAAGCGCGCTTCTACATAGAGTGAAAGTAGCGCGAGTGCTTCCATGCTGTCGATAGGTGCTTCTGCTTCCATTGCTTCTAATACATGAATAGCATCAGCCAGATGGATTTGATGCGTTATTTCAAATCGGTCATCGACCCAAGTCATTTCTGTCCAGCTACCGTGGCCGCGGTGGGCAGCTACTAAGCTTGTGACACACAGGAATACTAAGCTGACTGCGCAGTAGATCAGCCGGCGGATCGTTGGGCGAGGCCCCACTGCATGGCTCCTTGCGCCGTGGGGTGTCGCTGGCTTCGGCTGACTTGTGCTCACTCGGCGGGTTCTAGTGGCACAGCTTTGTCGGACTCAGCCCCATCTTTGGAATCGCTTTTGAGCTCTACCAGCAGGTCGGCCATTAAATTTCGCGTGGTTGATTTCGACTTGTAAGCGGCAAGACGCGACTGCCGGATGGTTTGAGGAAATCGATTGTTCGCATAGTCGGCATCGGCTGTCTGGTGCTTACTATCGACTTCAATCGACACAATTTCATTGCTATCAATTAGCCGGTAAGTAATGTGCTCAGCGTTTCGGCGCCACACTTCAGCGGGGAGCACTAATTCACGCATACTGTTATCGGCATAGGTGATGGTTAGCAAAAGTGGCGTCGGCACGCCGCCAAGATTGTCGAAGTCCAAGAAGTAAAATGTGGCGTCTTCTTGGATCGCTCGTGCAAATACATGCTGCTCCCAAGGCTCAAGCTTTTTGAAGTCCTTATCGGCAGTATTGCGATCTTTATTGGTTACGGTGAATCGATCATTATCGCTATACAGGTCTTGCAGCGTCTCGTAACGGCTTTCTCGCGGCACAATACCGGCGGCTTGATTACGGGCGATACTCACTGGCATGGGCTTGTCACGCATGCTTTCTTCTCGATCTAAAGCGAAGTCAACATCGGGGTCGTTGCGCTTCAATCGATACGCACGCACGTCCGAGATGGCAACGTCCACATGACCCGTTTGATAAAACCATGCGCGCCAGAACCAGTCGAGATCAACGCCAGAGGCATCTTCCATGGTGCGGAAGAAGTCCGCGGGTGTCGGCCGTTTAAACGCCCAGCGCTGTGCATATTCTTTAAATGCAAAGTCAAATAGTTCGCGCCCCATCACTGTCTCGCGCAATACAGTCAACGCGGCAGCAGGTTTTACATAGGCATTGGGGCCAAACTGCAGGATAGAGTCTGACTGGGTCATGATGGGCACTTGGTCACTCGAGGTCATGTAACTCGGAATATAGTCGAGCACGTTGGTCTCATCTCTAAACGCGGGGTAGTCCTCTTCCCATTCAAGCTCGCTGACATATTCTAGGAATGTGTTTAGACCTTCGTCCATCCAAGTCCATTGGCGCTCATCTGAATTGACAATCATCGGGAAGTAAATGTGACCCACTTCGTGAATGATGACGCCAATAAGTCCGTATTTGATCCGTCGCGAATAAGCCCGCTCAGCTTCTGCTTTGGCTTCGGCGCTATCGGCACTTTTACCTTCAGATTTTGGCGGGTCGGGACGATAACCATTAAAGGTGATCATCGGGTATTCCATGCCACCGCGCGCCCAGGTATTGACCGATATGGCTACGGGGTAGGGGTAGTCAAAGGAGAAGCGACTGTATACATCAAGGGTGTGCGCGACAGCATGTGTTGAGTATTTAGACCAAACCGGCTCAGCTTCATTAGGGTAGAACGACATCGCCAAAACGCGGTCATACTTTGCACCGGGCTGCTCGTGTACCATGGCATCCCAGATATATTTACTAGAGCTTGACCAGGCGAAATCGCGGACTTTTTCTGCCTTGAATCGCCAGACCTTGCTACCGCTGGCTTGGGTTTGTTCGTTAGCTAAAGCTTCTTCTGGTGTCACAATAAAGCTCGGCGCTTCACTGCCGATGGCGTCTAGGCGCTGTTGCTGTGTCTTGGTCAGTACTTGACTCGGATTCGTCAGCACGCCTGTGGATGACACAATATGATTGTCGGGGACTGTTAACGCGACCTCATAGTCACCAAATTCCAGGGTGAATTCGCCACGACCTAAAAAGGCTTTGTTTTGCCAGCCGGCATAGTCAGTGTAAGCGGCCAATCGAGGGAACCACTGAGCCAAGAAAAATAATTGTGTATCGTTTTTCTCGAAGTATTCGTAGCCGCCACGACTTCCTACGGCAACTTCCTCGAGCACATCAAACGACCAGGTCACGTTAAAGCGTGTGCTGTCGCCTGACTTTAACGGCTTGGAGAGATCCAGTCTTGCCATGGTATCGTTGACCGTAAAGGACATTGCCTTGCCCTTGGTATCGGTAAAAGAAAGATCTTGATAGCCATAACTATGATCGGTGCGAGATTGATGCTCGCGTAATGTGCCATAGCTGACTAAGTCGTCGTTGACGGTGCGCGAGCGGCTATCAAGTGAGTCATCGCGAAAGCGGTTTTGGTCCAGCTGAACCCACAGATAGGTCAGAGTATCTGGCGAGTTGTTGGTGTAGCTGATCTCGGAAGCAGCCGATATCCTACGTTCTGTGGCATCGAGGACCGCATCTATTTTGTAGTCGACCTTCTGCTGCCAGTATTCATGGCCTGGCGCACCTGATGCTGTACGGTAGTTATTAGCGGTGGGTAATGATTCGCCCAGCTGAGCAAAAGCTTGCGCGCCGGAGTCGACTGCAGCGTGTGTGGATAAGGTCGCCAGTAAGCAGAACAGGGTTGCGGCGTATCTAGAAAGTATTTGGACCATAAGAGGGTCATCTGACATTGGGGTTCAAGCGGTGCATGTTATCAATAAGTGCTGTAGTGATACGATGTTTTTCGTCAGTGTTTGGCGTGAGTTGAATTGTTCAACACGAGTTAAATCTATCGATGAGAGTGACAGTTTTTCAATCTGCGGCGAGTAGCCGTCCACAATGGGTCGATGGCTGCTTGGACTCAGTCATTGATTGGTGCAAACATGCCGGGTACCAGCACCGATTTTTAGGCGATGACCTATTTGATTGTGTGCCCGATTGGTACATGGATAAAGTGGCAGGGCGCCTACCGATTGCCGCGGATTACGCGCGGCTATGGCACTGCCGAAAGTTATTGAATGAAGGTGAACAACAAGTGTTGTGGCTTGACGCTGATACGCTAGTGATTGATGTTGATTGGCGTCTGCCTAGTCAGTCACATACGTTGTTTGGCGAGGAGTGCTGGGTTCAGCGCAGTGAGCGTGGAAATTTGCAGGTTAAGCGTCAGCCGCACAACGCATTTAGCGCCTTCAGGCGAGATTCTCCGGTACTCGATTTTTTGTTGGAGGCTACAGGATCTATTATCGCTCGAGCCGACCCGCAGTTTATCTCCCCGCAAATGGTGGGTCCAAAGCTGCTAAAAGCTTTACATAATATTGTCCACTTTGACCTAGTGCCTGCGGCGGGCGCGCTCAGTCCCGAGGTTATTCAAGCTATCGTCGACGGTGGTGGCGCTGCGCTCGAACGTTTTCTGGATGAGCGTCGCTGTGAGACTACAATGGTCAATCTATGCGCCTCCCTGCACCAGCAATCCGACGACGGTGTGGGGCTTCCTCTGGCAAAAATAAAGCATTTGATAAGACGTTAAAAAACTCAGCTTTCATCGTTGCAAACGCTTTTTCCGGCACGGTTGATCCGCCTTTGAGGCGCCAACTTGTTGGCGGTTTAGCGTGTAATTTTAACGGTGTAGGTGCAAGCAGTAGCGATGTTAAAGCTGCATCTGGGGTGGTATGCGCCAAATCCCATACCGATTGCTAGCGGCAGAGGCGGGCTGGTTACTCGGCGTGAAGAGTTTTGTTGAACTTTAAGCCTAGCTTAGACCGGTTGTTGTCGCTGTTGGCCTTAAATACAGTGCATGAATCAGGCAAGTTGTTTAGTTGCTTTCGTCTAATGCTGGAGTTTATGCTGAAATAACGGCTGATATGCACGTGTTGAGCTAGCCCATACAAGCCTTGTTAATATCTGGTGTTGGACGGCTTTTTGGTGCGAGATAGGGCGGCACCTTAAGTTTGATCGTCTTCAGCCGACAAACGTAAGTGTTTATAATAAACCCCGCCATAAGCCGGGGTTTATTAACGGGTTATCATATTGACGTTACAAAAATGGCGCTAACATCTGGCGATAAAAATCAGCGACTGATCGTCCACCCGCTTTGCTCTAACGCAAATCGATCTTCGCTTAAGTTAGCAATCGCTATGACTTTGCCCGCATCATTGAAATGAAAGCGCGTTACGCTCTGTTCATCTACAGGTAAGCCAGTGTTCTCGTCGGTATCCCAGCTCTGCGTCCAAACATAAACAACATTGCCGTCACCCACAGCTTCATGAAGTTCCCACTTATCGGGCGCCCATGTGTCAGCATCGCCACCATCTAGCCACTGGAGCATACTTGTCTTATCGATCGCGCTTTCTATGATGCCTCGTGCGACTGAAATTTCGATTTCTTCGCCGTTTCTTAGAATAACGGCGTCCACAACCTCGTCGGGCTTGCCACGGAAATCTAACTTGCCGATATTCTCTTCGTTCACTTCTACACCTCGAACGGAGATGAACTCATCGTTCGGCTCAAGCACTGCGGCCGCAGGACTGCCAGGTGATACGGTGCCGACAATCATCCGGCCGCCTTCTTCAGTTGGGTCCCAAGTGAATCCAAAGCCCACATATCGCTTACGATACATCATGCCATCTTCGGCCATCAGTGCTTCTGCGGTCGCCATCAGCTCACGCTTTCCTGTAGCACCGGCGGTTACCCACTGTTTTGCGGTTGCGATATTCGGATTTTCAGCACGCGGGGCTTGATCAGCATTGCAGGCCACTAGTGACATGATGGCGACTGCTCCAACGACATTGACTAACTGATTTTTTCGTATCAAAGCGTACATAACTATTCTCCTTTATGATTATTTTTTATCATCGAGAAACGATCGACAATGCATTAAAAATAAGACCATTGACGCAGCGGGTCAAGTTGTTTGTAGCGTCTAGAAAAAATCGGGTGATAGCTTTAAGAGGTTCCCTGGCATGGTGTTAGGTCGACTCATTTGAAGCACTATAAATCTCTGTGCTGGTTTTGTATCACGCAGGGCAACTACCGAGTTGTTTGTGATCTATAGCAATACTGCACCGCTAGTTTATCTTTTTTCTTTGATGGAAAAGCGTAAGCTATAAATAGCGCGGCCGTTGAAATAAATAGTGATTACTAGAGGAATTTCTTATAAAAAAACTACTGATTACGATGCTCGCACTTATCGGTCTATCAATGCCGATTAATGTTATGGCGGCGCCAGATCATCAGTGCGAGCCCATTTCCGATGAGGCTCTGCGGATAGTGGATAAAGAAATGGCTGTTGAGGTGGACACCGCGCAAGGGCCAGTAACTATTACCTGACGCATGACGCATTGTGCAAAAAATAAGGGCTGGCTACAGGCGCTTGTACCCGCGCCAGGTGTGACGCCTGTCACCGAGCTAGACATATTAGATGCCATCGGTAATCCAGATATTCTACTGGTAGATATGCGCACGCCAGAATGGTTCATCGAGCGAACCATCCCCGGTGCAATCAATATTCCTTACACTGAAATTGCGATGCGACTCGATGAATTAGGTTGTCAGAAAGTTTCAGGTTCGATGGATTGTCGCAAGGCCAAGACCATATTGGGTTTCTGTAATGGACCGGTGTGTCCGCAAAGTCCAACTGCGATGGTTGCGATGATTCGTGAGGGTTTCCCTGCTGAAAACATTTTGTATTACCGCGGTGGCATGCTCGACTGGGATGCTTTGGGACTGACAACAGTGCAGGGTAATCTGTAGTTTTTTAAACGCTTTTAGGTAAGAAAATCGCGAGCTACCTGGCGCAAAATATGGGCAGTTTTTGCGCTGTATTATGTTGACGCTAACGTAATGAATCTCAACGTATGTCACTTGTTGATGGTATGTGTGATCCCCGTTCTGTTGGGGCAGGTGGCGCCAAAGTGTTTTAGGCGCAACGCCACTTGCAGCAGTGCGGTCATTTGAAACTGTACGTCGTTATTTCTGGAGGTAACAGATGTCTCATAATCCCTATTTATCGGATAATTTTGCGCCGTTACCTGATGAACTGACGGTGTTCGATCTACAAGTCACAGGGGACATACCTGTCGAACTCAATGGTCGCTTCCTGCGTATCGGGCCTAATCCCATCGATCCAAATCCTGATGTTCATCATTGGTTCTTAGGGAGTGGTATGGTTCACGGATTACGGCTGAGCGGTGGTAAGGCTGAGTGGTTTCGGAGTCGCTATGTTCGCGACGACAACGTCGTGGCAGCAAAAAACTGGCCGCCAGTCGCAGGACCTTTGGGTGCATTGCAATTGGGTGAGGGGGTCTCCAACACGAATGTAATAGAACACGCGGGCAAGATTCTTACGCTGATAGAGGCAGGCAATCTGCCGGTTGAATTGGATGTTGAGCTAGAAACGGTGGGCCGTACTAACCTGGAGGGTACGCTTCCAGGCGGGCTCTCCGCGCATCCTCACAAGGATCATGATACCGGTGAACTACACGCTGCCGCCTACTCGCCGTTTTGGCAGCATATGCAGTATGTAGTGATTGATGTTGCTGGACGGGTCCGCAAAACCGTCGACGTACCGTTGCCGGGCCAACCGATGATTCATGATTGCATGATTACGCGCAATTATTTCATCGTTCTTGATTTGCCTGTCATCTTGGATCTCGCAGTGGTAGAGGCCGGTTTTTCTTTTCCCTACAAATGGCATCCTGAATATGGCGCTAGGGTGGGTCTGCTCCCCAGGGAGGGTGGCGCCGATCAGATAACCTGGCATGAAGTAGAGCCCTGTTATGTCTTTCATCCGATGAACGCTTACGAAGATGCGCAGGGTCGAGTGGTGCTCGATGTGGTTCGTCACGCGAAGATGTTTGATCAAGATATGCGTGGCCCGGGAGACGGTGTGTCGACTCTCGATCGCTGGACGATTGACCGCAATAAGACTACGGTACACGAGCATCGACTAGACGATAGCCCGCAAGAGTTCCCACGATTGGATGAGCGACTGACGGGCAAACCTTACCGTTTCGGGTACACTGCTGATCTCCCTGGCCTCACTGCTATGGGTGGACTGAAGAAACACGATCTACTCAAGGGTACGTTTGAAATTCACACTGAGGGCCCGTCGCGAATTTTCTTTGAACCTGTTTTCGTGCCACGGACTCCGGATGCCGCGGAGGATGATGGCTGGATCATGGCCTATGTCTTTGATAAGGCGACTAACAAAAGTGATGTCGTGATCATCGCAGCACAGAATTTCGCTGCGGGTCCAGTCGCCATGGTCCATCTCCCCACACGCGTGCCTTATGGCTTTCACGGGAATTGGGTGGCCGACTAGCGGGTTGCTTAGTAACGAGCCAAGACGCGTGATAACGACGAACAATTGACAGCTGATTGAATCTATTCAGTGGTTTAAACGCATAAACTTGTCGCTCTTAATACGAGACCTTGAAAATGACTATTGCCGTATTCACGCTTCATCTCGTGCAGATACTTGCAGTCAGATCCAAACCCTTTGGGACTGCAATCGCCATCGTATCAATTGGTCTTTGCCCTCTGTCGATGGCCGTTCAGGCGGCATCTCTTGAGTCAGTACTTGAGGAAGTTGTGGTGGTCGGCACACGAGTGCCCGGACGATCAGCCGAGGATCTCCCCGTACCAGTCGATGTTCTAACCGCGGATGAATTGGCTCGTACGGGGCAGACTGAGCTGGGTCGGATGCTTCAGGCTATAGCGCCTTCGTTTAACTTTTCTACCTCAGCGATTAGTGATGGTACCGATGCCCTGCGTCCTGCCACATTGCGCGGTCTGGGGCCCGATCAAACACTGGTGCTCATTAATGGGAAGCGACGGCATCAGTCATCACTTATTCATACCAATACCTCTGTGGGTAGAGGTACGGCGGGTGTAGACATTAACGCGATACCTGCAGCTGCGATCAAACGCGTTGAGGTACTGCGAGATGGCGCTGCAGCGCAATATGGTTCAGATGCCATAGCCGGTGTGATCAATATCGTACTTAAAGACGCCAGCGAAGGAGGGCAGGTATTGGCTTCTTATGGTGAAACTCAAGGAGGTGATGGTGAGACCTATAATGTAGACCTCAATGCCGGGGTAGCGCTTGGTTATGACGGCTTTGCCAATCTGACTTTTAATTATCGAGACCGTGGCGCTACCGATCGGGCGGGTCGGCAGGGTAACTGTGTCTATGGCGGCTGTGTAGATACCGATGGCAATGGTATCGATGAGCCTGGCGATCCGCGAGAGGTCACTTTTCCACGCGATTCATTTCGTATTGGCGACGCTGAATCAGAGCAATACACTTTCATTGCGAATGCGGGGTACGCACTAGGAGGCGGTGAGCTCTACGGTTTTGCAACCTACTCTACCCGCGAGAATGAATCGGCTGCGTTCTATCGCGATCCTGCATCGGGTGCATCTTCGGCGCTTGATGATGGCGACAACGTTATACCCGAGGGATTTTTGCCGTTAATTGCCTCGAAAATTAATGATTACTCGCTAGATGTTGGCTATCGGATTGACTTTTCAAGTGGCCTTGGGTTGGATCTCTCTTATACGTATGGAGAGAACTCGATTGAGTATCAGACCCGAAATACGATCAACTATTCGTTCGTGAATGAATTGAACTTTGGTCAAGGGCTTAGTGATAGTGATATTCGTGCAGTCGTTCCACGCCGCGCCGATGCGTATGGTCTGGCGCTTGGTTTGCAGACCTTAAATATCGATCTTACTCGGCAATTCGGTAGTTTGGCGTTGGCTGTGGGTACTGAATATCGAATCGATAACTACGAGATTAAATCGGGTCAGGAATACGCCTACCGCGATTTCGATACGCGCAATGGTAGCGCACTGTATCCGCAGGATGCGGGGGGTGGCACGCAGGGTTTTCCCGGCATATCTCCCGTATCTGTTGTCGACGAAGATAGAGATATCTACTCATTTTATATCGATGGTGAGTACGAGTTCACCAGTAACTTGTTACTGGGTGCGGCAGTCCGATATGACAAATACGACGATTTTGGCGATACGATCAACTATAAGCTGGCAGCGAACTGGGAGCTCCACGACACCTTTCGCTTGCGCGGTGCAGTGAGCACAGGCTTTCGCGCGCCCTCAATGCAGCAGCAATACTTTAATAATATTAGTACACAGTTCGTACAGAATCCTGACGACATCAACGGTCCCCAAATTGCTGTGCAAGTAGGAACGTTCCGAAATGACAGCGCCTTGGCCGCTGCTATTGGCATCCCGCACCTCAAAGAGGAGGACTCAACGAATTACTCGGCTGGATTCGTATGGACGCCACTTGATCGTCTGAGTATGACTTTGGATTTTTACGCCATCGATATAGATGACCGTATCGTGATTAGCAATCGGCTCGATGCAGACGATGATCCCACGGGTAATCTTGGAAATGCGCTTAGTGCCGCCGGTGCCGGTGCCGGCCAATTTTTCCTAAATGGCGCTAACACCGAGACCGAAGGTGTCGATCTGGTGATCACGTGGAGTACTTACGATGTCGCGGAAGGGATTTTAGATATCACTTTAGCCAGTAACCTAACCCAGACGGATGTCACCGATACCTTCACCAGCGGTGGTCTTTCTGGTGTCGACCCAAGTGTGGTGTTTTCAGATCAAGATATTTCGATCATTGAAGAATGGCAGCCAAAAAGCCGGATTAATTTAACGAGTCATTGGTCGCGCGATGGCTTGCAAGCTAATCTCTCCTTAAACCAATTTGGTGAATACACGGTTGAAGATGGCGCGCGGCAAACCTATGGCGCAGTCATCGTGACCGATATTCAGTTGCGCTATGACTTCGAGAGTGGCCTGGGATTACAGCTGGGCGGTAATAATATTTTCGATGAATATCCCGACAAAAACGAGATCGGCAACAGCCGTGGTGGTGTGCTTGAAGATGGGCCAGACGGCGCTATTATTGTTGATAGCCCCGGCGTGTTCGAGTACTCGAGACGTTCTGCGCCCTTCGGCTTCAATGGTGCTTACTGGTACGCAGGTGTGTCCTACGATTTTTAAAAACGCAATGCTAATGAGGCCATATTTTTGTGGCTAGCGGATGATGTACATGGTGAGTGGCTGATATTGATTAACAGATCTGTTATTTGATGTTTCGGTTCAGGTGGGCGCGCCTTGTGTCACTTTGCCGTTGCCGTTATGGGGGAGTGCCGAAGATAGAGGATTTCTGATCCACAGAAAAGTGAAGTGTAATGATAAAAGTTTTATTTGTGTGCCTTGGGAATATCTGTCGATCGCCAACGGCTGAGGGTGTGTTTCGTGCACAGTGCCAGCAATTTGGAATTGCCGATCAAATACACATTGAGTCCGCGGGCACTGCCGACTGGCATACCGGGAAATCTCCTGATCCGCGAGCAATCGCTGCCGCAGGTAAGCGCGGAATCGATCTCTCGCTGCTGCGAGCGCGCCAAGTCTCAGTCACGGATTTCGTTAACTTCGATTTTGTGTTGGCAATGGATAGTTCGAACCACAGTGACTTGGTAGCACTGCAGCCTCAGGATAGTGCTAGTCAAGTGCAGCGACTGCTGTTCTACGGATCGTTGACAGACCCAGAAGATGTCCCCGACCCCTATTACGGTGGTGAGGATGGCTTTGACGATGTGCTCGACCTCATAGAGGCAGCCTCGACAGGATTGATTCAGTACTTGATTGCCTCAGGCGCCGTTAAAGTGAATCCAGATGATTGAAGTATCTTGATCACGCGCCTACGGCGAGCTCTCGATGAAGGTTCTGATGAAAGGTGACGATAGCTTTTTCAAAATACCCAAAGGTCAAATGTGAATTAGCTTGCGTTGTTACGGTTTCCTGTATCATACGGGCTGCTTCGCGGTCTTCCTCTTGCCCGGAGAGGCTGACGAATTCAGCATCTTTCATGGCGTCTTCTAAGCTGATGCTGATGCCTGCAACATCTGGGTTCTTCACAAAATAAGAAATCATTTTTGTGCGAGTTGGGGTTATAGGCTCAATAATCGTAACGCTGGTATGTTTCGAGAGCACTGCTACGCTAACATTAGGGAATAGGTGGTAGACCAACGTTGCCGCCCCATCAATGCGCCGTTTCTCACGGTCAAGGCCCCGAAGTTTTTCGATGCGTTTAAACGGATAAGTGACGCGCGAATTTTGCCCAAACGTTTCTACAATATTAATGTTGTCTAGACCAAACGGATAGAAGGTGTCGCCATGCAGCGACTTGATGTGGTAGCCCTCTAACAAGGTTTCGGTCAATAGCTTCCAGTTTGCTTCGTCCTCGGTTTCGTTCTGGTGAAACATGGGTTGATCTTCTGTGAAGAAACTGGGTGCGTCATGAAGCATAGTGGCGGTGATTTCTCCCTTCTGCATCACATAGATCAAGCCGCCTTTTTCGGTGGCACTGACTTCCACTAAACCGTTGGTTGCGGTGGCCAAATCAGGAAACCCAGCTTTGCCTGGCACGCCTCTCAGTGTGCCGTTTAGGTTGTAAGTCCAGCCATGGTAAGGGCAAGAAAATGCGTGGGCGCAGCCCCGTCCTGTGGCGACTTTCATGCCCCGATGTCGACAAGCATTAATAAAGGCGCGCACATTATTATCCTGCCCGCGTGCGACCAATAGTGGCGTTCCTGCTGCGCTGCGAGCTAAGTAAGAACCCGTTTCTGGTAGTGCGCTAGAGGGACAGAAGACGACTGGACGACAGCGAAGTAGGTCTAATTCTCGTTCAAATCGCGCCTGCGTATAGTAGCTTGAGACCGGCTCATGCCATTGGGTTTCACCTAGATCCGTTGTTCCGTTATCTATATGTTTGAAGACTTGATCAATGATGTCGAGATCAGACAGTAGACCTAGCTGCTCCGAGTTGATCATATGGCACTCCTGCTGGTTAGTGCTGTGTAAATGCGCGCTCTATATCAGGCTATAAGCTTTATTTCGAAAACGGCACAAGGCCGATGATACGAAGTGGGCCGCCGCTGCCACCGCGAATTTTCATCGGTAGAGCCACTACGAAGGCGCCTGTTGCGGGCATCAAATTTAGATTTGCGACATTCTCAAAGCCAATTACATTTCTTTTGTACAAATAGCGATGGACGATAAAGTCCTTGCTTTGGCCGTAATCAATACTGGGGGTATCTAATCCTACGGAGGTAATACCTCGCACTTCGAAAAGGTAAGTAGCTGCCTCAAGAGAAAATCCGGGGAAGTGCAGATTGGCTACCCCTTCAAGTCCCCGAGCATCGGTACCCATGTACTTTACGCGGTCGGGCCAAAACCGCGCATAACCGGTGTTTAGAAGCACGGCAGCGCCCTGCGGTATCTCGCCATGATCGGCCTCCCAAGCTCTGATCGTTGCCACATCCAGTCGATAGTCCGGATTGGCCAGTGCCGGCTGAGACACATCGATGACCACTACAGGTGAGACCAGTGACGACAAAGGTATTTCGTCCGCAGTCCATTGCCCCTCGGCGAAATGGATCGGCGCATCAAGATGAGTGCCACCATGCTCGGCGGTATGAACACGATACGATGCGTAGTACCAGCCGCCGTCAGTTGTACCTTTAAATTCTTGTTCGTGTTCAAAGGGTGCTTCTGTGGGCCAGTAGATCGTGTTCTCGTCAAATGCATGGGTGAGATCAACTAACTGATAGTCCGCCAATGGTGAGGATGCTAATTGGGCGAGCGTTGTTGACGTTGCCAGCAGCAGCAGCGTAGATAAAGCTCCGATTATTCTCGATGCTGGGCGTGTTGAGATTGCATGATACATAAGAGCCTCCCCGTTAAGAGCGCATTGTGTTTTCCTGACAAGCAGCCGCTGGACTTGCGCCGGTCTATGCTATCAAAGTGTGGATTACTCCAATAACAAAAAAATGAGAGCGATCGCATGAAAAAACTACGCTTACTTGTCAGTCATGGCGCTATGCTTTTGTTAGGTTTTGCGTTGGGAATTTATCTGCTTCCCGTCCTTATCCAGCCAGCAGCTCCGGATATCGTCGCTATAGAGTCAGCACTCGATGCCCCGATTTTTACGGCAACGTTTGAACGCGGTCGACAAGGCAGTGACGCGCTCCATTGGTGAGAGGGCGAGCTTCGTCTCTACCAGGATACAATTGTTTTTGAGGGGGCGCTCGCGCCTGGACCTGATTATAGGCTCTATCTTGTCGCTGAGTTTGTCGAGACCGAAGCGGCATTCATCGCCCTTAAAAATGACGCTGTTGAGCTAGGCGCTATTAAGAATTTCGATCGTTTTGTCATGCGTAATGTCGCGGCTATAAACGACCCGAAATACACCACGGCGGTAGTGTGGTGTGAAACCTTTGGGCAGTTTATAACCTCTGGGCAATATCGAGAATGATGCTGCCCTGAACAGCATTGCCTGATGTGAGCGGATGTTCAAACGCTATTTTATTTGAGGTATTTCGCCTGAGTGTCAGTGCTCGCTACAGCTGATTGCGGCTTTGCTTAATAGATTTGCTAGAGCGCTAATCGTCTGATCTGTTTAGTTATGTGAGTATGACTGCGCATTTACGCTTTACGTGGATTTGCCGAATAAGCGCAATACACCCATGTCGGATGCAAATACACAAGACCGATCAGGGATCAAAGATTTTTATAGCGCTTTGAACGTTAGTATCAATAACTGCAGGCTTTTGCCTTGCTCGGTATATGAGCCAGATTGCAGTGGATAACGCTTCGCTCTGCTGGGTGCTATCGATAAGTTTAAGCTCGGCCTATACTAGCTGCGGCCAAAGCAACACGCAGTTGTGTTAAAGCGATCATACGTTACGCTAGCGCATTGTTTTACTGGGCTTTTATAGGGCGGAATCTAATCAGGAGAGGATATGAATACTGCACTACCCGAGCGCGCTAAATTCCATCATATGAAAGAAGGTACTGCTGAGGATTGGCAGATCATTATGAAAGAATTTAAGGCCGCCGCCGCGGAACTACCCGACCGTATGCTGGCGCACCTGCGCGCGCTGGATGGTGATTGTGGCGGCTTCCCGGTAGACCGACTTACCCATAGTCTCCAAACGGCTACGCTTGCCCACAACCACGGAAGAGACGAGGAGTATGTTGTTTGCGCGCTCTTACATGACATAGGCGACACTCTGGGGCCCTACAATCACGCTGACATTGCGGCTACCTACTTAGAGCCCTTCGTCAGTGAACAGAATCACTGGATGGTCAAGCATCACGCTATTTTCCAAGGCTATTATTTTTTCCATCACATCGGGCTTGATCGGGATCAACACAAGCAATTTGAGTCCCATCCCAATTATGAGTATACGAGGGAATTCATTGAGAAGTATGACGCGCCGGCTTTTGATCCCGACGCCGAAACGTATACGCTTGAGTTTTTTGAGCCTATGGTGCGTCGTGTATTGGCAGCACCCAAGGCGTCGCTATACAAAGCGGCCATGGAAGAATAATTATTCTCTGGGGAGTCCGGTGCCCCTATGTTATGCCTTTTTTTGGAGTCCCAGCATTTTGGCGATTGCCTTATCGAGCGTCCGCTTAGAGGCGACCGCCATCATCAGCTTCTCCATCACGCGCCCCTTAACCACCGAATAGCGGACTTTCGGCTTTGCTGTGGTTAGGGCGGTGTGGATCAGTTCGGCTAGGTAGTCTGCTGGAAAACCGTCTCGTCCCTGGCGGAGAAAGACTTTCTGGAAGCGTTCGAGCATTGGGCGGTAGGGAGAGGCACTATATTGCGCGATATCCAGTGCTTCGGCCTTGTCCCAAATCGCTGTTTTCACGGGTCCTGGGCCAATCATGATGACATCAATGCCGAAAAGCATAAGCTCGCGCCGCAGAGATTCTGAGTAACCCTCAAGGCCAAATTTGGACGCGGAGTATGGGCCGAGAAAAGGCATCGCTCTGATCCCCGATACAGAGCCGATATTTACGATTCTGCCGGGTACTCCCTGTAGCGCCTGGTCCACCCCAAGGAGTGGTGCAAACGCCTGCGTGACAAGAAAGGGGCCCATTAGGTTAACCTCGAGCTGTTGCCGATAGTCGTCTTCTGAGACTTCAAGGAGCGGCCCTGAAACCGCGATGCCCGCGTTGTTGACCAGTCCCGCGAGAGTGCTTCCTGCGAGTGCTTCCCGGACACAAGCAGCGGCCTCGGCGACCGCTTGTGTGTCGATTACATCAAATATTAGCGGTACGAAGTTGTCACCGAGTTCACTTTGAACGCGCTCGGCGTCTACTTGACTCCGAACAGACCCGAAAACGCGATAGCCCCGCGCAGTCATAACTTTAGCTGCGGCGTAGCCGATTCCTGTGGATACACCTGTGATGACAATCGTTTGCATATTAGATGAGCCTTTGTATTGGACGACTGTGCCTAAAAAATGGCGAAGAGGGCTGGTTTATGAGTCACTGCCGCACCCGAAATACCTGATGCTGTATCATTCGCGTCTCGCCGGCGGTGCGTCAAGCATTTTAGTGATGAACGCATGCTTAGCGTAGGCTCGCAAAATAGAGTGGGACGGTCACAGGAAGCAGGGCAGAGGATTTTTGTGCTCCTGGAGAAGATAACTTGCCAATACCCTGCAATGCTTTGGGTATTTCGAGAAGCCAATAAAAAAGGGCTGCATCTGTGCAGCCCCTTTTTATACTTGAATATGGCTCCGCCTGCTGGGCTCGAACCAGCGACCCATTGATTAACAGTCAATTGCTCTACCAACTGAGCTAAGGCGGAATAGTGCTTCTCTCGAAGGCCGCAGACTATACAGAAAATTGAAATTACTAGTCAACACCCTTTGAGCATTGATTGAAAAAAGTAATACTGTTGTGATCACCAGACATGCCCGCGTTACGATGCCACTCTTGGGAACACTTGTTTTATGTCACGTCGCTTTGAAATTAAGTCAAATTACGAGCCTGCAGGTGATCAGCCCGAAGCTATCCGCCGTTTAGTCGACGGGGTTAATGCGGGCTTGGCGTCGCAAACGCTGCTGGGCGTGACGGGTTCGGGCAAGACCTTCACCATGGCTAACGTGGTTGAGAAGCTGCAGCGCCCTACCATTGTCATGGCGCACAACAAAACCTTAGCGGCGCAGCTCTATGGCGAGTTCAAAGAGTTCTTCCCGAATAATGCCGTCGAATATTTTGTTTCCTACTACGATTATTATCAGCCTGAGGCCTATGTGCCATCGTCAGACACGTTTATCGAGAAGGACGCACAGGTTAATGACCATATCGAACAAATGCGCCTCTCTGCAACTAAAGCGTTGCTTGAGCGTGAGGATTGCATTGTCGTAGCGACTGTATCGGCGATTTATGGTTTGGGTGATCCAAAAGCGTATTTCAAAATGATCCTTCATCTGTCACGCGGTGAGATTATTGATCAGCGCGGGGTGTTACGGAAGCTGGCTGAGCTGCAGTACACCCGCAACGATATCGATTTCAAGCGCGGTACCTAC
>CAWUVW010000044.1:0-28386 GCA_963926105.1 uncultured Luminiphilus sp. | reverse complement strand
ATCACCCGCCGCAATCACGATGTCGCCTTGATTTGTAACCACGGTAACGTCGGTTTCACCCGCGTTCGATAAGGTCGCGGTGAACGTTACACCCGCCTCGTCTTCGGTCACGTTAGTTGCTGTCAAACTCACCGTGGTGGTATTCAATAACTGCTGCAACAAATTCTGGTCAACAGCATTTTCAGGGAAAGCCCTATTATCCGAAGTGCCCCGATCTAAAGGCGCAAGATCGTCCAAGCCATACCCAATTCTACCGAGCCGAACGAAGCTATTACCCGCATTACCTGCGGCGCCGCCTGCGGCGGTCGCTTCCAAACCAGCTAACAGGTCACCCTCACCCTCAAGCGCCGCCAAAATAGCTTCCACAGTCTCATCGAGGACCGACGCATCTTCGGCTTGATCACGCATTGCAAGCGTCAGCTCACCATTGATCAGTAGCTCGCCACCGCCGCCAACTAGAATGGCGGGCGCGTCTGGAATCGCCACCTCAACAACCGAACCCTCGGTGGTCAGTAGTATCTCGCCGTCAAAGACATCATCACCCAGTCGTATCTCACGCAGACTGCCATCACTAGCGCGCGCGAATGCAACACCAACTAACTTTGCAACTGTACCAATAACTTGTGCCATAACTTTTCCTGCCCGTAGGGGGTTGTGTATGCCAACAGTTTCTTCTTGTAGGCGTCAAATACACATGTACTAAAGGGCAGGACGCGTCAAAAGTTGCGGTCTAATTCACACAAACAGCATTAATTCACAGCACAAGGCCATAATTGACGGCGCCGAGGTGGAAAGTGGCTGTGTGTATGAAATTTGCAATGCGATGTTGCCTAGGATCTAAGAGGGCATTGAAGGGGCATCTAAAGAAGCCGTGTGGCGCATAAGACACACTAAGCGGAAAAAAGAATACTCATCGCCAACAGAACTACAAACACACTTTAGCGACATCGTATAATCCGACTTACCACCATCGATCTCAATGAACAGGTAGCCGACTGACCGCCAGCGCAAGTTGTACTCGATCACGCAAACCGAGCTTCTCAAAGATTGCGGTTAAGTGCGCCTTAACCGTTCGTTCACTCACCTCAAGATTTGTCGCAATTTCTTTATTGTTTGCGCCTTTTCCAATCGCGAGCGCCACTTCGTACTCCCGGCGAGTCAAAAGATCAAAGCCTTCAACGGTGGGCTGTGGCGTATCCACGACGGCCCGCGCAGCCACAGCAACAAGCCGCTGCACTAAACCCACAGGCATCCAATAACCGCCGGCAGTCACCACCTTGCCAACCTCTAAAAGCTGTTCGGGTACCGCCTCAGCATGACAATAGCCACGCGCACCTGCGGATAATAAATGAAAGGCCTCTGATTCGTCGGGCACCGCGCTCAAGGCAATAACCCGCGCTTCAGCTGACACCAACTTAGTAATTTCTTCTTGTGCAGCTTCACGACCAAACGCGCTGATATCAAGCCAGCATAACTGTCCAGGGTGATGCGCCATGGCCAAATAGGCCCGCGCACTGGTCTGCAACACCAGCTTAGGAAATGCGAGCTGCCAGCGCGCCAGCGCGACCCCTGTCGGTGTAATGAATACAGCCTGCATTAACGCTCCGAAAGTGCCCGTTGACGGGCACGCAACACTGGCTTCATAAGGTAAGACAACACCGTTTTCTTACCTGTTAACACATCAACCTCCACCGTCATTCCGGGAATAATCGGTTGCTCAGGACCAAAATCTGCCTGCTCAGTGCGCACCTGTACCTCATAAAAGGCATTACCTTCTTCATCGACAACGGTATCTGCACCAATCTGCTCCACTTTACCCTCTAGCCCACCGTATACCACAAAATCATACGCCGTGACTTTCACATTGGCTTTTTGGCCAGGCGCGATAAATGCAATATCCTGCGGGCGAACACGTACCTCGAGTAATAGGGTATCGTCGGCGGGCACCAGCTCGACAATATCACGCCCCGCCAACACCACGCCGCCAACCGTGTTGTAAAACAGCTGTTTAATCGTCCCCGCAACCGGCGCAGTCACATTAGTTTGCCGCACTCTATCTGACAATCCTTCTGCCGCCTCACCCAGCGCATTGATCCGCGTAATGGTATTGGTCAGCTGTTCACGCGCATCCTTAATAAACTCCAACCGCACACTATCAACGCGCTCTTGCGCTTCAGAAATGGCCGCTCGCACCCCATTAATTTTCGCTCGAGTCTGTTCCAGCTCACCAGACGCGCGGTTAGTCTCGCGCTCCAGCCGAAGAATCTCTACTTGTGATACAGCGCCAGAGGCCGCCATCGGTTTGGTCACCCGCATTTCCTCAGAGGCGAGTTGAAACTCCCGATCAAGCTGTCCTTCACGAGCATTCAACTCTCGCAACTCCTCATCTCGCTGAGTGAGCTGTTGCTCGGCAATATTTTTCTCCGCCGCTAGCGACTCCAAGCTCGAGATATAGAGCTGCTGTTCTTGCTGCACAATCGCAGGCACTTCACGCTGCATGTCTTCAGTGGGCACAAATGTTTGCTCCTCAACCACCGCAGTGAGCCGCGCCGCTTTAACACTGAGGCCCCGCAGCTCCGCTCGGTTTTCACCTAAAGTTGCCTGAGAACGCGTCTGATCAAGACGCAGTAATAACTGCCCATTACGGACTAGATCACCCTCTCGAACTAAAATTTCTCTAACAATACCGCCGTCTTGCGAACCAATCACCTGAACCTGCTGCGATGGAATAACCTTTCCTTGTCCGCGGGTAACCGTATCGATATCCGCAAATGCGGACCAAAGTATTAATAACACAACAACAATGGCGACACCGTAGAGCAATCGTTTCGCGCGCAGCGGTTCCTGCTCGATCATCGCCAGCTCGGCCAATTCGCTCCAGCCCAAATTCTGTGCTGTCGTTGAAGCTGGCTTTGACGTCTGGTAAAAGCCAAGGCTCCAGCGGCGAAAGCCCCTCTGATCTTTCTGCGTGTTCACGAGAGGTGTGTTTACCACGCTCAGGTCTTTACTCATTTCACCTTCCCGATTCGTCCCTGCTGCAAAGCAGAAATCACGCTATCACGAGGCCCATCGGCAACGATTTTGCCGCCATCTACGACAATAATTCGGTCAACCAAGTCCAACAACGAATTCCTATGTGTTACCACTAACATGCTGCGGCCCGCAGAAAACTCTTTCAGCTGCGCCTTCACGATCGATTCTGTCGAGTTATCCATTGAACCAGTGGGCTCATCGAGCAAAAGTAGGGATGGCTCATGAATCAGCGCTCGCGCCACAGCGATGCAACGTCGCTGTCCACCAGAGACTGAATCACCACGCTCGCTAATCTGCATATCAAAACCACTCGGATGGCGATTAATAAATTCAGTAAGGCCAGCGCGCTCAGCAGCTTTGATCAAAGCATCGTCTGAAATACCCCGGTGCGCCAACGTTAAATTATCGCGCAGGGTACCGTGGAATAAGGTCACATCCTGAGGCACATACCCAACCGACTGCCTAAATTCGCGGGGTTCTAGCTGCCGCAGATCAATGCCGTCAATTAAAACCTCGCCCTCAGTCGGCTCATACAAGCCCATGGCGAGCTTCTGCATAGTTGATTTACCAGAACCCACACGACCTAAAATGGCCACATGTTCTCCCGCTTTGACTTTGAAAGAGATGCCATTGAGCGATGACGTTTCGGCATTGGGGTAAGAAAAGCTCACATTTTTAAATTCGATGTCACCTTTAAATGCCTCGCGGGACAAAAACGCCCCATCTTCTTTAAAATCAACCGGCGTCGCAAATAAGCCATCTAGAGAGTTCAGCGCGATAAGCGCATTGTGATACTGGGTAATTAAGCCCGCCAACTGACCAAAAGGAGCAACCGAACGTCCCGCGAGCATAGAGCAGGCGATCAATCCACCCATGGTGAGCTCCCCTTCAGCGATGAGATAAACCCCCGTGACAATAATCATGATCGAGATAAGCTGCTGACACCAAAGCGTCACATTAGTTACTGACATTGAAACCAGGCGCATTTGCACACCGACCCCCGCCAAAAAGCGCGTGGCGTCTTCCCATTTGCGCTGCATAATCGATTCGGCACCCATGGCTTTGAGGGTTTCGACTCCGGTCAATGATTCAATCAATGTGGCGTTGCGCATGGCGCCCGCTTGATAGGTTGTTTCACTCAGTCGCTGTAACCGCGGCCGCATAAAGAGCGCAAAGGCAATTAACGCCGTCACACCAACCAAGACTGGTAGCAACATCGGTGGCGCGATCCAAGCAATCACCCCAAAAAAGATTACGGCAAACGGCAGGTCAATAACGGTAGTGACTGAGGCAGAGGTAATGAAATCACGCAAAGTCTCAAAGGAGCGCAAGTTAACCGCGAATGAACCGACCGAGGCGGGTCGATGCTCTAACCGCATACCCAATGCCTTTTCCATGATGCGCGCAGACAACTGGACATCAACACGTCGACTGGCCAGATCGAGAAAATATCCACGCAAAGTACGTAGTACTAAATCAGCCACAAGAACAATAAAAACGCCTATTGCGAGCATCCACAAAGTTTCAAAGGCCGCGTTGGGCACGACACGATCGTAAACATTCATAGTGAACAACGGCAAGGCCAGCGCGAATACATTGATAAACAATGCCGCAAGTAACACATCCCGATAAACCGGCATGTTGGCGAGCAATGCACTCCAGAACCAATGCCCTTCCCGTCTAAAATCACCATAGGAAGCGCGTCGGTCAAACCTAAACCGAGGACGCGCCAGCAGCACATGCCCAGTCATTTGATCACTTAAGTCAGCGACAGGCAGCGTCATTTCAGCATCGATCAGGTCGGGAAAAATGACGCGCGCATCGCCCGCCGAATCCAGTCCCAGAAACACACATGCACGCTTTTTATTCAGCAACAAAATGACCGGGCACACACCCTCAGGAATATCTTCAATGCGCAGTGTTCGCAGGCGCGCATTTAGCCCGGCGCGCGCAGAGGCGCGAGGCAATAAGTCAGGACTTAAACCCTCTTCAGACAGCGGCAACCCCGCCGTCAGCGACTCGGCAGTGGCCGGCAAGCCATGATGCTTTGCCACCAATATTAGGCACTGCAAGAGGATGTCTTGTTCTGAACTGCGCATACCTATACCGCCTCCAATTGGTCGTGTTAACCACCACTCTGTTTCCAGAGTATGTCAGCAGCGTCGCATAAGCGCCATATTAGCATTCTGCGAAGGGCAAATTTGAGACCCCGTTTGCACTTAATTAATTTAAAAATGTGATCACACTGTTCTAGCCAATCCAGACAGATAGATGTTCGAACCACTATTTTTTCAGGGCGACACCTCGACTTGGACTTCGCTACGACAGATGTAAGCAAAAAACAGCGCTGCAGTTAAGAGCGCAACTGCGCCACTCTGATGTGCCGCTGCAACGGGTACCGCGATATGCGTCAGC
Organism: uncultured Luminiphilus sp.; assembly: GCA_963926105.1. Lineage (GTDB taxonomy): Bacteria > Pseudomonadota > Gammaproteobacteria > Pseudomonadales > Halieaceae > Luminiphilus. The sequence continues at coordinate 22,938 of CAWUVW010000044.1, read as the reverse complement.
ACTGCAGCGATGCCCATGACCACCTGCAATACCAGCGCAGCTATCAACAGTAGCGAGGCCAGACGAAGCCGATGATCAGCAGTTCTTCGCCAGGTCTTAATACCGACTGTCAAAATCAACAGCACCAAGCCGTAGGCGAAGATTCGATGATTAAAATGAATGGTAGTCACCTGCTCAAAAGCAGACATAAATCCTTCTTTATATAACATCGGAGGCACAAAACTATCGCCCATCAGTGGCCAGGTGGGGTAAGCATAGCCGGCGTCAGTCCCGGCGACTAAACCGCCGCTTAAAATCATCAAGTAGATCAAACCCACCAACATCAAAGGCCATTTAACCGGCTGTGGTGGCAGGAAGCGAGTACGCGCTACCAAGCCCAAAATAAGCCAGATCATGTAAGCATAAATGGCCACGGCTAAACCCAAGTGCGCCGTGAGCCGATACTGCGATACATCTGGGCGATCCACCAACCCACTTTTAACCATATACCAGCCCAACAAACCCTGGCAACCACCGAGAACAAACAGTAACAATAACTTAGGCATCAAACCCTCGCGGACCATCCCCTTGACAGCGAAAAAGACCAGCGGAATAAAAAACATGAGACCAATCAAACGGCCGAGCACACGGTGTAAATATTCGTACATGAAGATGGTTTTGAAGCCATCTAGCTCCATGTGAAAGTTGATCTTTTGGTATTCTGGGTACTGCTTATATTTGTCAAAAGCGACCTGCCAAGCTTCCTCTGACATTGGAGGAATGGTACCCATGATCGGCTGCCACTCCACCATCGACAATCCTGAATCCGTCAACCGAGTCACCCCGCCCAATAAAATCATCCCAAAAATAACCGCCGCGCACAGCATTAACCAGCGCGCCACCCAGCGATCATTGCGGTCAGTCATAGCGTTCAACATAAAATAATCCACGAAAAGACCCATTAGAGCATGGATTTTAACGGATTCGGACTCTTATGGTGCAGCTTGTCGTAAACTTCGCCACCTGATTTAAGGAATCCATCATGCCCCTACTGCGACTCGACCAAGTGGAGCTCCACTTTGGCACCCATGTGATTTTAGATAAAGTCACATTATCTCTCGACAAAGGCGATCGACTCGGCTTGCTAGGCCGTAACGGTGCTGGCAAAACAACGCTTTTCAAAGTATTGGCAGGGGATATCAAACCCGACGATGGTGAACGCTGGATTGCCCCGACGGTAAAGCTTGCCCGGCTCGAACAGGAGCTTCCTGGGGTTGGCGACATCACGGTTTATGATGTCATAGCCGGTGGATTGGAACATGTTGGTGAATTGATCGCGCAATACCATCATCTGCTCGAAGCGGGCATTGATACCGATATGGATGAACTCGCGCGCGTCCAAGAAGCACTCGAAGCGCATGATGGCTGGCAGTTACAACAGCGTGTGGAATCAGTGATCAGCCAGCTCGACCTACCCGCCGACACCAAGCTTAATGATTTATCAGGCGGCTGGCGGCGGCGCGTATCATTAGGTCGGGCACTAGTGACCGACCCCGACATTCTCCTTTTAGACGAACCCACTAACCATCTCGATATCCCCACGATCGAATGGCTAGAGAAGCAGTTAGAGCATTTTCGCGGTGCCTTGGTATTGATTACCCACGATCGGCGCTTTTTACAAAACGTCGTCTCAAGCATTGCCGAACTGGAGCGCGGACACCTTTCAGTTTGGCAAGGCGACTATCGTGGCTTCTTAAACTTCCGTGACGAGCAACTCCACGCCGAAGCACGGGCCGATGCACTATTTGATAAAAAACTGGCCCAAGAAGAGGTGTGGATTCGACAGGGTATTAAAGCTCGACGCACGCGTAACGAGGGTCGAGTTCGCGCGCTTGAGGCATTGCGAGAGCAGCGTTCACAGCGACGTGCGCGGACCGGTGATGCGAAATTTGCGATTGAGGATGCTTCAGTTTCGGGAAAGTTGGTTGCCGAAGTTAAAAACATCAGTTTTGGCTATGGTGACGACACTCTGGTCAAAAACTTTTCTACCATCATTCAACGTGGCGATCGAATTGGTATTGTTGGCCGCAACGGCATTGGTAAAACCACATTAGTTAAATTACTACTTGCCGAACTAGCCCCGGATACGGGCAGTGTTCAAACAGGCACCAAGTTAGAGATCGCTTATTCAGATCAATTACGCGGGCACTTAGATCCAGATGCCAACCTAATCGACAACATATGTGGCGGGCAAGATTTCATAGAGATCCACGGTAAGCGAAAACACGCCATCAGCTATTTGGGAGATTTTTTGTTCACGCCCGATCGGGTGCGCACGCCAGTCAAAGCACTGTCTGGCGGCGAGCGTAATCGCGCCATTCTCGCCAAGTTATTTACGCGGCCGGCCAACCTTTTGGTGCTTGACGAACCTACTAATGATCTCGATATCGAAACACTCGAGCTACTTGAAGAAATTCTATTGGATTTCAAAGGCACTGTTTTACTCGTCAGCCACGATCGAGATTTCATGGATCGATGTGTGACCAGCCTACTGGTCATGAAAGGTGACGGTGTCATCGAAGAGCAAGCCGGAGGCTTTAGTGACTGGGAAGCGCGCGGCGGCAATTTATTAGCAGCGGCTGCCACCGCAGAAAGCGGCACCGCATCAACAGCGCCCAAGACAACCCCAGTAGCCAATATAACTAATACAGCCACGCAAACTGGCGTGCCACAACGTAAATTGAGCTACAAAGAAAAACGCGAACTGGAGGAATTGCCAGACAAAATCGAACGACTAGAAGCCACACTGCGAGCCCTGGCAGCTGAAATCGCAGCAGTAGGGTTTTATCAACAACCTCAAGCGTTAACGGCGACAAAACTCGCAGAAATGACACAGAAAGAAACAGAACTCGAAGCTCGGCTAGAGCGCTGGAGCGAACTCGAAGGCTAAATTGTAGCGCCCGAACCTCTGTTTTTTAGAGCATGACACAGTATTGAGGCACCAACAGGTGCCTCTCGGTCAAACTACCAATACCTCGATTGTTTAGAGCACCGAGGCGACAGCCGCAACGACACGATCAATATTGCTGGCATTTAAACTGGCGACGTTGATTCGTGAAGAATCGAGCATATACAGGCTGCGTTGCGCACGAACCTGCTGAGCCTGCTCTTTACTGAGCCCCAAGAAAGAAAACATACCTTTCTCACGGGCGATAAAACCAAAGTCCCGCCCAGTGGTTAATTCCAACTTGTCTTTAAAAGTGACCCGCAGCATGTTTATGCGCTGACACATCGCCTCAAGCTCTTGCTCCCATTCGTGACGCAATCCAGCATCACCTAAAATCTTGCCTGCGATGATGGCACCATGGGCTGGAGGCATAGAGTACACACGACGAGCCGCACTCTTGGCTTGCGAATCAGCTGCCTGAGCAGCACGCGCGCTGGCACATACAAAAATCGCCATCCCGGTGCGCTCACGATAAAGACCCATATTTTTAGAGCATGACGCGGCAATAACGACTTCGGGTACGGCGTCGATCAAAGTGCGCAACCCCACCACGTCGGCTTCAAGACCATCACCCAGGCCTTGATACGCCAAGTCGACAAAGGGTGTGAAACCTTGTTTTGCTGCCATTTCGGCAACAACCTGCCACTGCTCAAGGCTCAGATCAGCACCACTTGGGTTGTGGCAGCAACCATGCAGCAACACAATATCGCCTCGCTCGGCCCGCTTAAGATCATCGACCATGGCATCAAACTTCACAGTATGTGTCGTGGGATCGTAATAACGGTATGTTTCAAAGTGCAAACCAACACTACCCAGCAGGGGTAAGTGGACCGGCCAGGTCGGGTCGCTGACCCAGACCTTAGCGCCAGGCATCGCCGCCTGAATTACTTCGGCACCAATCCGCAGCGCACCACAGCCACCCGGTGCCTGGATTACAGCTACTTGGTCCGCACGAGCCATCATTCGCTCTTTGCCGATCACTAGGTCAGGCAGACCCCTTAGAAAGTCAGGGTCGCCGCCGGCGGGAATATACGCCTTGGTTTGCTCCTCTTCAATCAAGCGTCGCTGAGCCTTTTTAACCGCCTCAAAAACAGGGCATACGCCTGACTCACCCATATAAATGCCGATGGTGAGGTCAATCTTGTCTGGGTTGCTATCAGCGCGACAAGCCGCGGCCAGGCCGAGGATAGAGTCGGGGGGTAAAATAGACAGATCTTCAAACATTGGTACATTCCCAGTGGGTTAAATATTTTCACCGTGGCAGTATAGCGGACGACGGCTAATGCGCGTCCACCCTATCATCGCTTTTACGGAAAAAGCACATACTATGACTGACGCCGAAGACAAAAACTCACCGCAAACCAAAGCGCGGGATGACATATACGCCAATACTTTGGCGCACCCCGGGTTATTTACCTTTAATGAAAAAGTGGTCGGCGTATTTCCGGACATGATCCGTCGCTCGGTGCCGGGGTACGCGACCGTTATCGGTATGACCGGGCTTCTAGCAGCACGGCACGCCCGGCGAGGCACGCGGGTCTACGATCTAGGTTGCTCATTAGGCGCGTCGCTACTGTCTGCGGCACATCAGCTCGAGAGCGCCGACTACACGCTAATTGGCATCGACAATTCGCCTGCCATGTTGAGCCATGCGTGCAAAATCTTGTCGGAAAAAGTGCCCAACATCCCCTATCAGTTAATCGAGGGAGATATCACCTCGACGCCCATTGAAAATGCCAGTGTCGTCATCATGAACTACACACTCCAGTTTGTGCCTGTCGAACAACGCGCACCTCTATTGCGAAGTATTAGATCAGCCATGCAGCCTGGAGATGCATTGATTTTATCGGAGAAGCTCCACTTTGAGACGCCTGCTATGAATTCACTCATGATTGGCCTGCATGAAGATTTCAAGCGCGCCCAAGGATATAGTGATCTCGAGGTGGCTAAAAAGCGACAAGCACTCGAAAACGTGCTTATTCCCGAATCTCGCGAAGCCCATATTCAGCGAATTCGTGAGTGTGGCTTCTCCCATTGCGACTTTTGGTTTCAATGCTTCAACTTTGGTTCGCTGGTGGCTATCGCATGACTCTCCAAGATCAGGAGCTACCCCCTGAACTGGTTGAGGATCTCGCCGCACTTACCAAACGCTGGCAAGACTCACCACTGGAGCCCTGGTTACAACGCTTACCTGAGCAGTTTCGAGAAGGGCTGTCGGTAGCCCGCTATGGCGATATCCCTCGGTGGCGCCAAGCGCTTTCACAACTACCCGAGGTCAGCGTAGATCGAATTCTCTTAGACCAAGCTACGGTTGGGGCCGAGGCCAGTATTACGAGTCAACTCCACCAGCAACTAGAGACGGCATTGCGCGGACTCCATCCTTGGCGCAAAGGCCCGTTCAATTTATTTGGTGTCAATATCGACACCGAATGGCGATCCGACTGGAAATGGCAACGACTGTTACCAGGATTGGCACCACTGGAGGGAAAGCGGGTGCTAGACGTCGGTTGCGGGAGCGGCTATCACTGCTGGCGAATGCTCGGCGCAGGGGCTTCCGAAGTGATTGGTATTGAGCCGACGCCGCTATTTGTGTTGCAATTCAAAGCACTACAGCGCTACTTGAAACAGCCCAACATCCATATAATCCCAACGATAATACAGGCGTTACCTCGCCCCATGAAGGCCTTCGACACAGTGTTCTCCATGGGGTTGCTGTACCACCGTCGCTCCCCGCTAGACCACCTTTTAGAATTGCGCGACGCGCTAACGAGCGGCGGCCAACTCATTCTCGAGACACTGATTGTACCCGGTGGCGCTGATACAGTATTTACGCCCACTGGCCGCTATGCCCGCATGGGTAACGTCTGGTTTTTACCGAGTGCAGAGGCGCTTTGCCAGTGGCTAAGCAAGCTGGGCTTCCTGACGCCTACTGTGATTAATATCGATCAAACCAGTACTGATGAACAACGCAGCACTGAGTGGATGACGTTTCACTCGCTGAGTGACTTTCTTGACCCGACAGACCCCAGCCTCACTGCCGAGGGGCATCCCGCACCGCTGAGGGCGATTGTAAGCGCCTACGCGCCCTAGCCTTCACCAAGCTCGCCAGTCATATCTCTCTGGGCGCTATCAATGTAACTGCCGAGCTTGCCGATCGCTGGGAAACACCACTTCATGGACTTCTTTAAAAGTGCGGACAAAGTTCACCGTAATACCGTCTTTAAGGTAATCAGGTAACGCGTCATAATCTCCCTGGTTAGCCTGCGGCAATATTAATTCATGAATCTTGCTGCGCCGTGCCGCGATTACTTTTTCGCGAATCCCCCCCACCGCCAAAACACGACCTGTCAAAGTGAGCTCACCCGTCATCGCCAGCGGTCGTTTAATTTTCTCACCGCGAGCCAGCGACACCAGTGCCGTCGCCATAGTGACACCGGCGCTTGGACCGTCTTTTGGGGTTGCCCCCTCAGGCACATGCAGATGCACCATCGACATATCAAAAAAATCACTCTCGCAGCCGAAGTCGGGCATATGCGCCAGAACATAGCTATAAGCTATCTCGGCACTCTCCTTCATGACATCGCCTAGCTGACCAGTCAGTTTAAAACCGCGATTTAAGGTATGTACTTTCGATGATTCGATAGCAAGCGTCGTACCACCCGCTGAGGTCCATGCCAAACCCGTCACCACGCCCTTTCCTCGCAACGGCCTGTCATGGCGAAAATGTGGCTGACCTAATAGTTCTGTCACTTCTTTCTTACCGATACGAACCTTATCGTCTTCACCGTCCACAATTCGGACAATCACCTTGCGGATCAGCTTAGCTAATTGCTTTTCCAGACTCCGGACACCCGCTTCGCGGCAGTAGGACTCAATGACTAATTTCAGCGCGGCTTCGTTGATCTTGATTTGCTCATTGCTCGCACCGTGGCGTTCGAGCAACTTAGGCCACAAATGATGACGCGCTATCGCCAACTTTTCCTCGGCGATATAACCAGCCAAGCGAATGGTCTCCATACGGTCGAGCAAGGGCGCCGGGATGGTGTCGAGTTGGTTGGCGGTACACACAAACAGCACTTTCGACAAATCCAAGCGCAAGTCGAGATAGTGATCTAAAAATCCAGAATTTTGCTCAGGATCCAATACCTCAAGTAAAGCCGAAGCCGGATCACCCTGGAAAGATGCACCTATCTTGTCAATTTCATCCAGCATAATCACCGGATTATCAACCTCAACCTCCTTCAAAGCCTGTACCAATTTGCCCGGCATTGCGCCGATATAAGTACGACGATGTCCTTTGATTTCGGCCTCATCGCGCATACCGCCCAAACTAAAGCGATAAAACTTGCGCCCCAGCGCATCGGCAATCGAACGCCCAATACTTGTTTTACCTACGCCAGGCGGTCCAACTAACAACAAAATAGAACCATCGATCTGTTGTTTGAAAACGCCCACCGCCAAGAATTCTATGATGCGCGCCTTAACATCATCGAGGCCATCATGATGCGCATTAAGCGTATCGCGGGCATGATCTAAATCAAGTTTATCAATGGAGCGAACCCCCCAGGGCACCAATGTGAGCCAGTCGAGATAATTTCGGGTCACCGCATATTCCGGCGATCCCGATTCCAATACCCGCAATTTATTCAACTCATCACTGATGCGCGCTAAAACTTTTTCGGGAGGATTCAAATGTTCAAGACGTGCTTCGAAGCGTTCGGAATCCGTCGTACGATCGTCTTTAGAAAGCCCCAGCTCTTGTTGAATTACTTTCATTTGCTCGCGTAAAAAAAACTCGCGCTGCGTGTTTGAGACCTTGTCGTTAACCTGACTGGTGATCTCGCCCTGCAGCTGCGCAATTTCTTTTTCTCGCTTGAGTAATGCAAGCACTTTAGTCATACGAGAACGCAAAGATAATGTGTCGAGAATATCCTGAAGCTTGTCGCCATTGGCGGTGGTCACCGCCGCCGAGAAATCAGCCAGTAAGCTCGGCTGATTGGGATTAAAATTACCCAGATATTGTTTGAGTTCTTGGCTGTACAAAGGATTGAGCGGCAAAAGTTCTTTGATGGCGGCAATCACTGCCATGCCATAGGCCTTGATTTCATCGCTATCTTTATCGCCTTGCGAGTTTGGATACTCCACTTGGGCTATAAAAGGTGCTGCGCGATTAAGCCAGCGCACAACGCGAAAACGCCGCAAGCCCTGCGCTAGAAACTGACCTGAATCCCCTGTCATCCCCGGCGGTTTAAGCAAACGTACGGCACAACCCATCTCAGGGAACTCACTGACACTGACCTCGGCGGGATTTCGATCGCCAACGTAGGCTAAACCCAACACACGACTGCCCTGCTGATTAAGCGCTTCAAGTGTGGTTTCCCACTTAACGGGATCAAGTGCAATCGGCTGAACCTGACCCGGAAAAAATGGTCGCCCAGGAAGCGGTAATAACACCAAAGTATCAGGCAGCACATCGTTAGCGAGCGCCAGTGTACTGCCGCTCCGCTCATCAACTCCATCAAGCAACTTGATCACCTGCTGATCATCTTGCTCGCTACCATCTTGTCTGTTTTTACTCACCTGACTCTCCCCATACACCGCCACAAAATGCTACGGCAATGAAGCAAAAATGGGGACGCGACAAGAGGAGTTCAACCTACAGCTGAAATTAAGCGATCGATAACTCGATAAAGGTGAGGAATTGATCGACCTACTCGTCGACCGGGATGGCGGGAGATGGCATATTGAATCGTGGGAAGTTGGCGATTTTACTAGAAGATTCACTCGCCATATTATCGCTCACTTTTGCCGGGCCTTCTTTCTCAACTTCATCGATACGAATAACCGACTGAAGCGGAATATAACTTCGCTTTACTCCGGCAAATTCGTTTTTAATTTTTTCTTCACTGGGGTCGACGACAATTTTTGAGCGCTCACCGAACAGGATCTCTTCGATCTCGATAAACCCCCACATATCGCTCTGATAAATCTGACGAGCGAATACTTCAAAAACCTGGTTTCCATTATGGAAAATCACCTTGTAAACCGGCTGTACTGCCATTGAATCCTCGGGGCTATTAATACTCGGAGCTATTGGATACTCAACAGCTATTAAAGGGTCGTTGATCGCCGCCATCTCTTGGCGAGATGTAGGCAGCCGCTTTCCCTTTATACATAAGCACTTCATCTCACTGTAGCGACAAACATACACGCCAACTTGAAATAACGATGCCGGATTGTCAACAAAAGGGGCGGAATGGTACCACTTTTAGGCCCTGATACCAGCCAAATGCTCGGCACTGCTGACAAAGCAAGCTATACTTTCTGTCCATTTCAAATAAGCGACAGTAAACAAGCCGTGACTCAAGCGACTCCGAAGAAACTCTTTGTAAAAACCCACGGCTGTCAAATGAACGAGTATGACTCGGCGCGGATGGCAGATTTGCTGGCTGAGAGTCATGGCCTAGTTGCCACTGACAATGCTGAAGACGCTGATGTACTGCTGCTAAATACCTGCTCGATCCGCGAAAAAGCCCAGGAAAAAGTTTTTCATCAACTCGGCCGCTGGAAGCATCTCAAACAAAAAAATCCAAACCTGATCATTGGTGTAGGCGGCTGCGTTGCCAGCCAGGAAGGCGCAGAGATAGGTAAGCGCGCGCCTTTTGTAGACCTTATTTTTGGGCCGCAAACCCTGCATCGGCTACCCGAGATGATCGATAGTAGACGCGGCGGCGAGCCCATCGTGGTAGACGTTAGCTTCCCCGAAATCGAGAAATTCGACCGCCTGCCAGAAGCCAAAGTCGACGGTCCCACAGCGTTCGTTTCGATCATGGAAGGCTGCAGCAAATACTGTACTTTTTGCGTTGTACCCTATACCCGCGGCGAAGAAGTCTCGCGCCCGGTAGACGACGTGATCGCCGAGATCGCAGGCCTTGCCGACAAAGGCGTAAAAGAAGTCAACTTGCTAGGCCAGAACGTCAATGCCTACCGCGGTCTGAACCACTTAGATGAAGTATTAGATTTTGCTGATCTATTACACCTAGTTAATTTAGTCCCTGGCATAGTGCGTATTCGCTACACCACATCGCACCCTGTTGAGTTCAGCGACGCACTTATCGCCGCGTATGCCGAGATACCTGCACTGGTCGATCACTTACACCTGCCAGTCCAAAGTGGTTCAGACCGCATATTAATGGCCATGAAACGCGGCCATACTGCACTTGAATACAAAGCAAAAATTCGCGCCCTGCGTCGGATTCGCCCGAATATCTCGATGTCATCAGACTTCATCATTGGCTTCCCAGGAGAGAGCGAGGACGACTTTGCGGCCACCATGAAACTGATCGATGAAATCGGTTTCGATAATTCCTTCAGCTTTATTTATAGCGCTCGTCCAGGGACGCCGGCATCTGATTTACCGGACACCACGCCAGAGTCCGTCAAAAAACAGCGCCTGCAAATTCTGCAAGGTCGCATTGCACAGCAAGCCCGTGACATTAGTCAAAAAATGATCGGCACACGACAGCGAATTCTAGTGACGGGGGTCGCCAAGAAAGATCTCGGCCAATTATCTGGCCGCACAGAGAACAATCGCGTCGTCAATTTTGCGTGCACAGACAGTAATCTCATTGGCGAATTTGTCGATGTGGATATCATTGATGCTTACACCAACTCATTGCGCGGCTCATTAGCAACCGCGTAAAATCCACACCGCAGGACACCACGGTTCAAGACTGCCAGTTGACTCTAGGAAAATCCCTTGTATCTTCAGAGCTTCACCCTTGCAAAGAACGGTCACAGATCCGTTGGATAACGAAAGCGAGCCCGACTCGGAGCCGGCGACGCAGCTGAGCTTCGCTCTTGAGCCTAACGACACCCGCCATTTGGCCATACTTTGTGGTCAACTCGACGGTCATTTGCGACAAATTGAACGCCGACTCGGTGTAATTATTCGCAACCGCAGCAATCACTTTACCGTCGATGGCCCAGCGCCGGCCGTTAATCGCACCGCGACACTGCTCAACGCCTTATATGAAGATGTCCAGCGTGGCATTGGCCTGAGCCCCGAGACGATTCATCTGCATATGCAACACGGTGACATGGAAATACGTACCGGTCACGGCCATCAAGCCAGTGAAGATGAAGATGCAGCGAACAGCATAGTTATCCGCACTAAGCGCAGCAATATACGGCCGCGCGGGCGCAATCAAATCAATTATGTCAAAGCGATTGATCAGTACGACATCAACTTTGGTATTGGCCCAGCGGGAACGGGCAAGACTTACCTGGCGGTGGCCTGCGCAGTACAGGCACTAATAGATGAGGAAGTAAAACGCATTCTATTGGTACGCCCAGCGGTGGAGGCAGGCGAGCGTCTCGGCTTTTTGCCGGGCGATCTCAGTCAAAAAGTAGATCCTTACTTACGCCCACTATACGACGCGCTTTATGAGATGCTGGGCTTTGAGACCGTGGCTAAGTTCATCGAGCGCAACATTATTGAAGTAGCGCCACTCGCCTTTATGCGCGGACGTACGCTCAACAACGCCTTCATCATCCTCGACGAAGCGCAAAATACTACTCGGGCGCAAATGAAGATGTTCCTGACCCGTATCGGCTTTGGTTCAACTGCGGTCATTACGGGTGATACCACCCAAATCGATTTACCAAGAGGTCAACATTCTGGTTTGACCCACGCTTCTCAAGTTCTTGAAAATGTAGACGGCATCACATTCACTTGGTTTGCCAACAAAGATGTTGTCCGACACCCACTCGTACAGCGTGTTGTCGCTGCCTATGATAGCCACGAAGCGCAACTAGGTGACGGCGAACAAAGAAGGAGTGGCTCAAAAACGTGACTCCGCTGATTTACATTGATCGTCTCGAGGGCATGGAAGCGCCCGAAGACGAAGACTTTAACCGTTGGGTGCTGGGCGCCCTGCACGGTGCCGGGATCGCGCAGTCAGTTAACGCGCCAGAAGTGAGTATCCGCATTACGGATGAAACCGAAATGGCCGAACTCAATACCACCTATCGCGGCAAGATTGGCCCCACGAATGTGCTCTCGTTCCCCGCCGACCTACCCGAGGATATCGACGCCGAGCTACTCGGCGACATTGTTATTGCTGCGCCCGTTGTTTTTCAGGAAGCTCAGCAACAAAATAAGACCGTAATCGCCCATTGGGCCCATCTTACGGTCCATGGCACGTTGCATTTATTGGGTCATGACCACATCGGCGACGACGAAGCAGCTGTGATGGAAGCGCTAGAAATACAAATTCTTGCCAAACTTGGCTTTAACGACCCCTATCAGTCAACTGTTGAAAACTCAAAAGAAGAGGCCCCGTGAACGAACCAAATCAAAATGACATAGAAGATCGCTCGTGGCTGGATAAGCTCACACACTACCTGTCTGGGGTCCCGCAGACGAAGGCAGATTTAGAGGGTGTATTGAGTCTCGCGACCGAGAACGATGTTATTGATCATGATGCACGCAGCATTATGAAAGGCGCACTGGCAGTAAGCGATATGCAAGCGCGGGACATCATGATTCCTCGCGCACAATTGGTATCGATCAAGGCCGACGCACAAATAGAAGAAGCGCTTCCACAAATCATTCACGCTGCGCACTCACGCTACCCGGTCATCGGAGACAGCCCCGACGATATCATCGGCATCTTACTGGCCAAGGACTTACTGCCCTTCATTCTCAGTCGTGATGAGATTTTTGATCTACGCCAAATTATGCGCCCAGCGGTGATAGTGCCTGAGAGTAAAAGGCTAAATGTGCTACTGCGCGAGTTCCGTCAAAATCGGAATCACATGGCCATTGTTATCGACGAGTATGGTGGTATCGCAGGATTGGTCACCATTGAAGATGTCCTGGAAGAAATTGTCGGCGAAATTGAGGATGAAACTGACGCGGAAGACGATCTCAATATACGTCGACTTTCAGATACCCACTACTTTGTTCAAGCGCTTACAGAAATCGAGGATTTTAACGAATTTTTCGAAGTGACACTCAGCGATGATGAATTCGACACCATCGGTGGCCTGGTCATCAACGCTTTTGGCCATATGCCGGCACGCAACGCAGTAACCCGCTTTGAGGGTTTTGAATTCAAAGTCATCAATGCCGATCAGCGCAAGCTCTATAGCATGCGGGTAACCCGTCTCTCCGAAGAGGAATAAGCCATGCGCTGGCAGCATCCCATCATTTATGGACTGCTATCCATCGCCGCCGGCGCGATATTTGTACTCGGTTTAGCACCCTGGCAGCTATGGCCGGCAATACCGGTCAGTGCGGGCCTACTGCTCTGGCTACTGCATCGCCCCTTCTGTACCTCTGGATTTATGACTGGATGGCTCTACGGTCTTGGCTTTTTTGGCGCCGGCGCCTCTTGGGTCTACGTTAGCATCAACGTCTACGGACACGCCTCACCGCCACTGGCGGCACTACTGACACTCATTTTCTGCGCAGGACTCGCCGTATTATTTGGTCTCCAGAGCTGGCTTTACAAACGTTTTCTGGCACACATAAATTTTGCGCCGAGCCTCGCATTCCCTGCGCTATGGGTACTATTTGAAGGCTTACGGAGTTGGCTATTAACCGGCTTCCCCTGGCTTTATTCAGGTTATGGGGCAATAGATACACCAATGGCCGGCTGGGCACCGATCAGCGGTGTTTTCGGCTTGTCGATGGCGCTCGTCTTGCTGGGAAGTCTACCTGTAACGGCACTGATCCTCCCTGCGCACAGACGCCAAGTACTGACAAGCTGGCTTGTCCTTTTATTGATCTTATTAATGGGTGGCAATGTACTTCGACATCACAATTGGACACGGCATCAAGGCGCTCCCCTACAAGTGGCAATTTATCAGCCCAATATACCCCTCGAAAAAAAATGGGATCGGCGTGAATTTCGTCAGATTTTGCAGCAATTTCGCACCGCCACCGACCCGCTCTACGCTGAAAACAATCTCATTATCTGGCCTGAATCAGCCCTGCCGGCCTTCCGACACCATATCGAGCCATTCCTAGATGACATTTCACAACGCGCAAAATCGAGTAATAGCACACTGATCACTGGCATCCCCTCTCGGGACGAAAATGGATTCCACAACAGCATTTTGGCGCTGGGTAACGGCGATGGCATTTACCACAAGCAAAAGCTCGTGCCATTTGGTGAATATGTTCCTTTAGAAAATTGGCTGCGCGGCTTGATTGATTTTTTTGATCTACCTATGTCAAATTTTGTGGCGGGCCCCCCGAAGCAAACCATGCTGAGAGCAGGCAAACTGCAAGTTGCCACATTTATTTGTTACGAGGTGGTTTACCCCGATTTTGTCGCCAGAGGTACAAAAGATGCCAATTTCTTGGTGACAATTAGCAATGACAGCTGGTTTGGGCGTTCTATTGGGCCGTTGCAGCATCTGCAAATGGCGCGTTTTCGCGCCATTGAAACCGATCGCGATATGTTGCGCGGTACCAATGATGGGGTGTCGGCCATCATCGACCATAAGGGCGTTTTGCGTGTTCAAGGTGCACAGTTTGTCGAAACCACCGTCTTGGGTTCAATACAGCCGCGCACTGGCAGCACTCCCTTTATGGAAACGGGCAGCTGGCCAGTATGGAGTTTGTGTATGATTTTCCTCGCGATCTGCTTGCGACAAGCGCGCCGCTGACGCCCTGTTACTGGTAAACTGAATACTTTAATGCCCACCCAAGTCGTTATAAAAACGAGTAGCGACCACCTGAATTTGAGAACTATGAATCAAGAATATCAACCAGAAACGATTGAACTGGCGGTACAAAATCAGTGGCAAGAGAGCCATGCCTTTGCCGCGGACATGGATCCGAGTCGCGAGAAATTCTACTGCCTCGCAATGTTCCCCTACCCCAGTGGAAAACTACATATGGGGCATGTCCGCAATTACACCATTGCAGATGTGATCGCACGCTACCAACGTATGCAAGGCAAAAACGTATTGCAGCCTATGGGGTGGGATGCATTTGGACTACCTGCAGAAAATGCTGCCATAAAGAACAATGTGCCGCCCGCCGATTGGACGCTGAGTAATATCGCCGAAATGCGCCGCCAGTTATCTCGCTTAGGCTTCGCCTACGACTGGCGCCGTGAAGTCACTACCTGCAATCCCGACTACTATCGCTGGGAGCAATGGTTCTTCACTAAGCTGATGAAAAAGGGGTTGGCCTACAAGAAAAAAGCTGATGTGAACTGGTGCGATACCGATCAAACCGTACTCGCCAACGAACAGGTAGTCGAGGGTAAATGTTGGCGCTGCGACACGCCAGTAGAGCGTCGAGCAATCAATCAGTGGTTCATTAAAATTACCGCCTATGCACAACAACTTTTAGATGATCTGGACCAGTTAAGTGACTGGCCAGAGCAAGTTGTCGCCATGCAGCGCAACTGGATTGGGCGTTCTGAGGGCGCTAACATTCGCTTTGAACGAGCGCAAAGTGAAGCGCTCGAAGTCTATACAACTCGACCAGATACGCTGATGGGCGCAACTTATCTGGCCATTGCACCGCAGCACCCTATTGCGCAGCAAGCGGCCACCGAAAATCCCGAGCTGTCCGCATTTATCAATGAGGTCTCTGCGGTCAAAGTGGCCGAAGCTGATATGGCGACGATGGAGAAGCGCGGTATGGATACGGGAGCCACGGCTATCCATCCATTAACCGGTGAGCCCATTCCAATATGGGTCGCCAATTTTGTTTTGATGAGCTACGGCTCCGGTGCAGTCATGTCCGTACCCGGGCACGACCAGCGTGACTGGGAATTTGCCCAAAAGTACGCACTCCCTGTCAAACAAGTGATTGCTGGCAGCGATGACAAACCTGCGGACTTAAGCCGCGCAGCTTACACCGAGAAACATCCCCTGATTAATTCCGGCGATTTTGATGGTCTCGATTTTGATGCAGCCTTTAATGCCATCGTTGCAGCGCTTGAAGGTAAAGGTCTTGGCGAGCGCACCGTCAATTTCCGTCTGCGTGATTGGGGTGTATCTCGTCAGCGCTACTGGGGCGCACCCATTCCAGTGATCAATTGCAATGACTGCGGTGCGGTACCCGTACCAGAACAAGATTTACCGGTAGTGTTACCGACTAATGTAGCGTTCGAAGGTGTTGGGTCACCGATTAAAAAAATGCCTGAGTTTTATGAAGTCAACTGCCCAAAATGTGGTGGTGCCGCCAGCCGCGAAACCGACACGTTCGATACCTTTATGGAATCAAGCTGGTATTACGCACGCTACACCGCGGCTAATAACGACAAAGGGATGCTCGATAATGAGGCGGATTACTGGCTAGAAGTCGATCAATATGTCGGTGGTATTGAGCACGCTATTTTGCATCTTCTGTACGCACGCTTTTTCCACAAGCTCATGCGTGACGAAGGCCTCGTTAAGACTGACGAGCCCTTTAAACGACTGTTGACCCAGGGCATGGTGCTAAAAGACGGCGCCAAAATGTCTAAATCGAAAGGTAATACTGTCGACCCCCAAGCGCTGATCGACCGCTATGGCGCCGATACAGTGCGTCTGTTTAGTATGTTTGCCGCACCACCAGAACAGTCATTGGAGTGGTCTGACTCCGGTGTAGAAGGCGCCAATCGTTTCTTGAAGCGTCTGTGGCGACTGGTCGATGAGCATCTGTCTCAGGGTCCCGTGACTGAATTTGTTGTCGCAGATCTCGACAAAGCACAAAAAGATTTGCGTCGTAAAACCCATGAAACCATCGCTAAAGTTGATGATGATTACGGAAGACGGCAAACCTTTAATACCGCGATCGCCGCGGTGATGGAACTGTGCAATGAAGTTGCTAAGCTCGAAGGTGACAGCGCAAGTAATCGTGCCGTCATCGACGAAGCATTGCGGGCCGCATTGCAAATGCTCTGCCCAATCGTGCCTCATGTCACACAACATTTATGGTCGCAGTTGACCGGCGGTGATATTCTTAGCGCAGGCTGGCCGACAGTCGACGATCACGCATTAACGCGAGATGAAATTGAGATTGTTGTGCAAGTCAACGGTAAAGTGCGTGCCAAGCTGACTGTTCCCGCCAGCGTAGACAAAGCCGCGGTAGAAGCCGCAGCACTTGCGCAAGAAAATGTGCTGCGCTTCCTCGAGGGCATTAGTGTCCGTAAAGTCATTGTCGTACCAGGTAAACTGGTCAATATTGTGGCGAACTAACTATGCTGAACACGCTGCGTTTTAATCTGCTCTTGTCATTGATACTGGCGACTTCTGGATGTGGCTTCCAACTCAAGGGTGACCAAAGCTTCGAGAAAAGCATTTTAAACGGTGCTGAAGTCGCTATTATCAGCGCAGCGCCACGCAGCGAACTTACCTCAGCGTTGCGTCAGCAGCTGACGCTTGCCGGCGTAGAAATTACGACATCGGGCTCCGGCGTATTAACTGTTAAGTTAAGTGGCGAGCAATTTACTCAGCGCAATTTGTCACTCACCGCTCAGGCGCGCGCAGCAGAAATTGAACTCACTTTAAGCGCTGTGTTTTCAGCCCATCAGGACCAGCAGGAACGTATTATTGCAACACAAGTTCAGGCGGTAAGACGGATGCTGAATGACCCAAGGAATATTGTTGGCAAGACCGAGGAAATGCGTTTATTTCACGAAGAAATGCGTCGTGATTTAGCCATTCAAATCGTTCGACGCCTCGACAATAGGCTCGCTGATTAATGCAGATCAAACCCGAACAACTCGAACAACAGTTGCAAAAAAGTCGTGTTCAGCGCTGTTATTTGGTATCGGGAGAAGAAATACTTATCGTTCAGGAATGCGCTGACGCGATTCGTGCCAGCGCCAGAGCTGCTGGTTGTACCGAGCGAGAAGTCATAGAGATAGCCAACGCTGGCGACTGGCAGGCACTGTTGCAGAGCGGCGGCGCATTATCGCTATTTGCCGACCGCAAACTCATCGAGGTGCGCCTACCCAGCGGCAAACCGGGTGCCGAGGGCAGTAAAGCCATCGCTGAATACTTGGCGATGGAAACGGACAACATATTGCTGATCGTAGCGGGCAAAATTGATCGCCAGTCACACAAGAGCAAATGGTATACCGGGCTAGATAAAGCGGGCGCGGTCATTACCGCTTGGCCAATTAGTGCTGCCGAACTACCTCGCTGGCTAATGCAGCGTTTACAAGCTGCGGGACTGCAAGCCGATCGAGAAGCCTTACAGCTACTGGCTGAGCGCGTTGAGGGCAATCTTTTGGCTGCGGTACAAGAGGTCGAAAAACTCAAATTATTGGTCACTGGCAACCAAGTCACTGTGCAGACGGTGATAGATACCGTACTGGCTAATGCGCGTTACAACACCTTTGGCCTGGTCGATATCGCACTAGCGGGTGATGCTCAGGGTGCGCTGCGTTCCCTGCGGGGTTTAAAGGCAGAGTCGACTCAACCACCGGTGGTGCTGTGGACCCTGGCTCGCGATATCAAGTTACTGGCCACACTGGCAGAAGACCAACGGCAAGGTGTACCTATTGCTCAAGCAATGAACCAACGCGGCGTATGGCGTAACCGAACCGGACTAATACAAGGGGCCTTGCAGCGCCATAATCGCTATAGCCTGGACCGGCTGCAATCACTTGCCTATGCCGTCGATGGCAGTGTTAAAGGTTTTGCAGATGGCGATCCTTGGGATTATCTCGAGAGCATGGTCGCCGAACTGGCACTGGGTGCCCGACGGGACGCCGCCTAAAACTTTAAGCCAACTCAGCGACAACATTACGCCGAGTATAGAGCCAGACTATTGACAGCATTCCGACGAGTCCAGCGACTCCCAAGACCCAGGGGAAACCCACAACATCAGCCAGAGCGCCCATCACAGCAGCGCTGATTGCCGGTGCCCCCATAGCCAGCACTGTCCATAAACTCAATATACGACCACGATAAGGCTCTGCCACCATGAGGTGGGTGAGTGTCTGACAACCAATACCTGCCATAGTCACTGTCAAGCTGAGCAGACCAATAAAGACACTTAACCGCGGTAGCGTATTGCACCACTGGACACTCAAAAGCATCAATGAGGCAAACAACAAGCCTGCGGCAATCAATCTAAAAATACGCATTAGATCCGCACTTTGTCGACTCACGATCAAGCCACCGATAATTGAACCCAGACCTGCAAAAGCCGTGAGTGTAGCTAGGGCTTTAGAGTCGCCCTTCAGTATCTGTCCCGAGACCGCAGGCAGCAGTTCAATTACTGTTCGCCCGATCAGCCCATTCACCACTGTTAAAGCAAAGACCAAACGAATACCGGTATGCCCAAGGGCGTAAGTCATCCCTGCACGAAACTGATCCGCCAGCGGTTCTCTTGGTCGAGCATCGCGAGTACCCACCCGACTGATACTAATAAGAATTGTTAGTGAGACCAAAAACATCAGAACCGAGATCAAATACGCGATGCCCGTACCCTGCCAACTCATTGTCGCAGCAGCGATTGCCGGACCAATAATGCGCGCCGTATTGAAAGTCATAGCACCCATACCCACCGCACTGGGTAGCGCGTCGCGGCTCACGAGCAAAGGCACTAGCGCCAATCGCATTGGCGTATGCCCTGAAGTCACCGCCCCCATGGCAAAAGCGAGCGTCAATAATGTCGTCAAGGAATAACTATCAAGAAGGCTGGCAAGCCCCCCTGCTAGACTGATTCCCGCGTGCACTAACATCGACACCATCAAACCATAGCGAGGATTCAGCCGGTCTGACAAAACACCAAAGTAAGGAGACAAAACGAAAGTGGGTACTAACATCAAGCCGGCCACAATACCCACCCAGGTCGCCGATCCGGTCAAATCCCAAGCGCTCCAACCCAATAAAAATCGCAGCATCCAGCTACCGAGACTCGAAAAAATACTCGCGGGAAAGTAGCGGCGAAAACGCGCTTCTGATAATGCCGAGCGATGTACCTGTCGTCTTTCACGACTCACTTTAAAAACCTCACTTGCTTTCTTGCTAATTACTGGTACTGTTTATTTATACAGTATTTTGGGTGTCGCCTAAAAAGCGCTATCTAACCCTTATCACCAATGACAGTACGGCAATAGCACAATAGCGGAGGCCACCATGAACGATCCACTGCAACACATCATCAGCCGATCCGATACCTGGCGCGGTTTCGAAAGTGCGCACAGCAGCGGTTTTGGACTAGCACCTGCCAATAGCGATTGGCACGGTGTCGATGCTATGCCTACTGGCTTTAAATCACTCGATGAAGCCATCCAGCTTGGAGGCTGGCCACAGCGCGGCAGTATCGAAGTGCTCACCGACAGCTGCGGCATGGGTGCAATGGGGCTTTTTCTACCCGCTATGGAAACACTCAGTCAGCAGGGTCGCTGGCAAGCTTTTATCGCTCCCCCCTATACACCTTACGCCCCTCTACTCGCGGCGAGAGACATCGATACACAACAAATATTGATGGTGCACCCCAAAAGTCGCGAAGATCTACTCTGGGCTACGGAGCAAGCATTGCGCAGCAGTACCTGCTCCATCGTTTTCAGTTGGCTCGGCGCTAGCGATTATCGCTATAGCGAGCTGCGTAAACTACAGCTAGCCGCAGCAGAAAACGATACGCTCGCGGTTTTTTTCCGCGCCACATCAGTCACCGACCAGCATACACCTGCAAGTTTACGCGTAAAAATGAGTGGCTATCGCAGTGTCGACATTCTAAAACAAAGAGCCGGAAAACAAATTATTGGGGTTAATTTACCCAGCGACGACGACATTCCAACACAACCACAACTGTGGGAAATGCCCGAGCCCACTCGTTACACTCATAACGCTACGATGCTGGCCCCAGCTAGCCTTATGTGAGCCATCATGGCGGTATCCTCTTTTCAAGGCTAATCTGCAAACTAATCTACTACTAGCTTAGGATATCGCCATGCAAGAACTACCACATCACTATATTGTTTCTGCACGAGGCAGCATCAGCACCAGTCATATCGTCGTTAGCAGTGTGGGAACCTGCGATATCACCACCGATACACCAGCCGAGTTTGGTGGCCCGGGTGATCAATGGAGCCCTGAGGCGCTGTTAATGGCCGCTGTTGCAGACTGCTTCGTTCTGACCTTTCGCGCTATTGCACACGCCTCTAAGTGCGAATGGCACGATATTCACTGCGTCGCAACTGGCACTCTTGATCGTGAAGACCGCGTGACACGTTTTACCGATGTCGCGCTCACAGTTAAGCTAACACTACCCAGTGGCGGCGATCATCGTAAAGTCGACAGACTATTACACAAAGCCGAAGAGCATTGCCTGATCACCAATTCGATGTCTTCGACGATCACGCTCAGCACTCACATTCAAGATGATTAATATGCCCTGAACGGTCGGATGAACGACTAGGAGATCAGTCTTGGGACGGCCGCGCAGATGATCAAAGAGGTGCTTCAATACCTCATAAAACATAGTGCCCTGTAAAAAAAACCCATAAAAAAACGGCAGCCTATAAATAGTGCCACCGTCTTAACTCAGCATCCTGCACAACCGCTAAAAACCGGTGTGCGCCACAGCGTATTAGCTCGCTGATTGCTTTTGCGCAATCATCACTTTCACATTCTCTTCAAGAATAGCCAAAGGTACTGCGCCATTTTTTAATACCGTGTCGTGGAACTCACGAATATCAAACTGATCACCCAATGCCTCTTTTGCCATTTCACGTAGTTCCAAAATACGGATTTTGCCTATCATATATGCCGTTGCCTGACCTGGCATCGCAATGTAACGCTCAATAGCTTTAGTGCAATCTGATTCTGCATTGGGTGTATTCGCAACGAGATAAGCAATAGCCTCCTCACGCGTCCAACGTTTCGAATGCAAACCGGTGTCTACCACCAAACGCGCAGCACGCCATAACTCCATACTTAAACGACCAAACTCTGAATAAGGATCCTGATAAAACCCCATCTCTTTGGCCAAATACTCAGAATACAAACCCCAGCCTTCACTGAAGGCCGTAAATCTAGACAGACGCTGAAATTCAGGCACATCTTTTAATTCGGCAGAAATTGACAGCTGTAAATGGTGACCCGGCAAACCCTCATGAAACGCGAGCGCTTCGATATCGCTCTTAGGCATGGCATCCATGTCGTAAAGGTTTGCATAGTAAATACCTGGACGAGAGCCATCTGGTGGTGGACCCTGATAAAAAGCCTTGCCTGCACTCTTCTCTCGAAATGCCTCAACACGCTTAACGGTCAGTTCAGAGGTCGGCAGGATGCCAAAAAACTCTGGTAGCTGTACCTGCATTGCATCGATGGCATCACGCGCCGCAGTAAGATATGCCTCACGCCCCTCATCGGTGTTATCAAAACGCAGTTCGGAATTTTCGCGGACCGATACAAAGAATTCCTGCAAGGTACCCTCGAAACCAATCTGTGCCATCACCGTACGCATCTCGCCATGAATACGTGTAACGTTCGCTAGACCCAACTCATGTACCTCATCAGCCGTGAGATCAGTTGTTGTGTACCAGTTCAATAAGGTTTGATAGAAGGCGTCACCCTCTTTCAAACGCCAGACACCATCGTCACTATCACCACCTTGACTCTGCGTCTCAATCGTTGCCATCAGACGTCCGTAGGCAGGCTTTACCACCTCGATCAACGCAGTTTTTGCAGCACTGAGTAGTCGTTGTTTCTCAGCATCCTCAAGCTCGAGTGCGGCAACTTTTGCTTGGAAGTCCCCCCAAATTGCCGAATCTTTATCGCTGTCATCAAACGGCGCACCTGAGATGATATTGCCGGCGGCCTCTAGAATGATGGGATACATCCATTCCACCAACATAAAACCTTCTTCGGTGCGGATGTTCAGCTGCTCGATAACTTCATCAAAATATAGTGCGACATTATTTAAACGACCGATATAAGCCTCTGCATCTGCCAAGTCCTTCACCTGATGAATATTG
>CAWUVW010000043.1:0-15119 GCA_963926105.1 uncultured Luminiphilus sp. | reverse complement strand
GCCTACGATGGGAGGTGCTTTGATTCTGGTCGCCATTACTGTGGCGTCGCTTTTGTGGGGTGATCTTAATAATCGTTATCTCTGGGTGGCTTTAGTCACCACGATCGCCTTTGGCGCCATCGGCTGGGTTGACGACTATCGCAAGGTGGTTGAGAAAGACTCTCGGGGCTTGCCAGCGAGATGGAAATATTTTTGGCAATCCGTGGTTGGCTTCGCCGCCGCGACATTCCTTTTTTATATTGCGGATGCTCCCGCCGAAACAGCCTTATTCGTACCATTTTTCAAAGATGTTGCGCTGCCTCTTGGGCTGCTTTTTATACCGTTTAGTTATCTTGTTATCGTCGGCTCAAGCAACGCTGTTAATTTGACTGATGGGCTAGATGGTCTGGCCATCTTGCCGACGGTCATGGTGGCGGCCGGTCTCGGTATCATCGCTTATCTATCGGGTCACGTTGAGTTCTCTCGCTATCTGAATATTCCTTACTTGGCAGGCAGCGGTGAGCTGGTGGTCTTCTGTGGTGCGATTGCGGGTGCCGGACTTGGATTTCTATGGTTCAACACCTACCCCGCAATGGTATTTATGGGCGATGTAGGTGCGCTAGCCCTAGGCGCGGCACTAGGTGTTGTTGCGGTCATTATTCGTCACGAAATTGTGCTGATGATAATGGGTGGCGTTTTCGTACTCGAGACTATCTCAGTCATTATTCAAGTTGCTTCTTTTAAGTTGACTGGCAGACGTGTGTTTCGCATGGCGCCCATTCATCATCATTTTGAACTCAAAGGTTGGCCCGAGCCGCGTGTAATCGTCCGATTTTGGATTATTACCGTGATGCTTGTTTTGTTTGGGCTGGCCACGTTGAAACTGCGGTAACGAGGGTGACGATGTCGGCACAGCTAATTGCTACGACAGAGCGGCGCATGATTCTGGGGCTCGGTGCAACCGGGCGATCAGTTGCGCGGTTTTGGCGTGCGCAGGGTTTGCCTTTTGCCGCTGCTGATACGCGTGCAGAATGCGCTGACGACGCCCAATTGATGATGGAGTTGGGCAGCGATGTCGAGTGTCATTTTGGCAATGTAAGCCTTGAGCATTTCAATCATTTGAGTGAACTAGTGGTTAGCCCAGGCATTGCAATAGACCATCCATGGGTATTGCAGGCAAAAGCTGCGGGTACGCGAATTATCGGCGATATCGATCTGTTTAGAGTGCAAGCAAAGGCGCCTGTCATCGGCATTACCGGTTCTAATGGCAAGTCTACGGTGACCGAAATGGTTGCTGCGATGGCTGCTGCGTGCGGCCACCGCGTTGCCGTGGGTGGAAATCTTGGGCCGCCGGCGCTTGATCTACTCGACGATGACGTCACACTTTACGTTCTCGAATTATCGAGTTTTCAGCTAGAGCGCGCCGAACGCCTAGATTTAGACGTGGCGACGGTACTCAATCTTTCTGCGGATCATTTAGATCGCCATGGTTCAATGCCGGTCTATCATCAAGCTAAGCATCGTATTTTCCGCGGTGCACATGCGGTGGTCGCCAACCGAGCGGATCCGCTGACTATCCCGCTCCTTGAGCAGCAAGCTGATGTTGTTTTGTGGCGCCCAACCGACCCGGACCTAAAAGAATTTGGGGTTCGCGATATCGACGGTGCTGTCACTATCGTACGTGGCTTCACACCGATAGTGGCCGTTGCGGATCTGCCTTTGGTGGGTCAGCACAATATCTACAACACGCTTGCCGCACTTTCGCTTGGATGTGCGGCGGGTATGCCTATCGGTGGCATGCTCGCTGGGCTAAAGGAATTCAAAGGGTTGCCGCATCGCTGCCAGCTGGTCGCTGACGTCGCTGGCATCCGTTACATCAATGACAGCAAAGGAACGAATGTAGGGGCAACGCTGGCTGCGCTCGAAGGCTTAGGCGGCCAAAATAATGTACTGCTCATCGCTGGCGGGGTAGGTAAAGGTCAGAACTTTGAAGTGCTGCGCCAGTCTGCTCAGCGTCACTGTCGTCGTGTACTCACTTTAGGCGAAGCGGCGCGTGATATTGAACGCGCGCTGGGTGGGGTGGTTCCGGTGCAGCGCGTGGCAGATATGTCAGCAGCGGTACGGCGCGCTAGTGAACTGGCGGTCAGCAGCGACATCGTCTTGCTCTCACCCGCATGTGCTAGTTTTGATATGTACAGCGGCTACGCCGTCCGCGGTGATGACTTTAGTGCCTGTGTCAAAGCGTGTCTGAGCGCTGAGGTATTGCAATGAGCCGCCTCATACAGTCTCGCGTCAATGCGCCAGATCCGATATTGCTCGGATTAGGTGTGACCTTGATTGCGATAGGCCTGGTGGCTATCAGTTCGGCGTCTATTGAATACGGCGACTTTAATTTCGGCAATCCATGGCACCACACACAGCGCCATCTGCTGTACATCGTGTTAGCTGCAATCGCGGGCGCTATTGCATACAGAGTACCCACAGATATTTGGTTACGGACGTCTCCTTGGTTGTTAATTTTTGCTGTGGCGTTGTTGATATTGGTATTGATTCCCGGCATTGGACGCAACGTGAATGGCAGTCAGCGTTGGTTGCCTTTGGGGCCGTTGACCCTACAGCCATCTGAAATTGCTAAGTTTGCGTTGGTGCTTTACTGCGCGGGCTATTTAGTTCGACATGCGGAGGCAGTGCGCTCGCACTGGAGTGGTCTTGCTCGACCGGTGGGTGTGCTCGCAATGTTTGCGCTGTTACTGTTACTTGAACCGGATTTTGGCGCGACGGTAATTGCCACTGGAACAGTGTTTGGCATGCTATTTCTGGCCGGCGCTCAGCTGCGTATTGTCTTAAGTCTGATTGGTTTGGCGCTGGCGTCCCTTGCCATTATGGTTGTCAGCGCGCCCTATCGCTTACAACGCATGACGGCTTATCAAGATCCTTGGTCAGATCCCTATGGCGCCGGCTTTCAGTTGATTCAATCACTGATTGCCTACGGGCGTGGGCAATGGGTTGGGGTGGGTCTGGGAAACAGCATACAAAAGCTCTTTTATCTCCCTGAAGCACACACTGATTTTGTATTCTCGATATGGGCTGAAGAAACTGGTTTTATCGGCTCTGTTTTAGTGATTTTAATGTATACAGCTTTGATCGCTCGGATCTTATGGGTTGGGGCTCGAGCGGCCCGTGCAAATGCACCTTTTGCCGCTTACGTCTGCTACGGCGTGGCGTTGATTTTTGCGGGCCAAGCTTTTGTGAATATGGGTGTGAGTTCGGGCTTGCTCCCGACAAAAGGCCTGACATTACCCTTTATGAGCTATGGCGGCAGTAGTCTGATTGTCAGCTGCGTCATGTTGGCGGTTGTTTTACGAATCGAGCACAACGCACGAAAGAACTTCCGAGGTCGAACAGAATGAAATCGCCTCAGATCTTAATTATGGCCGGCGGTACTGGCGGGCATGTCTATCCTGCTCTGGCAGTTGCTCAGCAACTTCGCAACGACGGCTGGTTAGTTGACTGGGTGGGTACTGATCGTGGTCTTGAATCAAGGGTAGTTGCAGATGAGGATTTTGCACTGCATACGCTGCCTGTCAGGGGGTTGCGCGGCAAGGGTATTGTCGCGAAGGCGGAGGGCCTGCTATTACTAGTCGTAGCCATGTTTGTGGCGCTTTGTTTAGTTTGGCGAATTAAACCTGACATTGCTCTAGGCATGGGTGGATATGTATCGGGTCCGGCGGGCTTGGCCTGTTTTTTACTGCGGGTACCACTGATTATTCACGAGCAAAATGCAGTGGCGGGCACCACTAATAGACTGTTGGCGCCGCTGGCAAAGCGGATTCTCTGTGGGCTGCCGCCCGCGTTTAATGGTCGTGCCGCTGCGGAGTTTGTGGGCAATCCGGTCCGTAAAGCGATACTCAAAGCTGCCGATCAGCCGCGTCAATTTGTGGATGTCTTCGATTCAGTTCGGCCTTTGAGGCTGTTGGTTATCGGTGGCAGTCTCGGCAGCGCCCCGTTAAATGCGCTCGTGCCAGAAACTGTCCGCGTACTGAAGCAACTGGGCAGGGTGGATAAATTACACGTCCGGCACCAGTGTGGCGAGGCGCATCTTGAAGCGACACTTGCGGCTTACCACACACTTGATGTGCAGCATGTTGAGGTCAGTTGTTTTATCGATGATATGGCGGCCGCTTACCTATGGGCGGATCTTGTTGTTTGCCGGGCTGGCGCGTTGACGATATCTGAACTCGCGGCAACCGGTACTCCCTCTATGTTGGTGCCGCTGCCACACGCTATCGATGACCATCAAACCGCGAATGCCAAGACGTTGAGTGACGCAGGTGCTGGCCAGCTACTGCCTCAGTGCGAACTGACACCTACACGACTGGCGCAGTTTCTTTGGGGCTATTTAGAGCATCCCGGACGCCTGCGAGTTATGTCTACTGCAGCCCGATCTGCGGCCCGCCCCAACGCCACAATACGTGTTGCCGAAGTGATTGAGGAGGTCGCCCATGTTCGATAATGACCTTCGCCAGACTATTCCCATGATGGGCAGAACGCGACGCATCTTTATGGTGGGTATCGGCGGCTCGGGTATGAGTGGTATCGCCGAGGTGTTGGCTCAGCTGGGTTACGAGGTGAGCGGATCTGATCTGAATGAAAGCAGCGTTGTTGACCGGCTGCGGAGCATCGGTATCACGGTGTGTATTGGTCATCAGGGAAGCAACATCGAAGGCGCGGATGTGGTTGTCGTTTCCAGTGCAATTCCCACAGAAAATCCGGAGCTTGTGGCTGCACGGCAAGGGCGGGTTCCTATTGTTCCGCGTGCAGAGATGCTTGCAGAACTGATGCGTTACCGACACGGCATCGCTGTTGCGGGCACCCATGGAAAAACGACGACCACGAGTTTGATTGCCTCAATTCTCAGCGAAGCGGGTTTGGATCCCACTTTCGTCATTGGCGGTGTGTTAACTAAAGTGGGCAGCAACGCTCAGTTAGGTGCCGGACGTTATTTGGTGGTTGAGGCGGATGAAAGTGATGCCTCATTTCTACACTTATTACCGATGATGAGTGTCGTGACTAACGTGGAAGCGGATCATATGGACCACTACGGTGGTGATTACGCTAATTATGAACAAGCGTTCGAGTCATTCCTCCACAATCTGCCTTTCTATGGTTTGGCTGTGATGTGTGTCGATGATGTCGGCGTACGCAACCTGTTAACTAAGGTTACTCGGCAGGTGTTGACCTACGGACTCGCTGAAGATGCTGATTTTCAGCTAATGGATGTGCAGAGTATTGGCATGCAAATGAAATTTAGTGTGCGACGGCCTGGGTCTATGCCGCCGATAACACTGATGTTGAATATGCCGGGCATCCACAATGCGCTCAACGCAACCGCAGCCATCGCAGTTGCCAGCGAACTCAATGTTGCAGATGAAGCTATTGCAAGAGGCCTATCGACTTTTGCTGGTGTTGGCAGACGATTTAGTCAAATAGGGACTCTGAAGTGGGCTGATGGAGAAGCGCTACTTGTGGATGATTATGGTCATCATCCCACCGAGGTGGCAGCGACGATGGCGGCCGCTCGTGAGGCCTGCTCTGATCGGCGTCTGGTCATGGTTTATCAGCCGCATCGCTACAGCCGCACTCGGGATCTTTATGAAGACTTTGTTGCTGTGCTGTCTGAGTGCACAGTACTGATACTGCTCGACGTCTACCCCGCGGGAGAAGCGCCTATTGCCGGTGCCGACAGTCGCTCACTCACGCGTAGTATTCGCCAGCGCGGTGCGGTTGAGCCTATTTTTGTCGCAAATCCTGATCAGCTCCCCGCTGTGTTAAAAAAGGTACTGCGCGATGGTGATCTATTGCTCACCCAAGGTGCGGGGAATATTGGAAAGATTGCTCAGCAACTTGCCGCCGTCGATCGACTGGAGGACTTGCTATGAGCAATGTATTCCAAGGTCTTTCGGTGGCTGTATTGCTTGGCGGTCATGCCGCTGAGCGGTCCGTATCTCTAGAAAGCGGTGCAAATGTAGCCAACGCTTTAACCGAGGCTGGCGCCATCGTCAGGCGCATTGACCCTGCTGACGAAGGTTGGATGGCGCAGCTTGTAGGCGTGGATTTTGTATTTAACGTACTTCATGGTCCCGGCGGTGAAGACGGCACAATGCAGGGATTGTTGGAGCATTTGGGTCTGCCTTATAGCGGTTCCGGTGTTTTGGGCGCGGCGCTGACCATGGATAAAGTGCGCACTAAACAGGTTTGGCAGGCTAATGGTTTGCCGACGCCGATCTTCGCGCTGCCTAATGCCGGCAGCAATTGGCAGCAGATTATTGATCAGCTGGGCACAGTCTTCGTTAAGCCTGCCAGCGAAGGTTCGTCCATCGGTATGTCGAAGGCGAGCAGCGCTGGCGAGTTGGCAGATAGTTTTATCGCGGCCAGTCGCTATGGTGACCAGGTCTTGGTAGAGCAGTTTATCGCGGGAGATGAGTACACCGTTGCAATTCTCGGCGAACGGGTGCTGCCGTCGATTCGTATTAAACCCGCTGTTGAATTTTATGATTTCGATGCCAAATATGTATCTGACGCAACCGAATTCTTCTGTCCATCGGGGCTTTCTGTCTCGGAGGAAGCTGATCTTGCTGCGCTTGCATTAACCGCTTTCAAAACGGCGGGCGCGGCAGTCTGGGGACGTGTAGACCTACTACGGGATGAGCTGGGACGCTGGCAATTATTAGAGGTAAATACGATCCCGGGAATGACATCACACAGCCTGGTGCCTATGGCTGCCACTGCTGGGGGGCTGACGACACAGGCGTTGTTAGCAGAGATCTACCGCTTGAGTCTGGATGCGCGCCACCATGACTAATTTTCATGGGATGACCAAGGGTGCTCGCGCTCAGGCACCTCAGCGTGGCGCGGTGCGTTCGGTAGCGAAGGCGAATTCGCTCAGTCTGGGTAAGCGCATGGGGCGCTGGTTAACGCGAATAATAGTCGTCGCCGGGTTTGCGGCGCTATTGGTCGCAGGGCTGTATGGCGGCCGTTTTCTTTTGTCTCTAGAAGTCGAGAGAATTGCGGTCAGCGGTAAGCTCGAAAATGTCTCTGTGGCATCTATTGAGGCACTCGTTTCACCACAGCTAGCTGCAGGCTTTCTCGCTGCTGATCTCGATCAAATCCGTCAAGCTTTAGAAAATATGCCTTGGATCTATATGGCCAGTGTGCGACGGCGCTGGCCCGATACGCTAGATATCAATGTGGTTGAGCAGCGTCCGATTGCGCGCTGGGGTGAGCAAAGATTTCTGAATCACGAGGGGGATTTATTTGTCGTAGATCAGAGTCCTCGCTGGCATTCGCTGCCTCAGTTAGCAGGACCGGAGGGCAGTCAGGCAGCACTGGTTCGTCGGTACCAACATCTAGAGTCCTTATTACGGGGTATTGGGCGAGAGATAGTGAGTTTGCAGCTAGATGAAATAGGCCAATACACAGCCAAGCTTGATACAGATGTGGTGCTAAATTTCGGCGCTGACCATTTTGTGAGTCGAGCGCGACGCTTTGTTCACCTTTATAGCAATCAGTTGGCACAGATACCCGTAACGAGTATTGATCTTCGTTATGAGCATGGTGCCGCCGTGGTTTTTCAACAGCAGGATCAGATCGCCATGATTGAACAGCAAGTAAATCGAGGAGGACAGTGATGGCCAATGCAACGGATAAACGCATGGTGGTGGGGCTGGATATAGGCACGTCGAAAGTGGTCGCCATTGTGGGCGAAATCGATGAGCACGGTGCTATCGAAGTTGTCGGTATCGGTTCGCACCCCTCACGCGGAATGAAAAAGGGCGTTGTTATTGATATTGAATCGACTGTGAACGCCATTCAACGTGCAGTCGAAGAAGCCGAGTTGATGGCCGGCTGTCAGATTCATTCGGTGCATGTTGGCATTGCAGGCAACCACATCCGCTCAATGAATTCGCACGGTATTGTTGCGATTAAAGATGGTGAAGTGTATCGCCAAGATCTCGAACGAGTACTTGACGCCGCGCAAGCGGTAGCGATTCCGGCAGATCAGAAGGTCCTACATGTATTACCGCAGGAATATGTAATCGACAATCAGGGCGGCATAAAAGAGCCGCTTGGTATGTCGGGTGTGCGGCTAGAGGCTAAGGTGCACTTGGTGACCTGTGCAGTTAATGCGGCGCAAAACATTGAAAAGTGCATTCAACGCTGTGGCTTGGATGTCGATAGCATCGTGTTAGAGCAGGTGGCTTCAAGTCACTCGGTGATTACTCAGGATGAACGGGATTTAGGCGTTTGCCTTGTCGATATTGGCGGTGGCACCTCGGATATCGCTATTTTTACGGACGGCTCGATTCGCCATACCGGTGTTATTCCCATCGCGGGGGACCAGGTAACCAATGATATTGCGATGGCCCTGCGTACGCCGACGCAACATGCTGAGGAAATCAAGATTCGTTACGCCTGCGCCTTAACGCAGCTGGCGGGGCCAGATCAGACTATCAAAGTGCCTAGCGTTGGCGATCGACCGCCGCGTGACTTGTCCCGGCAGTCACTTGCCGAGGTAGTTGAGCCGCGCTATGAAGAATTATTTACGCTCATTCAGTCTGAACTACGGCGCAGTGGTTTTGAGGAGCTGGTGCCGGCAGGCATCGTGCTCACTGGAGGCAGCTCCAAAATGGAAGGCGTAGTCGAGTTGGCTGAGGAAATCTTCCACATGCCGGTTCGCGTAGGTTCGCCACAACACACCTCTGGGCTTAACGAAATTATCCGTAATCCCATTTACGCAACCGCAGTGGGATTGCTTATTTACGGCGCCGAACAGGCAGAGAGGGCGGCTTCAGCCAGTGAACTAACGCTGTCTGGCAACCTGCTGTCTAGTCTCAAAGCTTGGTTCGGTAAACATTTTTAAAGATCGGTAAGGGGAACGGTCTACTTCGGTGGATCAATATTATAAAGGGGATAAACACTATGTTTGAATTAGTAGATAACGAACCGCAGAACGCTGTTATTAAAGTGGTTGGCGTCGGTGGCGGCGGCGGCAATGCAGTTCGCCACATGATTGAGCACAATGTTGAGGGCGTGGATTTTATCTGTGCCAATACTGATGCCCAGGCACTGTCAGACATTGGGTCTCGCACGGTGCTCCAGTTAGGGAGTGGGATTACTAAAGGTCTCGGTGCCGGTGCTAATCCAGAAATTGGCCGCGCAGCAGCGCTCGAGGATCGCGATCGCATTGTTGATGCCTTGCGAGGTGCTGATATGGTTTTTATCACCGCAGGTATGGGCGGCGGTACTGGTACAGGTGGTGCGCCAATCGTCGCGGAGGTCGCTCGAGAGATGGGTATTTTGACCGTTGCGGTGGTCACCCGTCCGTTTAATTTCGAGGGTAAAAAGCGTCTGCGTATCGCCGAAGAAGGCTTAAGGGAACTTTCTCAGCATTGTGACTCTCTAATCACTGTTCCTAACGAAAAATTGCTGGAGGTTTTGGGGAAAAATACCAGCCTCTTGGATGCCTTCAAAGAGGCCAATGATGTACTTTTGGGGGCTGTCCAAGGTATCGCTGATCTCATTATGCGTCCGGGGATGATCAACGTCGATTTTGCTGACGTTAGAACGGTCATGTCGGAGATGGGTGCGGCGATGATGGGTACAGGTAGTGCCAGTGGTGAGAACCGTGCTCGTGAGGCGGCCGAACGTGCGATTAATAGTCCGCTGCTTGACGACATTAATCTTGCTGGTGCGCGTGGGATTTTGGTCAATATAACAGCTGGCCTTGATCTTTCGCTGGGAGAATTCGCTGAAGTAGGCGATACGATTGAAGAATTTGCATCAGATGATGCGACTGTAGTGATAGGTACGGTGATCGATCCTACTATGACCGACATATTGAAGGTCACCGTGGTTGCTACAGGATTAGGTGGTGCGGAGATGCGCGCTCAGTTGGCAGCGGTGGACACTCCGGTGCGCACTGTGGCGTCAGCGATCGCACCGACCTATGGGGCTGATTACGATCTGCCACCGGCGAAGCGGGCACGAATTACCGCATCAGGTGGTAGCCAGGCGGCGGCTGTTGCTGACACTGGCGGTGAGGAGTATTTCGATATTCCTGCATTTTTGCGTCGCCAAGCGGATTGACCTTAGCGTGTCATCCGCCGCTGGATAGGTTTAAAACGCATCGAATGTATTCGACGCGTTGTGACTGAACAACTGCGGATTTTGCGGGTGTTGTGGGTACGGGCATAGTTTAGCGCGTACCGAGAATACCGGCTGAAATGACACATAAGGCATGAGCATGATTAGACAGAGAACGTTACGTAACTCGATCAAAGCGACCGGTGTGGGATTACACACGGGTGAAAAAATATTTCTCACGCTGAGTCCTGCCCCTATTAATAATGGGATCGTGTTTAGACGAACTGATGTTTCACCGGTTGCGGAAATCCCCGCCCGCGCCGAGAACGTTGGTGATACGACGCTTTCAACAAGTCTAGGTCTTGGTGAGCACAAGGTTTCGACAGTGGAGCATTTACTGTCAGCCATGGCGGGTCTGGGAATCGATAATGCCTTTGTCGATGTCAGCGCCCCCGAAGTGCCCATCATGGACGGCAGTGCGGGCCCGTTCGTGTTCCTGCTGCAGTCAGCTGGTATCGAAGAACAGCCCGCGGCAAAGAAATTTATTCGCATCAAGCGCCCGATAACGGTTCGCGATGGTGACAAGGAAGCCAGTCTTATCCCCTTTGACGGTTTCAAGGTCTCATTCGCGATCGATTTCGACCACCCCGTGTTTCACGACCGAGCGGCGTATGCGGAAATTGACTTTTCAACCACTTCGTTTGTCAAAGAAGTCAGCCGCGCGCGTACGTTTGGGTTCATGCATGAAATTGAATATCTGCGTTCCCAGGGTCTGGCACGCGGAGGCAGTCTCGATAATGCCATTGTGGTTGATGAATTCCGAATCCTCAATCCCGATGGCTTACGTTATGAAGACGAGTTCGTTAAACACAAAGTGTTGGATGCCATTGGCGACCTCTATTTGTTGGGACATAGCTTGATCGGTGAGTTTCGTGCGCACAAATCAGGCCATGCACTTAATAATCAGGTGTTGCGCGCGCTCATTGCACAGCAGGATGCCTGGGAGATGGTGACCTTCGATGACGCGAGCACTGCGCCAATTTCATACGGCATTGGGGCCCATCTTGTTACTGCGTAGACAAGCCCCTATCTGAAAGGGCTACGCCGGATTGATTTAGGTCATTTTTGTTCAAATTCATGAGGTCGCTATAGCTTTGCCTGAGCCGCCAGCCGTGGCACACTTAGCCATCCGCTAGCTTCGGTGCTACTTTTTGAAACTAATCCTTATTCATCGCACTAACCCCTCGCGAACCGCAGAGTTCGGCCGTTGGTCGTGGGCGTTACTATCCGCCTGTATGTTAGGTCTGCCGCTG
Source organism: uncultured Luminiphilus sp. (assembly GCA_963926105.1). GTDB lineage: Bacteria > Pseudomonadota > Gammaproteobacteria > Pseudomonadales > Halieaceae > Luminiphilus. The sequence continues at coordinate 3,684 of CAWUVW010000043.1, read as the reverse complement.
GGTCTCGCGACCGTAGGATATCAGTTGGGGCAAGCGCAAGGTGCAACCGAGGCGAGTGAAACACGGTTGTCCGAAGCGGAGAAATTGGCCAGTGAGCGCGCTGAAATGCTTGCTCAACTGGGCGCTGACGCCGAGCGGAAGCTACGGGGGATGACGTTAACGCTAGCCAAACTCCAAGCCAGGGTGACCCGTTTGGATGCGCTGGGTATGCAGATCACTGCATTATCGGGCCTTGATAACGGCGAATTTGATTTTAACGCAGCGCCAGCGCTGGGTGGCCCCATGCCTCTATTGGCGCTCAGTAAAGTCTCTGCAGTGAGCGATGTCGATGCGGAGTTCCTCGAACTCAGCGCAACACTGAGCGACCGAGAAATACAGCTCGATGTTTTAGCTGGGCTATTATTTGATCAAAAAACGCACGCTGAAACAGTACCCACAGGGCGCCCGGTTATCGCCGGGTGGTTGAGTTCCAATTTTGGCAGCCGAACCGACCCGTTTTCTGGACGCAAGGCATGGCACCAGGGGATTGATTTCGCGGGCCGTGAAGGTGCCGATGTTATCGCGGTAGCCAGTGGCATAGTAAGCTGGAGCGGCGAGCGATCGGGCTACGGCACGATGGTGGACGTGGCCCACGGCGACGGAGTGGTGACGCGATATGCGCACAATCAAAAAAATCTCGTTGAGATCGGTGATTTAGTCCGTCAAGGCGAATCGATCGCACTGATGGGCAACAGTGGGCGCTCTACGGGGGCCCATGTCCATTTTGAAGTTTATAAGCATGGCCGTCCGGTCGATCCCGCCTCCTATATCAATCGCAATAAGCGCTGACGACATCGTTTAAAGCGCTGTGATCTCTCTGGGTAGTTAATCTGCCTCTATTAATCGCAATAAAGGAGTCGATGCGGACCGCGCGTCGAGTCAAGGTCATCCCATGATTATCAATACATTAAAGAAACTCTTTGGCACTCGCAACGATCGCGAACTTAAGCGATTGCGCAAGCTGGTCAGTAAAATTAACGCCCTCGAGGAAGATTTTAAGGCGCTGGATGATGCGGCCCTATCTGCAAAAACAGCTGAATTTCGCGGACGATTAGCGGAGGGTGTAAGTCTCGACAGCCTATTACCCGAGGCATTTGCCGCAGTGCGTGAGGCCGGAATCCGTAGTCTCGGGATGCGCCATTTTGATGTGCAGATGATTGGTGGCATCGTGCTGCATGAGGGAAAAGTTTCTGAGATGCGAACCGGTGAGGGCAAGACTCTGATGGCCACGCTACCGGCCTATCTAAACGCGCTACCCGAACACAGTGTGCATCTGGTGACCGTTAACGATTACTTGGCGTCACGAGATGCGGCTTGGATGCAGCCACTATATGAGTTATTGGGACTAAATGTGGGTGTGATTCGCTCGGGACAAGGTCCGAAAGAGAAGCGTGCTGCCTATGCATGCGATATCGTTTACGGTACCAATAATGAATTTGGCTTTGACTATTTGCGCGACAATATGGCCTTTAGCTTGGAAGAAAAGGCGCAGGGCAAACTGGCATTTGTGGTGGTGGATGAGGTCGATTCAATTCTCATCGATGAGGCACGAACACCGCTGATTATTTCAGGAGCATCTGATGACAGCTCCGATCTGTATCGTGCGGTGAACGGCTTGATTCCAAGACTGGTTCAGGAAACTGAGGCAGATATGGGTGATTTTACGGTGGACGAGAAGCACCGCCAAATCGAACTCACCGAAGCCGGTCACGAGAAAATAGAAGTAATGCTCATTGAGTCAGGGCTACTTGAAGAGGGAGAAAGTCTCTACGCTGCCACCAACCTCAATTTGTTGCATCACGTTCATTCGGGTTTGCGGGCTCACATCTTATTCCAGCGAGACGTTGAGTACATCGTACAAGACAACCAAGTGGTGCTGATTGATGAGCACACAGGTCGTACGATGGCCGGACGCCGTTTGTCTGAAGGTCTACACCAAGCGATTGAGGCCAAAGAAGGGGTGAAAATTCAAAGCGAAAGCCAAACGATGGCTTCAACCACCTTTCAGAATTTCTTTAGGTTGTATGACAGGCTCGCGGGGATGACCGGTACAGCCGATACTGAGGCGTTTGAATTTCGCCAAATTTATGGGCTTGAGGTGTTGGTGATTCCCACCAACATGCCGATGCAGCGTAAAGATCTCAATGATTTGGTCTATCTGACTGACGAAGAGAAGTTCGATGCGATTTGTGAGGATGTGAAGTCTTGTATCGAGAATCAGGCGCCTGTGCTGGTGGGTACCGCATCGGTGGAGACCTCTGAAACGCTATCAGCGCGCTTTAAAAAGGCGGATATAGAACACAAAGTACTGAACGCAAAATATCATGAGCAAGAGGCGGAGATTATTGCGCAGGCGGGTCGCCCGGGCATAGTGACCATTGCCACCAATATGGCTGGGCGCGGCACTGATATTGTGCTTGGCGGTAATTTGGAGTCGGAGCTGGCTGCGGCGGGTGATATCGACGAAGGTCAAAAGGAACAGATTAAAGCGGCTTGGCAAGTTCGCCACGAGGCGGTATTGGCTGCCGGTGGACTGCATATCTTGGGCACCGAGCGTCATGAATCACGGCGTATCGATAATCAGCTGCGTGGTCGTTCAGGTCGTCAAGGTGACCCGGGTGTCTCCCGTTTTTATCTGTCGCTCGAAGATAATTTAATGCGTATTTTTGCCTCGGATCGGGTCAAGGGCTTTATGCAAGCGTTGGGCATGGAGAAAGGTGAGGCGATCGAGCATCGCATGGTTACCAACGCCATAGAGAAAGCTCAGCGCAAAGTAGAGGGTCGTAACTTCGATATCCGCAAGCAGTTATTAGAGTACGATGATGTCGCTAATGATCAGCGTCAAATCATTTATAAGCAACGGGATCAGTTGTTAGGTGACACCGATGTAAGCGAGACCATTACGCAGATCAGAAGCGATGTGGTGAACGATGCGATCGACGGTTTTGTGCCGCCTATGAGCGTTGAAGAGCAGTGGGATATTTCAGGGCTTGAGCGACAGATGGAAGTCGAGTTTGGCGTGATGCTACCTATTGCGGCCTGGCTTGAAGAAGATAAAACAATGCACGAGGAGTCAATGCGCGAGCGGCTCGTTGAATCTGTGCAAGTGGCCTACGACGAAAAGTCAGAATTAGTCGGCCCAGGTATGCGGCAACTTGAAAAGCAGATTATGTTGCAGGTGCTAGATAACTTATGGAAAGAACACTTGGCGACTATGGATCAACTGCGTCAGGGGATTCACTTGCGGGCGTATGCCAACAAGAATCCAAAGCAAGAATATAAGCGAGAGTCATTTGCGCTATTTGAGTCAATGCTCAATCGCCTCAAGTATGAAGTGGTCCGTTTTCTCAGTCACGTACAAGTGCAGCGTCAGGATGAAGCGGCGGAGATGGAACGCCGTCGTCGAGAAGAGTCCGCAAAACAGTCGCTCTTATTTGAACACGCAGCAGCATCTGCGGTTGAGTTGGATTCGGTAGCAGCGCCCACCGCACCAGCGACTGCTGGTCCGGTTGTGCGTAGAGCGCCAAAAGTGGGCCGGAATGACCCCTGCCCATGTGGCAGTGGCAAGAAGTTCAAGCAATGTCATGGCAAGTTGAACTGAAAATCAGCGCAAACTAACGAGAGAAAACAGAGCATGAAGATCGA
>CAWUVW010000042.1:0-26806 GCA_963926105.1 uncultured Luminiphilus sp. | reverse complement strand
ATTATTTAAACGACCGATATAAGCCTCTGCATCTGCCAAGTCCTTCACCTGATGAATATTGATGAGGCTGCTAGCTATACTGGTGTGAGGGCCACGAAACTGGTGTGTGATGTAATCGTGATGACGATACTCATCAACCATCAAAGAACGCTCTAAACTGAGACGATATAACGCTAGCGAAAGTTTACGTGCATCACTCAGCTGGCTTTCATCAAAATCATTAATCGTCGCTAACCGCGCCGCGGTAATCGCTGCGGTTTCGTCCTGGAAAGCCTCGGAAACAGAGTTCCATTGGTCATGATTGTCTTTGATACCGAGATAGCTCGCCGTAAAAGGATAGCGCTGCATATCTTCAGCATAGGTGTCGGCAAAGAATTGATTAAGGCGCTGCTCTTCAACAGAGCTAACCGCAGCCGCTACGACAGACGGGGAAGTCACTTCAGCGGCCGGAGTCTCGGCTGGCTTAGCGCAGCCCACGAGAGCAAGACTGCCGACCGTGGCTAATAGTAAAAGCTTAAAACGAATCACAATAGACTCCTGTGCGCGTATAAAACGCGCTTTTGTTTTGGCTATTAAAAGTGAAAGATCTCGATTGGCAACCAACGGATACCATATGCCCCCATGATTACCCAGCACTTTACGAATTACTAGTCAGGTTGGACGAACAAATATCAAGCAAAACGCTTGCCTTATTACGCACACCAAAATACTGTACGCATATACAGTATTTTGGTGTGCTTATGGCCTTGTGGCTCTGCTTACGTTTTGAACAACTACCACTTAATAGCCTATCTCATGCAAGTGACAATCCCGTTGTTGTATTGAGCAAGCAACGTGTCATTGCTGCTAACGAAGCGGCATCCGCTTTGGGTATACAGCGCGGACAAAGCAGCACGACGGTACAGGCACTATTACACGATAGCAACGCACGTTTATTGGAGCGCGACTTGCAAGCCGAAGCCCGCGCACTGGGTCAACTCGAGGCATGGGCCTATAGCATCACACCCAGCCTGGAACGCTGGCGAGACAACTGCCTGCTGTTAGAGATCGGTGGCTGTCTTACGCTTTTTGGTGGCCTAACACCGCTGCTCAATTATGTAGCAACCGACTTGTCACGGCGCGATCACCAACTCGACTGCGGCATTGCAGAGACACGTCTCGCCGCTTGGTTACTCAGTTATACCGATCATGGCTGTGATCTAGGCGAGTCATTACCAGCGCGTATCGCGGCATTACCTACCAGCTTGATCGATGAATTCCCAAAGGCAGTCAGCAGTCTTAGCAAAGCAGGCATTCATGATTTTCAAGGGTTGTTAGCGCTGCCTATGGCCGCAATTGGCAGGCGTTGTGGTCGCGATTTTTGCCACTGGCTGCAACGACTCACTGGCGTACAACAGGAGGCGCAGCGGGATTACATACCACCACAGCTATTTAATGATGCATTATGGTTTGGTTTTGAGATCCGTCATCAACAGGAGTTACACCCAGCAATCACTGATTTACTACAGCGCTTTTGTCTATTTCTACACAATACCCAACTCGACACTCAACACGTCGAATGGCGCTTATTGCGTTTTCGCGGCACCGCACAATCCATTATAGTACGTAGCAGTGAAGCACATAATCAGTGGAAAACATGGTTTGAGCTGACCTGCTTACAGCTTGATCAGGTTCAAATTACACACGATATCGAAGGTATTGAACTGATCGCAGAGCAATTAACAGCCTGTATTTACCTCGCCACAGATTTATTTAGCAGTGACCATAACCGCGAGCCACTCAATGCATTACTCGATCGGCTGCGTAGTCGCCTGGGGCTTAATGCCGTCAAACATGTCGGCATACGTGATGAGTATTTGCCTGAGTACAGATTGCAGTCAAGTTCACAGCTAATCGACACCAACACCCTAACCAGCACTCAAACATCAAAGCCAGAAGCCCAGCGGCCCTTTTGGTTGCTCCCTGAACCGCAAGCCATTCATAAACAACAAGGTATTTTGAATTGGAATGGCAATCTCGAATTAATCTACGGACCCGAGCGTATTGAAGATAATTGGTGGGCGACGCCGGTAAGTCGCGATTATTTTATCGCGCAACGACAGGACCGGCAGACATTATGGATATTTCAAGACCGCCGCAGCCGCCGCTGGTACTTACACGGGATATTCGCATAATGTCAAAGCCAGCCTTTGGATTCGCCATAAAGCCAACAAAACATCACCCTGATAGCCCGGCAGTGAAAACACCGAACCACCCTATGCCATACAAGCCACCACCACGAAAAACTGAATATCGGCTTAGGTAATTGCCAGCATTGGCTCGCAGTAACGTACTTCCTTGCGCATAATGCGCGCCTGCTAAAACAGCGCACCCACCTATGTGCTACCACATCATGAATGATACAGGCTTTGTTAATGATCCAGATATTTAAGACCCTCGCTCAGGAGCTGAACACCGACTTACGTAATGTAGAGGCCGCTGTAAAATTATTAGATGAAGGCGCGACGGTACCGTTTATAGCCCGCTATCGTAAAGAGGTCACAGGTGGACTTGATGATACGCAGATGCGCGACCTTGAAAGCCGGCTGCGCTACTTAAGAGAGCTTGAAGATCGACGCGCCACTATTTTGGCCAGCATTCGTGAACAAGATAAACTCAGCGACGAGCTTGAACAAAAAATATTATCCGCAGATACCAAAAGTCGCCTTGAAGATCTTTACTTACCCTACAAACCAAAACGTCGCACCAAGGGTCAGATCGCGATTGAGGCAGGCCTACAGCCACTCGCCAACGCACTATTGGCAAACCCAGATCTCCAACCCGAAATTGAAGCTACTACATTTATCAATACTGAGCTCGGTATCGAGACCGAAAAAGACGCCCTCGAGGGCGCCAAATATATTCTGATGGAGCGCTTTGCCGAAGACGCTGATTTGATCCAAAAGCTGCGCAATTTCCTCTGGGATAGAGGTCAATTATGTGCCGCCGTCATCTCCGGAAAAGAAGAAGAAGGCGCGAAATTTAGTGATTATTTTGAGCATAACGAGCCACTTAAAAAGACACCTTCGCATCGAGCACTCGCCATGTTCCGCGGCCGCAATGAAGGCTTTCTCTCAGTCAGCATTCAAATACCTAACAGCGAAGAGCGCGACCCCTGCATCGGAATGATTGCCGCCCACTGGCAGCTCAATGTCGTTGGATGCGCCGCCGAAAAGTGGCTTAACGAGGTCGTTCGCTGGACATGGAAAATCAAACTTTACTTCCACGTCGAAATGGATCTACTGAGCCAACTACGCGAGAGCGCCGATGCTGAAGCGATACAAGTATTTTCGTCGAATTTAAAAGACTTACTGCTCGCTGCACCGGCCGGATCAAAAGCCACCATAGGACTCGACCCAGGTCTGCGTACCGGCGTCAAGATGGCCGTTGTCGATACGACGGGCAAAGTCTTAGACCACGGCGCCATATTCCCAACGCCGCCCCAAAAGCGGATCGCAGAAGCCGGGGCGACGCTCCTTAAAATGATCCGCCAATACGATATTGAGCTCATAGCTATCGGGAATGGTACCGCCAGCCGCGAGACTGACAAATTTGTCGGCGACTTACTCTCGGCGCACCCCGAGCTAAAAACCACCAAAGTCATGGTCAACGAATCAGGCGCATCGATTTACTCAGCCTCTGAATATGCAGCACGCGAATTCCCCGATCTCGATGTAACCATCCGCGGTGCAGTATCTATTGCACGACGATTACAGGATCCATTAGCCGAGCTAGTTAAAATAGAACCCAAGTCGATTGGCGTTGGTCAGTATCAGCACGATGTATCCCAGGCGGCCCTCTCACGCTCGCTAGATGCGGTGATTGAAGATTGCGTAAACGCCGTTGGTGTTGATGTGAATACAGCTTCTTCGGCACTGCTGACGCGCGTTTCAGGGTTAACAACAGTGACCGCAGAAAATCTGGTGCAATACCGTGATGAACACGGCATGTATCCGAACCGTGATGCATTAAAGAAAGTGCCGCGCATAGGCCCCAAAACCTTTGAGCAAGCTGCCGGCTTCTTACGTGTGATGAATAGTGCGAATCCGTTAGATCGCTCAGCTGTACACCCAGAGTCTTACACCATTGTCGACAAAATTCTTCGGCATAGTGGTCGAGAAGTGCACAGCTTGATTGGCGACAGCTTGTTCCTACGCGGATTAAACGCCAGCGATTTTGTCGACGAGCAGTTTGGTCTACCCACGGTGAAAGACATTATTAATGAGCTCGACAAACCGGGCCGTGACCCACGCCCAGAGTTCAAGACCGCCACCTTTAAAGATGGTATCGAGAAGATCTCTGATTTAAAACCAGATATGGTTCTTGAGGGCACCGTAAGCAACGTTACTAATTTTGGCGCCTTTGTTGATGTAGGTGTCCACCAGGATGGCTTGGTGCATATTTCTGCGCTATCTCATCAGTTTGTCAAAGATCCGAGAGAGGTCGTAAAAGCGGGCGATATCGTCAAAGTCAAAGTCATTGATGTCGATGTACAAAGGAAACGTATCGCGCTCAGTATGCGTTTAGATGACAGCGCCACACCCCAGGATAAACCTGCGCGAGACGCAGTACGCATATCGAAATCGCCATCAAAAAAACCTATCGATCGACCAGAGCCTCGCAAACAAACGCAGCCAAAGCCAACAGGCGCTTTTGCTGCGGCCTTTGCAAATGCTAAGCACGGTAAAAAATAAACGCTCAGGCAACCGTAGTACCGGCGGCTAACACGTGGCACTAGCGCAAAGATTTCTGCAACCACGGAAACATTCTAAGCAATGACGTGTATTGTTTTGCGGCACTGTGAGGTGCTGACCTATATCGGTGGGCGCAAGCATGTCTGACTGCAGTCGATTTAAGCTCAGCAAGGCTATATCCCTATGCATAAAGCCCTCTCTACAAAGACATCACCAACACAAATACTTACCCAGCGAACTCCTTTTTAAAAAGCTATTTACTATTTGTGACAGTTTTGTTACAAATAGGTTTCAGAATTATGACTAACGATAGCGCTGAGAAGCGACCATAACATCTTGAAGTGTGAGGAGATAAACAATGAAAGGCTTATTACCAGTAACACTTATTAGTATCGCACTTATTAGTGGTACAGCTAGGGCCGAGCTTTCGCAGGAATGTATTCTTGACGGACGTGTAAGCTATAAAGAATCAGTGCCAAACGTCACTGAAGTACGCCTAACTTTTCATAACATTGAACATGGTGATCAGGCTCGCTGTCATTCGCTGACCCGCAATCCCAAATCTCGCATCCAGTTTAAGGCCGATCTAAGCGACAATCTTGACAAACTACCCAATGGTTCCAAAGTTAGCTATCGCTACATTGAGCAAGACGGCCAAGTTCAATGGGAGCTGCTCCAAAACAACACCGCGATCGTACTTAACTGATCGAATTTCTTAAACTGCGCGCCAATGCTACATTGGCGCGTAGGTGTTTATTCTCCTTCAGTCTTTACTGCCCCAGCCAAATAAGCTCATCAACATCAAATCCAAGCTCCACTGCGCGAGCAATGAAATCTGCCCTCAAAATATCACTGACATCAGGTGTTCGCGACAACAGCCAAAGATAGTCGGTGTTGAAACCAGCAACAAAGGCATACTCGTAATCATCGCCAAGCTCAAAAACAATATAGCTGCCGTAAAACGGTCCGAAGAACGATACTTTCAAATGGGCGACATCAGCGCTACCGACAAATTCCGCAACCCCCTCTGCCTCGCTCCATTCACCAGTTTGCTCATCTAAACCGCGGTTCAACACACGAATAGTACCGTCGTCACGCAGCGAATACTGCGCAGATACCTGTGTCAGCCCGCGTTCAAAACTGTGATCTAAGCGCGCCACTTCATGCCAATTACCCAAATAGCGCTGCTGATCAAATCCAGTAACCGGCACGATACCATCAGGTATACCGGTACAGCCGCCCAAGCCTATGAGTAAAGCAGTAACGCAAAGTTTCCAGAAATTCATATTCAACCTTCCAGATCACAACTATTCATTGAGTCTACTACCACACCAACGCCGGGCACTAAACAAACTACGGAGCCACGATAAAACAATTGTCGGCGATCTTGGAAGCACAGCCCATATCACACCAAAATCGAGCGCTAAATAAACCGCCTGAACCACGATAAAGCGAGTGCTGGCGGCAGTTTTCGCCATCACGGGGCGGGATGTGCGCTTTTTGGCGTCCCCGCAAGATCGTAAATCGACGCCGGCGATCGCGTGATCTTAAGTGCCGATCCTAAACAGCATCATCTTAAAAACCACAATCCGACGCTGGGCCACACACACCTCTGTCTCAACAACACAACACCCAGCATACTGTATATAAATACAGTATTATACCGCCATGTCTTACGCCGAACTTCACTGCCTCAGCAATTACAGCTTTCTTCGCGGTGCATCCCATCCCGAAGAACTGGTTACCCGTGCGGCTGCCTGTGGATATGCCGCGCTAGCCATTACGGATGAATGCTCACTGGCAGGTGTTGTTAAAGCACACGTTGCTGCTAAACAACAGGGTATTAAGTTGATCATCGGTAGCGAATTCAATTTAACCGAGAATATAAAGCTGGTGGCACTCGCCCCTAATCGCGCCGCGTATGCCGAGCTGTCCGGGTTAATCAGCCGATCGCGTCGGCGCAGCCCCAAGGGTGAATACTGTACGCATCTGCGCGACGTCATTTTTCACCTCAAACGTTGCCTTATTATTTGGCTGCCCGGAGACGGGGACCATGAATCCACCTACGGGCAACAGCTCGCAAGGCTGTGCAAGGATCGACTATGGCTTGGCGTAAGCCGTCTATTGGGCAATGACGAAAACCGACGATTCCGAGCCAGATATCAACTGGCAAGGACACTAAAGATACCCATGGTGGCCTGCGGTGAGGTGCAAATGCATTGTGCCAATCGCAAACCACTGCATGATGTGCTGACTGCGCTACATGAAAACACTTCCGTACAACGACTCGGAAAACGACGGCTTGCCAACAGTCAACAGCATTTGCGGACGCTCGATAAGTTACTGCCGCTGTACCCCGCATCAATGATCGACGAGACGTTATTCATTGCCGAACAATGCCAGTTTAGTTTGGAAGAACTGCGCTACGAGTATCCCGAAGAAGTAGTGCCGGCGGGTCATAACGCACAGAGCTATCTACGGGAGCAAATTGCGCTGGGCGCCGCAAATCGTTGGCCCAACGGTGTACCTAGGGAAGTCCAGGCGCTTATCCACAAGGAACTGGATCTAATCTCAGAGCTACACTATGAGTACTACTTCCTCACTGTGTATGACATCGTTCGATTCGCTCGAGATCGGGGTATTTTGTGTCAAGGGCGAGGCTCTGCTGCAAACTCGGTTGTATGTTATTGCTTAGGCATCACAGAAGTATCACCTGAGCAGGCATCCCTGTTATTTGAACGGTTTATTTCACGAGAGCGCGATGAACCCCCCGATATCGATGTTGATTTTGAGCACGAACGGCGCGAAGAAGTCATCCAATATATTTATCAAAAATACAGTCGCCGGCGAGCAGCACTCGCGGCGACTGTCATTAGTTATCGGTCGCGCAGCGCGGTACGTGATGTAGGTAAAGCGTTAGGTCTAGACGCAGTATTTGTCGATGATTTGGCAAAGTCTCTGGCATGGTGGAATCGAGAACGAGAACTCACCGCCCGCTTCGTCGAACAAGGCATACAAGATAGCAGTCGCTTAGCGATGTTGTTTCTCCAGCTCGTGCAAGAAATTCTCGGATTTCCCCGACATTTATCACAGCATGTTGGCGGCTTTGTGATTAGCCGGGGGCCGCTATCGAATATGGTGCCCATCGAAAATGCCAGCATGCCTGATCGTACAGTTATTCAATGGGACAAAAATGATATCGAATCGCTAGGCCTTCTAAAGGTTGATATCTTGGCGCTGGGCATGCTCTCTGCTATTCGTAAGACGCTCGCCTTGGTTCATCGTGATTATCCACACCTACATCGGATTCAGGATATCCCCAAAGAAGATCGCGCCACCTACCAAATGCTTCAGCGAGCTGACTCAATAGGTGTTTTCCAAATTGAGTCGCGCGCGCAAATGTCGATGTTGCCGCGCCTAAAGCCAGCGCGTTTTTATGATCTGGTGATTGAGATTGCTATCGTTCGCCCCGGCCCCATTCAAGGAGATATGGTGCATCCGTACCTGCGTCGGCGCGCCGGACTCGAACCGATAAATTATCCCAGCGAGGACATAAAATCGGTACTAGAAAGCACACTTGGCGTGCCGATATTCCAAGAACAGGTTATTCGTCTCGCGATGGTTGCCGCAGGCTTTACCGGTGGCGAAGCCGACGCATTACGTCGAGCTATTACCAACTGGGGCCGCGACAGCAAGCTTTTGAGCTTCGAAAAAAAACTCATCAACGGTATGATTTCACGCGGCTATAGTGCGGATTTCGCTGCACAGCTCTTTGCACAAATTAAAGGTTTTGGTGGCTATGGATTTCCAGAATCCCATTCAGCGAGCTTTGCATTACTAGCTTATGTGTCAGCCTGGCTTAAGTGCCATCACCCAGCGGCTTTTTATGTCGGCCTCCTAAACAGCCAACCCATGGGCTTCTATACACCCTCGCAGTTACTACAAGATGCGCGAAGACACGGGGTAATGGTGCTGCCCATCGATATCAATGCGAGTTCATGGGACCACCAACTACTACCTCGTACCGCCCACGGGCAGCCGCCAATACGTCTGGGCCTAAGGCTCATTCATGGTCTCAGCAAGGCAGCCGGACAACGATTAATGGCGGCGCGCGTTACAGGCCATTTCAAAAGCGTCGGCGAGTTACGCAAACGCGCCCAACTCGACAAGAGCGACATGGAGGCATTAGCTTCCGCGGATGCAATGCGCAGCATCAGCGGTCATCGGCATCAGGCGCAATGGCAAATTATGGCCATCGAACCAAATCGACCATTGTTACAAGAGGCATTCGGTCACGCCTCTAACGCCCTCAATGATACCGTTATGCTAGACCCACCCAGCGTCGCAGAAGAGGTATTTGCCGACTATCAAAGTACCGGCCTGACACTGCGCGCTCATCCCCTGGCATTGCTGCGCGATGAGACACCGTTTAATCGCTGTCGGCGACACAGCGACTTGGGTGATGAGGATAATCGTCGCTTCGTGCGGATTGCGGGCATTGTGACCTGCAGACAACGGCCGGGGACAGCTTCTGGCGTAGTCTTTTTGACACTAGAAGACGAAACCGGTAATCACAATGTCGTGGTGTGGCCAAAAATTCAAGAGCATTATCGTCAAGCACTCATGAGCGCACAATTACTATTGGTAAAAGGCACCCTAGAATCCCGAGACGGCACCATGCATGTCATTGCGAGCGGACTCTATGATCACAGTGACGCCCTGAATACTCTGAAAATAAAATCGCGCGATTTCCATTAAATATTTCAACCTGATTATCATCGCGCCATTCACGCAGCGCAGTTCGACAATGCGAGAGGTATAACATAATCAATCATGCGTCTATATGCTCTCCAAGACCATCAGGCGTTCCTAAAAAGGATCGAGAATAAAGCGTTGCAACCAGGGAGAGTCTGTAGAGGTCTAATACACTTCGGGGGCACCCAGCGTAAGCGGCACCTTACTCGCAGGTGCTTTACTCGGCTCCAGCTTGTTTGGGTTTATAGCACACCATGCAGTCATCCCGTCTTCGGCTCAGATTGGCCTAATCGTGCAGCTTTTTGACGCGAGTCTTAAAACCGGCGTAGGGCGTTTAGCAAAAAGTGGGCGCACCGCCATCGTTATTGCCATCGGATAATTCACCACGCCGTTTATTTTAGGTTGCTGCTTATCTCGCTACGTCTTTACGCCAGACCTATGGACGTAGCGTCTGCATATTCGACGACGTCAATTATGCAGATATGCCCCGCATCATCACCTATACAGCGATCTTCTTACCGTTTTGGATTAAAGCTTTTATCGCTGTTTTGGCGATCGCCACGCAGGCAATACTGCCCGCTAATATTTGGCGATGACGCTGACACGACCCCGCCATAACCTGAAAAAGCGCTGCGCTATAGTGGCCTATCATCCTGACTCTTGGGATCCAGTAAAACCGTTACCGGCTTGCCCTTCTCGCCGGCATAAACCACTAAAATCACCGCATCGATATCACCGATGTTTTCGCCATAGTGCGCTTGATTCACCAACTCGACCAAAGCCTCTCCCGCCGCTAAGCGGTGCTGTTCACCTGTTGGCGTTTTAACCATGATCTCGCCTTGAAGTAACACGCCCGCCGTTGCATAAGGGTGCGCGTGTAATGGCAGATGCGCACCGACAGGAATAGTCACCTTGGCAATAAGTATCTCAGGGCTGCCCGTAGTGTAGTTGGGCAAGGCTGAGCCACTCCAGGATTGACTGGTCTTCATGAGCACTTCAACTTGAGCATGTTTCGCAAGCGCATCATCAGCAAAAAGTGCTGGGGAGGCTATCAAACCAGAGAGCGTCGATAATAGGCAAAAACACTTAACTGACAAAAACCGCATAAACACTCCTAAATCACTACAAACAATCAAAAGCCGCTCAACACCACACGGTAGCAAGCGACTATTTTTTGTACGGCTTTTTGTGTGGCGACGGTCAAACTTCTGTGCCGCTATTACACCCACTACGACAAGATGCTTTAACCCTCAAATACTCTGCGAGGCGCCGAAACTGCCGCGCTGTCGCTGCCGCGTAGATAGGCCATCATGGTATCAGCATCTGAAACCTCGAAGGGGTCAGCACTGCAGTTATCTTCAAAGCCTGGCTCTATGAATAACTTTTCGATCTTGCCGTCATTGGCCAGCATAGAGTAGCGCCACGATCGCATACCAAAGCCAATATTTGCTTTGTCGACCAACATACCCATCTTACGGGTAAACTCACCATTGCCGTCGGGCAGCAACGAGATATTCTGGTTATCTTGCTCCTTACCCCACTTAAACATCACGAAAGCATCGTTCACAGACACACAAACGATGTCATCAACGCCCTCTTTACGGAACTCTGCATAGAGCTCGTCGTAACGTGGCAGGTGGTTTGATGAACAGGTCGGGGTAAAAGCACCCGGCAGTGAGAACATCACAACACGCTTTCCGCCAAAAATATCTGTGGTGGTCTTGTCTTCCCAGCGGTACGGGTTATCACCTGCTACTGATTCGTCTCGCACGCGAGTTTTAAAAGTGACTTGCGGTACATGCCTTAATGCCATGATCTATCTCCAAAAAAGAGGGGGGGATGAACAGGGTGCATTATCAACACTCGGCAATAATCGTAAAAGCCAATTAAATAAAAAATATTGATCGTTAAATGCGATGGATATGATTGGCACGAAGTCACGATTCAAGAACCGCGAGGTATATGTCATGCAGTGAAGGCACCGCCACAGCTGCCAGAACAGTCGACGCAGCGACTTACTCGTTGTCGCTGCGGGCTGTCACTCCTAACTCGCCATCGGCCCAATACACAGTCATTTCGATAGGCTTACAGCAGACTTGACAGTCCTCAACGTAAGCCTGACCTATGTCTTCAGGATTGAGCAAAATATGAATAGGCTCGCCGCAGTAAGGGCAAGAAATTTTCGCTTCTTCTAGCGCATCCATGTGTCGGTTATCCCGCTTCGCGTACTGATTCAGTCTGCGGTTCAACCTGTCGCGTAAATATCAATGCACCGTCTTCAATCACGCCGTCTTGGAACATTTTGCGATCCTTACGAAAATCCTGCGGATTCACCCAGGGCTCTCTATCACCCTGGCTCGGGAACAGTGGCAGGACACGTTGCATATAACCTGAGGAGAAATTATCAATCCACAAACGGCGCGGCATTGATTTAGCTAACGGTTCGGGACAACGTGGCATTGCAGTGTTGTAGTCATTTGCACGCATATGATTCAGCACTCGGCAAACCCACTCTGCAGTCAAATCAGCCCGCAGCGTCCACGATGCATTGATGTAACCAAAGGTTTGCACCATGTTAGGTACGTTGCTGCACATAAGCCCTTTGTAAGTCCACTCTTGAGAGAATTCAACCGGCGCCCCATCGACGGTATATTCGGCACCGCCCAGCACAATCAATTCTATGCCTGTTGCTGACACAATAATGTCTGCATCTAAGTGCTGCCCTGATTTGAGCTCAATACCTGTTTCGGTGATCCGTTCGATATGGTCTGTCACCACGTCTACTTTGCCCGAGCGCAAGGCATGAAATAGGTCATCATCGGGCACCAAACACAAACGCTGATCCCAAGGGTTATAGCTGGGAGTAAAGTGTTTATCCACGTCGACGACATCGCCAATCTCTTTGCGGACTTTCTTGAGCAGCGCGCTGCGCATAGCGTTCGGCCATACCCGGCTAAAACGATAAATCCATTGCTGGTAAACCGTGTTACGCCAACGGGTCAGATCGTAGGCCCATTGCTCAGGTAATATCTTGCGGAGAAAATTTGCCACACTATCAACTGAAGGTCTCGAAACGACATAGGTCGGTGACCGTTGCAACATAGTTACCTTGGCGGCCTGCTGCGACATATTGGGCACAACGGTCATTGCGGTTGCCCCCGAGCCAATCACGACAACATTTTTATCGGTGTAATTGAGCGTTTTAGGCCAAAACTGGGGATGCACCCAAGTGCCCTTGAAGTCTGACTTACCTGCAAAATCTGGCTCATGGCCGCGGTCGTAACTGTAATAACCCGAACACATCAGTAAAAACTTGGTGTGATAGACCTTTTGCTCGCCGTTTTCACCCGTCTCAGCAACGACACGCCATTGCGCGGTAGCACTGTCCCAGTTTGCAGCGATTACCTTTTCGCCAAAGCGGATTTTTTCGCGAATTTTGTATTCGTCAGCCGTCTCATTAACGTACTCAAGAATCGACGGACCATCAGCAATCGCTTTTTCGGCTGTCCACGGTTTGAAGTTATAACCCAAGGTGTGCATATCGCTATCGGAGCGAATACCCGGATAACGAAAAATATCCCAAGTGCCGCCAATAGCAGAACGACGCTCTAGTATTGCAAGCCGATGATTGGGACACTCGCGCTGCAAATGGACCGCGGCACCGATGCCGGAAAGCCCTGCACCGACGATCATAATATCCAGCAAGTCATCGGCTGCTGAGTCAACAGCTGCCTTATTAAGATTATTCATTTTAACTCGCTACCCCACTTTTAGAACGACTAGTTGTGAATTCGACCCTTACCCGCTGCGATGCGCATGCGTAGTGCATTGAGTTTGATAAAGCCCTCTGCGTCCTTTTGATTGTAAGCACCCGAATCATCTTCAAACGTAGCCACTGATTCATCAAACAATGTATCCATAGACTGACGGCCGGTCACAATAACGTTGCCTTTGTACAACTTAACGCGCACATCGCCGTTTACATATTGTTGGGTACTGTCGATCGCAGTCTGCAGCATCTTGCGCTCCGGTGACCACCAGTAACCGTTATAAATGATTTTGGCATAGCGCGGCATCAATTCATCTTTCAAGTGTGCGGCTTCTCGATCGAGGGTGATCGACTCGATAGCGCGATGCGCGCGCAGCATAATGGTGCCGCCGGGGGTTTCATAACAGCCCCGCGACTTCATCCCCACATAGCGGTTCTCTACCAGATCTGCCCGGCCGATTCCGTGAGCGCCGCCGAGCACATTTAACCGCTCGAGTACTGTCGCAGGGGTCATGGACTCCCCATTGATGGCCGTAATGTCTCCGCCAACATAGGTCAAGGTGATCTCTTCAGGCGTATCAGGTGCCGCTTCGGGGCTAACTGACCAACGCCACATTGACTCTTCAGGCTCCACCCATGGGTTCTCAAGGATGTCGCCTTCATAAGAAATATGCAGCAGATTAGCATCCATCGAATAAGGCGATTTTTTCTTACCACTAGAAAAATCCACTGGAATATTATGCTGCTTGCAATAAGCCATTAAAGATTCACGCGAGCTCAAGTCCCACTCGCGCCAAGGCGCAATGACTTGGATGCCCGGCTTTAGCGCATAGGCGCCAAGCTCAAAACGCACCTGATCATTACCCTTACCAGTTGCACCATGAGAAATAGCATCGGCCTGAGTTTCGTTCGCGATCTCAACTAATCGCTTGGCAATCAAGGGGCGCGCGATAGAAGTGCCTAGTAGGTACTCACCTTCGTAAACCGTGTTGGCGCGAAACATGGGATTGACAAAATCACGGACGAACTCTTCACGCAAGTCATCGATATAAATCTCTTTCACACCCAGCGCTTCCGCTTTCGCGCGGGCCGGCGCTACCTCTTCACCCTGCCCAATATCCGCCGTAAAGGTGACTACCTCACACTGATAAGTTTCCTGTAACCAACGGACAATCACTGAGGTATCGAGCCCGCCCGAGTAAGCGAGCACGACTTTGTTGATCGAAGACATAAATTTTCCCAAAATCGGTAACTAAAGATGCATAGTTTACGCTGGCTGCGCTCCGATGCACAGGTCAGGCCTGTTAGACTATGCGCTCGTGCGAAGGAATCACATTATGAAGACCATTAGTATTATCCGCCCCGACGACTGGCATATTCACCTTCGAGACGCAGAGGCGCTACCCCTGACGGTCAATGACGTAGCACGATGGGCACATAGAGCAATCGTCATGCCCAATTTGGTGCCACCGGTGCGGACAGTGGATGAGGCGTTGGCCTATCGCAATCGCATCAACGCAGCGCGATCTAGCGAACATAAGTCCTTTGATCCATTGATGACTTTATATCTCACCAATGAAACTACGCCTGCTGAGATCGAACGCGCAGCAAACAACCCACATGTACACGCCGTCAAACTCTATCCCGCAGGCGCCACTACCAACTCTGCGGCAGGAGTGAACGATCTAGCGGCGTTATATCCCACATTAGCAGCCATGGAAGCGCACGATTTACCGCTACTCATTCATGGCGAGGTTACCGACGGTCATATCGATATTTTTGATCGCGAAAAGATATTTATCGACAAATACTTAGCGCCGCTGGTCAATCATTTCCCTAAGCTTCGCGTGGTACTTGAACACATTACTACCGCGGACGCGGTATCTTTTGTAATCAATGCGCGCGCGGGCGTCGCGGCAACGATTACCGCACATCACCTGCTATATAACCGCAACGATATGTTGGTGGGCGGCATAAAACCCCACTATTTTTGCCTACCTATACTCAAACGCAGTACCCACCAAGAAGCGCTGCGTAATGCGGCAACTTCGGGCAATGCCCGCTTCTTCTTGGGCACTGACTCAGCACCACACAGCCGCGCAGACAAAGAAAGCGCCTGCGGCTGTGCAGGCTGCTACACCGCCCATGGTGCAATCGAACTCTATGCTGAAGTATTTAATGACGAAGATGCGCTCGATCGACTGGAAGGCTTTGCAAGCTTACATGGTCCAGATTTCTACCGACTACCGCGCAACAGTGATCGCATAACGCTTGTACAGGAGGCTGTTGATATCCCTGAAACCCTCAGCATGGGTGATAAAACACTCGTGCCCTTGCGTGCGGGCGGACAACTCCAATGGCGGCTAATACTATGAGCGATGAAACAAGACCCATGATTCGCGACCGATTTCGCGGCTTTTTGCCTGTGGTCGTTGATATTGAGACTGGCGGTTTTAATGCCCAAACTGACGCCATTCTTGAGATTGCCGCAACACTGCTACGCATGAACGATGCGGGAGAACTGGTGCCCTACAAAACCATTGCCCACAATGTCGATCCTTTTGAGGGCGCCAATCTCGAGCGGTCAGCGCTCGAGTTCACCGGCATCGATCCAGACAATCCCTTACGAGAGGCGCTACCCGAAGAGATTGCCCTCGGTGAGTTATTTTCAGAGGTGCGCAGAGAAGTTCGCGATCAAGGCTGTAGTCGCGCCATATTAGTTGGGCATAACGCACATTTTGATGCGGGATTCCTCAACGCCGCATCGGCGCGCTGCGAAATAAAACGCAATCCATTTCATCCCTTTTCACACCTCGATACAGCAACACTTGCCGGCCTAGCTTTTGGTCATACCGTACTGGCGAAAGCCTGCAAACTGGCTGGGATTGAGTTTGATAACAGCGAAGCGCATTCGGCGATTTACGACGCGTCGAAAACTGCGGAGTTATTCTGCATAATCGTCAACCAATGGCAGGCGCTTGGGGGCTGGCGGCCACCGCCGGCTGAGGTTGAGGACCACGAATAACACCGCCGGGGTTTACCCCCTGATAGCTACCGTTCCTAAAGGTCACTTGCCCTGACTTAATAGTCGCGATATAGCCATCGGCCGTCTGTAACAACCGCTTTCCGCCGGCAGGTAAATCAAAGGCCACATAGGGTGCATTGAGCTTTATTTTTGCGAGATCAATAATATTGAGATCCGCCAAATAGCCCGGCGCAATGACACCACGATCTTCAAGACCATAAACGACAGCCGTGTCATGACACTGACGCTTAATGGCTTGTTCGATAGTGATCGTGCCTTTTGCACGATCACGAACCCAATACTCCAGCATAAAGGTAGGCGCTGCTGCATCACAGATTGTGCCGCAATGCGCACCACCGTCTGAGAGCGAGTTTAGGCAATCATCTGAACGCAACACCGGCTCAACAAAATCGAGATTTCCATCAAGGTAGTTCAGTAGTGGAAAATAGATAAAGCCACTACCGTCATTTGCCATTAATGTATTGTAGGCATACTCACTCGCGGAAACCCCCCCTGCGTCCGCGCGCTGCTGAATCGATGCCGAAGGCTCTGGTTCGTAATTAAAGTTATCGTTCATCTCAAACTGCAGGTTAAATCCCGATGCAATCAGGTCGGCAATCATCTGTAAGTCGCCGCCCATGGGCTCGCTGGCTTCTGCCAAAATACGAGCCTTGATCTCAGGCGTTTTAAGCTGCACCAACTTCTCCTCCCAAGACAATGACTCTAAAGCCTGCCAACTAGGCTTAAATGAAAAAGGATGGAAGCTCGCCTGCCAGCCCAGTAGCAGGCCCGTGCCGCGCATAGATATCTGCGCATAAATATTGGCGCCACGGCGGTTTTGATCCCGCATATGCGCCAACTGCTCATCAAAACTCAGCGCTTTTAAGATCGACTGCAGCGCAGTGAATGTCACCGGCAAGCCAGTTTCTCGGCTTAGATCGCCCATCCATTCAAACTCATTCCAATCGGGCTCCAAGTCGCTCGCCATTTCAAAAACACCGTGGCCCACCCGACCCATTGCTCGACCTATACCGATCAACTCTTCCTTTGTTGCAGTTGTACCGGGCACTAACACGCCATCAACTGATTTGTGCAAAATAGTCCTAGACGTCGAAAAACCAAGCGCGCCAGCACGTAGTCCATCCTCAACGATCGCAGACATGCGGGCAATATCGGTTTCAGTCGGCGGCTCATTAGCCGCACCCCGCTCACCCATGACATAGGCGCGCACTGCACCGTGGGGGACTTGAGCCGCCACATCAACGGTCCTTGGGAGTATCTCAAGTGCATCCATATACTCAGCAAAGGATTCCCAGCCCCATAACAGCCCTTCTGACAAGGCTGCCCCAGGAATGTCCTCAACACCCTCCATCAGACCGATCAACCAATTGTGTCGATCCGGTGCTGCCGGCGCAAACCCAACACCACAATTACCCATGACCACGGTAGTGACACCGTGCCAAGAGGAGGGGGCCATTTCTTGGTCCCAGGTCGCCTGACCATCGTAATGTGTGTGTATATCAACAAAACCCGGGGTAACATATTTACCCGTTGCGTCAATTTCATTTTTTGCCGGACCAAGATCCTGACCGATGGCAATAATTTCCTGACCATTGATAGCAACATCAGCGCTATAAGCAGGGCCACCGCGTCCATCGACTACGTCGCCACCGCGAATAATTAAGTCGTACATGATTGTGTCCTTTTTATTTTATTATCTGACTTCGTCGTTTTAAGACGAATTCTAGGCGATACAAATAATCTACTCTTCACCGCTTATTTGATTCAATAGAACATCAAGCGCCTCAACCAACTGCTCAATACTCGCAATACCGAGCAGCTCATACTTTACCGATTCCTCTAGAGGCAGTAATTGGATCAAACTGTAGGTCACCTCCCAGGCGTTGCTATAATCGATATTCAGATTCATTCGCTGCACGTGTGGGTGCATCTCTAAACCTTTCAGCACGACAGCCAATGACTGCCAAGCATCAAGCATAGGCACAGGCAGTAACAGCGGCTCACATTGAACGTCGGCCTTAACCAGACCATTATTTTCACGCCAGACACCATCGACATGCACGCGCTCACAGCCCTGAACCGTTATACCGAGCAAGCCGTTTGCCAGCTGGTCCCAATCGACTATCCGCGCATACGTGCCATAGTCACCCACATCAACTGTGTCGATACCCTGTTTTGAGATCTCCGATCCTTGGCGTAACCAAATGACGCCAAATCCGCAGTCATTGCGCATACAATCGGCAACCAGATCGATATAGCGCTGCTCAAAAATCTGCAGCGCCATAAAGCCGTGGGGTACCAGCACAGAAGACAACGGGAAAAGTGCGATTTCCTTCATAGTCGCCCTCCCGGGCGCGTATCTTCCTCTAATTGAGACAAGATCTGTAAAGCCTGCTCGGCAGTATCACCACAAAACTGTCGCTCAGCTGTGAAATCTGAACAGCTAGCCGGGCGGCGAGGATCGGTAAATATAGCGCAGCGTTGGTCGGTCAATAAATGCACACAACGAACACCCGCCGGCTTGCCTTGCGGCATGCCAAAAAATGGGGTGTGAATGCCCGGTGCGATGCAACAGGCGCCGCATTGATCACGACAATTCATAACGCCATCAGGCATTGCGATCCGGCCCCATTGGCTTAAAGATCAAAATCAACTTAGGCAACAGTAACAAGGCGCCCGCTACGGCTGCAGCCATAGCGCTGACGGTCAGCAATCCAAAATAAAGACTGGGTGTAAAGTTAGATAGGGTCAGCAGCGAGAAGCCGACCACAATCGTTAAGGTCGTGTAATACATGGCTCGACCAATACTTGCATGACTGCGATGCATTGCCTTGTGATAATCGCCATCGACCGTAAACTCCTGGCGAAAACGATGGATGTAGTGAATGCAATCATCGACACCAATACCCACCACAATAGCGGCGATAGTGATAGTCATGATGTCGAGCGGGATGCCGAGCAACCCCATAATACCCAGTACCATGCCTGCGGCGAGTAAATTTGGCGCCAGCGCTAAGAGCGCCCATGAGAGCGAGCGAAACAAGCCCCAAAACATCAATCCAATCGCCGCAAATACCGCACCCAAGGTGAGGATTTGCGAGGCAAAAAGGCTTTGCAAGACGTTGTTATATAAAACCAGCAATCCGGTAAATTCCACTTGCTCTGGCGCCAAGCCAATATCATCAAGTAATTTTTGTCGCAACCGCTTTAAATATTCATCGCGGCGCAGATCTTTGCTTGTCTCCATTGCCCTTACCGTGATCCGCGCCTGGTCAATGTCTGCTGCAAAATAAGGGTCAACTAAGACACTGGAGACATCGTCAGGCAAACTATTTTGCACCAAAGCCATTTCAACGCCACCCAGTTTGGCGCCAAAAATGGCATCGAGCACCTTAAATGTCGATGACAGCGAGAGGACTTTGCCGCTTTCTGGCTGTGCCGCGATGACGTGATGCGCCCGATCGAGTACCGCCCGGCCCTCTAGACTAAACCAGTAACTGGGCTTTGTAGTATCTTCACTTGCAAACGAAATGTCGTCACCAAAAGGATCATTGCTAAATAAGTCATCTTCCAGTGCATCTTCAACGACAAGATCTTCTACAAAGGGATCAGCGCCGTCTGTATTAGCTGTCAGCACGGCATCTGATTGAAGAGTTTCCTTCGGTGGAGAAAGCACAATATCTAAAGGCACTGTCCCGCCTAAACGCGCGTCGAGCAACTCCATACCCCGATAGATCTCAGTGCTCTCTTTAAAGTAATCAATAAATCTATTTTCAACTTTAAGCTGGGAAATGCCGACAATAGTTGCCAGTAGAATCAAGCCGCTCACCAACAACACTTGACTACCATATCGCTCTACCACATTCGCCAAATGGCGCGTCATAGAATCGTCGCGATCATCCGGACGACTAGGCGCACCACCTGGCATGACCATCATAAGACTGGGTACGATAATAAAGGTCATCAAAAAGCCGATGACGATACCAACTGTCATCATCCAGCCAAAATCTATCACCGGTTGAATGCCCGCCACGACCAGTGATGCGAATGCGACAACAGTGGTAAGCGCGGTATAAAAACAGGGCAATAACATTAGTTGCGCAGCCCTAAGTGCGCGCTCTTTATGGCTAATCTCGGGCTCTGCGTGCTCTAACTCCCTATAGCGCACGATTAAATGTATGGACAGCGATAGGGTAATGATTAAAAGCACGGCAACAAAATTCGAAGAGATAACCGTCATGCGCCAATCTAAAAACGCAAGTAATCCCAGCATCAAAATTGCCGTGACGACACAGTTCACAATAGGCGCCACCACCCAGCGCCAGTCACGAAAAATCAGTGCCAATACCAACATCATGATCAATATGATGGCAGCGCCAAAGGTCACTAAATCTGATTGGACAAATGCAATCATGTCGGCAGCGATCATAGGTACACCGCCGACGAAAATTTCCGCGTAGGGCCTGAACCGTTCAGCGACCTGCCTTACTTGTGCGACAAGCTCGCTATGCGCCTCAGCTTGTTGACCCTTGGCAACATCATAAGCTTGCGTGACATCAAGCAGACGTTGCTGTTGTACTGGGTTCAGCGCAGTGGTTTTCGCGAGCGACCGCAGATCCTCTCGCTCGCTCAAAAGGGCAATCACTTGATCATTGGGTGCCAGGGTCACTTGTACAGCCGTTAAATCACCGAATTCACTCACCACTAAATTCCGATAGATGGGGCTGCTAGTGAGTTCTCGCAAAGCCAAATCGCGATTCACTAAAGGGTCGCGCAGTGTCGGCATTGCATCGGCATCGGCCAATGCGGTCAGACCCAGCGGCGGACTCTCAAGCAACGGCACATCCAACAGGGTGGTCACGCTCAACACACCCTTTACCTGCTCCAGCGCCTCGGCCATTGCCGCCAGCGGCTCTAGCGAGTCACTCGATAACAGAGGCACATCAGGGCGCCAAGTTAGTACCAAAAAATCATTGGAATCGTAGTGCTTGGAGGTCTCACGATAAAACTCCAAATCTGGATCACCTTGTAACAGCAGGGAATCTGAAGAGGCATCCAGCCGTGTTTTGGGCACCTGACTTAACGCCAACAAGCACAGCAGCATGACGATTAATAAACTAAATCCTGGTCTCGCCATCAACCACCGACGATATAATTGATACATATTGATTTAATCCAATGAAAATTGATTTATCTAATGGACGCCAACGTGGAGAGCAGTCGTTCATGCAAGCCACCAAAGCTACCATTACTCATAATAACTATCGCGTCACCCGGTCGAGCGGCCGCGACCACTTTAGTCACCAGCTCATCAATATCTGATACGACCTCAGCAGCACAAACAGACTGATCAACTATACGCTGTAAAGACCAGTCTAGACCCGTTGGCTGGTACCAGAATACGTGATCAGCGGCTGCGGTCGCAGGCGCTAATTGCTCAAGGTGCTCGCCACTGCGCATCGTGTTTGACCGAGGCTCGATCACTGCCAAAATACGACCATTAGCATACTTGGCACACAGCCCGATTAAAGTTGTCTCAATCGCGGTAGGATGATGAGCAAAGTCGTCGTAAACAGCAATTCCCGATGGCGTGCCGCGCAATTCGAGACGGCGCTTTACACCTTTAAATTCAGCAAGTGCAGTTGCTGCTGCCGTCAGTGTTACGCCAACGTGACGGGCCGCGGCAATCGCCGCCGTCGCATTAGCCACGTTGTGGAGTCCCAGCTGATCCCATTCGATAGTGGCAACCTCGCCACGCGGGTCAGTCACTTCAAAGCTGCCGCCAGATGCATCTAGTAACGTCGATCGATGCCCTCCGTCGCCCTCTAAAGATTCTACGGGCGTCCAAACACCCTGCGCCAAGACGCGGTCAATTGCCTCGTCCGGACCACGAATAATCAGTCCGTCACTCGGCACACAACGGATCAAATGATGGAACTGTCGCTCGATCGCCGCAAGGTCGGGGAAGATGTCGGCGTGATCGTACTCGAGATTGCCAATCACTAGCGTATTCGGCCGATAGTGAACAAATTTAGCGCGCTTATCAAAGAACGCCGTATCATACTCATCCGCCTCAATGACAAAGAAGTCACCATCACCTACTCGCGCAGACACAGCGAAATTTCCCGGCACACCGCCGACTAAAAATCCAGGGCGATAGCCTGAGTGCTCTAGAATCCACGCCAACATACTCGTTGTGGTCGTTTTACCATGAGTGCCAGAAATCGCCAGCACCCAACGATTGGTGAGTAAATGCTCACCTAACCACTGCGGTCCGGATACGTAAGGGATATTGTGGTTGAGCATATATTCAACGGCAGGATTCCCTCGCGACAGGGCGTTACCCACAACAACACAATCCGGGGTTGGCTGGAGGTGCTCTGCCGCATAACCCTCCATTAGCGTTATGCCAGATGCCGCTAGCTGCGTGCTCATGGGGGGATAAACGTTTGCATCGGAGCCCGACACCTCATAACCCAACTCGCGGGCAAGCAACGCCAGCCCACCCATGAAGGTGCCGCAAATACCGAGTATATGGATGCGCTGGGACACAAGTTACTCCAAACTGAAGCGTTTAACTTACCATATGGCGTTGCACTCGAACGATGTCACGGCTACCTTTAACCAATTCTCATCATCAAGAACATTAAATATTATGCCTAAAGCAAATGCTTTTTACGCCCAGTCAGGGGGCGTAACCCCTGTTATAAACGCTTCCGCTGCTGGTGTCATTGAAACTGCAGCCAAACACAAACAGCATATAGCCAAGGTTTATGCAGGGCGCAATGGCATCATCGGCGCACTGACCGAAGATCTCATTGATACCAGCAAAGAATCCAAGGCGGCCATCCGTGGCCTCATGACAACCCCCTCAGGCGCTTTCGGATCCTGTCGATACAAGCTTCGCAGCCTAAAAGAGAATCGCGCTGAATACGAACGTTTAATCGACGTTTTTAGAGCGCATAATATTCGCTACTTTTTTTACAATGGCGGGGGTGATTCTGCCGACACTTGCCTGAAGGTATCTCAGCTGGGTGAAAAGTTGGGATATGAACTGCAAGCGATCCATATCCCCAAGACAATTGATAATGATTTGCCAATGACCGATAACAGTCCTGGCTTTGGCTCCGTTGCCAAATATATCGCCATTTCCACTCGCGAAGCCGCGCTCGACGTCGCCTCGATGTGTGCCACATCGACCAAAGTGTTTGTCCTTGAAGTGATGGGTCGTCATGCCGGCTGGATTGCCGGCGCATCGGGACTTGCCGCCGATTTGCCAGGAGACGCACCGCAGGTGATTTTGTTTCCCGAAGTCGCCTTTGATCAAACTCGCTTTTTAGCAAAAGTAAAAGCCGTTGTTGAAAAGGTTGGCTTTTGCGTCATTGTGGCCTCAGAGGGCGCCCAAACAGCAGATGGTCGATTGTTAAGCGATTCGGGCATTCGCGATGCCTTTGGGCACGCTCAGCTCGGCGGTGTGGCACCTATGCTGGCAAAATTAATTAATCGCGAGCTAGGCTATAAATATCATTGGGCAGTAGCCGACTATCTGCAACGCGCAGCGCGCCATATCGCCAGCCAGACCGACGTCGACCAAGCTTACGCCGTCGGTGCCGCCGCAGTAGAAATGGCCATCGCAGGAAAAAGCGCAATAATGCCTACCATTGAACGCCTCAACTCAGCGCGCTATGCCTGGCGTATCGGCGAAGTACCGCTCACAAAAGTTGCCAATGCTGAGAAAAAAATGCCCAAGAGCTTCATCAGTCGCGATGGCTTTGGCATCACTGCTAAAGCAAGGGCCTATTTCGAGCCGTTGATTCAGGGTGAAGCTTATCCTGTCTACAAGTCGGGCATGCCGCAGTATGTGAAGCTAAAAAATATCGCAGTTCCCCGTAAGCTCAAGATCGATTTCAAGGTATAGTGCGCCGCCGATTGGCCCTATCCCCGTAAACCTTGTTATCTAAGGCAAAAATGATGTACGCAGACGAAGAATTTTCAGCATTTCGGCGACACCCATGGCATGGCCTCAAGGCGCATGCAAATGAGGCTGCCAAAGATATAGTGACCGCTTATATTGAAATGCTCCCAAATGACCACGTCAAATACGAACTAGACAAAGAGTCTGGCTACCTCATGGTAGATCGGCCCCAGCGGACAACAGCAGCGCCACCGGCGCTC
Source organism: uncultured Luminiphilus sp. (assembly GCA_963926105.1). Classification (GTDB taxonomy): domain Bacteria; phylum Pseudomonadota; class Gammaproteobacteria; order Pseudomonadales; family Halieaceae; genus Luminiphilus. The sequence continues at coordinate 2,328 of CAWUVW010000042.1, read as the reverse complement.
TATGGGTTCATCCCCCGCACGTATTGCGCTGAAGAAGTCGCAAAAAACTGCCAACATGCCGACATCGCAGATGGCGACCCGCTAGATATCTGTGTTTATTCTGAGCGTCTAATTGACCGGACCGACATTATCTTACAGGCTCGGGTGATCGGTGGTATTCAGATGATCGACGGCGGCGAAGCTGACGACAAGATCATTGCTGTGCTAGATGGGGACAACATCTGGGGCAATATAACCGATATTGCTGACCTGCCGCCGGTGATGGTGGCGCGCTTGCAGCACTACTTTTCCACCTACAAAATGATTCCAGGCAAAGAAGTCGATATCCGTGTCGATTATGTCTACGGGCGGGAAGAAGCCTTAAAAGTCATTGAAGCAGCACAAACTGACTACAACAATCACTACGGTCATCTGCTCAAGAAGGGGCTGATATAAAAGTGCGTCTCCCGTGGCACTTTTATGCGCTGACGCAACCAATCAATCCAGCGACCAATAACGTGACCGTATTGAGGGTAGTTGCGCCTCAATAAGCGACACCAATGCCAGCGGTTCAACATCAAAACCCCGCAATTGATTATTCCAAGCAGCGGCAAGCAAATGCTCATCTAGCGCGTCGACCATCAGTGTCGCTTCTGGCCGATAACTTAAATGCCATAGTTCAGGCGCAACCCCCCCGCCATCCATTGCATATGGACGAAAAAAGCCCTCCGCATCGTCAAGAGCCATCAAGTCGGTCAACCATGCGCTCATAGCGGAAAATGGTCCCGATGATTGATACTCGCGGGGCAGCAACTGCACCGCATAATCCGGGTCCACTGCAGCGCGGTCAAAAATATCAATATCAGAGCCCCAATGGTGGCGCGAAGTGCCGGGCAGCGCGGAGTAACGCAATATCGTATGCAACCAATCAAGTTCACTCAAATTGCCCCGCGACAATGCCGCACCCTCCTCATCGCTAACCACCCGTAAGCCCACCGCTTTGTTGTTAAAGATGAGCAGCTGGCGTTGATAACTCCGATGCGCAGACGCGATAGTCAAATCAAAACCCGCAGCGCGCCCACGTGCCTGTAACCGGCGCAATGCATCAGCGGTCTTCAACGAAAGCTGCATTGACGCCGCAAGGGTGACTAAATGTGAACTATTTAGGCCCATTGCCTGCAAATTTCGAATGCGTATCTTGGTCATGACTCCAGCCCCTCTACTGGCACCTGTTTACACGGCTTTATGCCTTGAGGGCTTACATCGGCCGACATGGCATAGACCTCCACACCCGCTTGCACAGCGGCTTTTAACTCCCGGGCATATTTGGGATCAATAGCCTCGGCAGGCGCGACTCGATTTATTCCTGAGTGAAAGATACAAAAGACGAGCGCCGCGCGCGTCTGCACATCGAGCACAGATGCCAACTCCTGAACATGCTTGGTAGCGCGGACACTCACCGTATCGGGGAAGAGACCCAGCCCTTTGCCCACATCGAAGGTCACCGCCTTAACTTCAACAAAAATTCGCGTTGAACCCATATCTAGCAAGAGATCAGCACGAGAACCCGCCCCGTAGCGCACCTCTGAACGGATATCCAGCGCACCTGACAAAGCCGGAATAATACCCGTACCTATACCCGCTTTAACCAATGCATTGGCGCGAGCAGAGTGAATGCAGGCAAGGCCTGTTGCTGTTTCCACCAGTTCGAGCGTAAGGGCGTATTTACGCTTAGGATTATCGCTATAAGAAAGCCAAACCCGCGCCCCAGCATCAGTCAGGCCAGTCATGGCACCTGTATTTGGACAATGCGCAGTAATAGATTCCCCTGAATCAAGCAGTACATCGACCAAGAAGCGCTTGTACCTCCGCTCAAGCCGACCAGCAACCAACGATGACAAGGTCATAAGCAATCTCAATTTAGGTCAGGCCTTACCATAAACCGAACTACATAATGATGGCCAGCTGGGTTGTTGTTATGTTCAATGAGCGTATAAAAATTTAGCCATTTTGGTGCTGGCACTAACGCCCGAGATCTGTTAGTTTCCCCACCCCAAAGTGGGGAGCAATGCAGTAAGCGCCCCGTCTGCTCTCCTGTTCAAGGGATTCAGTGATGCCGACTAAAAAACCAGCCGACAAAAATGGCAAGGCTTCTGGTAAAAAAACTGAAGCAAAAGCCAAAACGCCTGCCACTAAAGCCGCAGCCAAGGCAAAACCAGCAGCTGCAGCGGCGAAAGCCCCTGTAAAAGCCAAGGCTCCAGCGGCGAAAGCCCCTGCAAAAGCCAAGGCTGCAGCGGCGAAGGCCCCTGTAAAAGCCAAGGCTCCAGCGGCGAAGGCCCCTGTAAAAGC
>CAWUVW010000041.1:0-69524 GCA_963926105.1 uncultured Luminiphilus sp. | reverse complement strand
CGACTTAGAGGCCAGTTTGTCTATTGCTGAACAGCAGATGCTTCAGGCGATCGGGCAATGCTCGGCGGTCGGGAGTCCTGTGACGGTTCAGGCACAAATAGCGGCATTTCTCGAGCAAACAAGTGCCGATGAGTTAATGCTGGTGTCGTCTATTTTTGATCACGAGCAACGGCTGAAAAGCTATGAAATGGGCGCAGTGGTAATGCAGAATCTAGCCGCTGGTAGCGCCCCACCGCAATTCGCCGGGCAAATGCGATAGTCTGTTGTTGAATACTTTTAGTAAGTGGACGCGGCTAAGTTTTTTCTTTATGCCCCAGCGGCACAAACAAGCCTTGTGCCATGGCAGCCGCTTATCCATTACCCAGTCGTTTGCAAGTTGGACATTACCGCCGCCGCGCCTATAGCGCTGCTCCTGAAACGCGTTCGGCACAGCGTCTTTAAAGATCAGGGTAAGGCGGCCTGCCACTGCATCGGTATCCATTGCGCCATGAGCTAATTTGGAATGCGTTACCAGGATACTTGTCGCGACGCAGCGTTCTCAGATGACGGTTAGTCTCGACGATGCTGACTGCTTCAACATCTAGCGCAATCTAATGCGGGGGTGTTCCTGCGTGGCACACTGAACTGTTGCTTTGGTTTAGTGGCGCAATTTAAACTGCAGCTTTGTAGTGTGCTAAGTGCGCCTGCAACAGCAGAACTACAGGGTGGCCGTCGATGCACGAGCAAGTCATGAACGTTATGCAAGATGATCTGGTCATGATGGCCATACCGGTCTTTTTTTTCGCACTGGTCATTGAATTGCTGTGGGCGCGTCAACAAGCACAAGCTGTTTATGAAAAAGCCGATTTTTTGACCTCAATGGGCGTCATGCTACTCACGGTGTTCGTCGATATTATCCCCAAGATCGTCGGCGTTGCGATGATGTTCGTATGCTACGAACTGTCGCCTTTTAAGGACCTGGTGTCGCGCACACTTCCGTGGTGGATTGTATTGTTCTTTCTCGATGATTTTACCTATTACTGGTTTCATAGAGGCAATCACGAAGTGCGCTGGATGTGGGCGGGACATAGTTCCCATCACAATTCTCAGTATTACAATCTGGGTACTGCATTACGACAGGGTGTTGTTGAGCGGGGCTATAAATACTCTTTCTGGTGTCCGCTTGCGCTCATTGGCTTTGATCCTGTCATGATTGTCACTATGTTGAGCGTTAGTCTTATCTATCAATTTTGGCTGCATACCGAAGCGATTGACCGAATGCCTGCATGGTATGAGTTTGTCTTTAATACGCCCTCGCATCATCGTGTCCACCACGGCTCAAATACCCGTTACTTGGACCGTAACCATGGCGCGAGCTTGATTATCTGGGACCGTTTGTTTGGCACCTTCAGCAATGAAACAGCGTGTGACCCGGTCCGCTACGGACTCACCGCCAACATAGAAAGCGGTAATGTTTTTCGTGTGGCGTTTGACGAATATCGACATATGCTGCGTGATGTTAAGCGCGCTGACCGATGGCGGGACAAGCTCGCCTATCTCATGTTGGCGCCCGGCTGGTCCCACGACGGCGAGGATACGCGCGCGAACACCTTGAGAGAACGCGACGGATTAGCTTAATAGGGTTTACGTTTTGGTGGCGTGACATAATGTCGATGCCCGCCCCCCAAAAATGTGATGAAACGTTGTAGCTAGAAGCTGCGCGGAGCTGGGCCATCGAATCGGTAATACGGAAGCCTCCGGACCCACTGAAACACCCATCGCCACGTCATCGGCAGGCCACTTGAAGCGAGGGTTTAATATTAACTGAGAGACTTCCGATCTGTGTGGACGCATCGCAAATATTATTCAAATTATCCTGAAGATGTGAAATTTCGTACGCTTAGCCAGAGAAAAGTACACAAGCAGCAATTAGGCGTTTAGAATGGGGACGAATTTGGCAGAAAAGTGTCTCTTAGAAATAGGGCTAATGGTTCCATAAGGTCTGATGACGGACACTTCTGGAATAGGTGGCATTATTCTATCTGTAGTTTGTCTTTAGTTTGTCTGTAGTTTGTCTAAAGCTCAGCTGTAGGTAGGGTCCTTGATATGTTTAAAACTTCAGTCGATGTGGCTGGGGATGCGGTAATAACAATAACGCGTATAGCGGCAAAATCTCGAAATCAGCGAGACGGACGGTTTTTTAATTTTGGCGCTAACCACGGGTAAATCATTATTATATTCGGGAAAGTTCAACGCTTTTCAATAGGAGAAAAAGAATGGATATGTTGCTTGCACCTACGCTTGGTGTAATTGGTTTAGTAGTTGCTTTTATCGTTTTTCGATTAGTGATGCGCTATCCCGATGGCACTGATCAGGTTAAAAAGATAGGTGATGAAATTCATAGGGGTGCAATGAAGTTTATGAAAACTGAATACACCTACCTATTTATATTCGTAGCAATATTAGTGGTTTTGGTGGCGGTGTTCATTTCGCACGAATCTGCTATTGCCGTTATTGTCGGTGCAGGCTGCTCATCCTTAGCCGGCTTTATAGGCATGTATGCTGCGACCAAGGCAAATGTTAGAACCGCTACTGCCGCTCAACAGGATGGTGCCGCAGCGGCGTTGTCTGTTTCTTTTTATGGCGGCTCTGTCATGGGCTTGTGCGTAGCCTCTTTAGGGCTCATTGGTCTTGGCGGACTCTATTATTTTTTTAGTGCAGACCACGTTCATGCCTTGGAAGGTTTTGGCATGGGTGCTTCAGTGGTAGCGCTTTTCTCCAGAGTGGGCGGCGGTATTTTTACAAAAAGTGCCGATGTAGGCGCAGACTTGGTTGGAAAGATTGAGATCGGTATTCCTGAGGATGACCCTAGAAATCCAGGGGTTATCGCAGATAATGTTGGCGATAATGTTGGTGACGTGGCTGGTATGGGCTCAGATATCTTTGAGTCCTATTGTGGCGCCATGATTGCGTCTATAGCGATTGCTTATACCCTAGATTCCCAAGAAATGATGATGTTGCCCTTAGCCTTGGCATCGATCGGTTTGGTCGCATCAATCATCGGCATCATCGTCGTCAAATTACAGGCGGCTAAAGCACCTGCAAGCGCGCTGAGGTCTGGAACATTATTAGCGCCAGCCATCTTTATAGTGATGGCGTATTTCCTCATAGCTGATCTTAATGATGTCTCAATGAATGTATGGTGGGCTGTGGTCTGTGGTGCTGTCGGTGGGGTATTGATAGGCCTCATCACCGAGTATTATACCGGCGGAAATCCTGTGAAAAAAATCGCCGAATCTGGTGAGACAGGTCCTGCCACTGTGATGATCTCTGGATTATCTGTGGGCATGCAGTCAGTGGTTATACCGATTTTAATTTTAGCAACCATCATTCTTATCTCAACTACATTGTCAGGCGTGTATGGCGTTGGCATTGCAGCCGTTGGAATGCTGTCAACCGTTGGTATCACGATGGCAATTGATGCCTATGGACCGGTTGCTGATAACGCTGGAGGCATTGCAGAAATGTCTGGCATGGGAGAAGACGTTAGAAAAATCACAGATTCGTTGGATGAGTTGGGCAATACAACGGCTGCTATTGGAAAAGGCTTTGCGATTGGCGCAGCAGCATTGGCAGCGCTGGCAATTATTTCAGCGTTCTCTGAGGTAGTTAAAAAGACTTTCGGAGACGCATTCACCCTGTCGCTCGACCAACCCATTGTTCTAGTTGGTATGTTCATAGGCATCTGCATCCCATTTCTGATCTCCTCAATCACCATAACGGCGGTGGGAGATGCAGCATTTGAAATGATCAATGAGATCCGAAGACAGTTCAGAGAAATTGATGGATTAATGGAAGGTACAGCTGATCCTGATTCAGAAAAGTGTGTTGAAATTGCTACCAAGGCAGCATTGAAGAAAATGATGCTTCCGGGTGTCATCGCTGTAGTGATGCCGCCCTTGGTGGGCTTCACCCTCGGCGCTATGGCGCTAGGTGGAATGCTTGCCGGTGGATTACTAGGCTGCGTTGCGTTGGCATTATTTATGGCTAATGCAGGCGGTGCCTGGGATAACGCTAAGAAATATGTTGAAAAAGGTAATCTAGGCGGCAAGGGTTCAAGTACGCATTCTGCTGTAGTTGTTGGAGATACAGTCGGAGATCCCTTTAAAGACACTTCTGGTCCAGCTATGAACATTCTCATTAATGTTATGGCGATAGTTAGTCTGGTAATTGCGCCTCTTCTGACGCTAAACGGATTGCTATAGGCAGATCTGTCTAGTCTGTAAATAAAAAACCCGCGTGAGCGGGTTTTTTATTGGTTATTTTAAATTATAGTGGCTCATAGTCAGTAGATCAGCGGTTCTTATGAGGCTGTAAGATGGAACTTTTTTCTATTACACCAATCGTCATCGCAGCGCCTGTCTTTGTCATTTTAGTCGTCATTGAACGTTTGGCGGCACATGTTAAAAAACGAAATATAGCCTCTTTTCAAGACTCAATTACTTCGATAAATGTTGGATTGCTAAGTCAATTTGTGAAGTCGACTGGCGCTGTCATCAGTATCTTTATGTATATAAAAATTGAAGAGAAAGTAGGCGCTTTCGAATGGGATGCTGGCAGTGCATTGACCTGGATTTTCGCACTGATACTTTATGATTTTTGTTATTACTGGGTACACCGGGCGGGGCATGAGGTTAATCTTTTTTGGGCGTCGCATATTACGCATCACAGCAGCGAAGAATTCAATTTATCCACGGCGATGCGGTCATCCAGTACGGCTTTCTATTTCAAGTGGATATTTTTTGTTCCGCTAGCGCTGTTAGGTATTCCGCTTCAAGTGTTTCTTGTTGTTGCTTTGGTAGACTCTGCGTATCAATTTTGGGTACATACGCAACTTGTTAACAGATTGGGGCTTGCAGAAAAATTCTTAGTCACACCGTCCATTCATAGAGTTCATCATGGTCAAAATGACTACTGTATCGATAAGAACTATGGTGGGATTTTCAGTGTTTGGGATCAGATGTTTGGTACCTTCGCAATTGAAAAGGTTGATGAGCCCGTTGTCTTCGGTGTACGCACGCCTTTAAATAGTTGGAATCCTGTATGGGGAAACCTTCATCATTATGTACAGATTGTGCGAAAAATCCGCCAGCAAAATCATTGGCGAGATAGATGGATGTGTTTGATGGGCGGTCCAACCTGGCACGCCAAAGATGTTCGGCCAAAGATAGCGGAATCTCCAGTTGTCGAAAATTATAAGAAGTTCTCAACCGATACGTCGTTTGGGGTACGACTAACGGGGGTGTTGTCGACAGCTTTGACTTTAGTTTTGCTGATGCTCTACTTGGGAGCCAGGGCTGAGATGAGTAGTTATATTCAGATTATGTGGGTCGGATTAGCGATAGCCTATATGGCCGCTTTGGGGGCTTTTTGGAGCGCGGATAGGCGGCAGAAGATCGCTGATCTATAGCCGGCGTCTAGGAAGCATATTCTCGCGACTTGTTACGATTGCTTAGCCTGACTATGTTCATATTTTTATGAGTATCTTGTCGATGCGAGTGGGCCCCGCGGCGTACCCAAAAATTCAGCATGACGGCCTGCGCGCTGAGGCTATTACCGCTGTATTCGGTGCGTCGGATGCGGCTAAATGGCTGAGAATTTGAACTTGGCGATGTTTGGTTTTATGCGCGGCTCGGGGCAGGGGTGACTAAAACGAGCCGGGTGTGGAATGAGCCACTGCGTCCCTGACGCCGCGGACGAAGACGTCTAGTCGCAGGCCTGCCGCCCGGCGGCTATGGTGGATGCAATCTCAGACAGCCAAAGCGGGATGTTAAGCCAGCCGTTCCTGTTACATCACCTGATTAGGATATTTAGCAGTCGGACTACATGCGGTGCTGAAGTGCGCGCAGTAACAGGTAAATAACCAGTGATGCCAGCAAGCCCAGCAGAGCCGGTGCCAGGTCTATCGAGAGAGGGAACCACGCTTCGCCATTTCCGCCGGCGATCAGTGCGCCGCCACCGAAGGCGAGTATGGCCGGCCAGTTCAGGGTTTCATCGCTGGTAAATGTTTGTGGCCGACGGCGCACGATGTAGTACTCGGCAATCACCGGCCCGACGATCGGCGGTACGATCGTGGCAAGGAGGGCGATCCAGCCTAGAAACATCTGGTAAATCCCCAATCCCAGAATGGTGCCCAGCAGCCCACAGATTACGATAGTGACCCGCTTGGGTTTGCGGAACAGGCTCGCTGTTTGAACGCTGGGTAAATATAGATTGGTATCCCCGGTTGTCCAAAGAGCAAGGGTCATGCCGACAAGGCCAAAGATGGCAGCGAAGCCTGATAAGGTGCCCAGGTAAGCGGTGAAGTCCGGCGTGCCGCTGCCAACGGCCCCCAGTGCGCCCACCAAATGTAGGAACAATTGATCAACCACAAGAACGACGAAAGGTATCCCCATGGCGACCCAGAAGGTGCGGGCAAATCGAACATACTCGGCCATGACTACTGCGCCCACAATCCACGCTCCCACCACGATATTGATGGCTTCAAGCCCAGTGAGCGGTGCCGCGGCAACCTTCACAGCGGAGATTGCCTCTACCGCGGCTAGACCGCCAGAGCGATCGATATTGACCCAGGCAGCATAAAGACCGACTAGCACCAGTCCAACCATTGCAGGAATACCAACCCGCTCCAAGCCCTTGACACCGAACAGTGTGGTACCCGTGAAAAGTATTCCAGCAAATATCGCAGCGCCGTAATACAGGGCGGTGCCTGGCGCCTGGGTCCAGATCTGCGCGAAAGCGCCAACCACGATACCCTGCCAGCCGATGGTCAGCAGGGCGATAAATATCACCGGCACATAAGCACCGAACTCACCGTAGACCGCACGAAAAATTAGTGTGCTGTTACAGCCGGTTCGCCATGCCATATAGCCAACGAGAGCGCCGATCACGAAATTAATAGCGCTACCAAGAAGCGAGTACCAGATCAGGTCTCCCCACAGCGTAACACCAGACCCCAGCGCACCACCTGCCAGCAGACCCGTGATCAGAAATCCCCAGCCAAATGCTAGAGCCAATAATGGGCCGCCAGCACGCCTCTGCTCGGGGCTTAATGGGGTGAGGGGGTTATCGTCACTGGCCGCCTCTGCAGCGGGATCCAGGGTCCACCAGTGTTTGAAGTCAAAGCCCGACATATCTCTCGCCTTATCAATTATTCTTATCACGGGATGGTAGCACGCTTATTACTGATATTTAGCCAGAAGCCTGCTGGGACAATCGGTCAGCACCCGCCCCGGCTGAAGCGCTTTATTGGTTATGCGATACATAGCCGCGAGGTTGCTGCGGGCGTGTTACCGATAGGGCGTCGCCGCACGGATCGTTTCAAAGTAGCCAATAGGTCGCTCTAGCGCACCACTTCAGACGAAGTGCTGGCCAATATTCAGGTCATGGTAGCGGCCATGCGCCGATACCTCGTCCGCCTGATGGCGTCGAACAACACGGCGAGCCATAAGATATGCGGGGGTATCACGATACAATGAGCGCCTTTTGTCGCGAGTCAAAAGCGGACCCAGTTTCAACCGGCCGTTATGGCGAGCCGCTGACCAAAGGAAATGTTGGCCGCGACTATCTGTTGCTGACGACAACCCCCCGTCAGGCTCTTTGAGCCCTTCTCCGGCGCCTCTCTAATGTGCATCAGCACGCGTATGCGCAGATTACGCTAATACTGAAGGCGGCCTCTCCTGATCGTGCGGTTTAGGAAGCTGCTCGATTCGACACCCTATGGCACGGCGATGGAAAAGTAGTTAGATTATTAAAATATATATTGGTAATCGCTAACATTACGGGAAAAATAAAATGGGTATTTCTGAGGCTATGCTCGCTGTCGCAATTGGTATGTTTGCAACTGGGCTGTTAGATATTTTTAGTGTTTTTATGTGGACGTTTGTCGGCACTCCAAAAACCGAATGGCGCCTTGTTGGTAGATGGTTTTTGTCCATGAAAAACGGACGCTTCATACATGACCATATCTCGAAATCGCCGCAAATACAGGGTGAATTAGCGTTTGGTTGGATAATGCATTATGTGATCGGCGCTGCTTGGTCGCTCATTTATTTCTATTGGGTTTATGAAGTCATGGGCGTACAGCCCACCTTGTTATCGGCGTCAGTATTTGGCCTAACCACTTTGGTTGTTCCGTATTGTATTCAGCAGCCTGCAATGGGACACGGCTTTTTTGCTCAGAAACATCCCAGACCTGTTGTGATGCCAATGTTGAGTTTTTTGTCCCACTTAACATTCGGTCAGGCGCTGTTTTTATTCTATGTGTTGGCCGGCTATCTCATTTAGGGCATAAATTACGGCTGCTGAGGTAGAGCAAAGTCGGGCTGGTCGGCACCATCGATGGGGCGCCCGATGGGAACCTTATTATTAATAATATAGGTCAGTGTCGGGAAAGACCGTGGATAGCAAACAGCCCATTGTCCTTGCGTACTGGAGTTTTTCCCAGACAAATATCAGCAAATTCGTGTTTTAGACGGCAGTGCCTGGTTCTGTTATCACATCACATAATTCCCGCAGCACGGCCGTGGCAAAGGCGCCTCGGTCTAATGTAAAAGCGAGCGCCATGGATGTTTCAGAGAACGCGCAGGTCAAATCTCTAACGGGCAGACGTAGACTGCGGGTACCCGGTTCAACACGTCGCTTGTTCAGCGCTGACTGCCAGATTTCAGGTTCGATATTGGAGCCTTCGCCGGCGAGGATTCCTGCTGGGTGGATGTCCATTTCGTCACATCGGCGCCGCAGTTCGTCATCAATCTCTTGAACATCGAATACGCTCCCGGTGCCATTGAGGTTGGCAACGTCGCCAGGGATGAAGTGGTTCCAAGTGCTGTTCTGTACGCGTTGGGTCAGCGCTTCGTTAAATAAGAATGAGCGCACTGTTGATATTGCAAGACTCCGTTTGTGCCGTGGCAGGCGTTTACCCATTGCCCAGTCGTTTGCAAGGCGTAGATTACCCCCGCCACGCCCAAAGCGCTGCTCCCCGTAGTAGTTCGGCACACCTTCTTTTGAAATTAGCGTAAGGCGGTCTACCACCGCATCCGCAGCGATGACTTCATCGTGGCGTAGAATGATCTGAAACGCGTTACCACGATGCGCGCCGCGCCGTAATTTCCTCTGATGACGTTTCGTATCTGCGACCCTTACGCCCTCAACACCTAATCCATTCCAGTTTGGGCTGTTCCAGCGCGGCACACTGAACCACTGCTGGGTGACCGCATGTCTGTCTTTTAATCCGGCAAAACCAACGTCTTTGACGGGGACATCGGCATATAGAGCCAGCTGCTGAGCGACCCACTCGGTGTTGGCATTGGTCTTCTCGACCCACAAATAGTCATGCTCTCCATCGCCACTCAATCCCCAGCCGAGTTGCTCGGTCACTTGAAAGTCTTCTGGAACTGTACGCAGTCGAGCTGCAAATAGTGGGACGCCGTAAGCTCGTGACCACGTTGGTAATGTTATTGAATTCATGCCTGCCCTTTAGATACTCAAGTCGTAGCGCGTACCTACTTTCTTATTGCCACAGACGTCGATACTACGCTCATAATTGTTCTGAGGGTTGTACGCCGCCGATTTCGGCTATCGTTAGGCGCACCGCGCACCGCCGAGTCAGTAGTGCGAAGCAGCTTATTCGCGCGCTGAATGTGTGATTTATATTAAGGTCTATATGAGAAATTTGAGATTGTGAGCTTAAGCAATCTAGACATCGCACGACCGCCCGGCACATCGCCTCGGGTTGATCTATAGCTTACACATGAACGCCGCTCGCCGCGCGATGAAATGTGCGTTTTAAGGCAGGATTTACCGTTCACCTTAAACAGTCCTGTTCGAAATTTGGTGCAGTAGCGACCTTTGAATATCGGGATTTAACGTTAGTTCGGCACTCGCGGAGTTTATTGTCCACGTCCACGCCTGTTGATGTTCCTGCCCCTAAGACCAATCGATAACCAATCTCTTGGTATAATGACTGGCTGAGGTTTAAAAAATACTTCCGCCGATTTCCAAGTCAACCTATTAATTACATTGTGTTGCATATTCTTATGAGTATTTTATCGATACAAGCGGGCCCCGCGGCTTACGCAAAAATTCAGCGTGACGGCTTGCGCGCCGAAGATATTACCGCTGTATTCGGTGCGTCGGGCGCGGCTAAATGGCTGGGTATTTACGGCTTAGATAGCGTTATCTTTGGCCAGTGGCTGGCACCTACAAAGCAGACAATATTTTTGTATGGCACTTCGGTGGGGGCATTTAAGTTGGCCGCCGCAGCACAAAGTGATCCGGTGGCCGCATTGAAGCGCCTGGCTGACGGTTATATCGAACAGGATTATTCCAAGGATTTTTCGCGCGCCGCTATTGCCCGTGAAACGCGACGAATTATTGATAGAGTACTGCCGGATCAAGCCGTCACCGAAGTGTTAGAAAGTGATAAATATCTGTTCGGTTGTGGCGCGGTTCAGTGTGTGGGGTTACTGGGTAGTGAATCGATAATGCGACAGCGGCTGGGCATGGTGCGCGCCGCTGTGCAAACAGTGCTGCCTGGGAATAGCCCGCTAGAATTCACACGCGTAATTTGTGCGCGTGAGGCTGCCCGTGCATTGATAAGGCCAACGGCAGGCAAGTTTGTGCCTTTACATGAAGCCATATTTAAGCAGGCCATACTCGCCTCTGGCGCGTTGCCGATTTATATGAATGGGGTGAATGGTTTAGATGCTCAAGCCGATGCCGTATATCGCGATGGCGGTCTGCTTGATTATCATCCGGTGCCCCAAAACCTACTCGCCGATGAGAACGGTTTGGTACTTTATCCGCACTTTTACTCACATGTGGTAGAGCGGTGGTTCGATAAGTTTCATCCTGGGCGAAAGGTGTCGGGTGAGCGTCTTTCGAATGTGGTATTGGTTTCGCCATCGGATGCGTATGTGCAAACATTGCCCCAACAGCGGATTCCTGATCGAAAAGATTTTAAAATTTATAAGGGTCGCGATCAGCAGCGTATTAGTCTTTGGCAGCGCGCTGCAGAGCAGAGTTTTGAGTTGGGTGAGGCGTTTCTTAGCTTGTCGCGGGCTGGCGATATTGCCTCAATTGTGAAGCTAATTCCGAGTTGAATCGCGCAGCTGCCGCTCGAATTATCATTCTATACGCATCGCCTGAAGCATTATCAACACGGGGCACACTTAATGGACTGGACAGTCACTATGGGAGACATGAGTAACGCTCGGCTGGAGCAGACACCGAGCGGTGTAGCCCGCGCTGATGGCGATACTGATGCATTGACAGGCGTCATGCGACCCTTTGCGTGGCGACTTACGTCGCGCAGTTGGCTGAAAATGAGCATGGACTGTGTAAATCTGCGCGAGACGCGGTGAGAAAAATGGCGCTCGCAGCGATCACGTTCTGTTAACGGCTAACGCTTTGCTTTTTCGTCCCGGCGAGCCCTTTTATTTAGTGGATTGCCATCTGCACCAAGCGTGCTTCTAGGCTTCTCGCCCTTGGCTTTTTTTGATGCGCGGCTAAGGACAATTAGCCTCAGCGTTTCCGCATCACGCAATTTAATAGCGTTTTTCTCCAGAGTATCCAGCTCTTCAAAACTGTAAATATCGTTCTTGAGCTTTTCTATTCTGTTCATAATACGATCGCATGCAGGAGTGGGTAGAGTGAGGTGCTCATACTATTGATAAAGCTATAACATCTGCCAAAAATGGTGGGCCCAGTAGGACTTGAACCTACGACCAATCGATTATGAGTCGACTGCTCTAACCAGCTGAGCTATGGGCCCGAAAGATCGCGAGTTTACCAGAACATTATCTAAAACGCGGAGCGTTTTTACCGCCTTTTGACGTTGCCATGGCATTATGTCGTCTAGACGCTGAGTTTTAAAAAGGAATCCGGTCTTGGAGATTCAACCTTTCGAGTCAAGTTGTGGTGCGATAGTTAAAGGAATTCAGCTCGCGAATTTGGACGATCAAACACTTACAGTGCTCAAGCAAGCATTGTCTGAGTACGGGTTGTTGTTCTTTCGAGATCAAGAGCTGCCACCCGAGGAGCATTTACGTTTTGCTCGTCGCTGGGGCGATATCGTATTGAATAAATTCTTTCGGCCGGTAGAGGGGTTTCCTGACATTGCCGAAGTCCGGAAAGAAAAGCATCAACAAACGAACATCGGTGGTGGTTGGCACACGGATCACTCCTATGATGACATTCCTGCACTGGGATCTATTTTAGTAGCCAGAACGCTTCCGCCGACCGGCGGTGATACATGGTTTGCCAATCTCTATGCAGCCTATGAGGCCTTATCAGTCGCCATGAAAAAGCGTCTGGAGTCATTGCAAGCAGTGCATTCTAATACTCACTTGTACGGTGAGCAGGGTTATTACCGCACCACCGATTTAGCAGAGCAACTCGGCGGTATGGATCGGGTTGGTGATGCCACGCATCCAGTGGTTATTCGCCACCCAGAGAGTGGCCGCAAAGTGCTTTATGTAAATCCCGGCCATACCATCGGCATTGAGGGCTGGAGAATGGATGAAAGTCAGGCCTTGCTCGAGGAATTGCATGCACACGTAACACAGCCGCAATTTATCTGTAAGTTTGACTGGAAGCCGGGCTCTATTGTGTTTTGGGACAACCGCAGCACTTGGCATTTTGCACAAAATGATTACCAAGGTCAGCTGCGCTTGATGCATAGGATCACGCTTGCAGGTTCGCCATTAGCGGCGGCGTATCAAGCATCGCCCAGCCCCGGCGGTATACGCCATCTGCACGAATCTTAGCTGGAAGTAAAAGGGCGAGGGTAAGGGTAAGGGTAAGGCATTCATGTCTTTGCAGGGGCCCCTTTAATGGTTAGGATCAGACTCTCGATGATGATTAATAGCCATCCGTTTTGTAAACGTAACTAGAGGTAAGCCATGAGGAAGTTTGTGATGTTAATAGCCATTTCTTCAGCCGCCGCGCTGTTGAGTGCCTGCGGCAGTGCGCCACAGCTGACTACAGCGCCGATGCCAGAGTCTGGATTTCTGCCTGATTATAGCGTGTTAGTGCCAGCGCCATCGCCTAGTGACGATGTGCGGATCTGGCGCTACCGCAAGTCGGGTGTTGATGCGGACAGGTATACGGCAGTGATTCTAGATCCGGTTTATCTCAATCAAGATGTCACCGAAAAAGCGACCATAGAAGCGATTGCCAGTGCCAAAGCGGCCTTGCAGGCCTCTATGACTGATGCGGTAAATAGCAAAAAGGGTGTCAGATTAACGGACCAGCCAGGGCCCAATGTGGCGCGTATTTCAGTGGCGATTACCGGCGCTGAAAGCTCAGCCGATAGTCTAAAACCCTGGAACTTCACCCCCGTTGGTCTTGCGATGAATGCCGCGGCCTATGCTGGCGATATGAATTCTAAGACGCCTGCGATGTTGGTGGAGAGCAAGCTTACCGATAGTCAAACGGATGAGCTGATTGGTGAGGGTTTGGTCACTGTGCAGGGCGACTCATTCCGCACCAGCGCAGGTTCGGTTGATTCCTATATTGCGATGGCCAAGAAAGTTGTCCAGGCAGCGCTGGCGGCATCAGCCAGTCCTGAGCCAATGAAGTAACGTTGAGGCAAGTGTGTCTCGCTGCAAAATGGGCGTTATACCCTGCGAGCGAGGAAACCGAATGTTATCGCCGATGAAGTGAGGTTGAGTCAGCTTTAGATGACCCGCACTGACAAAAGACAGTGCGGGGTAATGTTAACGCCGAGAGAAACTTTAGTCGTCTAGGAAGCTACGTAGGTAATCTGAGCGGGTAGGATGACGCAGCTTACGCAGCGCTTTGGCTTCGATCTGACGAATGCGCTCACGCGTGACATCAAACTGCTTGCCGACTTCTTCTAGCGTGTGGTCGGTATTCATGTCGATACCAAAACGCATTCGGAGTACTTTTGCCTCCCGTGCGGTTAGCCCCGCTAAGACATCTTTGGTCGCCTCAGTTAGGCCCTCGTCTGTCGCAGACTGGATGGGACTTGAAATACTCACATCTTCGATAAAGTCTCCCAGATGAGAATCTTCGTCATCGCCAATGGGGGTTTCCATCGAAATCGGTTCTTTAGCGATCTTCAATACCTTGCGGACTTTGTCCTCGGGCATCTCCATGCGCTCACCTAATTCCTCTGGAGTTGGCTCGCGGCCCATTTCCTGCAGCATCTGACGCGAAATACGATTAAGTTTGTTAATAGTCTCAATCATGTGCACTGGAATACGGATGGTGCGTGCTTGGTCTGCAATAGAGCGTGTGATGGCCTGGCGAATCCACCAGGTCGCATAGGTCGAGAACTTGTAACCTCGGCGATATTCAAATTTATCGACCGCCTTCATCAAGCCTATATTGCCCTCCTGAATTAAATCGAGGAATTGCAGACCACGATTGGTATATTTCTTTGCAATCGAGATAACTAAACGCAGGTTAGCCTCAACCATTTCTTTCTTGGCACGACGCGCCCTGGCCTCGCCCATAGACATGCGTCGGTTGACTTCCTTTATTTCAGCAACGGTCATGCCGGTGCTAGTTTCAATCGAAGCAATTTGACGTTGAAGGCGCTGAATATCTTCTTTGAAGTTGTTGAAGCTTGCGGCCAGTTCTTTCTTACGTACCACCCGTGAAACCCATCTCGAATCGCTTTCTGAGCCCACGAAGCTTTGGATGAAATCTTTTCGGTCCATACGACAGTTACGCACAGCAATGCGCATGATCTCGCGTTCTTGGGCGCGAATAACGCCCAGTGCAACACGGGGCTCCTCAATCAGCGGATCGAATACGCGCGGCGTGAGCTTGAAGAACTTAAATAGCTCGCCCAGCTTTTCCATTTCAGCAATGGCCTTGGCATGAGTGCGACCATTGTCTTCAATGCTTTTCTCGGTCTTGGTGCACTGACGCTTCAGTGCAGTGAAGCGCTTTTTGGCCTCTACAGGATCTGGACCCGTAGCAGTCTCTTCGTCATCATCTGAGGCATTGGCTGTTTGCTCTGCGATCTCAGCGGCGGTTGGCACGTGATCTGCGGGATTGAGGTATCCAACGAGTACGTCGGGGAGCTTGCGTTCCTCTTTAGTGACTAAGTCGTAAGTGTCACACAACTTGCGCACAACCCCAGGATAGAAAGCGAGGGCAGCCATGAGTTCACGAATGCCTTCTTCGATACGCTTGGCGATAACAATCTCGCCCTCACGGGTCAGCAATTCAACCGTGCCCATTTCGCGCATGTACATGCGCACTGGATCGGTCGTTCTGCCGGCTTCATTTTCAACGGCAGCAAGGGCCGCCGCGGCTTCAGCCGAAGCGATTTCATCCGCTGCGCGGTCGCCCTCACTCAGAATCAGCTCATCGGCATCAGGTGCTCGTTCAAATACCTGAATACCCATGTCGTTGATCATCTGGATGATGTCTTCAACCTGATCTGGCTCCGAGATATCTTGGGGGAGGTGATCGTTGACCTCAGCGTAGGTCAGATAGCCTTGCTCTTTACCCTTAGCGATAAGTGCTTTTAATTGCGAGGGTTTTTGCACTCGTTCGGTCATTCGTAGGCCTTTGTGTATCACGCGGAAATAAGTTCGGGATTGTAGCTCGAGTTTGCTTGTCCAGTCACGACGACGAGGCATTTTGGTCAAAATTAGGACATTTTTTTTGGGTTTTTGTTCACTTGTCTCAATAAAGGGTCATTTTCGACCCGAAAGCGTCCGTAGTCTTTGGGTCAAAGTCAGTAGCTCGGCCTTCTGTTCGGCGTTGAGGTTTGCGTAACTGATCTGTCGCAACTGATCAAATCGACTGCGGACAGCCTCAATTTCTGGTTGTTGCTGCAGCTTATGCAGCAGCGCCTGATAGAGCGCTAGCAAACCGTCTTCCTCGGTTAGCGTCTCGCGGCCTGCTAAATCTGTCAGCAATTGACCCTCCGGTGTGCCGTACCAGTAGCCAAGTAGTGCAGCAGTCGAAATCGCAGGTTGAGCTTGAATGTGTTCGATGAGGGCGATGAGCAAAAGCCAATCTTTGCGCGTCTTCTGAGGCATCTTACTGAGCTCCGTCGTCAGGACGAGGCTCGGTTTAAGTGCGATGAGTCCAAGAATTCGATGAACGGGGTTTTGGCTCGAAGGGGCGAGGCTGCCGTCTTCATTGCCCGCCGAGTTAATTAGGCCGTCAAACTGCGGCGCATAGTTGTCATCAACGGGCGGTTCATTTCCGTAATCCGCGGTGCCATAACCCGCCGGGGGCATTTCATAATCGCCGTCATAAGCACGGTGGCTAGATGTCGAAGCCTCTAAGTATTGGCCTGCTAAAGCACTCGCCTGTTCGCGTCCTTCCCGTCCCCCCGATTCATGCGCGCTGCGCGCACTGATCGGTGGGGCTTGCAGCCGTTTTAAGCTCGCTAAATCGATTCCCGTGCGCTCTGCCAGCGATTGATACATCAGCGCCTTAAATACGCCCTCTGGAAGCCGGTGTAAGTGGGGTGCCGCAAGCATAGAGAATCGCGCGCGACCATCCATCGTGGCCAAGTCCAGTCCAGTCGCCATACTATTGAACAAGAACATTTCTAATGGATCCGCGGCGTCGAAGCGGCTCTCGAGGAAATCTTTGCCTTTTTTGCGAACCAGGGAGTCTGGATCCTCGCCTTCATCTAGAAATAGGAAGCGTGCTTGGCGTCCATCCTGCATGGCTGGCAGCGCTGCCTCGAGCGCCCGGAACGCCGCCTTGCGCCCGGCGTCATCCCCGTCAAAGCAGAACACCACTTCAGGAACGAGACGAAATAATTTCTCAAGATGGGTCTCTGAGGTTGATGTGCCCAGGGTTGCGACTGCGTAGCCAATACCATGCTGCGCCAGCGCAATGACATCCATATAGCCTTCGACCACGACAATCCGTGTGAGGCTACGATTATTTTTTCGGGCCTGATACAGTCCGTAAAGTTCACGAGACTTGTGGAATACGGGTGTTTCCGGCGAATTGAGATATTTGGGCTTGTCATCGCCGAGGACTCGGCCGCCAAACGCAATAATCCGCCCGCGCTGGTCTACAATAGGGAAGACAATTCGCTCCCGAAAACGATCGTAGACACGGCCTTTATCGTTGCGCACTAACAGACCGGCCTTCTCAAGATGCTGTATATCAGTATCAGAGCTTGATAAGCCCTTTATCAGGTTATCCCAGCCGGGTGGCGCGTACCCCAGCCGAAATTGTGCCGCTACCTTGCCGGTTAGCCCGCGACCCTTTAAATAATCGACGGCAACCTTTTTATGCCGGTTGTGACGCAGCGCATGCTCATAGAATTGGGTTGCGCTTTCCAGGGTCGCTAATAGGGGTTTGTTGCTGTCGGCTGGCGCCGCTGCTCCCGGCTTGATCTCTTCTTTGGGTACTTCAAGCCCCACATTACCTGCGAGGTTCTCAACAGCCAGAGGGAAGTCGAGCTTTTCGTAATCCATAACAAAGCTCAGGGCATTGCCACCCGCACCGCAGCCGAAGCAGTAATAGAATTGTTTCTCGGGGTTGACGCTAAAGGAAGGGGTCTTTTCGTCGTGGAATGGGCAACAAGCAGAGAAATTCTTGCCCGTTTTTTTGAGCTTTACGCGGCGATCGATCACGTCGACGATATCCACTCGGTCGAGTAGATCGTCTAGAAATCCTTGTGGAATACGCCCCGCCATCGATAACATCCTGAATGTGACACACTGCGTGAAACAGCCGACGGTGCTTATTAAAAAAACGTGAGTCGGCGCCAGATATGATTTTTACAGAAGCTTGGGGTGTGGCGCTAGCCTTGAATGATGTGGCGGTCACCGCCATACCGGTTAGGCTTGAGAATTGAGCTTCGACTTGACCAGCTGTGAGACCTCACCCATATTGGCGCGTCCCTGTAGTTGAGGCTTGATTGCCGCCATCAAAGGGCCCATGGCAGCCATACCGGTGACGTCTATACCGGCGAGCGCTTCATCAATTAGTGCAGCAATGGCCTCACTGCTGAGCTGTTCTGGTAGAAACGTCTGAATGACAGCAATTTCAATATTCTCTTGCTCGGCCAGCTCTTCCCGACCCGCGTCTGAATACTGTTTTGCCGAGTCACGGCGCTGCTTAAGCATTTTGTCTAAGATGGTGAGCGCACGCTCGTCATCTATATCTATGCGCTCGTCCACCTCAACGCGCCTGAACTCGGACCACATTAGCCGAATGGTAGCGAGGCGAGGTTTGTCTTTTGCCTTCATGGCGGCTTTCATTTCCGCCTTGACGATGGCGACCAGGGAGTCGGTCACAGTCCTAGGCCTAGTATAAACGCTGACGCTTGCGATTTTCGCGCGATACTTTCTTCGCGTGACGCTTTACCGCTGCCGCCGCCGCACGCTTACGAACCGTGGTGGGCTTTTCATAATGTTCACGTTTACGTACTTCTGCCAATAGTCCGGCTTTTTCGCAAGAGCGCTTGAAACGACGCAAAGCGACGTCAAAGGGCTCGTTTTCTTTAAGTTTAACGAAAGGCATTCAATCCTATCCTGTTCATGTCAACGGCAGGCGCAGCTCTGCTGAGCGCTACCTTAATCAAGGGGCGCGCAGTATATGCGTGTCGTTAGGATTTTGCAAAGCCGCGCAAAGTGTTAGTTTCACCATTCTGATGCGTAAATGGAAATGCAGTTATGCGAGTACTTGGCTTGGAGACATCCTGCGACGAGACTGGGGTAGCGTTATATGACACTGAGCGGGGCCTGTTAGCTGAGGTACTGTATAGCCAAATCGCCGTGCACGCTGAGTATGGCGGTGTAGTGCCTGAACTTGCCTCCCGAGACCATATCCGCAAAACCTTACCCCTGATTGATGAAGTGTTAGCCATCGCCCACTGCAAAAAGTCAGATATTGATGCAGTAGCCTATACCGCGGGGCCGGGGTTAGTGGGTGCGCTGATGGTAGGTGCGACGTTGGGCCGTTCGATTGCTAAGGGCTTGGGCGTGCCGAGCATTGGTGTTCATCACATGGAAGGACATTTACTGGCACCGATGTTAGCTGTTGATCCTCCAAAGTATCCTTTTGTTGCGTTGCTGGTTTCAGGGGGGCACACCCAACTTGTGCGTGTTGATGGTTTGGGACTCTATAGCTTGCTCGGAGAGTCACTTGACGATGCGGCAGGTGAGGCCTTTGATAAAACAGCCAAAATGTTGGGTTTGGCATATCCTGGCGGACCTGAAGTTGCTCGCTTAGCACTTAACGGTAATCCCGATCGATTTCAGTTTCCTCGCCCCATGGTCAAACAACCAGGTCTGGATTTTAGTTTTTCAGGACTGAAAACCTATACGTTGACGACAGTGCGTGATTGTAAGGTTGATGGTGTCTTGTCCGAGCAAGACAAGGCAGATATCGCTTTTGCGTTTGAGGCTGCGGTGGTCGATACCTTGGTGATTAAATGTCGCCGTGCGCTGAAGCAAACGGGCCTTGAGACGCTTGTGATGGCCGGGGGCGTGAGTGCGAATCTTCGCCTGCGTAGGGCCTTGACCGAAAAGCTGGAGCCGGAAGGTATGTCTGTCTATTATCCAGCTCCAGCACTGTGCACCGATAATGGTGCGATGATTGCCTACGCGGGCGCGCTGCGACTGTTGGGCGGGGAGCGCGATGATCAACATCAGGATGTCCGTGCTCGCTGGCCTATGACCGAGTTGACGTCGCCGGAGGCGGTTCATGGATAAGGTTTTTATTAATGCATTACGTGCGGACTCGGTTATCGGTGTTCATGACTGGGAGCGGAGTATTCGTCAACCAGTCATTCTGGATATTGAGCTGGGTACCGATTTCGCGCGCGCGTCTAAGAGTGATGCGTTAGCGCATGCGCTGGATTATGAAGCCATCTCCAAGCGCGTCGTCGAAGTTGTTGGCGGTGCTTCTTTTCAGCTGCTAGAGGCATTGGCGGATTGTGTCGCGACGATGATTCAGGATGAATTTGGCGTTGAGTGGTTACGTTTGAAAATAACCAAACCAAACGCGGTAGAGGCTGCCGACAGTGTGGGTGTCATCATCGAGCGAGTTTAGTCGCTGGCGCTGGCCACTATCTATTCAGGGCGTCGGCAATGGCTTGTTGGCGTTTCGCTGATATAGCGGCGCCAAGCGCAGGCCCTTTGAGCGCGGTGTCCGAGACATCGGCTGCACTAACTTTCTTCGCTGCCTGCCGTGCACTCATTAGCCGCTGCGCTGATGTATGTGCGACTAGCTCAACGCCGGCGAGCGCTGCCAAGGTGATGCAAAAGCCGTTAAAGGGCTCATCTCTGCGCAAGCCATCTAGTCCTTTAATAAGCTCAAGCAATGCTTTCGCATCGTAGATATCTACCCCGCTGGCAAATTTAATGATGGCCAATGCCAGCGCTGTCGGTTGCTTGGGTACTTTGAGTAGATGACTGATCTTGGTCGCTTGCGTGGTATCAGAGGCAGCGAGGAGCGCCGCCCATCGGCAGTCATGTCGCGTGGTGTGATGACGAGCACATGCCAATTGTGAAATGGCTTTGTCAGCAACTAGTTCAGGCATGAGGGCATTTAGCGCTCCGCAGGCTGCCAGTACTTCAAAATAAATCTGCGGATCACGCTCGCCCAGCGCACGATCTGTTTCGATCCAAATTCGTTCGACCGACAAATGTGCGAGCTCGCCTCTATGGACGATCTCACGCATCAGCGCCAGTGTTTCCTCTGCGACCTTGAAGCCGAGATGAGCATAGCGAGCGGCGAACCGCGCCACGCGCAATACTCGAAGCGGATCCTCGACGAAGTTCTCAGAAACGTGGCGGAGCCACTTTCCCTCGAGGTCCCCGCGACCGTTAAATGGATCGATCAAATCGCCATCCGCCGATAACGCCATGGCATTTATAGTGAGATCTCGGCGTGCTAGGTCCTCCTCTACAGTGACCGAGGGGGCGGCATGGACAACAAATCCGTGGTAACCGTGTCCCGATTTGCGCTCGGTACGTGCCAGCGCGTACTCCTCTCGTGTTGTTGGGTGGAGAAAAACCGGAAAATCCTTGCCGACCTGGGTGAAGCCCTTGGCGAGCATTATTTCGGGATTTGCGCCCACCACCATCCAGTCGGTTTCCAGCACCGGATAGCCGAGTAATTCATCTCGCACTGCACCACCGACTTTATAAATTTCCATAGACTCTAAAAATTATCCTTGGGTCCATTTGCAAGCGATTTATTCGGCGCCATTATTAATGACAAGCTGTGCGCCAGCGCTGGCCTGTCTCTAGCTCATAAAGCGTCATGCATTGGCCCCATACGCAGCCGGTATCAAGCGCGATGACGCGCGCATTATCTGTGATCCCTTCGAGTGACGCCCAGTGCCCAAAAATAATTGTATCGTCGCGTGACTTTCGATTGACGTGGCTGAACCACGGTAATACTTGCTTGCCCGCGAGGGCGTTGGCATTGGGTTTGGCACCCTTGCTAACTAAATCTAGCTTACCCTTACGCGTACAATAGCGCATCCGCGTCAAATAGTTGGTAATGACACGAAGCCGGGTTAGATAGCGTAATTCATTACGCCAAATATATGGCTCGTTGCCATACATGGTGCCTAAAAAGTCAACGCATTGCGGACTTCGAAGCACCGCCTCCACTTCTTTTGCGTGGCGCAGAGTATCGCCAATACTCCATTGAGGGGGAATACCTGCATGCACCATGGTGACACCCTGCTCATGATGAGCGAGTGGGCGATGGACTAACCAATGACACAGCTGCTCTCTGTCCGGCGCATCGAGTATGTCATCAAAATTATCTGTTCGGCCCATGGTCCGGGCTCCAGATACAACCGCTAACAAGTGTAGGTCATGATTACCCAATACCACGGTGACGCAGTCACGGTGCTCGTAGAACCACCGCAGGGTACTCAGGTTCATTGGGCCGCGATTGATCAGATCGCCGACCGACCATAGGCGATCCTGTTTGGGGTTGAAGTTGACGTCTTTGAGCAGCTGCATAAATGGCTTGAAGCAACCTTGGATGTCGCCGACCACGTAGGTGCTCATATTAGCCGCCTTTTTCAGCTAGCTTGATGCTGCTATAGAGATTCGCAAGACCGACGAAGTCGGCTATGGGGAGCGTCTCGGCACGTGCGGCGGGATCGATGTTGAGTGCAACGAGTTGTGAAGCATTAAAAATTTCTTTGAAATTATTACGCAGTGTTTTTCTGCGCTGTGCAAACGCTGATCTCACCACGGTACGTAAGCTCTCAAGCTCACACGGTGGATGTGGATTTTCGGTATGAGGTACAAGGCGGACGATAGCCGACTGCACCTTTGGGGGAGGGAAAAATGCCTCGGGTGGCACATCGAATAAATAGGTTACCGCACATTGATATTGCGTCATTATCCCCAAGCGCCCCCAATCCTTACACCCTGGACTTGCCGCAAGTCGCTCCACCACTTCGCGCTGCAACATGAAATGCATATCGGCGATAATGTGCGCATTGTCGAGCAGCTTAAAAATCAGTGGCGTCGATATATTATAGGGGAGGTTACCTACAATACGAAGTTTCTGTGTCGTACCTTTAACGGCCAAATCTGTGCCATGGATTAGCGCGCCATAGTCGAATTTCAACGCGTCAGCGCTATGCAGTTTAAAACCTGGGTGAATACTGAAGGCGGCTAATAGGTGAGTATAGAGGTCTCGATCGAGCTCAATGGCATCGAGCTGACAGTTGCTGGCCACCAGTGATTGCGTTAGGGCACCTTCGCCAGGTCCAATTTCTACAAGGTGTTCATTTTCGTGCGGTGCTATCGCGCGCACTATCGCATTGATAACAGCATCATCACGCAAGAAGTTTTGCCCAAATCGCTTGCGTGGAGCATGCCCTTTGGCCGCGGCGTGGCTTTTGTGAGTGTTGTTTCGAGACATTGCGTAAGCCTAACGGGATTTAGGCGAGCCGCATAGCGTATCGTTCAAAGATTATGCATTGTGATCTGATCTACCTGGAATGGCTGTTGCGCTATACGAGAGATTGCGCAAGCGGTCAGTGCAAAGCTAAAGAAAAATGACATCGTCGGCAGGGTTAATGCCAACGATGTTGAAGCGCTAATACTATTTAAGCTGTTTGCGGAATCAGACACTGCTCAAGTGAGCCGCCATTGTCGACAAATGTACGGAAGACGATGGGCGTTCTGCCGCGGCCAGTCCATTGACTTGTCTTTCCGTCCACTGTGATTTGATACTTAGGCGCAACAGTTGCCTGCTTTTTACCTTTGGTGGTAGCGCTTTTTCGCTTGCCTTTACCTTTTGTTTTAGGGGCGCCTGCTAGTCCCATATCTTCTGGAGAAATGCCCGCAGATATCATCAAAGCCTGAAGTTTTTTAATGGTGATAGTTTTTTTCTTTTGCTCTTTTAATGATTCCCGTGATTTCGCTGCCTTAACCGCTTGTGACAAATTGGCGATGGCTTTTTCTAGCTGGCTTAGGTTTAGGCCTTTTGCTGCACGATTAGCAGCTGCCTTTGATTTGGCTAGAGTGGCAAGAAAGTTTGCTTCCGACATGTAAATAATACTCCTTATTTAAACATTATCTGTAAAAGTTATGATAATTAACTTGCTGACATAATAGATTAGAAATTTTACTCACTAATAATGGCAAAGAAATCTTGTTGAGTAAAATAAAAATGTTTGCCTAAACATTATGTCGCTGATCAAATTTATATTTAGGCTTAACTATTTAATATCTAATAATAAATAATAAATAATAAATAATAAATATTTACTATAAATTAACTTAGATTCGATTTTTATATAGTGATGCAGTCAATTGCCAGTTGTATGGCCGCCTTTAAACTACCGCTGTCCGCGATTCCCATCCCGGCGAGCTCAAGTGCTGTGCCATGGTCTGCTGAGGTTCGAATGATAGGCAGGCCCAAGGTGATGTTAACCCCCGTCCCGAAACTTGCGTACTTTAATACTGGGAGGCCTTGATCATGGTACATCGCAAGTATTGCGTCGCAGTTGGCAGCGGCACCTTTAAAGGCGGTATCTGCGGGCAGTGGCCCGATTAAATCCATGCCCTCGGCGCGGAGAAGATCTAGGGCAGGGATAATAGTATCGATTTCCTCATTGCCCAGATGCCCCCCTTCGCCGGCATGCGGATTGAGACCGAGTACGGCAATTTTGGGTGTGGCAATATTAAATTTACCTTTTAAATCGTGAACCATAATCCGAAGCGTTGCCATCAGCGACTCTTGGGTAATCGCATCTGCTACAGCGCGCAACGGTAAATGCGTCGTGGCCAAGGCGATTCGTAGCTCAGCACCAACAAGCATCATGACTACTTCGGGGGCGTTACAAAGTCGCGCAAAAAATTCGGTGTGGCCGCTAAAAGATACGCCGCCCTCATTAATGACACCTTTGTGCACGGGTGCGGTGACGAGTGCGTCAAAACTACCTTCAAGGCACGCTTGTGCTGCGTACTCAAGGGTTGCTAATACGTAATTGGCATTCGCCTTATTTAATGTTCCCGGAGTGCAGGGTACTGACAATGGAATATGAATAATGGGCAGTGTGCCTGGCGTATGTGCGGCGCGTGCGTCGCCCTCGGTATAGTCAATCAATTGGATGTCGATACCCAGTCGCTCCGCGCGCTCAGCGATCAGACCTTTGTCTGCCACTAAGATCAGCTGTGCTTGCCAAGGAGTCAACGCTGCCGCTAAGACGACATCGGGCCCAATACCTGCAGGCTCACCTGTGGTGATAATGATTTTAGGCAGATCGCCGTTCTTGCTAGCCTGTTCTTCCGGTTTATGCATCACTTGATGTCGACAAAAGCCTCGTCGCGAATCTTACGCAGCCAAGATTCGAGTTCTTCTTGGTATTTCTGGTCGTGTAAGTAATCCATGATTTGACGACGACGCATATCATCCGAGATGTCCTGCTCCCGACGGTCAGTTACCTGAACAATGTGCCAGCCGAATTGACTACGAACAGTCTCAGAGATCTCACCCTCTGGCGTGGCGGCCATTGCAGATTCAAATTCTGGAACCATTTGACCGGGACTGGTCCAGCCTAGCTCACCCCCTTCCTGAGCAGATCCAATATCATCAGAATATTTTTTAGCCAACTCAGCAAAGTCTTCTCCGTCGAGGTATCTTTGGCGTAATTCGGCACTCAGTTCTTTTGCCTCGGTATCGGTGAGTACTTCGGTTGGCTTGATAAGGATGTGCCGCACCTCAGTTTGTTGAACCATCTGCTCTCGGCCGCGCACATCTTCTAAATAGACCAGGTGGAATCCGCTACCGCTTTGTACTTTGTCGGTTTCTCCGGTTTTTAGGGTGGGCAAAATGTCAGCGAACATGCTGGGGATTTCAGACAGTTTGCGCCAGCCCAAATCGCCACCCTTAAATACGAAGGGCTCTTGCGGACTCACGGCTTCTTCAAAAGATCTACCCGAGAGGATCGATGCGAGGACGCCGTCGACAAAAGCCTCCTTGGCGGCAACTGTTTTAGTACTGTCGTCTTTGCTAGTTTCAATGAGTGCTTGCACGAGATGATACTCGGGCTGGGTCATCAGCTGACCCTCTTCTGTGGCGAGGTAGTTTTCAACTTCCTGTTCGGATATCTGAATATTGCGGCTGACATTGCCCTGCTGCACCCGCTGAATCATCATTTCTTGACGTATTTGAGCGCGCATTTGACTGAAGCTTTTGCCTTCTGCTTCGACGACGCCGCGAAACTGTTCGAGTGTCAAGCCATTCTGGCTGGCGAGGCGGCTCATGGCATCGTCGACCTGGGCATCGGGGATGCGAACGCCATAGCGATCAGCTAGCTGTAGCTGAATACTTTCAATAATGAGTCGATCTAGGGTCTCTCTGACCAGCGTCTCCTCTTCGGGTAGTTCCATTCCACGGCGTTGAATGCCAATTTTGAAAGCGTCTAAGCGCTCAACGAGCTCGCTGGCTAAAACGATATCGTCGTCGACGATAGCGACCACTTTATCGATGGTTTGTACTTGTGCACTGATCAATGGTGCGATGAGTGCTAAGCCCATAGCAGTTGCGATTGCGAGATGGCGATTAAAAAAAGCTGTAGATGGGAGCAATGACATGGCGTCCTCGAACATTCCTAGAACCGGGATTGTGCCCGATTTGACTCGTATGATGTAGCTTATCTGGCGGACTTATCTTTAGTAACGATCACTGAAACCTCGGATCATGTTGCGCATTAAATTATCAACGCGTCCGCCAAAGCCCCCCATTCCCTTTAATACGACCTGAAATTGTAGCGCGTGTTCCCGCTGCAAGTTAGGATCGGTAAAATCAACAATTCCAGATGCGGTGTCGACATAGCGCATATAAAGCATTCGTACTTGCCAACAGCAGTCATCGTACTCAATACCAAACATATCTTCGACACTCTGCGACGCTTCGAGCGAGTACTCAATGGCAGCAAAGAGACTCCAGTTGTCATCGATCGGATAGTACCCTGATAGATTTGCCTGTTCTGTAACAGGCTGCTCAAATAGCGATGGCAGCGGTTCGCGCAGGGTATAACCGACATTGAGGACCTTGCCGTCTCCAGCGTTAAAGCCTATTTGAGCATTCGCGGCATCGAATCTGTCGTTAAACGGATCGTACAGAATGCTTGAGCGCAGGCTCCACGCGTTATTGGGGAACCAGTTGGCCTCCATTGCAATGGCAGAGCCATCCTCGCTCAAACGGCGATCTGCCGCATTCAGCCGAACAGAGCGATCACTGAAATAGTAAATCTGACCGATGCTGGCGTTGAGTCTTTCACGACCATCTTTATTGTCGAAAAATCGCGTGGTCACACCAAGCGACAGTTGATTCGCATCATCTAGCCGATCATTGCCAGAGAATCGTGTGTCGCGATAGAGCTGGTTGTAGTCAAAGGTGAGCTCGGCGCTATCGAAGTCCGGTTGCGCGACTTGCTTATCGTATTCACTGTATAAATAGTAGACTCGAGGCTCCAATGTCTGGGTCACATTGCGATTGCCAAGTGTGGTTGCGCGCTCAAAAAATAATCCTGCATCGATACTGGCAACCGCAGACCCGGCCGTCGGTGATGCGTCTAGCATGGGTATTTGATCATTTAGATCGTAGGCGAGTGCCCGATACTTTAACGTTGGTCGTAAGAATCCAGACCGCCAAAGCATGGGGTAGGTGAGTCCCGCCTCGGCATAGAGTCTCTGGCCTGTTACGCGATGGGTGTCTGAATCAAACTGCGAATACTGTGCAGTCGCGATGGGTTCAAAGCCGCCCCAGTTACTTATTCCGCGCCAATGAGCGGTGATCTGGGGGAGTTTTTTATAGCCGTCTCTGATGTCATCAGCCAAAGATTGGAATTGCTGGGCTTGAATGTTAATAAGCCAGTCCTCACCCAGATAATCAATTTCGCCCAGCTGAAGTAGTGCGGTTTGCCGCTGGGCGCTCAAACTGGTGTTGTCCAAATCTCTCAGATAATCGACGTCAGAGACTTTTGAGTAATCGATTCGTGTGCGCCAGTTATCTGAGAAATTGCCACTGTGGTCGATGTTAGCCAGCCAGCGGTCGCTGCCCTCGCCGACTTCAGCGCTGTATTTGTCATCTGAGCCAAGCCACGCACCATTCAGCGACCAGTAGCCAATATCTGGACTTAACCAGCGAGTTTCCATCTGATGATTTAACCCGCGCTCATCAATATATCGAGGGCTGTAGGTGGCGTCATAATTGGGCGCTAAGTTCAGATAGATCGGCGCGGTGATATCGACCCCGCCGCGACTATCGCTACCGATATCAGGAAATAACAGCCCTGTTTTGCGTCTATCATCGAGTGGGAATTGGATCCATGGCGTATAAAAAATGGGAATGCCGGCCACTTCAATCCGGGCGTTGCGCGCCGTGCCGACGCCATCATCGGGGTTGAGTGTCAGCGCTCCGGTTTTTAATTGCCAATGTGGATCGGTGGGCGCGCAATAAGTGATGGCCCCATCGGTGAGTTCTATGATGCCATTAGGTAGGCGTCTGAGGTGCGCCGCCGAGCCACTGATTTGCTGCTCATGTAAGACGAAGTTTGCGGACGCCACTTCAGCGACTTGTGTTATCCCATTGTAATCTGCCGCTGCACTGGTCACGACAACACCCGGCTCGCGCAAAACAACGTGACCATTGGCTTTGGTGGCCTGCGCTGCACGATTTATCGTGAGTTTGTCGGCGCTAATTCTTCGATAGCCCTGTTTGAGCCATACGTTGCCCTCAAATATGAGGATGTCATCAGTGGCATCCGACCGGTCTGCACTGACTTGTACGTCGCTGTCCTCTTGGGGTGTTGAGGTATCAACGCCCGCGAGGGGGTCAACAAATAAACCCCCGCATTGACGACATTTGAGATTCGCTTGCGCCGAGGGGACTAATTCGATGGGCTGCCAATCAATAATGGGATTAATTGATTCTTCCCACAATTCCGCCGCAGCGACTTCACTACTGAGCACAGCGGTGAGGCCAGATAGTGATATGGCTAGCAATAGGCGTGCGGGCACCGATATTAAATTAAGTGACTTGGCTGACCGCATGCGTGATCTGGTATCCATTAAATGCTTAGGTGGCGCATAATACGCTCTGCAACCGATGGGTTGAACCCTTGTTTTTATATGGCCCAACTGGTGTATGTGCACATTGAGTGAGTGCACACTAGGAATCGTCATCGATAGGGGTGCGAGTGACTCGTTTTTATTGCAGTAAAGGGAGTGAGACCAAGATGCTAGCCATCGTCAACCAGAAGATAGCGGGCTCGGCGCTTTGGTATGTGGTAGCGGCCAAGCCTCGGCGTGAGGCTGAGGCTCGTCTGCATTTGGAGCGCCAGGGTTATCGGGTGTGCTTGCCGCAAATTACGCTGCGAAAACGCCGCCATGGTCAGTGGAGTTTAATGACAGAAGCGATGTTTCCGGGATACCTATTTGTGGCTCTGGTGATGGGTGTGGATGATCCGGTCCCCATTAGGTCGACCATTGGATGCTATGGGTTGGTGAAAAATGGGCGTGAAGCTATCCCAGTACCGACCGAGGTTATGGTGCCGTTAATTGACTTGGGCGAGCAGGCGGCGGATGAGGCTGAAGGGTTCACCTTCGGTGAAAAAGTACGCTTGGAGGATGGGCCATTCGCAGGTCTTGAGGCTATATTTCAGATGCCGAAAGGTGCTGATCGCGCCGAAGTACTCATCACCCTATTAGGGGGTTTGAGGGCGGTGGTGGTCGAGTCTGCCAATATTGGGCCTGTTTGAGTCGGGTTTAGTCCTAGGCTATAAGCAGCTAATCTGTACCCGCTGGCTACTAGTCTATCAGGGATATCTGCGCCGAGTCTGTCGTTGCTATCTGTACCGGGAAAGCGTCGTGTGGGGAATGCGGTGATTGAATCAGAATTGCTCTGTTGGTTGCGCAGCACCTTTTCGGGTGAGGCGCTGTCGTCATTGGCGCTAGTCGCCGGGGATGCGAGTCCGCGACGCTATTATCGATTGGCGCTTGGCACTGATGGGACGCGGCGCTCGATAATTGCGGCAATTTCGCCACCCACAGAGAAGAATCTAGAATTTATTGCCGTGCGTCAGTTGCTTGCTGAGGCGGGTGTGCGTGTGCCTGATCTCTATGCCTTTGATTTGGATCGCGGATTTCTGGCATTGGAAGATCTCGGTGATGCCACATTGCTACCAAGGTTAAACGATGATTCGGTTGACCGATTTTACGGCGCAGCACTTGACCACTTACTGGGGCTCTCACACATAAAAATTGCCAATTCCGGGTTGCCACATTATTCCCGTGAGCTCCTTCAGGGGGAGCTCAATGTTTTCATGGATTGGTTTGTGATCGGTTTGCTAGCGGTGAACCCTACGCATAACGCCCAACAAACTGCTCAAATGCGATCAAAATTTGCGGGTCTTAGCGACGTGCTGATCAGCAGTGCCTTATCTCAGCCGCAGGTGCTAGTGCATCGCGACTTCCATAGTCGTAATTTGATGGTGCTGACGCAGGAGCAACTCGCGGTCATCGATTTTCAGGATGCCGTCATTGGTCCCATTACTTACGACCCGGTTTCGTTGTTAAAAGACTGTTATATCGCTTGGCCACGCGCCCAGCAGCTGGCTTGGTTAAGCCAGTATCGGC
The DNA here is from genome assembly GCA_963926105.1 of uncultured Luminiphilus sp. GTDB lineage: Bacteria > Pseudomonadota > Gammaproteobacteria > Pseudomonadales > Halieaceae > Luminiphilus. Next base: position 39,393 of record CAWUVW010000041.1, on the reverse strand, counting down.
AACGATTGCTCAAGGCCGAGCTTATTGCGCCGGTTACCGCTGAGGCGTTCATACGATGGTTCGATCTCATGGGGCTTCAGCGGCATATCAAGGTGTTGGGGGTGTTTGCCCGCCTCAATCTGCGCGATAACAAGCCCGCCTACCTTGCCGATCTGCCCTTGGTTTTACATTACATCCGAGAAGCATTAGCGCTATATCGCAATGACATAAAGGAAATCACAGAATTTGAATCTTGGTTTGAAGAGGCTTTGATGCCACCTATTATTCGCCAAGCTTGGTTTCACCCGCCCGTATGAAAGCGATGATTCTCGCTGCGGGGAGAGGTCTGCGGATGGGACCGCTGACCGATAACAAACCCAAGCCCTTGCTTGAAGTGGCGGCTAAGTCTCTTATTGCCTGGCACATTGAGGCGCTTGCAGCGGCAGGTCTGCAAGATATTGTCGTCAATGCGGCTTATCTCGGCGACCAGCTGGCCGCTTTTTGTGGTGATGGTAGTCGCTGGGGGGTCAAAATCCAGATGTCGATGGAGTCGGCTCCGCTGGAGACGGCGGGCGGCATCATCCACGCGTTGCCTTTGTTAGGTGACGAGCCATTTGTTGTGCTCAACGGTGACATCTTCACTGATTTTCCGCTGCAGCGTCTGCGAGAAGTCGTGCCCACTGATAATGGTGCACATATTGTTTTGGTGACCAATCCTGAGCATCATCCCACCGGCGACTTTGGTTTGATGCAAAACCGTGTACTGCACAAGCACGATGCTCTCCAGGAGTCATTTACTTATAGCGGTATTGGCGTTTTTCAGCCCCGGTTCTTTACCGAAATCGACGAGATCGACTACGAGACGAATACCTCCGGCGCTGTCAAATTGGCACTACGTCCGCTGCTGGATCGCACTATTTCGTCGGGTGGCCTTACCGCTGAGCGATGGTCCGGACGCTGGTTCGATATCGGCACGCCCGAGCGCTTGGCACAATTAGACTGGCTCTTGAGTCGCGAAGCACCTCGCTAGCCAGTAAACTATCACGCATATTCAACTATACGAGTACTCAGTCATGAGTGACACATCCCAGGATTCGACACCAAGCAGCGCGCCGAGCTCACCCAGTAGGGTTGTTACAAACGCGAGTGATCGTGATTTTCAGATAGCACCCTCAATATTGTCAGCCGATTTCGCGCGCCTCGGCCAGGATGTTGATGCTGTGCTTGAGGCGGGTGCTGATATTGTTCACTTTGACGTAATGGACAATCACTATGTGCCGAACCTGACGATTGGTCCGATGGTTTGCAAAGCACTTCGCGACTATGGCATCACTGCGCCGATCGATGTCCATTTAATGGTGAGCCCAGTGGATGATCTGATCGGTTTGTTTGCCGATGCGGGCGCCAGTTATATTACTTTCCATCCGGACGCTTCTATTCATGTTGATCGCTCGCTGCAGCTGATCCGCAGTGCTGGCTGTAAAGCGGGATTGGTTTTTAATCCTGCTGCGAGTTTAGCGTCGCTTAAGTATGTCATGGACAAGATCGATATGGTGTTGCTGATGTCAGTTAACCCTGGTTTCGGCGGTCAAAAATTTATCCCTGCCACATTAGACAAACTGCGTGAGGTTCGCGGACTTATTGATGCCTCGGGTTTCGATATACGTTTGGAAGTCGATGGCGGCGTTACCCCTGGCAACATTGCGGACATCGCGGCGGCGGGTGCCGATACCTTTGTGGCCGGCTCTGCCATTTTCAACCAGCCGGATTATCGCGCGGTGATCGACCAGATGCGCGCCGAGTTGAGGCATGGGGGCACCTAACGGGTGGATCAGTTAATTTTTAATCGCTTGCATGATGGGGGCTATAATCGCATTCCTGTTGCTCGGACCGTGCTTGCCGACATGGAAACACCACTCTCTGCGTACCGAAAGTTCGCCGAGGGCCCCAATTCATTTCTCTTTGAGTCCGTCCAGGGCGGTGAAAAATGGGGGCGATATTCGATCATTGGGTTACCTGCGCGCTATGTCTTACAGGTCCGAGCACATCAGATTCAGCTACTTGAGTATGTGGATGGCAAGCGCTCAGTCGTTGAAAGCCATACTGTCGATGATCCCCTGGCATTTATCGAACAATATCAGACTCGTTTCCATGTAGCGCCTGTTGAGGGCATGCCACTTTTTCACGGTGGTTTGGTGGGATATTTTGGTTATGACACGGTTCGCTACATAGAGAAAAAGCTTGCCCAGAGCTGTCCGGAAGACGGGTTGAATACGCCAGATATATTGCTGATGCTGGCTGAAGAGGTTTTAGTTTTTGACAATTTGGCGGGCACTTTAACGTTTATCGTGACTGCTGATGTCAGTGTGCCAGACGCTTACGAACGGGCCCAATCACGACTCGAAAGCCTTGTTGATAAGTTACCAGAGCCCTCGGTTTATCCCGATGCGATTGCTCTAGGGGCAAGGGATACCGCAAATATTGAAGCCGCTGCCGAGTATCATACCAGTCAACCGGAATTCGAGGCATGGGTAGTTCGCGTGCGGGAGTACATCCTCAATGGCGACGTCATGCAGGTTGTGCCGTCGCAGCGTATGACTATTGATTTCGATAAGGCGCCACTGACCTTGTATCGCGCATTGCGGAACCTAAACCCCTCGCCTTATATGTATTTTGTAGATTGTGATGATTTTCATATTGTCGGGTCTTCGCCTGAAATCTTGGTTCGGCTACAGGACGGCGAAGTGACCGTACGCCCCATTGCAGGTACACGTAAACGAGGACCGACAGCTGCGGAAGACGAAGCGCTGGCTACGGAACTTCTCGCGGATCCAAAAGAGCGCGCGGAACATTTGATGTTAATTGATTTAGGCAGAAACGATATCGGCCGGATAGCGGAACCCGGTAGCGTTTCGTTAACTGAGAATATGGTGATAGAACGCTATTCCCATGTGATGCATATTGTGTCTAATGTCACCGGTAAGATTCGCGCTGAATTTAACGCGATTGATGCGCTGCGGGCGACACTACCTGCGGGTACTTTGAGTGGCGCGCCAAAGGTGCGCGCGATGGAGATCATTGATGAGCTCGAACCCGTGAAGCGTGGTGTATACGGGGGCGCAGTGGGCTACTTGAGTTGGTCGGGTGATATGGATACCGCAATTGCCATTCGCACAGCGGTGATCAAAGATGGGAAATTGATAGTCCAGGCGGGCGCCGGTATTGTCGCAGACTCGGTGCCGGCGGCTGAATGGGAAGAAACGCTCAATAAGGCGCGAGCAATATTACGCGCTGTGGCGATGACCCGAGGTGAGTGTCAGCTGTAATCGCCGCTCGTTGCTAATGGTCACTGGTATGAATGGCGTTGCACTTTAGAGGTGTTCGTAAGAGCAAAACCAAGATTCAAATTTCAGCGGTGCATAGATTGGATTCACTATGATTCTCATGATCGACAATTACGACTCCTTTACCTGGAATATTGTCCAATATCTCTGGGAGCTAGGTGCTGAAGTGGAGGTGCGTCGCAATGACGAAATCTCGCTAACTGATATTGAGGCTCTCGCACCGGAGAAGATTTGTATTTCTCCTGGCCCCTGCTCACCCACAGAAGCTGGGATTTCGATGGCGGTTATTGAGCGTTTCGCTGGTGTGTTACCTATTTTTGGTGTCTGCCTTGGCCAGCAGAGCATCGCTGCAGTATATGGCGGTAATATTATTCGTGCGCCAAGGGTGATGCATGGCAAAACTAGCTTGATCCATCACCATAATTTCGGTGTATTCGAAGGTCTTACGAATCCTTTTGAAGCGACCCGATACCACAGCCTCGTCGTTGATCCTAAAACGTTACCTGAATGTCTGCAAGTCACTGCCTGGAGTGAAACGGCGTCCGGTGAGATGGAGGCAATTATGGGTCTTCGTCATCGCGAGCTCGACGTTGAGGGTGTACAGTTCCACCCTGAGTCTATTTTGTCGCAACATGGACACGATTTGTTGCGACAATTTATCGAGCGTTAGTCGCTTCTAGTAGGGATTTAACATGGCAATCCAGCAAGCATTGCAGCAGTTAGTAGAGGGTGACTCGCTGTCACAAAGCACAATGCGCGAGGTGATGACTGAGGTCATGGTGGGTGAGGCGACGCCCGCTCAAATTGGCGCGCTGTTAATTGCATTGCGCATTCGCGGTGAGACCATGGAAGAAATTGCTGGCGCTGCGGAAGTAATGCGTGGTCTCGCTACCCGTGTTTATGTCGATCAAACCCATTTGGTGGATTTAGTGGGCACTGGCGGTGATGGCGCCAACCTATTCAATGTGTCTACCGCCGCGACTTTTGTTGTTGCCGCCGCAGGTGGCCGGGTTGCCAAACATGGGAATCGGTCGGTTTCCAGTGCCAGTGGTAGCTCCGATGTTCTTGAAACGTTGGGAATTCCGCTGGATCTAAACCCCGACCAGATAGCGCGATGTATTGATGAGGTGGGCCTCGGATTCATGTTCGCGCCAGCACACCACAGCGCGATGAAGCATGCAGTCGGTCCCCGTAAAGACCTCGGCATGCGCACGTTGTTTAATATCTTGGGTCCTATGACCAACCCGGCGCATGTCCAGAGGCAGGTCTTGGGCGTATTCAGCGCGGAGCTCTGCCAGCCTATCGCCGAGGCATTGAGCCGCCTGGGTAGCCACCATGCATTAGTACTGCACAGTGATGATGGGCTGGACGAAATTTCAATAGCCGCCCCAACGATGGTATGTGAGCTGCGCAACGGTGTTGTTGATCGTTTCTATATTCATCCGGCCGAATACGGACATCAGCACAAAGACCTCGAGGGTTTGGTCGTTGACAATGCACAGCAGTCAGCGGAATTGATTCGCGCTGCATTGGGCAAGATAACGACAGAGACCGTCCAAAAAGCGCGCTCGATCATTGCCTTAAATGCTGGCGCAGGAATCTATGCTGCCGGTATCACCGGCACTTTAGGCGATGGTATTAGTCTGGCTGACGATGTTATTACGACGGGCCAGGCGCTAGAAAAACTCGAAGAGTTTGTCACTTTTACACGTGGCCTCAAGGAGTCGACGTTGTGAATACGAAAATGAATACGCCAACGGTGCTGACAAAGATTGTTGAGCGCAAGCTCGAGGAGGTTGCACAGCGCAAAAGTCAGCGCCCGTTGATCGATGTTGAATGTGATGCGCGCCGCGCACAGCCGGTTCGTGGTTTTACAGCAGCCCTCCGAACGAGTGTCTTGGCTGGATTGCCGGCTGTGATTGCCGAGGTAAAAAAGGCGAGTCCGAGCAAGGGCGTGATTCGAGAATATTTTGAACCCGCGGACATAGCCACGAGCTATGCCGCAGGGGGTGCGGCTTGTCTCTCTGTACTGACAGATATAGATTTTTTCCAAGGTGATGATCGTTATTTAGTCGAGGCGCGAGCGGCCTGTGATCTACCTGTGTTGCGCAAAGACTTTACTGTAGACCCCTATCAAATATGGGAGGCGAGAAGTTTAGGTGCTGATGCGATTCTTCTGATCGTCGCATGTCTAGAGACAGCGCAGTTACGTGAGCTCTATGATTGCGCCTTAGATGCTGGGCTCGATGTGTTAGTTGAGGTTCATGACCGCGCAGAGCTCGATGAAGCACTGGAGTTGGGCACCTCCCTGATTGGCATTAATAACCGTGACCTACGTACTTTCAAGACAAGCTTAGCGACGACCACCGACCTGTTGCCAGCGATTCCTGGCGGTGTGCAAGTGGTTACCGAAAGCGGTATTCACACCCGCCGCAATGTCACCGCAATGCGAGATGCTGGGGTGCATACTTTTTTAGTGGGTGAGGCTTTTATGCGCGCCGCTGATCCTGGCACGCGTTTGCGCGAGATGTTCTTCTAGTTTGCGTCGCTGGCTTTTTGGAATGTATCTTTGCCATCAGGCTCACGTAGCACGACGATGGTTTTACCGCTGACATCGATTAGGCCTTCTTGCTGGAGTGTTTTCAGTACTCGGCCGGCCATTTCGCGAGAGCAGCCAACGATTCTGCTAAGTTCTTGGCGCGTTACTCGGATCTGCATGCCATCGGGATGGGTCATCGCGTCGGGCTGCGCCGTTAAATCAATCAGTGTTTGAGCGATGCGGCCCGATACGTCGACGAAGGCTAAGTCGGTGAGTTTACGCGTTGTGTTACGCAGTCTATGCCCAAGTTGTGATGCCAGCGCATAAAGTACGTCAGGGATTTGACTGCGGACTTGGTGAAATCGGTCATATGAGATTCGCGCTAATTCGCATCGACTGCGCGCGACTAAATGCGCAGTGCGTTGTTCTTCGCCAAACAGACCCATCTCGCCGACAAAATCTCCGGGGTTGAGGTAACTGACCACCATTTCGTGTTCGGGATCGTTAGTATCATCTACAACAACCGAAACCGAGCCGTCGAGTATTAGGTAGAGGCAATCACTGGTGTCGCCTTGGTGAAAAATCGATGCGCGCGGTTTGTAGATTTTGCGTTCGCAATACCGCAAAAAGACCTCAACTTCAGGAATGCGATTTTTAACTTGAGGCTTGATATTGTTGGTCATTCTTGACCCTAGTTTGATTAACCTCGCAGTATCATACAGGAGCTTCCTCCGGAGACTAGTACTGCGGCTGTGTTATTCTTAGCGACGCTATTGGAAATGATACAGAACTGCAGTCGAGCGTCAGCTAAAATACGGTTATCGGTGGGGAGTAAATCATGAAAGGCACTGTGAAGTGGTTAGACGGCGCGATGTTTATCGGAGAATCTGGGTCAGGACATTCGGTTGTGATGGATGGCCCTGAAGATTTAGGTGGCCGTAATCTGTCGCTACGGCCCATGGAAATGATTTTATTGGGCACCGGTGGATGCGCAATTTACGACGTCATCAGTATGTTGAAAAAGGCCCGTCAGCAAGTAATTGACTGCCGTGTGGAATTACATGCTGAGCGTGCGGATGCTGTGCCTGCTGTATTTACAGAGATGACCTTGCATTTTGTGGTCACTGGATTTGCATTAAAAGATGCGCAAGTGCAGCGTGCAGTGGCGCTCTCGGCTGAGAAGTATTGTTCGGCGTCCATCATGCTAGCGGGTGCTGGTGTTAAGGTGAATCACAGTTACGCTATTGAGGAGGCGCCTGCACCATAGTTGCATCACTCAGTGTATGTTTAGCCCGTTACGTTAGTTAAAATCGGTAACTGGTTTGCGTCATTAGCTGTGAAACGACGGACATGGCGTCTTTTATTGGGCGAGGAAAGTCAACACCGCCGGCTTTGAGGGCATTGGCGCCATGACGTTCTTCATCTTCGAGCATTTGCTGCAAGATGAGTTGTGATTTTCGATCCTGATCTGGTAATGACCTCAGATGTGCGCGCAAGTGTTGCGCGACGCGTTCTTCTGTGGCGTGGACAAATCCGAGACTCACCTTGTCACTAATAGCGCCAGCGGCCGCCCCCATCGCCAGTGAGATGCCATACCACAAGGGATTTAAGGCTGATGGGCGGGCGTTGAGTTCCGCGAGCCGTTCTTCACACCATACCAAGTGATCGATCTCTTCCTGCGCGGCATGCAGCATTTCCTCGCGTGTTGCCGCTTTCCTTGCCGTCAGTGCTTGGCCTTGGTAAAGCGCTTGCGCGCAGACCTCGCCCGTGTGATTGACGCGCATTAAGCCAGCCGTATGACGTTGCTCATCGCTATTAAGCGAAGCTTCACTATGGCCTTGGGCGGGGGAGGGGCGCATCGCTTTTGCACCGCGCCTAGATAACGTGCGGAGCATGGCATCCGCTTCTGTCAGCAAGCGATCAACGGGAGTCAGTTCACGGGATGACATAAATGTACGCTTCCTCGGTGGCTTAAGACTGACTATAGCGCTCGATGGCGCGCCAACCAATATCACGTCTGAGGGTCATGCCTTGCCATTGAATCTGGTCGGCGGCTATATAAGCGCGCCGCTGGGCATCGGCGATATCTGTTCCAAGCGCTGTTGCACACAGAACGCGCCCGCCATGAGTGACCACATCGACATCTTGCAAACGCGTACCGGCGTGGAACACCTTCACATCTGCCTCTTGCGGCATGTCGAGGCCGCTAATGATATGCCCTTTTCCGTAATCCCCGGGGTAGCCGCCCGCCGCTAACACCACCCCTAACGCGGGACGCTGATCCCATGTAATCGTCGTTTTATCGAGTGTGCCTGCTATAGCTGCTGAGCAAAGCTCGTCCAGGTTACTCTGCAGGCGCATCATGATGGGCTGAGTTTCTGGGTCGCCGAAGCGGCAGTTGTACTCAATAACACGCGGATTACCCTCTGCATCAATCATTAGGCCCGCGTATAGGAAACCTTTATAGACGTTGCCCTCAGCAGCCATCCCGCGCACTGTGGGTTCTATTATCTGTGACATGACGCGCTCAAAAATAATATCGGTTACCACAGGTGCCGGAGAGTAGGCACCCATACCCCCAGTATTGAGCCCGGTGTCACCCTCGCCAATCCGTTTGTGGTCTTGACTGGTCGCCATAGGGAGTACATTTTTACCATCGACCATGACGATAAAGCTCGCTTCTTCACCTGGCAAAAACTCTTCGATGACCACTCTGCAGCCAGCATCACCAAAGGCGTTGCTCGACAGCATGTCGACAATCGCATCTTCAGCTTGCTGTAACGTTTCAGCTACGATAACGCCTTTTCCTGCAGCTAGGCCGTCGGCCTTAACAACGATTGGCGCGCCGTGTTGGCGCACAAAAGCCAGCGCTTGGTCGGTGTCGGTGAACGTGCTGTAGTAGCCGGTTGGGATGTTATGACGCGCCAAAAAATCCTTGGTAAAAGCCTTTGAACCCTCCAGCTGGGCAGCGCCCTTAGTTGGGCCAAAGCAGGCAAGCCCGCGATCGGTAAAGTAATCGACGATACCTTCAACCAGCGGTGCTTCAGGCCCTACTACAGTGAGCGTCACATTTTGATCGCTTGCGAAATCCGCCAGTGCCACAAAATCCATAACATCAAGGGCAATATTTTCCAGCTTAGCCTCGCGGGCTGTCCCTGCATTACCCGGCGCCACGAAGACCTTGTTCACAGCGGGCGATTGCGCCAATTTCCAGGCCAATGCGTGCTCACGACCGCCGCTACCAATAACTAAAATATTCATTTGCTAACCTCAGTGACGGAAGTGACGCATGCCAGTAAATACCATCGCCATGTTGGCGGCGTCCGCCGCGGCGATGACTTCTGCATCGCGAATTGATCCGCCAGGTTGAATCACTGCAGCAATACCACGTTCTGCCGCGCTATCGATACCATCGCGAAACGGGAAAAAGGCATCAGATGCCATAACCGCGCCCGCTACTTGAAGATTGGCGTGCTCGGCTTTAATCGCTGCGATACGCGCTGAATTGATGCGCGACATCTGACCTGCGCCCACACCGATTGTTCGCTGGTCAGCCGCATAAACGATGGCATTAGATTTGACAAACTTAGCGACCTTCCAAGCAAACATCAGGTCTTGCCACTCTTGCTCGGTGGGTTGGCGCTTACTGACTACTTGTAAATTTTCACGACTGATCATGCCGTCATCACGATCTTGAACCAGCAAGCCGCCATTAACGCGTTTAAAGTCGCGGGTTGGATGGGGTTGATCCCACATGCCAGTTTTAAGCAATCGAACATTGGCTTTGGCGGCCACCGCAGCCTCTGCGTCTGGTGTGACATCGGGCGCAATGATGACTTCAACAAATTGGTTATCTACGATCGCTTTAGCGGTATCGCCGTCCAGGGTTCGGTTAAAGGCGATAATGCCACCAAACGCAGATTCGGGATCGGTGCCAAATGCTAAGTTATAGGCATCGAGCAAATTATCCGCGACGGCCACGCCGCATGGATTAGCGTGCTTGACAATTACACATGCGGGCGCGTCAAAGTTCTTTACGCACTCAAGCGCAGCATCGGTGTCGGCGACATTGTTGTAAGACAATGCCTTGCCCTGCAGCTGCACCGCAGTCGCAATGCCGACTTCTGCGGGTGCGGCTTCTTTATAAAACGCAGCTTTCTGATGCGGATTTTCGCCGTAACGCATCTCTTGTGCTTTGTGAAACTGGAGATTGAAAGTGCGGGGAAAATCACGGCTACCCCCATCAACCAGGCGACCAAAATAATTGGCAATCGCACCGTCGTAGCCAGCGGTGTGTTCATACGCTTTAATCGCAAGGTCAAAGCGAGTTTTGTAAGTGGTGTGTCCGCCGCGCGCCGCCATTTCTTCAAGCACGCAAGTGTAGTCTGCTACATCCACAATAATGGTAACGTCGCGGTGATTTTTTGCTGCTGCACGCACCATAGTTGGCCCGCCGATATCAATATTCTCGATGGCATCTTCTAATGTGCAACCGGGCTTAGCCACGGTTGCCTCAAAGGGGTACAGATTAACCACCACCATATCGATAGGATTAATACCGTGGGCGTGCATGACCGCATCATCGGTGCCTCGGCGACCCAAGACGCCGCCGTGAATTTTTGGGTGCAGTGTTTTGACTCGACCGTCCATCATCTCAGGGAAGCCCGTGTAGTCAGAGACTTCTGTGACTGCAACACCAGCCTCTTTGAGGGCTTTAAACGTGCCGCCCGTAGAGAGAATTTCAACCCCGTGTCCGACCAGTGTTTGCGCGAATTCAATAATACCGGTTTTGTCCGATACACTGATTAAGGCGCGGCGAACAGGGGTGAGTTGCAGATCTGTCATCATTTAGGTCCTTGGGTTAGCGTCGGTGTCGGGCTCTAATAAGCGGTATTGTCTTAACTTCTTGCGCAATGTGCCGCGATTTAAACCCAGCATTGCGGCGGCTTTGCTCTGATTGTTTTGTGTAAATGACATGATTTCACGCAGCAGTGGCTCTTCTACTTGCGCCACTACAATGTCAAACAGGCCGGTAACTGGCTGGCCGGTAAGTTGAGTGAGAAAGTGTCGAATAGCTATCTGCGCGCTCTCGCGTAAGGGGGGTGACAAGCTTAACGTTTCACAGCTTGATTGCTTGGCGTTGTCTGGCTTTTTTTTGTTATTCATGCGGCGATGTCTGCAGGTCTGGTTTGACGAATAGATGACGCGATAGTGGCTGGGTCATCCGTTAATTGGTCGAGGAAGTTAAACTGTTCGGTGGTGGTCTCAAGTGGATTGAAGCGGTGCTTCCAAGCTAAAAATGTTTCAGGTTTTAGCAATGCCTCCAGAAACCATCCGACGTGCTTGCGGGCGATACGAACCCCCATAAAGTCACCGTAAAAATCATGGAGTGCAGCGACGTGTCGGTGCATTAACGCAAGTTGTTGGTCAATACTGGGCGAGGGAATGATTATCCCCGTGGCGATCGCAGTGGCTATTTGACCTGGCAGCCAAGGACGCCCTTGCGCCGCGCGACCGATCATCACGCCCGCAGCGCCCGTATGGCTGAGTACTTGCTGTGCCTTGGCAACGGAGTCGATATCGCCGTTGGCAAACACTGGGATGTTCACGGCGTCGACAATGGCGGCTATCGTGTCGTACTCAGCGTCGCCGTTAAATTTGTCGGCACGTGTCCGACCATGGATCGCAAGCCCCTGAATACCAGCGTCTTCAGCAATGCGCGCGATATTGACGCCATTGCGATGATCTCTGCTGGTACCCGTGCGGATTTTAAGGGTTACCGGGATATCAACGGCGGCCACTACCTGATGCAGAATATCAGCGACCAATGCCTCGTCTGCCAAAAGCGCTGATCCCGCCGCCTTCTTGCACACTTTTTTGGCGGGGCAGCCCATATTAATATCAATAATGTCGGCACCGTCTTCTGCGTTCCAGCGCGCTGCGGTTGCGAGTCGTTTGGGGTCGCTACCCACAATTTGTACCGATCGCAGCGCTGCTTTTGTCGAATGTCTGCGCCGTAGCTGGCTTTTACGACTGTGGTTAAGGGCGGGATCGGCGGTGAGCATTTCAGCCACAGCCAAGCCAGCCCCGAGTTCTAGACAGAGTTCTCTAAAAGGCAAATCAGTGACACCGGCCATGGGCGCCAGAATCACATTATTGCAGAGCTGATGAGGACCTATTTGCAGCATCATTGAATTGGCAATGAAAGGGCATGAGAGTCTACTCCTGTGACTGCATGGTTTGAAGGCATATTGATCATTTTTTCGCCAATTTTTGACAACTAGACTCGCCAGGCCTTCCCGGTTGTTGGGCTAAGTAGGGTGGGTGTTCGGAAGCTCATCCGCGCCAAACTTTGCGGGGAGAGCAAGCTCGCCATCAGACGCGCGCAATACAATTGGTTGCTCTGTTGCGCTAAAACAGGATGTCTGGCTTTGGACCCATCGCCTATTCTGGGAAAATACCTTACCGACGATCAAGTAAAATCCGAATCAGACTTGCCCCAAAGGCATTAGTGTTGCTACTTAGTGGGCATCTCCCATGAAAATACGGGATAAATCCGCTAATTCCCTAATCCTATAGACAGTCTTTAGCGCTTGAGCGAAAATCGAGAACTGGCGGTCAGAGCGGTGTCGGCGATCATTTGCATGAGCGATCGATGGTAATGGAGGTATAAATGTCCGAGATCTTGTTCTTACACGGGCCCAATCTAAATCTCTTAGGGGCGCGTGAACCTGAAGTTTACGGTCGTGAGACTTTAGCGGCTATTAATACAAGGTTGCTGGCCGAGGCTGATCGTGCCGGCATTTCTCTGCGTTGCTTGCAAAGCAATGCTGAACACGAATTGATTGATGTAATACACGGCGCCAAGGCTGAGGGGACGAAATTTATTGTCATCAACCCCGGCGGTTTTACGCATACAAGTGTGGCGCTTCGCGATGCTTTTGCAGGCGTTGCCATTCCGTTTATTGAAGTACATTTATCAAATGTGCATGCCCGCGAAGCGTTTAGACGGCATAGCTATTTTTCAGATATTGCCGTAGGTGTTATTTGTGGCCTGGGATCTTTTGGCTACGATTGCGCGCTTAAGGCAGCACTTCATCATTTAGCACAGCAAGTCATCGACTAACGAGACCCACTATGGATATTCGCAAGGTAAAAAAATTAATAGAGCTTCTCGAAGAATCAAATATTGATGAAATTGAGATCAAAGAAGGCGAGGAGTCGGTGCGTATCAGCCGTAATGGCAACATCAATGCAATGGCTCCGATGGCCTATGCTCAGCAGCTTATGGCGCCGGTTGCCGCGCCGGTTGCTGCGCCGGCAGCTGTGGAGGCTGTTGCCCCCGCCTCCGTCTCGACCGATAACGCAGTGCTATCTCCAATGGTCGGTACTTTTTATCGATCGCCCAGTCCGGCCTCCCCGTCATTTGTTGAAGTGGGTCAAACGGTTCGTGTCGGCGATGCGCTTTGTATCGTTGAGGCCATGAAGATGATGAATCAAATAGAGGCTGATCGTTCAGGTACTGTCACAGCGATTCACGTTGAGAATGGTGAGCCGGTAGAGTTTGACCAGCCGTTGATCACCGTTAGTTAATCGATTTTGGGCGCAACACTTTTAGGTGATTGCGTCTTCCCGTTTTTGATCGGCCTTTGGTGTTAGGGTGCTGGGCTGTATCCATTGAGGAATTGATCCATGCTTGAAAAGGTATTGATCGCGAACCGCGGTGAGATTGCTCTGCGGATTCTGCGCGCTTGTAAGGAACTTGGTATTCAGACGGTGGCAGTGCACTCCACCGCAGACCGCGAGCTCAAGCATGTCCGATTGGCGGATGAGGTTATTTGTATTGGTCCGCCACCATCAGCGCTCAGCTATTTAAATGTTCCGGCGATTATTAGCGCGGCTGAACTGACTAACGCCGATGCCATACACCCAGGTTATGGATTTTTGGCAGAGAATGCGGATTTTGCCGAGCAAGTAGAGAAAAGTGGTTTTGTTTTTATCGGGCCGCGTGCCGAAACCATTCGCCTAATGGGCGATAAGGTCTCCGCAAAACAAACGATGAATCGCGCTGGCGTGCCAACCGTGCCGGGCTCAGCGGGGGCGCTCCCCGAAGACCCCGATGAAGTATTGCGCATCGCGCGTGATATTGGTTATCCGGTAATCGTTAAAGCATCGGCGGGTGGCGGTGGTCGTGGTATGCGCGTTGTGCACAACGAAGAGGTCTTGCTGAACTCGATCGAAGTCACGAAGTCAGAGGCGCAAGCAGCCTTTGGCTCGCCGGTGGTCTACTTGGAAAAATATCTGCAGCGGCCGCGGCACATTGAAATTCAGGTGCTGGCCGACGGCCAGGGCAACGCTGTGCATTTAGGTGACCGTGATTGCTCATTACAGCGCCGGCACCAAAAGGTAATAGAGGAAGCCCCGGCTCCCGGTATTCCGCAGGCATTGCGAGATGAAGTGGGTGACGCCTGTGTGAACGCATGCATCGAGATGGGGTATCGTGGTGCTGGTACCTTTGAGTTCCTCTATGAAGACGGTGGATTCTACTTCATTGAGATGAATACCCGTGTGCAGGTTGAGCACCCGGTCACCGAGATGATCACGGGTATCGATATTGTGCGCGAGCAATTATTGATTGCCTCGGGCCAGAAACTCTCATTCCGACAGGAAGACATTCAGTTTCGAGGCCATTCTTTTGAATGTCGTATTAATGCGGAGGATCCGCGGAATTTCTTGCCCTCGCCAGGGAAAATTAACACCTTCCACGCGCCAGGCGGCCCAGGTGTGCGGGTCGATTCTCATATCTACAGCGGTTATACCGTGCCGCCACATTACGACAGTTTGGTGGGAAAACTGATTACCTACAGCGATACGCGGGAATCAGCGCTGGCAAAAATGCGCCAAGCGCTCGACGAGTTGGTGGTGGATGGTATCCGTACTAATGCTGCACTGCATCGTGATTTGGTCGTGGACCCCGCATTCCAGGCTGGCGGTGTCAGTATTCATTATTTGGAAAGCAAATTGGAAAGCGAAGGTTGACGCAGGCTGGCTGGCAAGAAATTTCAATAGACACTCAGGGGCCCGCAGTTGAGGCGCTGGAGGTCTATTTATTTGAGTCTGGTGCCGTCGCTGTTACCTTGCTCGATAATGCCGACGAGCCACTATTGGAGCCCGGGCCCGGCGAGACACCGCTCTGGCAGAAGGTAAAGGTTGTGGCGCTCTTTCCCATGGGGTTAGATTTAACCCATGTTATTGCGGCGGTACCGAGAACATTGGTCAGTCGCGTGGATGACGCCCCGACGCATGTTCCAGATCAAGATTGGGAGCGCGCTTGGATGGATAGTTTCCATCCGATGCAAATGGGGCCTAGGTTGTGGATCTGCCCCAGCTGGACGCCTCCGCCACAACCGGATGCAGTCAATGTTTTACTCGATCCCGGGTTGGCTTTTGGTACGGGTACGCATCCGACCACAGCAATGTGCCTAAAACAGCTAGATGTTTTGATCGAGCCGGGTATGTCCGTCGTCGACTATGGCTGTGGGAGCGGCATTCTGGCTATCGCCGCCATTAAATTGGGCGCTAAAGTTGCTGTTGGCGTCGATAATGATCCTCAGGCGATTACTGCCAGTAAAACCAATGCTGAGCGCAATGATATCGATGCCGATCGCTTTCGTGTTTATTTGCCTGATGCGTTTGATGCTGCCGCATGGCAGGGTCAGGCGGATGTCGTGGTCGCGAATATATTAGCCGGACCGCTAGCGCAATTGGCACCCACCTTAAAGGCGTTGATTAAGCCCGGCGGCTATCTGCTGCTGGCGGGTTTGTTGGTCGACCAAGCGCAGCGGTTAATCGACGCTTATCTACCCGAACTCAGCTTATCTGCCGCCAATGATTTGGACGGATGGGTCCTGTTGCAGGGCCAGTCCGCGAGCTAAGTGTTTCCTTACAACCGAAGCTAGCCTTTTGACAGCAAGTCGCTCAGGTCGATCAGTGCGGCGTTGGCGCGAGAAATATACGACGCCATCACTAAAGAATGATTCGCCCAGAGTCCGAAACCCGAACCATTAAGAATCATGGGGCTCCAAACCGTGACTTGAGTTGCCTCAAGTTCTCGGATGATCTGTCGCAAACTCACCAGCGCATTTTTCTTTTGCAAAACATCAGCAAAATCGATTTCGGCAGCCTTCAAGAAGTGGATCAGTGCCCAGGCGGCACCGCGGCTTTCATAAAAGACATCGTCAACTTCACCCCATGGGGTTCGGATTTCACGATCTCCAGGTTCATGGGTGGATTGTGAGGCGGCGGGATCTCCGGCGAGATCGGTGTTAAGTCGGCGCTGTCCGACACTGGCAGATAGACGTTGCGAGAGGCTACCTAGCCGGTTTTGTACCATGCTCAACCAGTGGCGCAAGTTGTCAGCACGTGCATAGAATTGCGCGCCATTTTCACTGCGCTCTGGCAGTCGCTTTAAGTAGGCCAACAAATATCTTTGCGCATCGCGATATTCACCCTCTGACGCAGGCAGTGCCCAGCTGTCTGATTGGAAGTTGATGCGCGGTTCTGCCAGGGTGAGATCGACATCTTCCTTGGACTGAGACTGTGATCGACTGAGTACCTCGCGCAGTGCTCTGGCCAGATCTCTCGATTGCACCAGTGCGCCATATTCCCAGTTAGGCATGTTATCCATAAAGACACCTGGGGGCATAATATCGTTGTGGATATAGCCACCCTCTTTTTCAAGCAGTGTGTCGATTACCTGGATCAGCGCGCCCGTCGTAGCGGTGCCGGTCACCACATCTTGATTGTATTGCGCCGCCTGCCTAACGGCATTGTCGCGGACGTCAAAGGGTGATGGCGCACTGCTCCACCATATACCTAAGCCACACATTGCTATGACGTATACGATAAAGCAGCCCACGAGCCATCGGCTAAGATTCGATTCGGCGTAGTCAACACCCGCGAGGGTCATAGTGTCTTTTAGATGAATGAAGAAGCGTTTAATCGGTTCTATGATCGCCATGACGATATCCTTATCTAGACGGACTAGGCTGTCCGTTGATCTCCGTATTGATCTTCACGTGTATCTGTTCTCGGGCCTATTCACCTGCCACCGTGATCGCTGTGGTGGCCGTGATGTATATCTTGCGACGGCTTATTTTGTGCGGCGGGTGGATTGCGTTGAACCGTCGCTTGCGCACAGCTTGCTGCGCTGTTGTCTATACTAAAGCACAGCTCAGCGACGCTTCCCGGCGCGGGCATGCTGCGTATCTGCATGAGCATAATATGCGCGCCAGCTGGCGCGAAGTTAAATTGTTCGCCGGGCGCCAATTCAATGGAGGGCAATGCCACCATGCTCAAACGCTCACCTTCTTGAACCGTGGTGTGGAGTGTGGCCAGCGGCGCGATATCACTGCTGGCGCCGGTAATAATAATGGTTGCCGGGCCATTATTGGTGATGGTGGCATAACCCGCTGTCATTGTCTGTGTGGGCGGCATAGCGCGCACCCAAGCATCGCTGATAGACAGCTCCGCCCGAGCGCCGGGCACGTTCACTAGTGCCGACACGGCGAGCGCTGTAAATAATGATGATGTCCTTAGGAACGTAGCCTTGGGCATGTGGATCCTCCAGTTGTTGGCTTGCTATTGTAAGCGGATAAAAATATTTCTGTGGAACTTAGCGCGCAGCAGCCAATGCGGCTAGCACCCTAGATTGTGTCAGTAATTGCGGCAGCAAAATTGGCGCGGAACCCTCGCCGGCAGGATACATAACATATAGCGGAATACCGTTGCGCCCGTGAGACTTCACAAAAGCACCGATATCGTCATTGTAATTAGTCCAGTCGGCTACCATGTAGGTGACGCCGCTATCTGCAAAAGCCTCGATAACGCTCGGCGTGAACAACACGGCTTGCTCATTCGCGAGACAGGTAATGCACCAATCGGCAGTCACATCGACAAATACTGGCGCACCGAGGTCTCTAAGTGCCGCAAGTGCCTCGGTTGACCAAGGTACGGTGGCGCCGCCATGGCGGTTGACCGTGTTGTCAGGGGTGGGGCCACGAACACTCGCCAGCGCAATAGCAACTGCTATACAAGCCACTGCAAAGGTTCGACGTAGGACGCTTCCACGGTATAAAAATAACCCCAGTGCGAGCATAACGAGTCCGCCCAATGCCGCTGCCATAGTATCGATGCCGGCCTGTTTTCCCGCCACCCAAAGCAACCATGCGGCGGTGGCGTAAAGCGGGAAAGCCAGCAACTCCTTGAGGGTTTCCATCCATGCGCCGGGCTTGGGTAGTACATTTCTGGCAGCAGAGCTGTGACTTAGCAAAACCATAGGTGATGCCATACCGACGCCGAGCGCGACGAAAACTAGTAACGCGAGTATTGGCGGCTGTGTTAGTGCAAAGCCTAGCGCTGAACCCATAAAAGGTGCAGTACAGGGGCTGGCGACGATGACAGCCAAGACACCTGTGAAAAAGCTACCCTTATTACCGCCTTGACCCGCCAGCGCGCCGCCAATGTTCATGAGTCCCGAGCCGAACTGGACCACGCCAGAGAGCGATAAACCCATTGCGGTGAAGAGGTAGGCCAATGCAATGACAACGGCGGGCGTCTGTAGCTGAAAGCCCCAGCCAATGAGACGGCCCGCGCTCTGTAGTGCAATGAGTACTGACGCCACTGCGACGAAGCTGGCGACAACGCCTGCTAAATAAAACCAACCATGCCGGTGATGCTGGGCGGGATCGCCAGTTGCAAAGCTTAAAACCTTTAGCGACAAAATCGGAAATACACAGGGCATGGTGTTGAGGATTAAGCCGCCCAAAAACGCCAAAAACAGCGCGCTGATCAAGGTGAGACCGGCATCATCTGTCGTCCCATCTGAGCCTTTAGTCGCGGCCATTTGGTCTGGCGCGTTTTCAGCGCTGCTACTAAGATACTTCGGCGCGCCTTCAGTGACGACCCCATTCTCGACCGTGAAAATCTGGGTGTTGGGGGGATAACACAGCCCTGCATCGGCGCAGCCCTGTGAGGTGATAGCGAGTTTGGCGGTGCCAAATGACCGCTCGCTGGAGAACTGCAGGTCGGCACTGCTGTAATAGACCTCAACATCACCGAAAAATTCATCTGATTTTTTAAGGCCTTCGGGGAGCGTCAACTCGCCACCCACAAGGCCGACTTCGTCGGTCAGCTGAGCCTTAAAAGCGTGCTGATACAGATAGTAGCCATCGGTAATCTGCCAATACAGTCGTATCGTCTGCCTATCGATTTGCTCGACTGCTAGCTGATAGGCCTGATCTACAGGGAGAAATTCATTTTGGCTCTGGGAAAAAGCCGCAAGACTTCCTTGAGCTGAAGCTGGTGCGGGACCACTGACCAACAGTAGTAGACCCAAAAGCGTACCTAGCCACGTTCGCATCAAGCTGACTTCGCGCAACAGCTTCACGCTGACTTGCTGTACCGCATGCGACTACCTGTATCTAATGACAAGCGGATCTCTGCGGCGCTGAGCTCGTTGGGGAAATAAACGCCCGAAATTTTTGCGTCCATCAAGCTGGCGCCTTCGAGATTTGTCTCGCGAAAATCAATTCCGCTTAGGTCGGCGTTTCGAAAATACGCATTCGAAAAGTCGAGTTTGCGCGCGTTCATATTGCGTAGATCCCGGCCGCGATAATCGCCACTTTTTAAATGGCTTGTATCGAGTTGATTGCGATTGTCATTAAATGCCTTAACGTCTTCTTGTCGCAACATTTGGTAAAGCGGATCTTTTTTAATCTCTGGTTTGACGTCTTTTGGACTCATGCTGCTCTCCTGAATAATACTGATAGCTTAGGCTAGGTTGCCCACTGGGGGAATGGTCTTTTTATGGCCATATGTGGCGCCATACGCACCCTGGTAATCAGTAAAAATCTGCTCTAATGGACGGGCTCTGCCCGCTGGGCTATAGACCCACCACGTAGATATTAATGCTTCTGACTAATTGTAAAAACAGTGGCTAAAGCGCACCGCGATCAACGCATTGCTAGTCGCCAAAAAACTCGAGTCGCAGCGCCTGGCATTGAGCCGCTGTTAACCTTGGGCCAAAAAACTGCACAACCTCTGCAGCTGCACGGGCGCCGAATTCCGCGGCACGACGATAATCCTCACCCCGATCCAGCGCATACAAAAATGCACCTGCGAACATATCGCCCGCACCATTCGTATTTACGGCGTCAATTTTATGCGCTGCGACTTCAAAAGTATTGCTGCCATCGAAGGCAATAGCACCCGCGGCGCCGCGGGTAATCACAAAGGTTTTTGCCACGCTTCGGATTGCCGTCATAGCTGTATCGATTGAGTCGGTTTGTCCCCATTCCAAGGCTTCAGCCTCATTGCAGAACACCAGATCTACACCGTCGCCGAGCATCGTATTCATATTGTCGCGGAAGAAAGTAACCATGCCAGGGTCTGAAAAACTGACGGCCGTCTTGACGGCGTGTGTTTCCGCTATTTCACGTGTACGCACCGCGGCCGCGTGCCCAGTTTTAGAGGTCACTAGATAGCCTTCTAGATACACCCAATGCGAATCAGTTATTGCAGACGCATCAATCTCATCAATAGATAGTGTTTCTGACGTGCCGAGAAAGGTGTTCATACTGCGCTCAGCGTCGGCGGAAATCAGCACTAAACATTTGCCTGTAGTACCTGCTTGTCGCTTGCCATGTAGACTGTGGTCAACGCCTGACGTCTCGAGGTCGGCGAGATAGATGTCGCCATCGTTATCGGCGGCTACTTTACAACTCATAAATGTTGGTGCGCCAAAAAGTGCGGTGGCGATCATGCTGTTGCCAGCGCTCCCGCCACTGGCGTGGCTGGCGCGAATCAGATGGTCTTGTAGATGGTCCAGTAACGCGCGTTGTCGCGCTTCATCGACCAGCGTCATCACGCCTTTTTCAACGCCCATATCGATCAGCTGTTGGTCAGTGACTTCTATTTCGGTATCGACCAGTGCAGCCCCGATGGCATAAGCGGTATAGCGCGTCACGGCATTTACTCCTGTAAAAATGAGGATTATCCCTGATCGACTCAGAATTGATACAGGCCTATAAAGCTTTATTGCTGATTTCAGCTTTTTGAGATGCAGACCTATGTCGCCGAGTGAAATTTCGGTCGCAGATATGAATACCTGGCTACCGCTGGATAGGATCGCCGAGGGCCTGCACGAGCGGGGTTACATCGTGTTACCCAATGTACTAACGACCACAATAGTAGCGGCGCTAATTGACGCGCTTGATAAGCGAGAGGTAGAGATGCGTCCTGCGAAAGTGGGGCGTGGCGGCGATCAACGCAGCAATGCTTTTGTCCGGCGTGACCGCATTACCTGGCTCGACCCACAGGATCCTGCGTTAGCTGAATGGTTTGACGCTATGCTGACCCTGCGGTTGGCACTGAATGAACGCTTATTTTTGGGGTTATTCGATTTCGAATGTCAGCTTGCGCACTATGCGCCGGGCGGTTTCTATCGTCGACATCTAGACGCCTTTCGCGGCCGCTCGAACCGGCGCGTCTCATTGGTCACCTATCTCAACCGTGGCTGGCTACCCGATCAGGGTGGCGAGCTGGTTATGTATGGCGCCGAACATGCGTTGGCATCGCAGCTCAAGATAACGCCGGAACTTGGCACGATGGTGTTGTTCCTTTCTCAGGACATCCCGCACGAAGTTTTAACCGCATCTCGAGATCGGTATTCGGTGGCTGGATGGTTTCGAATCAATGACACGCTAGGTAATCGATTGGACCCGCCAGCATAGAAGGCGTTCGCTTGCGCGTCGTTATTAGGGATTTAGCTAGGTTATTTGCTACGGCAATACAGCGCGCGCTGGGTGGGCTCCTACGCTTTACTGATTTGACGGCATGCTATCCTGCAGCTTGCCCAGCAATATAATCACAGGCCAATGATTAGCTCCCTGATACACTTAGAAAAACATTTGCATCGACATGCTAAGCCCATCCACGGATTTGGTCCTGTGCAAAAACGGGCGGCAGTTGCGATCCTATTGCGCCAGGCCGATGACGATGTGGAATTGTTGATGATCCGCAGAGCGACCCGGGATGGTGATCCGTGGTCGGGACATATGGGCTTTCCCGGTGGACGTCGTGACCCACAAGACCGCGATGATATTCACTGTGCTAAGCGCGAGACCTGGGAAGAAATTGGTGTCGAGCTGGATGGTTGCGCAGAACTGGTATGCGAGCTTGGCGAGGTGAATACGGGCTGGCGTCCCGATCGTCCCGAAATGTTAGTCGCGCCCTTTGTTTTTGCTTTGCGTAAGCCCGTCGTCTTCGATCTGAATGATGAAGTCGATGAAGTGGTCTGGGTGCCACTTAGCTTTCTCCTAGATGAAGGTCAGCGTACCCCTATGACATGGGAGTGGCGGGGTGAGAAGGTTGAGTCGAGTTCTTATTTATTCGAAAATTACCGCATTTGGGGGCTGTCGCTGATGATGATCGACGAGTTGCGGGCTGCCGCTATGGGCTAAACGCCAAGCGAAATGCCTACTTCAAGGGTCTTTACTCATCCGTTGTTTGGTCGTCCAGCTCTGGACTTATCAAGGGCGCTTCTAAGGGCAAATAATCTTCCTGGCCTCGCAGAAAGCCTCGTGTATTTAGCTTTAATGCTTTGAGTGCAGGATCTTCCATAATGGCTGCTTCGAGGTCTGCGATCTTGGCTCTGCCATCCATAAAAGCGCTGATTAAATCGATCAGTACGGGCTGCATTTTGGGGTTGTCATCCCAGCGCGCCATGCTCGGTACAAGATTGCCCCGCGCTGTCTCGCCGGTTACTGCTAAAAAGTACCCACCACAGCTCGATAGTTGCCAATCGCCCTGACGGCCATAGCTCATGTTTGGCGTCGACGGATCAAAACCGCCCTGAGGGACCTTGTCTATCCGATGTAAGGCAAAAATCCAGCGGCTACCGGGGGTGAATCCCGCCACTTCAGGTCGGCAGTAGTTTTTGGCTTTCATCCAGACGCGGATGGGGTCGAAATACACTTCGCCATACAGCTGCGCCTCGAGCGATAGATCAACCGCATTACCTTTGACGGCGACAACTTCCCCAAGTACCACCGCGTCACTGGTTTCGGCGACTTCTGCGAAGCTCCCCCGCCAAAGACATTCGCATTCAGTATCAGTTTGCGCGGTAGCAGTTGTCGCAAGCAACGTCGCAAAAAAAACAGAGAAAAAGTGCACCATGGGTTGGCTCAGGCTAACTGCTGAGCCCGCAAGAGCCGCGCAGCATCCAATGCGAAGTAAGTCAAAATACCGTCGGCACCTGCGCGTTTAAAGGCTAACAGCGACTCCAGTATTACCGAGTCTCGATCCAGCCAGCCTGCATTGAATGCAGCTTGGTGCATGGCGTATTCGCCACTGACTTGGTAAGCAAAAGTGGGAACATGCAACGCGTCCTTGACCCGTCTGAGTACGTCGAGATACGGCATGCCGGGTTTGACCATAATGATATCAGCGCCTTCAGCAAGATCGAGTGCGCATTCATGAATAGCTTCATCGCCATTTGCAGGATCCATTTGATAGGTCTTTTTGTCGCCGCCTTTTAAATTGTCCGATGAGCCGACGGCATCGCGAAATGGTCCATAGTAACTTGAAGCATATTTGGCAGCGTAGGAGAGGATCAGCGTATTGATGTGCCCCGCCTGCTCCAGTCCATCGCGAATAGCGCCAACGCGACCATCCATCATGTCAGAGGGGGCGACGATATCCGCACCCGCAGCGGCGTGGGACAGCGCCTGCTTGACCAATGTTGCTTTGGTTATGTCATTGAGGACATAGCCATCGTTGTCGATGATGCCGTCTTGTCCGTGCGTGGTATAAGGATCCAGTGCTACGTCAGTTATTATGCCGAGTGTCGGCACAGCTGCCTTTAAGGCGCGAACCGTGCGCTGTACTAAGCCGTCTTCGGCGTAGGCCGCTTCGGCGAGCAGTGACTTTTCTGACTGATCGACCACAGGAAATAATGCAAAAGCGGGAATGCCCAGAGCCACTGCCTCATGAGCGAGTTCGATCAGTAAATCTATGCTGAGACGTTCAACGCCAGGCATGGAAGAGACGGCTTGCCGCTGACCCTCACCGTCTACGACAAAGACGGGATACATTAAATCTGCTGGGGTCAGGTGGTTTTCTGCCACCAATGCTCGAGCAAAAGCTGTCGCCCGTATGCGACGCATACGGGTGGCCGGAAACGGACCTCTATGGCTGGCGCTGGTCATAATTTTTCCCTGTTATTACGCATCGTTCGGACATGCTTACGGCACTCATTGATCACTAAAGGGCAGCAAAGGCAGTTGCCGCCGCCGCGATCGTCATTTCAATATCAGTATCATTATGCGCCGATGACATAAATCCTGCCTCAAAGGAGGCCGGGGCCAAATACACCCCCGCATCTAGCATGCCGTGGAAGAATCGACTGAAGGCTGCGGTATCACTGTTAATGACTTGGCTGTATTTAGTCACTTTCGCATCTTCGGTAAAGAAGCCACCAAACATGGTGCCCAAGTGGTTGGTGGTGAACGGTACGCCAGCTTTGTCCGCCGCCGCTTGCATGCCTTCACAAATTGTTTGCGTGCGCGCAAATAGAGGTTCGTAAAATCCCTGACGAGAAATAATATTCATTGCGGCAAGCCCCGCAGACATCGCTACAGGATTGCCCGACAAAGTCCCCGCCTGATAGACCGGCCCCAGCGGCGAAATATGCGACATAATCTCCCGCTTGCCGCCAAAGGCACCCACGGGCATACCACCACCGATGACTTTACCGAAACAGGTCAGGTCCGGCGTGATGCCAAGATAGCCCTGCGCACAGCCAGTACCGAAACGAAAGCCGGTCATCACTTCATCAAAAATTAAAATTGCGCCATTAGCACTGCATAACGCCCGCATACCTTCTAAGTAGCCGGGCTCCGGCAGTACGCAGTTCATATTGCCGGTGACAGGCTCGGTAATGACGCAGGCAATTTCATCGCCCAATTCAGCAAATGCTATTTCCAGTGCCGCGAGGTCATTGAATGGCAGCGTAACGGTATGCTGCGCCAGAACCTCTGGTACTCCTGGAGAGCTCGGCACGCCAAAGGTCAATGCGCCCGAACCTGCTTTAATGAGTAGTGAATCGGAATGACCGTGATAACAGCCCTCAAATTTAATAATTTTGTCGCGGCCGGTCGCGCCTCGGGCCAGGCGGATGGCACTCATGGTGGCCTCTGTGCCAGAGCTGGTCATGCGAAGTAAATCGACACTTGGCACCATACTGCAAATTTTTTCGGCCAGTTCACACTCGATTTCAGTGGGGCAGCCAAAGCTCAGGCCACTCGCCGCGGCTTCAATCACGGCCTCGCGCACTTCTGGGTGGTTGTGTCCCATGATCATAGGGCCCCAGGACAATACATAGTCGGTATAGCGCTTGCCATCGACATCATAGATGTAGGCGCCATCCGCTCGCTGCATGAAGATAGGTGTGCCGCCAACCGCTTTGAAAGCGCGAACGGGCGAGTTAACACCCCCAGGGATACGGACTTGAGCGCGTTCGAATAGAGCTTGTGATCGGGACATATTGATCTCGGTTAGCGTAATGAACTGATATTATCGCAGAGATTACAGTTTTTGATTAGGGTAGCTTACCCTCGCCAAACGTTCTGACAACTCTGGGTTTATGCATTAAGTTTGCATCACCCTAAAACGGGCGTGTGTAAACCAAGAGGATAATCGCGAAAAGAAATAGCACGGGCACTTCGTTGAAGAATCTGTAGAAAACATGGCTTTTGTTGTCCTCGCCACGGCAGATTCTGCCCATATAGATACCGCATTGAATATGGTACGCAATCAGTACTGCCACGCAGCCTAATTTCGCTTGCATCCAGCCGCTGCTAAGGTAGTAGTCCGGTTGATAACTGAGCCGCCAGAGGCCGAAAACGACAGTTAAAACCAGGAACGGCGTCACGAATTTATATAGCTTGCGCGCCATGGTGGCGAGCGTTTGTTTGGTTTCAGGGTTATCCGCGGCGGCGTAATAGACGAAGATACGCGGCAGGTAAAAGAGACCCGCAAACCAGGAAACCATAAAAATAACATGAAGAGCCTGTACCCAGGGCATGACGGCCTCGCTCGAACGTGCGAAAGTTAGGGATTGTAACAATAGCAAATGTGGCAGAGAAATGATCAAAGTTGGAATTGTTGGTGGTACAGGGTACACAGGTGTTGAGCTGCTGCGCTTATTGCTGCGCCATCCTGCAGCCAATATTGAGGTGATTACTTCCCGCGCAGAGGCAGGACGGCGCTTGGATGATCTATTTCCATCCTTGCGTGGATACTGTGATCTGGTATTTACCGATCCTGAACAGGCGGATTTGCGGTCTTGCGATGTCGTGTTCTTCGCCACCCCCCACAACGTGGCGCTGAAAACCGTACCGGGACTGATCGCTGCAGGCCAGCGTGTGATTGATTTGTCTGCTGACTATCGGCTCAAGGATATCGCTATTTGGGAGCGCTGGTATGGGGCGCCGCACACTAGTCCTGAATTGGCACAGCATGCAGTTTATGGGCTCCCAGAGGTCAATCGACAGGCTATTGCCAGTGCGCAGTTAGTCGCATGCGCTGGTTGCTATCCGACATCAATCCAGCTCGGCTTTTTGCCGCTGTTGTCGGCGGGTGTCGTCGACCCTCGGCGACTCATTGCCAGTAGTGCCTCGGGTGTGAGTGGCGCGGGGCGACAGGGAAAAATTGATAATCTGCTGACTGAAGCCGGCGATAGCATGAAGGCTTATAGTGTTGCGGGGCATCGCCATTTGCCAGAGATCGAACAAGGTTTACGTGCGCTATTGCCCGCCAATAGCGCTGCCGATCTGTCATTAACGTTTGTGCCCCACTTGGCGCCGATGAGTCGCGGAATTCACTCGACATTGTTTGCAACGCTGACCGATAGTGAGGTGGATTTACAGGCACTCTATGAGTCCCATTATGCCGACGAGCCTTTTGTCGATGTGCTACCTGCAGGCGCGTTACCGCAGACACGCAGTGTGCGCGGTGCAAATACTTGCCAGTTGGCCGTTAATCGCCCCCAGGGTCGCGATGTTGTTGTGGTGACTGTCGTTATTGATAATTTGGTTAAAGGCGCCGCGGGGCAGGCCGTGCAGGCGATGAATTTGATGTTTGACCAGCCTG
Source organism: uncultured Luminiphilus sp. (assembly GCA_963926105.1). Classification (GTDB taxonomy): domain Bacteria; phylum Pseudomonadota; class Gammaproteobacteria; order Pseudomonadales; family Halieaceae; genus Luminiphilus. The sequence continues at coordinate 12,321 of CAWUVW010000041.1, read as the reverse complement.
AAACCTTGGGTCTAGAGGTGATCGCGCTGATTCCCTAGCGCGCACTGATCATGACACGCCATCATCATCGTACGGTCATTCGTCGTGAACATCCGGGTAGCGCTCGGCGACGGCTGCAATGGGTGTTGTCTGTCGCCATCGTCGCGCTCGGCCTGAGCTTCTTGGCGGGACGTTATACCCTTGATGCGATAACTGTACCCCTTGATACCAAGGCTGATCGCCAAGCCGCAGACATTATGCGATTGCAGGTGCGAGAGGATATCGATCGACAGACCCTAGCTGCTTTGCGTGATGAAATGGCGAACAACCGCATGGAGATCGCAGAGTTGGAGCGCGAGTTAGCATTCTATCGCGAGGTGATGGCGCCGGAAGAAGTGACTCGCGGTATGGTGATTCGTCAGCCAGTTTTTACACCGCAGGCTTCGCCCGGCCATTGGCGCTATCAGTTGGTGGCGCAGCAAGGCGGGCGAGGTAAAAGTGCGCGACGGGGTAATCTTGCGGTAATTTTTTGGGGTGAAAGCGACGGCGTTGTTGAGCAATATCGGCTACGTGATTTAGATATTGAACTCCAAGGTGTTAAGCCGGTGTTGAATTTTCGTTACTTTCAGCGGCTCGAAGGTGAGTTTTCTCTGCCGTTGAATTTCTTGCCGACACATATTGTTTTAACGGCGACGCTGAGTAAGCCAGTTATTGAACAAATTGACCTAAGCTACGATTGGGGAACCGTAGCCACTCCGGTTGCGACGGCGCAGCCTATCGATAACGGAGTCTCATTAACCCCGCCAGATAATCAGTCTGGCGCCAACGAAAGCCCGGTGATAAACGATGGTATGCAGACCGCGGAGGCAGAGGCGGGTAGGTATTAATGACGATGGGCGTTATATTGGTGTTCAGAGGAATGAAATAAGAATAAATGAGGATAGCGAGATGCTCGGACGAAAAGATAGTAAGCCGCTAACGGCGGTAGACGGTAGTACAACACTGATTGCAAAAGAGGCGACGTTCACGGGTGATATTAGCTTTTCAGGCAATCTTGATATCGAAGGTAAAGTCAGCGGCGGTATTTTTGCGCTGCCCGATACCGCGGCAATGGTGCGTGTTGTTACAGGTGGCTGTGTCGAAGGAGAGATCCGTGCACCCTCGCTGATCATCAACGGTAAGGTCGTGGGCGATATTTATTGTAGTGAGCGCCTAGAGCTTGCCGAGTACGCTGAGATTGATGGTGATATTTACTACAACCTCATTGAGATGGCAGTCGGATGCCGCTTAAATGGTAGTTTGCGACATGTGTCCCCAGCTACTGATGACCTTGCAGCTAAGCGACAGGCTCGCCATGTCGAGCTGGGAGAGGCGCAATAACCGCTTTAAAAACAAGGTTTTAGTGTGATTATTAAGCGCGCAAACAGACGCAGTTATGCATTATACTGAACGTCTGTTTTTAGCCCAAGTTAGAAAGTGTGCCCATGAGTGTCGTCGAAGCATTTGATCCCAATGAGATTCGTCTAACCGACAATGCGGTGCGGAAAGTCCGCGCTTTGGTCGACGATGAGGAAAATTCCAAACTCAAACTGCGCATCTACATTACCGGCGGCGGCTGTTCAGGCTTCCAATACGGATTCACCTTTGACGAAAACACTGCAGATGACGACTTACTGATCGAAAAAGGTGGTGTCGGTGCTGTGGTCGATTCAATGAGTTACCAGTATTTGGTGGGCTCAGAAATTGATTACACCGAAGGTCTTGAGGGTTCTCGTTTCGTCATTAATAACCCCAATGCCACCACGACCTGTGGCTGTGGCGCTTCGTTCTCTGTTTGACATCGCCGCGCGGCTTGACTCACCGAGACTGACTTACGCATTTATCGTCTTATGGTGTTCTGTAGATCGCGTTACGCAGGATAAATGGCACCCAGCACTCGGTAGCCAGAGGCGCCTGTGACAGCAGGTTCATTGGCGGGTAATCCGGCCAGCGTCCGATAGGCAAACCAAGCAAAAGCAGCAGCCTCAACCCAGTCGGGATGAATGCCTAGTGACTCTGTGGTGATGACGACTGCTGGCGAGAGTAGTTCTTTTAATCTCGCCATCAAAATTCCGTTCTGGGCGCCACCGCCGCAAATGGCTACCCGCTTAGGGGTGGCGGACTCAAGTGCTTGTGCGATGCTCACGGCGGTAATTTCTAACAATGTCCGTTGCACATCTTCTGGTTTGAGCGGCTCAAGTAGATTGCCTAGCCATGCCAGATTGAAATGCTCCGGACCTGTGCTTTTGGGTGCGGATCGAGCGAAATAAGGGTCGGTGAGGGCGGCTTTAAGTAGCGATTGGTCTACGTGTCCGGTAGCCGCCCAATGACCATCGGCATCAAAGCGTTGATCTTGGCAGCGACCAATCCAAGCGTCCATCAGGCTATTGCCTGGACCAGTATCAAAGCCTGTCACGTTGTCATTGGCATCGATGATCGACACATTGGCGACACCGCCAATATTCACGACTGCCGTAGTTGTTGCCGGCTCACCAAACATTGCGTGGTGAAAAGCCGGGGCTAGTGGCGCACCCTGCCCCCCGGCAGCGACATCTCGGCGTCGAAAATCAGCGACAACAGTGACGCCTGTCTGTTCGGCAATAGTGTTGGGGTCGCCAATTTGTAAGGTAAACGGCTGCGGATCATTGGGGTGATGGCGAACGGTTTGCCCGTGACTGCCAATGGCACGCACATCAGCGGCGTCAACATGACCCGCTGCCATCACGGCAAGTGCCGCGCGTGCAAAGGCCTCGCCTAGCTGTCGGTCCAGCGAGCCTAAGCGTGCAATCTCATTCCCGCCTGGCTGGGCGAGCGCTAGCAGTTGTTGACGCATTTCATGACGGTAGGGCAATGCGTGGCTGGCCTTGAGTTGGGCGTGACCACGTTCATCAATGGCAACTAGCGCAGCGTCAATGCCGTCGACGCTGGTGCCCGACATGAGTCCAACGAAGTATGTGTGCTCGCTCATAGATTCTGTGCCAGGGTCGCTTGCGAGCGCAGACTGGCCAGCTGTTGAAGTGGCGCTTGAATCTCCGCCTTGAAAGTGGCGAGCTCCGATTCTGGCAGGGACTTAGCTTTAGGCAGCAACTTATGCACGCTGCGCGGATTACGGTGTACGCCGTGGACCAAAAATTCATAGTGTAAATGGGGCCCCGTCGCCGCACCGGACGAGCCGACGGTACCGATCACTTGTCCCTGCTTGACCCTATCGCCATTGGTAACGCGGCGCTTATTTAAATGAAGATAATGCGTTTTGAACGACTCGCCATGCTGAACAAAGACATAGTTGCCATTGGCACTGGTGTATCCCGCCTCGATGACCCGACCGTCACCCGCGGCGTAAACCGGTGTGCCACGCGGCGCTGCATAGTCGGTACCCCGATGGGGACGTCGGGTCTTGTAGATTGGATGAAGGCGATTGGGATTAAAATTTGAGGTGACGCGGGTGAAGTCGACCGGCGCCTGTAAGAACGCCTTACGCATGCTGACACCTTCCTCATTGTAGTAGCTGGTATCCCCTTCACTATCTGTAAAGCGATAAGCTTCGAAACGCTCGCTGCGGTTAGTAAATGCCGCTGCGACAATGGCACCATCGCCCAGTTTTTCGTCATCCAGAAAAGCCTCTTCAAACACAAGCTCAATGGTGTCGCCTACTCGAGGGTCGAGCGCAAAGTCGATAACACCGCCAAAAATACCGGCTAAATCCATAATAACGCGATTAGATAAGCCTGCATCGGCACCCGCATTGAACAGTGATGAACGGATAACTAAATTGACGCCGCGCTCCTGTAACTCAGGGGTCCGTTCGAGAATTTCTGTGGCAAAGGTATTATCGTGACGTTTAAATACAGTGGCCTTTAACTTAGATCTAGTGTGTTTAACCGCCTGTAGTACACCATCATCGGCAGCTAAAAATGCGATTTCTTCACCGGGGAAAATTTTGCGCAGAGCCTTGCCACCATCAGCCTGGGTTACCGCATAAACATCACGATCGCTAAAACCTGCTCGGGCGAAAATAAGCGATAGGTTATCGCCGTTGCGAACAGTTTCGTCATGCCAAATCACCGCGGGCTCGAGCGCCACCATTTCAGCAGCTCGCTCAGAGCGTGTCGGTTCCAAATCAGCGAGAGCTTCGTCTAATAAAGGTGCAGCTGCAGAGGGGTGTAAGGCATCCGCCGGTAAGTTGGCAGCCTCCTGCGGAGTTGAGACGGCCAGCGCAATCAATGCAATACCTAGACTCGCCAAGCCGAGCAGCAGCAGGTGCCGCCGCTGTCGCTTGTCAGTGCTGCCATCAAGGCGCGTCGCACCGTGTAATTGTCGATTTTGCCGATTCAGTTGAATCACCCGTTATAAGCCCTTATTGGGTCGTTACTATACGCGTTTTCAGCGAGTCGCTGAAGCACACCGATTGGGGCCTACACCCTGGGTGGTTGTTAGATTTGAGCCCTGTGTTGTCGATTGGTTCCCTGGAGGTCAAACTCTGGCGCGGTTTGTGGGATACTTACTGTCCATTATTGATGATGTTGTTTGCATTATGTCGACTGCACTGCTTGCGGATCTCCGCGCTCGAGGCCTGATTGCCCAAATTGCTGGCGAAGATACCCTCGCCGACTGGCTTGATGCTACACCTCGGACGCTTTATTGCGGCTTTGACCCGACGGCCGATAGCCTGCATATCGGCTCTTTAGTTCCGCTGCTAATGCTGCGCCGCTTTCAGCTTGGGGGGCATCGCCCGCTAGCCTTAGTGGGTGGCGCAACCGGACTCATTGGTGATCCCAGTTTCAAGGCCGCAGAGCGGCAGTTGAACACGGCGGATGTCGTGGCGGGTTGGACCGATAAAATTCGCGAGCAAGTGAGCCAGTTTATTGATTTGACGGGTGACAACCCTGCGCTGGTGGTCAATAACCTCGACTGGACTCAGGGCCTGGATGTGCTGACGTTTTTACGCGACGTGGGCAAACATTTTTCCGTTAACGCCATGGTGCAAAAGGAGTCGGTGAAGCAGCGCATTGAGCGTGAGGGTGAGGGCATCAGTTTTACTGAATTCACCTACATGATTCTGCAATCATTCGATTTTTCAGAGCTCTATCAACGCTATGAATGCGGATTGCAAATTGGCGGTTCGGACCAGTGGGGCAATATCACCGGTGGCATCGATTTGACTCGACGCATGCACGGTGGCCACGTCTTTGGTTTGACCATGCCCTTAATTACTAAGTCAGATGGCACCAAATTTGGCAAAACCGAGAGTGGCACTATATGGCTCGATCCAAATCGCACCTCACCTTATGCGTTTTATCAGTTCTGGCTCAACAGTGCCGATGCGGATGTCTATAAATTCTTGAGTTACTTTACTTTTCTGCCGGTGAGTGAAATTGAGGGTATTGAGCGTGCCGATAGCGAGCGCGAAGGGCGTCCAGAAGCGCAGGGTATTTTGGCACGGGAGGTGACTCAGCTGGTGCATGGTGCGGCCGGATTGTTGGCGGCTCAGCGAATCACAGATGCGTTATTTAGCGGCGATACTAAAGCGCTGTCGGCGGACGATCTCAAGCAGCTCGCATTAGATGGGCTGCCCGCCAGTGGTCTTGATCTATCTAATCTACCCCCAACCTTGACCCAGTTGTTGACGGATGCCGGGATGGTCTCTTCGGGTAAACAAGTCAAAGATGCACTGGGACGCGCGGCAGTATCGATCAATGGTCAAGCGATTAGCGTCGAACAGAATGGCGATCCTGCGAGTTGTTTTGATCTCGGCAATGCGATGCATGGGCGTTTTTGGTTGGTGCGACTCGGCAAGAAAAAATATCATTTATTTAAAGCGGCTTAGGCCGCCTCGCTGATGGCTTCTGAGCTTTCTGTGCCCGAGGAGGCGTGTGACTTTGTTCCCGAAGATGCAGCTACTTTCGCGCGAATTCAGCAGGAACTCCACGCGGCGGCACAAGTGCTTGATGGTATCCCGCCGGCGGTCAGCGTATTTGGTAGCGCTAGATCTCCAGAGGATAGCTGGGAGTATCAAGCGGCGCTCTCGCTTGGCAGGATATTAGGCAGGGCGGGTGTGCCGGTCATCACGGGTGGTGGTCCGGGGGTGATGGAGGCCAGTAATCGAGGCGCTAATGAAATGGGCGGAATCTCAGTGGGGCTCAATATTACGTTGCCGCTGGAGCAGGTGCCAAACCCGCACATTACTCATGCGGCGTCGTTCCGCTATTTTCTTACCCGTAAATTCATGCTCACGCGCTACTCGTTCGGATTCGTGGTATTTCCCGGTGGGTTTGGCACAGCTGATGAGCTGTTTGAATTACTGGTGCTGTACAACACCGATCGAACCGAGCGCCGGCCGATTGTCTTGATGGGTAGCGAATTTTGGTCCGAACTCTTGACCTGGGTGATTGATCGCCAGGGCGCGGCGGGTTACATCAATGCGGTGGATGCAGGTTATGTGCAAGTAGAGGATGATGCCGAGGCAGCGGCCATCGCGCTGCTCGGACGGGAGCGGGTAGCACAGCTGATGAAAGACTGAATTCGGTATCAGTCCTATTGTTTTATCATCCGCGCATCTGGGGCTTAGGTACCGCTCGATCAACCCACCAGGCGAACCTATACTTGAAGATACTTTACTGCTTCGGCAGTTGTCTTAATTCGGAGTGCCGCTATGATCCCCGCTATTTTCGGTATACAAGGCCATCAGCTCTCGCAGCAAGAACAGGGGTTTTTTAAAGAGACTGACCCACTGGGCTATATTTTATTTGGCCGCAATGTAGATAGTCGTCGGCAATTAAGGGCGCTTACCGACGCGTTGCGTGAGATCTCAGGTCGCGATGATGTACCTATTTTGATCGACCAAGAGGGCGGCCGGGTCGCTCGACTGTCCGCCCCACAATGGCCTGGATATCCGACCGCTGCGGCACTGGCTAGTGCGTTCGCTAAGCAACCTGAACTCACCGTCGAGGCAGTCCGTTTGAACTATACGGCACTCGGACTTGATTTGGCCGAGGTGGGCATCAGCGTCAACTGCGCACCGGTGCTCGATGTGCCTCAGGCTGGTGCACACGATGTAATAGGTGATCGAGCATTTGGAAATTCCGCCGATCAGGTTGCTCGACTGGGTCAGGCTGCGCTTGATGGGCTGGCCGATGCCGGTATTGTTGGTGTCATCAAACACATACCAGGACACGGTCGCGCCGGAGCCGATAGCCATCATCAGCTCCCCGTTGTCGATGCCGATGATGCTGAGCTTGCGATAGATATTGGGCCCTTCAAAGCCCTTGCGCATGCGCCGATGGCGATGACGGCGCATGTCCTTTATCGCGCTTGGGACGCAACGCAATGTGCTACGTTGTCGTCGACCATCATTCAGAAGGTGATTCGCCAGCGCATTGGCTTTGACGGTCTCTTGATGAGTGATGATCTCGATATGAAGGCGCTAGTGGGCTCGGTGTCGGAGCTCGCCGCCCAATCCTTAGCCGCAGGCTGTGATGTGGCGCTGAACTGCTGGGGAGACATGGCGGTCATGGTAGAGATTGCGCAGCAGTTGGGCGAGGCGGGTGACGACTGTCAGCGCCGGCTACGTCACGCGATGATCCATTGGCAACCTCAAAAAATAGAGGGTATAGCGGCCCATCAGTCGGACTGCTTAGCCAGTCGAGATAGTGTGTTGCGACAGCTGGCCGGTGGGGGTTAAGTGACCGGGCAAAATCCAAGGCGCCGCAAGCGTTATTGGCTTGCACCCACACTTGATAATGAAAATGGGATTCCGGCAGGTCGGCAAAATGTTGTGGACAAGGTGGCGTGGGTATGGCGATCTAACCGATTGCCTTACAATATGTGTAGCGGCGCGGCCCAGTAGTGCCTGCCAATAGGAAAATAAAAGGAACTATGATGGCCTTTCGAATATTTGTCTTTAGTGTATTGGCGGCCAGTTTAGCGAGCTGTGAAACCATGGGTGGTCAGCCGGCGTCAGCGGAAGCTGCTCGTGTTGTACAGCCCGTGGTGTGTAATGATCCTAGGCCTCGAGTGTGTACCATGGAATATAGGCCTGTATGCGCACAGCTCATCGCTGGTGGTGAGCGAGAACTTGCTTCAAAGTGTAATGCTTGTGCGGATGTCACCGTCGCCAGTTATATTCCCCAATCCTGTGAGGCTCGCTAATGGTGTTTGCTAACATGTCACTGACGAATCGCATCTTACTCGCCATGGTTGCGGGCATCCTGTTAGGTTCAACCTTTGAAGTGCTGCTGGTTGTGCTGGCGCCAGAAAGTGGCCTTTACCAATTCATTATGGGTGGCCTAGTAAATGGCGTTTTTGATGTCATTGGTCGAATCTTTATTGCCTCGCTGCGCCTGCTGGTTGTGCCTTTGGTATTGGTATCTTTAATCTGCGGTATGACGTCTTTGGGTAACAGCTCACGGATGGGTGCTATTGCCAGCAAGACTATCGGGTTATATCTGGCTACGACGGCGATCGCCGTGACCCTAGGTCTGACGGTGGCGTCCTTGTTGCGTCCTGGTCGCGGGGTCAAAATGATCGACGTGGGCGGATTTGTCGCCAAGGAAGCGCCGCCGCTCACCGATGTCATCGTCAATATTTTCCCGACCAACCCCTTCATGGCAATGGCTGAGGGCAAAATGCTGCAAGTCATCGTGTTTGCGATATTGGTGGGTTACGCCATTACCCGTGCAGGGGCGCCGGGAGAGCGTATTGCGAGTTGGTTCCGCGATATGGAAGCCATTGTCATGAAGATGGTTGGCATTTTGATCGAGGTGGCACCCTACGGTGTATTTGCGCTGCTCACTAAACTCTTTGCCACTATGGGGATCGGCGCTATTGTTGACCTGGCGGCTTACTTCTTTACGCTGGTGGGTGTATTGCTCTTTCATGGCCTGGTTGTGTATCCGATGTTTATTCGCGGTTTTACAACACTGCCACCGAAGATGTTGTTACTCAAAATGCGCCGGGTGTGGGCCTTCGCTTTTAGTACCGCGTCATCGGGCGCCACGCTACCGGTGACTTTGCGTACGGTTGAATACCGACTCGGCGTGAACAAAAGCGTTGCAGGTTTTTCGATCCCCTTAGGTGCCACTATCAACATGGATGGCACTGCGATTATGCAAGGTGTGGCGACCGTATTTATTGCCCAGGTCTATAATATTGACCTGACGCTTATGCAATTACTGATGGTCATACTCACCGCATCACTCGCCTCAATTGGCACCGCTGCGGTACCGGGTGTTGGCTTGATCACATTGTCGCTCGTTTTAGAGCAGGCGGGTCTGCCGGTCGAGGGTGTCGCGCTCATTATCGGTGTTGACCGCTTGCTAGATATGTTACGCACCGCGGTGAATGTCACGGGTGATGCAACGGTTGCGACGATTGTAGCCTACAAGGAAGGCCAGTTGGATAAGTCGATCTACCTCGATCCACTGGCAGATCACGATGCGAATGTCGACGTCTCAACTGCCGACAACCAAGTTGCGGCGCAATGAGTATAGCGGTAACCATTGTACCCGTGACGCCGTATCAGCAGAACTGTTCGGTGATGAAGTGCACAGAGACGGGCAAGCTAGCCATTGTCGACCCAGGTGGAGATGTGGAACGCATTATGGCGGTAGTACAACAGATGGGCGGCGATGTTGAGAAAATTTTATTGACCCACGGGCATCTTGACCACTGCTCGGCGTCGGATGTATTGCGCCAAAAACTTGGCGTGCCGATCGAAGGTCCTGAAGAGGGCGATCGATTCTGGATTGAAAAACTGCCCGAGTGGTGCCAAATGGCGGGCTTTCCACCGGCGGAAGTTTTTGAACCTGATCGCTGGCTGAATGATGGCGATACCGTCACTGTTGGCGACGCTGTGCTCAAGGTCATTCACTGCCCAGGACACACGCCAGGGCATGTGGTGTTTCTCCATGAGCCGAACCAGATTGCCTGGGTAGGCGATGTCATTTTCGCTGGTTCAATAGGGCGTTCGGATTTCCCCCAGGGTAATCATGACCAGTTGGTCAGTAGTATTCGCAATAAACTTTTTCCGCTTGGGGATGATATCCAGTTTATTCCAGGGCACGGACCTAACTCAACGTTTGGGCGTGAGCGCGCGACGAACCCTTTTGTCGCTGATGAAGTCTACGGTTAAGCCCGGGGTTACTTCAGCACAGCGAGCTGATTCAGCGCTTAGCGGTGCGCTGTACCGAATGCGTTGCGCCGTCAGTAGCGCTCGCCCAGCGCGCTAGGCTTAAGGTTTGCTCAATCGTGTGGTGCAACGTCGAATGTGCACCGACTGGACATTGGCGCCAGCAGACACGTAAGCTTCTACTGCCTGCATACTAATGCTCACACCGACTTGGCGCTTTCAGCACGCCAAACTGTCTGGTGAGCAGTGATTTGGACACCGAGATTATGTTGCCAGCAAGTCAAATTCCCTACCGCTTCATTGAAACTTATAGCGTCGAGCATGATGTCTGTGATCGCATCTGCGCCTTCTTCAAAACTCATGAGCACATGGCGCAACCCGGGCGTTTAGGTGAGGTGCCCCGTATAGACAAAACGATGAAGGACTCTACCGATCTAAGCGTTCCAATTCGTTTGTACGGCCAAGTCGATCCTTTCTTTGAGTTGCTGGAGGGCTTCGTCAAGCAATACATCGATAAATATTATTATGAACCAGGCGCTAATGGTTTAGGTCCCCTCGGACTTTCAGCGTGGTCTAACATTCAGCGCTATCCTGTGGGTGGTGGTTATCCAGCCCTCCACTGTGAGCGCGATCGTATTGAATATGGTCACAGAGCATTGGTGTGGATGTTGTATTTAACCGACACCCCCGGGGGTGGTACCGAATTCCCCCATCAGGGCGTAACCACTGAGTGTATTAAAGGTCATGTCATTGTGTGGCCCAGTGACATGACGCACCTGCACCGCGGCATTATTTCGCAGAGCCACGAAAAAATAATTTTTACGGGTTGGATCGATTTTATTACTGCCGAGCGAAGCCAAAAACCCCGGCGCTAGTCAGTCCTAACAACGTATTGTCCACTTTGAAGTAAAGTCCGATAAGGCGATTCAATGTTTGCCGGTGCGTTGTACCGGATAGGCTTCGCCGGCGAAGATCGTTGCGACAACCTCGATATCACGCAATGCATCCGCGGACGCGGTCAGTGGGTCGGCGGCTAAAACGGTGAGGTCAGCGATTTTGCCTGCACGAATCGACCCTAAGTCGTCTTCCATACCCAGTGTCCAGGCGGCATCAATAGTGACGCCGCGAAGTGCCGTCATACGCGATAATTTTTCGGTATCGAGCCCTGCCTGTCCGTTGATCGTTTGCCGCTCACTGGCTGACCAGATCAGCGTTAAAGGTGACAGCGGTGCCATGGGACTGTCGGAGTGGAGCGCTACTGGCACGCCAGCGCGCGCTAGGGAGCCCAGTCGTACCATTTGTGACGCTCTGTCAGGTCCGAGCCAATCGCCTGCATACCTATCAGAGAGGATGTAGTGGTAATAAGGATTAGCGGATACCAGTGCCCCCAGGGCTTTTAGCTGACGTGTTTGGTCCTCGGTGCTGTAAGCGAAATGCTCCAAGGTCATGCGATGATCAGGCCGAGGTCTGTGGGTTTGCAGCGCTGTGAGTAAGTCGATGAACCAATCCCCGGCTGCATCACCATTGGTGTGTGCGTGAATCTGAAAATCCGCATCCCAAAAGGTTTTCGCGAAATCTAATGTGGTATCTCGGGGTGCCATCCAAACCCCTTGATGACCGTCTAGATAGCCGGGCGGGCCCATTTGTGAGAGCCCACTAAAAATAGCGCCATCTAGCATGAGCTTAAAGTGGTTGCCGACACTTACCCGCGGGCTATCTTGAGTTTGCCATTCGCGAACCTGTGCCAGTGCCTGTGCCGGGGTTTGGCCACGCGCCATGAAGTCGAGAATCAATGGCGTCAAAATAATACGCGATGGCACGGTGGCGGCTTCTGCTACTTGCCGGATGAGTGCGATTTCCCCAGTGGGATCACCGAATACACCAATACCCATATCCAGTACAGTTGTGACACCGCCCTGATGCATCATCTTCAGAAAGTTAGCCATGCCACCCGCAAAGCGTGCCGGCTCAAACAGAAACGTCATCGCTGAAGCCAGTGCCTTCAGGCCGCCTTCGTAGTAGTGACCGCGAGCCCAGTTGCCTTCGTGTATGTCTGCTAAATCAGCCTCGGTTAAATTCAGATAATCAAAGGCGGCATCGTTACCAATAATCTCGTGAAAGGAGCGATGCCAAATGATGACGGGTTGATCGCCAAACCATTGATTTAAATCTTCGCG
>CAWUVW010000040.1:0-59816 GCA_963926105.1 uncultured Luminiphilus sp. | reverse complement strand
TGCCACTTTCAGTGACCACGAATACATTTTCTATGTGTGACGGCCCAAGTTTACTGCCGAAGTAAAGGCAGTCGATACTGATGATCATGCCAGACTCGACGGTGAAGCCGTCCTTTGCCGCGTGCCATCCGGTGCCGGGGTAGCGCACTGGGCTTTCAAGCGGCAGCAGCCCAACGGAATGTGCAACAACAAGAAGTTTGCTCGGCGCCGACAATCTCTGTGTGCTGGGTATGTTATCGATACGACTGATGTCTGCAGTGTTGGCACCTGGCTTCAGTCTTTCCACCAATGTGGCATATATGTCCATTAATATTTGATGTTGCTCTCGGTAGGCGGGTGTCGCCTCGCCTATGTGCGCGGTGCGATTGATGTCAATCCAAAAACCTTGATAGCGTCCTTGTGTTTCCAAAATAGCGATCTCGCCGCCTTCAAAAGGTCGGTCGAACTTTGTGCGAAATAGGTCTGGGCGAAAGACGAGGTCGTAAGCACCGCCAAATAACATAGGGCTGCCAGGTAATGGGTCGACGCCTTCGTCGATCATAAATTTGGCAACTGAATTTTCGACATCACTCCAACGCTTGCCAATCCCTAATTGGCTGACGGTATGTTCTATTATTCGATCTGCAACGACACCGCTTTGTTCAAATAGCAAAATTTCATCCGCCGTTTTTATGGACCTGGTTCTAAGCATGACATCCAGTGCGTCACCCCATAGCTGTCCGCTGCCCCATTGAAGTCGAGTTGCAACACGTAGGTCGTCGAATAGGACTTTTTGGTCAGTAAAGCCAGCGCTTGCCAAGTGCCGCTCAATGGCAATCATAATGTCGTGGGCGCAGTCGCCATCTACATAGGCACTAATGGCTTCGAGACTACTGACGAGATCATCGGATAGCGATAGATGTGCGTCCTGCGCGCGTGCAGTCTCACAGAAGTTGAGCATGTCGTATGTACGTATGCGGTCGTAGAATACGGGTGAACCACTACGCTCAGAGACCACTAACGAAATTAAACTTGCTTCTGGCATAAATAGCGTCACGGGCAGGGCGCTATCAAGCGGTATAAACACGGCGCCTATTGGCTCTATCAACCGCCAACCATCCATGACCGAGCTCAGGCCTGTGGCGTAATAAATATGGTCAGTCGTTGTCAGCATTACACCTGGGGCACCGTTTTTTTCGAGGTTTATGCGAATGTTGTCGATCTTGTCTGCATAGTTCATATCGGTTCCTTGAGGTCGGCATAGCATCATAAATAGTGTTGAAGATTTGATTGATGATTGTTGCTTTAGCGATTATTTAGTTATAAAATGCCACAGCTTGCTATGAACAAGCAAGTTAAGTAAGTTTAGCAACTTATGAAACAGACATTTTGCGCAAAACGTTTGTAGTGTCAATTCATTGGGTAGTTTCCCGAAGTCAATCCAATAACAACGTAAGGGAGTAAGGTATGTCACGATCGAACAATCAAAGAAATTTTTGCGGGTCGAAGCTGCGTGCGATTCCAGCAGCGATCCTTCTTCTATCGGCGGTCACTGGTGCCAATGCTCAGAATGAGAAGGCTTCTGCAACGGCGCTCGAAGAGGTTGTCGTTACCGGCACAAAACGAAGTATGAATCAGCAGGAACTGAGTATCGCAGTGAGTACGGTGACCGCGGCGCAGCTAGATAAAACTTTCGCGAACAGCATTACTGATTTAGCACAATTTGCGCCTAACGTTACGCTGACGCCACAAAATGGCTTCAATGCGATAGCGGGTGGTATGCGCGGAACCGGCTTCATTTCAATTCTAGTGACGAAAGATCCATCGGTAGGTATCACCGTTGATGATTTCGCCTTCAACCATGTTCAGTCACAATTTGTAGAAGTCTTCGACATTGAGCAAGTTGAAATTTTCCGAGGCCCTCAGGGTACTTTGTTCGGAAAAAACACAACCGGTGGTGCCATTGCATTCACTACTATCAAACCCGAAGTTGGCGGTGAAATGGCCGGTAACTTTGAAGTCAATTTTGGCCGGTACTCATCGAACGATAGCGATTTATCGAAGTTCAAGTTTGCGTTGAACATGCCGTTAACAGATACGCTGGCTGCCCGTTTGGCAGTGATTAAAGATGTGTCTGATGGATACTATTCAAATACCAAGCCAATGGGTGGCGAGCTCGTGTGTTTTGCCTGTGATGGTCCGGGTCAGCTGACTACAGACGAAGTTAGATCCACTTTTCCGACGACCGGTGATGGCTCGAACATCGGCGGTAAAGATGTGTTAGCGGCAAAGCTTAAGTTTCGATGGGAGCCCAATAGCTGGTACGGCGCCGATCTTCAGTTTGAGTATTTAGAGGATCGCTCTGAGACCGTGGCGACTGCCAATGAAACGCCGAGTGGCGAGGGTTATATTTGGCCCATTATTGGCTTTCCAGGTATTGAAGATGCTGGAGTCAGCGAGCCCTTCACTACAGGGCAGAGCTATACGCAAAATGAAGTGATTGACCTGAACGGTGGTCATCAGGTTGATGCAACAGGCATTTACCTTAATCAGACATTCGCACTAGGCGATTATGTGCTGACATCGATCACAGGTCTTCGTGATCAAGATGAGATCCTAGGCAGTACCTATACGGGTGAGGCATATACATCACTTTACGATGCAAGTCGTAACTCCCAGCGGGAACAATTCCAGCAGGAGTTTCGATTGGTGAGTCAGTTTGATGGTCCGTTCAATTTTGTGACGGGTGCTGCAGTTTATAGGGATGATGTTGACTTTCTCGTGTATGGCAACCTTGGCTTCTTTGGTCCCTTAGCCGGTACTAATTTTTATGATGACAAGTATGAGATTCAAGAAACTAAGCAGGACCGTATGACATGGGCGGTGTACGGCGATGGTTCTTATGACATTAGCGACCGAGTTACCGTGTCAGCAGGTATTCGCTACACCGAGGACGATAAGGACTTTGAGCGTTACAGCTTAGGGACCACAGCTAATCCGGTCAGTAATATTATGACGCTTGATCAGTTTATAGGTCCTCATACTAACCCCTTCCCTGAGTCTTCATTTGGTAATGTGCAAAAGCTATCCAATACTTGGGATGCTGTGACGTATCGTTTGGCAATCGACTATCAGGTGACCGATGACATCATGGTCTACGGTAGCTATGCAACAGGCTTTGTTGCGGGTGGTTTCTCGGAGACGTGTGGTTCAACATTCTCTTGTCAGCCTTACGACAGTGAGGAAAACCAGAACGCAGAGATCGGCTTAAAGTCGGATTTGTTTGACGGTGCTTTACGCCTCAACTTGGCGGCTTTTCATACCCAGTATGAGAACTTGCAGCGCGACACTGTCGTAACGTTCATTGATGCCGCAGGCAATACTTTCCAAGAGACTGTTTCGGTGAATGAAGGTGAAACCACCGCAATGGGCTTCGAGGTTGAGTTCCAGTGGGCGGTCAATGCTAACTTGCGCATCGACGGAAATCTGGGTTGGCTCGATCACGAATATGATAGCTACTCTCCGGGTATTAACCCCGCAGATCTTGGTGGGTCCGGCGCGCCGGTAGAAGTGGATCTGTCGGGTTTAGAGGTACCTTTCTCTCCTGAGCTCAACTACAACCTCGGGGCGACTTACTTTCAAGATCTGAGCAGTGGCGCAGCAATCACCTATAATATTTCGGTGAATTATCAGGACGAGACACAAACCAGTCCTTTCCCAGCGAACGCCCAAGGCACAGATGGTTCTGGCGACTTTATCATCCAGCAGAAAGCGAATACGCAGATGGAAGAGCGCACCTTGGTCAATGCCTACATTACCTACAACGGGGCTGACAATGGTTTTGAAATGTCCCTTTATGGTAAAAACTTGACCGATGAACGGTACCGAGTAGCGGCGAATCCTGTGGCGACATTATGGAACTTCACTCGCCATGGTGCGCCGAGAGAGGTTGGTGTGCAGATAGGCTACAGTTTCTAAAACGCTTCGGCTTTGATTAATTGATACTATATACGGCCCCCGACGGGGCCTTTTTTTCGCTCTAGGGAATCTAATGAGGTCTCTTATGGAGTACACAACGCAAGAACTGGCTAAGGCCTATCGACTGATGAAAACGATCCGCGAATTTGAAGAGCGGATGCGTTCCGAGTACCAGCAAGGCAAATTACCCGGTTTCATTCACATTTACCGTAATCAGGAGGCGATCGCCGTGGGCGCCTGTCTGGATATGAATGATGGTGATTATATCGCCAGCACCCACCGAGGCCATGGGCATTGTATTGCAAAGGGCTGTGATATCGACGGCATGATGCTTGAGCTGGCCTGTAAGCAGGAAGGGTTTTGTAATGGTAAGGGCGGGTCGATGCATATTGCTGATATGTCCAAGGGTATGCTTGGCGCTAACGCCATTGTTGGTGGCGGCCCCCCGATTGCAGCGGGTGCAGCGCTCAGCGCTAAAACGCTGAAGAATAAGGGCGTATCGATGGCATTCATTGGCGATGGCGCCTCTGATCAAGGCACAGTGGCAGAGTCACTCAACCTAGCTGTCGTCCTAGAGCTGCCTATGATCTTTATGTATGAAAATAATTTTTATGCGGAATTTACGCGTAATCCAAAACCAGAAGGCCGTATTGCCGAGCGTGCGGGGGCCTTTGGTATGCCTGCATTGGTAGTCGATGGTTCCGATTTCTTCGCAGTGCACGCGGCTTGCAGAGAAGCTATCGAGCGCGGTCGCAGCGGTGGCGGGCCAACAGCCATAGAAGCAGTGTCTGCGCGTTACTATGGTCACTATGAGGGCGATGCTCAGGCCTATCGGGATACCGACGAGATGCATCGGCAGCGCAAAGACGGTGATCCAATAGTGAAGTTTTTGGCGGACCCTCGAGCCAGTGCACTAGACGCGGAGACAGTGGCCCAGATCGATGCCGACATTATGTCTGGACTGGATCGGGCGGTAGAGCGAGCGCTAGCCGCCGACGACCCCACCCCCGATAAGCTATATACCGACGTTTACATTAACTATGAGGGAGGGATGCGATAATGCGTATGTCTATTCGAGAAGCAATTAATCGGACTCTCCACGAGGAGATGGCGCGAGATGAACGCGTTATTGTGATGGGTGAAGACGTCGCTAGCGATCAGGGGGGCGTGTATGGCATCACAGCGGGTCTGCCCGATCGCTTTGGACGCGGCAGGGTGATTGATACACCTATTACCGAATCCGCAATAATAGGTGCGGCTGGCGGTGCAGCGCTGACGGGACTCCGGCCAGTTGCCGAACTCATGTTTGTTGACTTTCTGGGTGTTTGTCTCGACCAGATACTCAATCAAATAGCGAAGTTTCGGTACATGTTCGGTGGTCAAGCGCGAACGCCGATAGTGATTCGTACAATGATTGGGGCGGGTGGTGGAACAGGACCGCAACACTCTCAAATCCTTTATCCTTTGCTTGCGGCTATCCCCGGCCTCAAAGTCGTGGTGCCATCAAATGCAGCTGATGCCAAGGGGTTATTAGCGGAAGCCATTCGGCAGGATGACCCCGTGGTGTTTTGCGAGCATAAAGCGCTTTACATGGATGAATGCGAGGTGCCAGAAGGTGAATTTCTGATCCCGTTTGGTCAGGCGCGGACGATCGTCGAAGGCAGTGATATTACGGTGGTCGCCATTTCGCGTATGGCTATTATTGCGACTCAGGCGGCACAGGAACTGGCGCGTGAGGGAATCAAGGTAGAGGTTATTGATCCGCGAACGCTCTCGCCTTTAGACGATGGTGCTATTTTGCGTAGTGTGGCTAAAACTGGCCGTTTGGTTGTTGTTGATGAGGCAAATCCTATTTGTAGTATGGCCTCTGAGATCGCAGCGATCGTTGTTGAGCGAGGCTTTGACTATTTAGATGCGCCTATCCGTCGTGTTACCGCGCCGCATACACCCGTTCCAGCGACACCCTGCCTTGAGGCGCTCTACGTACCGACGGTGGCACAGGTAGTACAGGCAATTAAGGCAACCCTTGACTATTAATAGGTAAATACTGCGAATGATTCGATTATTGAGGGTTAAGGTTTTACTGGGCATTGGGTTGGGGTGCCAGGCGCTCTATAGCGCGGCGGCTGTGGTCGATCTCGAAGCCCCAGTTTCTTCCTCCGATGGTGCGGTGCTATTTGCCGAACACTGTGCCGGTTGTCACAGTGGATCGATCCCTAGAGCGCCCCATTTTATTACTTTTAACATGATGTCATCCGCCGCAGTATTAAAGGCAATGAATGATGGTGTAATGCAGCAACAGGCAGCAGCACTGTCCCCGAGCCAACGTATTGCGATTGCCGAGTATCTCAGTGAATCCTCGGCTTCAACCGCGAAGGCGGTATTAATGTGCGATGACGATACGTCGCTAGCCTTGGATGATGACTTCTCCTCTTGGCGCGGTTGGGGCGGTGACACGCGTAATCACCGTTATTTAACGCCTGGGGAAGCTGGGCTCGACGCTCAAAGTGTGACCAAGCTAAGCCTCAAGTGGGCATTTGCGTATCCGGGCGCGACTCGCGCTCGTTCGCAACCTTTGGTCCACGGGGAAACTGTTTTTGTCGGGTCGCAGGACGGTACAGTTTACGCCCTCGATCTTAATACTGGCTGCGCGCATTGGACTTATCAAGCTGGCGCCGAGGTGCGTAATGGCCTGAGTATTGCGACAGTAGCCGGTGTCGATGCGCCAATACTTTTTTTCGGAGATTTTAAAGCGCGAGTTCACGCTGTCGATGCGTCAAGTGGTCGTGCCCTCTGGACCAAAGACGTTGCGACGCATCCCGATGCAACCATAACGGGTTCTGTGAAAGTTGATGCCGGTCGCGTGTATGTGCCTATTTCATCATCTGAATGGGCTACCGCGGCCGACCCTGGATATGCCTGCTGTAGTTTTCGCGGCAGTGTTGCGGCTTTGGAAGCCGGCTCCGGAGACCTGCTTTGGAATACATTTGTTATACCTGAGCAACCCGTTGATACCGGCACTACAAATAGCATGGGTGCAAAGCGCTTTGCGCCATCGGGTGCGCCGGTTTGGAATTCGCCATCGATCGACCGTAAACGAGGGCTGCTTTACGTCGGCACGGGCGAAAGTTATACATCACCCGCATCGGCGAGTAGTGATGCGGTCATCGCCATAAGACTGAAGGATGGTGGCATTGAATGGCGGCGGCAGCTGCTGTCGGGCGATGCTTGGAACATGGCGTGCTTTATTGGTGGTGGCGGGAATTGCCCTGAGGAAAATGGCCCCGATCTCGATATTGGTGCGGCGACTATTTTGTGGCAATCAGCAGCGCAAGATTTACTGCTGGTTGGCCAGAAAAGCGGTGATGTTTATGCCTTGAATCCTCAGCAGTCGGGTGAAATTGTATGGCATCGTAAGGTCGGTCGAGGTGGCTTTGCCGGCGGTGTGCACTGGGGTATGAGCACTGATGGCGACACCCTGTTTGTGCCGGTGGCAGATACCGATTTTCTGGGACTTGCCAAAGGGGCGCCTTTTCCTGGTATCCACGCGCTGGATCCAATCTCGGGCGATACCCGCTGGTATACCCGCGTAGAGGATACCTGTGCAGCGGCGACCAAGCCCGAGTGTGATCCCGGCATGTCTGCAGCGATAACCAGTACGCAGGGGCTTGTCTTTGCCGGCGGGTTTGATGGAAAGCTCAGAGCATACGAGACTGCAAATGGCTCGGTTTTGTGGGAGTTTAATACCGCTAATGTGTTTGCGGCAGTCAATGGTGATGATGCTCAGGGTGGCTCAATTGAGTCAGATGGACCGGTGATTGCCAATGGACATGTCTTGATCAACTCTGGCTACGGATTTGGCGCACGTATGCCGGGCAATGCATTATTAGTCTTTGCGCCACATGTTGAGTTAAGTGAGAAGGAGCCCGTAAGTGAGTAAGCGTTTTGAAGCAGTGACCATCCCCAAGTGGGGTATCGAAATGACGCAGGGACGGATCGCCGAATGGCGATACGCTGAAGGCGCACAAATCAAGGCAGGAGATGAGTTGGTAGACATTGAAACCGACAAGATCGTCAATAGTTTTGAAGCCCGTGAATCGGGAACGTTGGCCTGTATTATTGCGCCGGAGGGTGAGGAGCTGGCGGTTGGGACCTTGATAGGTGTCATCGCTATTGGAGACTACGATAGTGCTGAGTTAGCCGCATTTATCGCAGAACACCAAGGCATTGCAGAGACGTCCAATCAGCCTGCCGAAACCACAACGGCGCAGGACGATGTAGCGACAGGCTCGAGTACTGAGGCTAAAAAAATTAGTCCCGCGCTGCTACGCAAACTCGACAAGGCCGGCATTGACGTCAGTCAGGTCGAAGGCACTGGCCCTGAAGGGCGAGTGCTTAAAGAAGATGTCGATAAAATAATCGCGTCAAATATTGAGACCAGCCCGGCCGCCGGCGGAACATCAATGACAGCGGCACAACAAAAAATTGGCGCAAGTCTTACGGTCGCTCAGTCAACTGTTCCGCTTTATCATGTCTCTCGTGAGCTAGACGTGGGTCCTGCATTGACGCAGTTAGGAGAGCAGCTACCACAATCATCCGGCTTGATTACCGTGCTCATTGTTCAGGCCGTGGCAAAAGCGCTGGAACAATTCCCTGCTCTGAATATGCAGTTTAATGGCGCGGACCTAATGCCTGTTGCCAACGCAAATATTGCGATTGCCGTGGCCAGGGACGATGGCGCCGTTGCGGCGCCGGTCATTGGCGACGTCAATTCAAAAGCCGCACCGCAGATTGCCGATGACCTAAGCGAACTGATCAGCCGGGCGCGCGCTGGCCGTTCTACTGCACAAGATATGATGCCTGCTGCTATCGCTATCAGTAATCTAGGGATGTTCGGGGTTGCAAGTTTTACCGCCATGGTCACGCCGCCACAAGTGATGGTGCTGTCAGTAGGTCGCGTAGAAATGAAACCCGTGTGGGATGCATCGAAAGGGTTATTCTCACCTGTGGCGCGGGTATCAGTCTCGCTAGGGGCTGATCACCGCGTGATTAATGGCGCGCAAGCTGCACAGTTTCTGCAGGCAATTGCGCAGGCTATTTAGTCCGCTTTATGGCTCGGGCCGATATCGAGTGCCTCGGAACCGGCTAAAGCTTCTTTGAGCAATTGCACGTTGAAAACGTAGTCGACCTTGCCCGCTTCATCCAAATAGGTAACGGCCCCCTGTCCTAGGAACAGCATTTCCGTTTCCACCTCGCAGTGGGCGTCTACATGCACTGCGAATATGGGTTCAAAGCCATAAGTGCCGGGTGTGGCCTTCCCTGCATCATAGATAAGCTCACCCTTGGTGATGAAAAACTGGCCAATGCCCTCGTGACGGTGAGCTTGGAATCGTGCGCCTGGTTGCATGTTGACATAAAGTGCCCAGTGCCCCGTATATTCACATAGCCTCAAGACTTTGAACTTGGTGCCACCGCCGACGTCGAGCCAGTCCATGACCGCTGTATCGGCAAGAATGTCGCCATCGGATGTTGTCGTTATGCCCTTGCGGTCCATTCCTGACTCCTTAATTGCTGGGTAATTTGAAGGCTATTAGATGATCCCCGGGCGGCGTGCCTAGTGCGACGTGGCCGCCTGCTGCCACGACAACGTATTGCTCACCATTCTGCAACTGGTAAGTAATGGGTAGTCCGTGTGCTGATGTTGGCAGGCGGGCTCGCCATAACTCATCACCGGTGTTGGTATTAAATGCTCGGACATAATAGTCAGTCGTTGCGGCGATAAATGTCAGTCCGCTTGCGGTCACGACTGGGCCGCCCATGTTGGGTGCGCCTTTAATGAACCAAAAAGGGAAAGGCGCTGCGTCGCGTGACGTGCCTAGCGGAACCTGCCAGAGGACTTCACCGGTGATGAGGTCAATGCCTGCTAAAGTTCCCCACGGTGGCGGGGTACACGGGACGCCCAGGGGTGATACGAATCCGAGCCAACGCCGGTTGCAATACGGTGTGCCGGCTGAGGGTTCATCTAGGAAAACACCATGGGCTACTGGCGCTATATTCTCGGGTTCCCCGCATTCATCGCGTGGAATCAATTGGACAATAGTGCCCATGTGCAGGGTATTGACGACCAGAATCGATCGCGTTTTGTCGATGGCAGGGCCGCCCCAGTTTTGGCCACCGAAGGCGCTGGGCATGTGCAACGAGCCTTGCTCGCTGGCGGGCGTAAACGGGCCTTCATAGCGCAGTTTTTCTAGTGTGTTTTGACACATGGCCTTGTCCAGGGGTGTCAGCCCCCATACGGTGTCGCGTTCTCCGGGTAGCTCAAACAGCGATCTTGGTTTTGAGGGCACGGGTTGGGTGGGTGCAGTGAAATCTCCCGCGACAGTACCTTGGGGTACCGAGATTTCGTTAACCGGAAATAGCGGTTCGCCCGTTAGGCGGTCTAGCAAAAATACATAGCCCTGCTTCGTGGTTTGTGCCAAACCTTTGATGGTCTTTCCATTGTGTTCATAGTCGAACAGTGTCGGTTGGGAGGGCGCATCAAAATCCCATATATCATGGTGGACGGTTTGAAATTGCCAAATCACCTCACCACTGTAAGCATCTAGGGCTACCACCGAGCTTGAGTAATAATCAGAGCCATCTCTGTGTCCACCGTAGTAGTCGGGTGAGGTATTACCGGTGGGTATATAAATACGCTTGAGTTCCTCGTCTACCGCGATGAACGACCAAACATTGGTTGTGCCTTTGACGTAATCCGCAGGCATAGATCCATTCTCTGCGTGCTCATCGAGCGCTGCGGGGCCTGCTGCGCTGTCGGGCAAAGGCTCCCAGGCCCAGGCTAATTCGCCTGTGGTGAGGTCATAGGCCCTGACAACGCCACTGGGCACATCCGTACTGACATTGTCTGATATTGATGCGCCTGTGATGAGCAGATTTTCAAAGATAGCTGGCGGGGTATTCGCCATGAAATCGCTCGGACGGGAAATGCCCAGTCCAGTTCGAAGGTCGATTTCCTGCGCGCGTCCAAAACCACAGCGCAGGCCGGAATTTGCATCAAGGCCTATTAATCGACCATCGGCTAGGGGGGCAATAACAACCGTCGCGCAATCTGATGTTGGATCTTGACGTTGGTCACGCCACTGCGTGACGCCCCGACAGCGCGGCGTTGCGATAGTGGCCACGTCTAGGTCAGGCATATAGCGCCAGAGTTCCTGGCCACTTTGCGCATTGACTGCGATGATTCGGTTAAAGGGTGTACAAATAACTAATTTATCGTCGATCAGGATCGGTGTTGCTTGCCATGAGGATTGCAGTGGCTCCCCTGACGCGAATCCTTTGAGTAAATTGGTACCTTTGGCAAAATCACCAGAGCGATGGGTCCAGGCGACCTCTAAATCGTTGACGTTACTGGGGGTTATTTGGCGTGCATCACTGAAATGCCCACCACCAGCGGCCCCGCCCGGTAATGGCCAGCCTGATGCTAGGCTGGACTGGACAGTGCCAAATAGAAGCGCCGTGATGATCGGTATCGCAGCGGCCCGTAAAGCGATGAACCGCGCCGACATCAAGATGTTGCAGAGATTTCTCATCATAGTTCTCATCGAACGGCGATCGGCGTGTCCGCGTCAAGTTTGACCGGCTCGCCAAAAGGTTTGGCAAAACCTGCTGGCAGTTCCTCTGTCATATCGAGCACTGCAGCCAACCGTCCCATACCAACATAGAGTGCGCAATGTAGGAGCAGTTCAATGATTTCCGCTTCAGAAAAAAGCTGCTTTAGCTGATCAAAGAACGCGGCGTCGATACTGAGATGGTTACAGGCAAAGCGCTCACCGAGTTCAATCGCTAACACTTCTTGTGGAGAGAAGTCGTCCGCTTTTTGTGGTTCCTCAAGCGCGCAAACGAGGTCCTCATTCATTGTCTCAGCGGCGGATTGATAGCGAATCGCCATACAGCTACGGCACTGATTGTGAAAGGCGATGCGAAGCCGCATGAGCTCGATCATACGCTCGGGCAACTGCCGGTTAGTGACTACGCTGGCACCAAAGCGGAGCGGGCCCATGGCCGCTGCTGGTGCATGCGCTAGCATACGGGTTATGCCAAGTTCGATATTCGTTGCGGTGTCGGCTTGTGCAAACTGCCGCAATTCTGGGGGCCATTGATCGACGGGGACGTGACTAATTCTGCTCATAGCTGGGTAGCCTCTGCGGGAGAGTTGCTTTATTTTAACCTGTGAAGAAGTATGCCACTTGCTTTGAACAAGTAAAGTTCTGTTTCGTGAACTGCGGCGTGCATCGGTGAAAAGAGCAGCGATTTGGTGTTTTCTGTAAATGTTCGCTGTAAAGCCATGCGAGAGAACTCATACCCCTACACACGTATTGTCGGTATTAACATTTTCGCGTTATTAAAAAGGATAACTGATCGTGAACAACCCTATTCTGCACCACCATGACCCGTCTCCTTTTGCCGAAAAAATCCGCTTAATTTTCGGTTTGAAAGGGCTCGATTGGCATTCTGTTGACATTCCGATGGTGATGCCAAAGCCCGATTTGACCGCGTTAACCGGTGGCTATAGAAAAACCCCAGTATTGCAAATAGGTGCAGATATTTATTGCGATACCCGTCTTATTGCCGTTGAGTTAGAGCGGCGCTTTCCCACGCCAACATTGTTTCCTAATGGGTCAAAGAGCGTAGCGCTCGCATTGGGTTATTGGAGTGATGCAACCTTGTTTCGTAGCGGCGCAACGCTTTCCATGGGAACCAATAAACAACTCCCTGGTGTCGTGCTGGAAGATCGGTTGGCATTTTTTAATTTTATGAGTGAGGCTGACATAACCGGTCCGCTTGATCATTTTTTTAGTCAGTTTTATTCAGGTTTAGCGCAACTCGAACAGATGCTTGGGGATGGACGCAGTTGGTTGCTGGGCAGATCTCCAAGTTGGGCTGACTTAGCCTGCTATTCACCTGCTTGGATGTGTAGCGCAAATATTGCGGGAGGCGACGCACTACTAGATCGCCTGCCTGCAACCAGGGATTGGATGGCGAGAGTCGCTGAAATTGGGCACGGTAATCGCTTGAGCATCACGACGAGCGAAGCGCTTACGGTCAGTGTTAATACGGCGGCCGATCTTCCTGCGGGTGTATCAGCCAGCGCCTGGCCTTCGTTGCGTGTCGATACGCAGGTTAGCGTTGTCCCTGACGACTACGGTATAGATCCGTCTGTCGGTGCGCTGGTGACGCTGAATGACGACGAAATTGCCATCGTGCGCAAACATGAAGATGCAGGAGAGGTGGTCGTTCATTTCCCGCGCATGGGTTATCGCGTGCTGCCCTGCGAGGGTAAGGACGTCTAGCAGTTAACGGCCGTCGCCTGCCAGTATTGGGTGAGTAAAGCATGCGCTGCGCAGCGTCTATCGGCATGAAGGCTGACCCCTATTGGGTTCTGGATTAGCTGTATCAATACTACGTTGTTAGGCGTGGGGAGGGTGGGCAACGCTTGTGATAATGGTCTAACCCGCGCTGAACTTCAGCGCGGATTAGACCGTGGCGTCGGTTACCTTAGCCCTGTTTGAACACTAACTCTGGAAAACCCGCGTCAGCCGATTCTCTCAGTTTGTCATAGTAGACATTGGCACCACCAAAGTAGATCAAAACACGCGGTTTTTTGTCTTCCCTATTCGCGCCCATCATCCATGAATTAACCTTATCACCTTCCGCCATCATGGTTTGCACGTGAATATCTGCCGTCTCCTTCGTCCACGCATCCTCAGCTTGCTGACTTGGATAGAAAATATCTGTGCCATCGGTTTGCATTTTTTTGATGCAATCTGTTATCCACATGGCATTTTGCTCAATCGAGGTGGGGAGGTTGGCAAAGGGCGCTTGGGGTCCAGTCACCATAAAGAAATTGGGGTAGCCAGCCACGGCCACGCCCATAATCGAGCTGGATTGATGCTGCCATTTATCACGCAGAATTTGACCCCCCTCACCACGAATATCCATCGCTTCCAATGCGCCGGTATAAGCATTGAACCCAGTGGCAAAAACAATAATGTCGAATTCGTAATGACCCTGTGTTGTGCGAATGCCAGTCTCAGTAATCTCGACAAGCGGTTCACGATCTTTTATGTCAACCAAGTGAACGTTGTCACGATTGAAAGTTTCATAATAGCCGTGGTCGAGTGGCGGACGCTTTGCAAATAATGGGTAGCCACGCGGCGTGAGCAGCTCGGCAAGCTCAGGGTCGTTCACTTTCGCTTTGATCATGTTTTCGACAATAAAGTCCGATGCAGCCTGGTTCGCCGCCGGCGATGCGAGTAGATCATCAAAGGTTTCAAATACCCAGCGGAAGCTGCCATGCCAGTTCTCTTCGAAGACTTTTTGCACCTCTTCCTTGGTACTGCCTTCAACTGTGCGTCCAGAGGGACCATTAAACGCCATGCCAAAAACATGATTTCGACACTTGGCAATAATCTCTTCATAATTGGCTTTAATTTCTTGCTCCCACTCGGGAGTCATAGGTTTCTGCATGGCGGGCATAACGAAGTTTGGCGTGCGTTGGAACACGGTCACTTCAGCCGCCTGCTTGGCGACGACAGGTAGCATTTGCACTGTTGTTGCGCCTGCACCGATGATGCCCACGCGTTTGCCTTCATATTCGAGTCCCTCGGGCCACCGAGATGAATGAAAGCACGGTCCTTTGAAGTTGTCTTTGCCCAGTATTTTCGGCATTTGCGGATGCGAAATCATCCCCATTGCGCTGATGAAATAGCGGCATGTCATTGTTTCGCCCGTTCCAAGCGTTACCAGCCATGTGCCACTATCAGCGCGATAATCTGCGCTCATCACCTCTGTGTTGAACTGAAAATGCGGCCACATGTTGAATTTGTCAGCGACAAAACGAAGGTAGTTTTGCGTTTCTTCGCGGCCTGGATAACGTTCCGACCAAGTCCATTCCTGCAGCACTTCTTTCGAGAAGGTGAGACAGTAGTAATAGCCCTCGCTGTCGGTGGCGGCGCCCGGATACCTATTCCACGCCCATGTCCCGCCAATATCTGACGCGCGGTCAAGTACCTTGAGGGATAAACCCGCTTCCGTGAGATAGTGTGTCAGCGCCACGCCCGCAAAACCGGCACCCACAACGATCGCATCGAAATCCGTTTCTTGACCTGTTTTCATATTATTACTCCTACTATTTAATGTTATTCGCTTTGCGCTAAAGGCGCATTATGGCACCGAATTTATTGTAGTTGGCGAAGCGCTAAGACAATCTTAGGACTTGTCTGAAATAGTTGCCGACAGCAAACTTACTTGTGTTCAGCAAGTTGATCAAGGACACTATACAGATAACGAAGCAGAGACGATTTGTCAATAACATCGAGTAAACTAAGGGGTAAGAAATGGAGTTCAGTCAAGAGATTGTTGTTGGGATTGTTGGTGGTACTGGCGGTCTTGGTTCTGGGCTGGTCCGGCGACTAGCAAGGGCAGGCAACAAAGTTTTTGTTGGATCGAGACACAGCGAACAAGCGGAAGCGAGTTGCGCAGAGTTGAGATCGTTGGCAGCGGCTAGTGGCTGGGGAGATATCGATGTGTCGGGTGTCGACAATGCTGCGGCGGCGGCGGCGGCCGATATCGTGTTTGTGACGGTTCCTTTTGGCGCCCATGCTTCGACGTTAGCGTCGATTAAGGAACATGTCTTAGGCAAGATCGTCGTCGATGTGACTGTGCCATTAGTCCCGCCTAAAGTCGCGCGTGTTCAGTTGCCAGTGGGCGGGAGTGCCGGGCAAATTGCGCAGGAGATTTTGGGTGAAGAAGTCAGCGTTGTCAGTGCGTTACAAAATGTTGCCGCGGTCCATTTAAATTCCGACGATGACATTCATTGTGACGTCCTTGTTACAGGTAACAGTAAAGATGCGAGACAGGTAATCATCGATCTCTTAAGTGCTATTCACCTGACGGCTTTTCACGCCGGCCCAATCGATAATGCCGCCGCTGCTGAGGCGTTAACTTCTGTTCTAATCAATCTGAATAAACAGTATAAAACCCACGCGGGGATTAAGATTACCGGTCTAGACTGATTACGGATATGGGCCAGTCTATGGTGTTTTTTGCGCTCGATGATTTCCCCTACGTGCAACCCGGAGACGATCTGGCCCGACTCGTTTGGGAGGCTACTCAAGCGCAGCATTTCGAACCGCAGCGCGGCGATATTCTTGTGGTCGCACAAAAAGTGGTGTCTAAATCTGAGAATCGCTATGTTGATCTCGAACAGGTCGAGCCGGGCCATGCCGCGTGCGATATGAGCCTGGAAACAGGAAAAGATCCTCGGCTGGTTGAATGTATCCTTGCAGAGTCTGTTGGGGTTGTGCGCGCTCGGCCAGGTCTGATTATTGCTGAGCATCACACCGGCCAGATTTTAGCGAATGCGGGCATAGATACTTCAAATATTGATCGATCTGGTGAAGGGTTAAAGGTGTTGCTGTGGCCAGAGAAGCCGGACGAGAGCGCGCGGAAACTCTCTTTGGCTATATCTGCACTTGCTGGTTGTAATATTCCCGTGGTTATCAACGATAGCATCGGTCGCGCTTGGCGATTGGGAACCGTTGGTCATGCGATTGGCTGCTACGGAATAGACCCACTCTGGAATCAGGTGGGTGATAAAGACTTGTTCGGCAACGAATTGCTCTCCACTGAGGCGGCAACAGCCGATGGTATTGCTGCTGCTGCGGTTTTGATACAAGGAGAGGCTGCCGAAGGTCGTCCCATCGTTTGGGTGCGCGGTTGTCCTTTTAAACAGTCAGATTCTCGTCCGGCAACCGCCATGGTTCGTCCGCACGCCAGCGACCTTTTTCGATGATGGCAGAAAAAACGCGCATTTTATTGATTTCTGGTGGTGCGGGCGGCGCCAAGTTGGCTAGGGGTTTTGCGGCGCTTAGCGACCAGCTAGAGTTGATGATTGTCACTAATATCGGCGATGACTTTGAGCATCTTGGGTTATATATCTGCCCGGATACCGACAGTGTGCTTTATGCGCTATCGGATCAGCTGGATACCGATCGTGGCTGGGGCCGTGCAGGGGAGAGTTGGCGCGTACTTGAAAGCTTGGCACAACTGGGTGGAAAAGATTGGTTTCGCCTTGGTGACCAAGATCTAGCAACGCATCTTTTTAGGACCGATCTCATACGTAGCGGTTATGCATTGGGCGTTGTCACTCAGCGGCTTGCCGACGGATTAGGCCTGATCAATCTCAGTGTACAGCCGGCGTCGGACCAGCCCGTTCGAACCCACATTGAAACACCCGGCGGGCTATTAGACTTTCAAACCTATTTTGTTGCTAATCAATGCGCACCAGTTGTAAATAGGGTCCACTATCATGGTGCAGAGGCCGCTGTTCCCTGTCCCGCCATTAACGATTTCGTAAAGCGAGGTGTTGATGCGGTGATTATGGGGCCCTCTAATCCGTTTTTGAGTGTGGCGCCGGTTCTTGCTATATCAGGGATGGTTGAGTTGCTTCAACAGGCTAAGCATGTGATCGCCGTCTCTCCCATTGTCGGTAATCGCGCGTTAAAAGGACCTTTAGCCAAAATGATGGAGGAGATGGGTGTCGATGCCTCTGCATTGAATTGGGCTCAGCAACTCAATGGTGATTTCCCTGGGTTTGTTGATAGCTGGATATTCGACAAGTGCGATACGGCGGCAGCCGAGTTGTTGAAAAGCAAAGGCCTACATGTGAAAACGTTTGCGACGGTCATGTCATCTTTAGATCAAAAAATTGATCTTGCACAGAATATTCTCGCGTTGATTGATCCCAATGTTTGATGTGCTGATGCCATTAAAAAACTTGGCGGCGGCTAAGGATCGTCTCTCGAGTTTGTTGACGTCTCATCAGCGCGGGACATTGGCCGTTGCTATGGCGACTGATGTTTTAGAAACGGTGCTCGAATGGTCAGCGTGCCGAAGTATCACCTTAATTGTGGGTGCTGGCTGGGAGCAAACATTTGCCGATCGGCAGCGGGTGACAGTCGTTCACGAATTTAGTCTACCGGGAAAAGGGTTAAATCAACTGCTCGAGTGTGGACTTACACGGTTGCAGTCAGCGCACAAAATTATTTTGCATGGTGATCTGCCTTTATTGACGATGAATGATTTAGATATGATAGCTAGCGCATTAGAGGGCAATGACCTGGCGATATGTCCTGATTACCGACAGACGGGCACGAATGCGATTGGTTTTAGTTGCGATCAGTTTTTTCCGCTACAGTTTGGCGAAGACAGTTTTTCTAGACATTGTGCTGATGCCAGTTTGCGTGGTCTGCGCTGGGTGTCAGTACAGAGTGAAACCTTATCAGCGGATGTCGACTTGCCCGATGATCTTCAGTCGCTTGAGGATCGGTATCTCGAAGGAGGGGGTTTTGGCGCCAACATGCGCAGGTGGATCGATAGGAATATCCCGTTTAGCGCCGCTGAAAATCGGACGCTACTCGAACCTAGCTTACCAGCTAGTGCGTCAGGAGTTTAAACCATGAGCGTATCGAAATTAGCAGTGGTGCCAGATTTAATTGACGCGGCGAGCCCTCAATCGCTGGCCCTACTGCCGCTGGGAGAGCTTTGTCAGCTTGCCAGTGAGAAGGCTAACCGTTATTACGACGATGTCCTTACGTACAGTCCTAAAGTATTTATTCCGCTGACAAGGTTGTGTCGTGATGTTTGTCATTACTGCACTTTTGCAAAGACACCTAAGAGGGTGGCAGCGCCCTTTATGTCACTCGATGAGGTGCGAAATGTGGCGGTGGCGGGTGAGGCTGCAGGTTGTTCGGAGGCGCTACTCACGCTCGGCGAAAAACCTGAAATGCGCTATAAAGCTGCGCAAGATTGGCTCGCACAGCGGGGCTATGCCAGTACAGTTGATTATATTGAAGCCGCGTGTCGCGTGATTTTGTCAGAGACATCATTACTTCCTCACGTCAATGCGGGGACACTGAGTTTTGGCGAGTTGAAGAAGCTTCGTCCCGTCATGGCGTCGATGGGCATCATGCTCGAATCTGGTTCTTCGCGACTTATGCTTCGTGGCAACGCACACTTTGGTTCGCCTGATAAAACGCCTTGGCGCCGCTGGGCAACCCTCGCTCGTGCTGGAAGAGCATTGATTCCAACGACTACTGGCTTGTTAGTTGGCATTGGAGAAGATCGACAGGAGCGTATACGAGATCTTGTCAATCTTGCGCGATTACATCTTCGCTACGGGCATATCCAAGAGGTGATTATTCAAAATTTTCGTGCCAAGTCAGATACCTTAATGGCGCAATGGCCCGATACTTCCCTTGATGAATTACGCTGGACGATAGCCATGGCCCGCCTAATTTTACCGGATGGGATTAGTATCCAAGCGCCACCTAACTTAAGCCCCGACTCACTTAAGCCTTTAATTGAATCTGGCCTGAATGACTGGGGAGGTATTTCTTCTATAACGCAGGATTTTGTCAATCCTGAAGCACCGTGGCCGCATTTGGAATTGTTGCGTTCGGTTTCTGGCTCATGTGGGAAAGTGTTGCGGGCACGATTGCCGGTTTATCCGAATTTCGTCGAGGCTACAGAATGGCTCGCGCCATCAATGCGCTCTCGTTGCCTGAAGCAAATAGATAGTATTGGATTGATTCGCGAAGATAGTTGGAGGGCGGGAACGGTCTCAGATCGGAGCTCCACCCCACGAGCCCCCGCGCTCTTGAGGTCAGACCCTAAGGTCGAGCGGATTTTATCTGCGCGCCTGTTAGGGCGCGAGATCGGTGAGCGCGATATGACTCGGCTTTTTACGGCGGGTGATCTCAGCTGTGAAGCGTTATACCGCACGGCAGATGTCCTGCGAAAACAGCAGGTAGGCGAAGCTGTGACCTATGTAGTTAATCGCAATATTAACTACACGAACGTCTGCCAATATACCTGTCATTTTTGCGCGTTTTCAAAGGGGCTTCCGAAGTCAGAGGGACGAGAGCGGCCCTATGATATTGGTGGCGAGGAGTTGCAGCGTCGTACCTTGGAGGCTTGGTCTTTGGGTGCGACCGAAGTCTGTCTGCAAGGCGGAATTCATCCGGATTACGATGGCAATACATATCTTTCAATTTTGGCAGCCGTTAGGAAAGCAGTCCCCAATATTCATATCCATGCGTTTTCACCCTTAGAGATTCGTCATGGAGCAGCAACCCTTGGCCTTGATGTGCCGTCTTATTTGAGCGTGCTCGTTGAAGCAGGCCTCAATACAATACCGGGCACAGCCGCTGAGATATTAGATGACGAGATCCGAGCGCTAATCTGTCCGGGCAAGTTGAGTTCCGATGAATGGCTTGAAACCATGAGGGCCGCACACCAGTGCGGTCTCCGGTCAACGGCCACCATTATGTTTGGCCATATTGAGCATCCGCGCCATTGGTCGCGACACTTGCTCGCGGTACGCGATTTACAAAAAGAAACCGGCGGATTTACTGAGTTTGTCCCCTTGCCTTTTGTTGCTGATGAGGCGCCCATCTATCGCCGCGGCCTCTCAAGACCGGGTCCAACACTGCAAGAAGCTTTTAAGATGCATGCGGTCGCCCGCATAGTGCTAGGGGATGTATTACCTAATATCCAAGTTTCATGGGTAAAAATGGGCCCCCAATATGCTCTTGAGGGCCTCAGTTTCGGCGCTAATGATGTAGGCGGTACGTTAATGAATGAAAGTATTTCACGTGCCGCGGGTGCAGACCATGGGCAGTGCTGGACACCCGAACAGATGGTCTCGGGAATTGAAGCCTGCAATCGTGTAGCTCGCCAAAGAACAACGCTGTATCAAGCGCCTGCTGACGAGCAGGTAGTCAAGTCAATGGCGGCTCCAATGGTCTTGACCAACGTATACAACGAGGCCGCGTCAGCGCGAAGCCGAAGCAAGTTGACATGAATTTAATGACTCAATTTGTATTTGACAGCAATGCGCCTTTCTTATAACTTGCTTTACACAAACAAGGAATACGCTTAATCCTTTTCCCTAACAGTCTCAACAAGAGAGACAGTAAATGGAAATTCAACAACAATAGTAATGAAGGATTTTGTAATGATGTCGGATGCGCTACTGACGCGAATTGATCGACTCGAAAGCCGAGTCGCTATTGAGACTCTCGCCTCGAACTACTGCCATGGCTTTGATAAACGCGATGAAGCGTGCTTCATGAGTATTTGGTGGGAAGATTGCATTTGGGATATCGGACCACCTTTTGGCTGTTTCGAAGGCCATACCGGTGTCCGGCAGGCGCTACATGAGATTCTCTGGCCAGCGTGGGCAATGAGTCAGCACATTACGTCAAATGTGGTCACGGAGTTTACCGGCGACGACAGCGCGATATCTCATTGTGATGTCGATTGCACAGGATTGCTCAATGGCAGCCCCCTTGCCACCTTTGTTGGCGCTTCTTATGCCGATCATGTTGAGCGTCGTGAAGGTTTGTGGAAAATTCACAGGCGTGATGTCACGATGCACTATTTCAATAGTTTTGATGGAACAACATTAAGTAAACCCGAGTAATGTTTTTACTGGTCATAAGCTTTCTTGATATGATCGGTAGAAATTCCAAAACATTCCAAAACATTCCAAAACATTCTAAATCAGCAATAATAATTTCCCAGGAGAGATCATGAAAAAGCATCCGTTAGTTCTCGCAGTCATGGCGGCAGCCATCACAGGTCCAGTGTCAGTCACCGCATATTCTCAAGAGATTATGGTGCTTGAGGAGGTGGTTGTCACCGCCCGAAAGCGAACAGAAAGTCTCCAGGAGGTCGGCTTCTCAGTAAGCGCCTTGACGGAGTCGGAAATAGAAGGGCAGTTTGCTCGTGATTTAACTGACCTCGCTAATATGGCGCCTAACATCATCATTGATGATACGGCTCAGGGTCCGGGCGGCGTGGCAGCGATTTTTATTCGCGGTATTGGTGTAGCCGACGTTGAGAAAAACTTCGATCCCGCTGTTGGTGTGGTAGTAGATGGTATGTTCATCGGGTCGAACGCAGGCAGCCTGCTGCGCAGTATTGACCTTGCTAATATTGAAGTTTTGCGCGGCCCTCAAGGGACTTTGTTTGGGCGAAATACTATCGGCGGAATTATCAACGTCACGCGCACGAAACCCACGGGAGAGCTCGGTGGCAAGTTGCGTGCAGGCTATGAAGAGTATGACACCTATTATACCGATGGTCTCTTGAATTTCGGTGTCGGTGACGATTTGGCGGTCAAGTTGACCGCTGCCGTGCGCGACCAACAAGACGGCTACTATGACAACAAGGTTATCGGTAGGGATGTCGGCCGCAATGAATACAAATCCGTGGGTGCCAACTTGCTGTGGACACCAACAGAAAACTTAGAACTAGAATACACGGGGCAATTTGAACGAACAGACCAGGATACACCGCCGCTGCTAAACACGGGGCAGCCGAGGCACGTCTTCTGCTCGGTATATGGTTATTGTTCGGCCAATGAAAATACCACGATCACGGGAGATCGCCGCGAGACAGCTAATCAGGGGTATGCTCCGCCTAATCCAAATGGCGCGGCCTTCGCAGCAAGCGCGTCAGCTGATGCCGAAAAAGTTGATATGGCGGCCACTTTTGATGCCGATACGCACATTATAGAAGCGCGTTGGCAAGCGAGCGACACGATGACTATCGATTATGTATTCGGTAGCTATGAGTCGGATGAGACTATCATCTCAAACTGGGATGGTACCCCCGAGTTTTTATACGGTACAACACGCCCTGCGTCTTACGAACAGACCTCGCATGAATTGCGTCTCGGCTGGGATAATGGTGGGTCTATCAATGCGGTTTTCGGCGCATACCTCTGGGATTCTGAATATCAAATAGATCTTCGGTCGTGGGTTGGATTTGTTGTGCCTGATACCATTTTGGATCTTTTACAGGTGTCTCGCCAGACCAGTGAGTCGCAGGCTTTATTTGCAGACATCGATTGGCAGATAAGCGATAAGCTCACGCTAAACTTTGGCGGTCGTTATACCGAAGATGAGAAGTCGACGTACCAAACTGGCATGGTCAACGCCTCTAACGATGCATCGTGGGAAGAGTTTACGCCGCGAGCGAGTCTTCGATACCAAATGGGAGAGGGGCTAATGACTTATGCTACTTACTCGTCAGGCTATCGCGCAGGTGGGTTTAACGGTCGAGTAAACTCGGCTGAAGAAGCGACGCAGGCGTACAATCCCGAGACAGTCAATAACTTTGAAATCGGATTTAAGTCGCAAAGCGATGATAACCGACTGCGCTTCAACGGCGCTGTCTTCTACATGGCATATGACGATAAGCAAGAGGAACTGCAGCTTCCCTCGGATACAGGGACTGGGCAAAAAACTATCGTGACCAATGCTTCAGATGCCACTATTTGGGGCGTAGAGCTCGAAGCTCAGGCGGTGCTTGGCGACGGCTTGACGTTGCGCGCGAACGTTGGATATCTCGATACTGGTTACGATGACTTTCAATACACAGACGGTGTAAGTGGAGAGACTAGCGACCTGAGTTATCTAGAGTTCCGAAGAGCGCCTGACTTTACAGGGACTATTGATGCAACCTATGAATGGCCGATGTCTAATGGCCGGGTTTGGGTCCGTGGCGCTTACCACTTCCTTGGTGAGCATTACGTCAACGTGACCAATTCTCCCGAATTGCAGAACGATGATCAGCATCTGCTTGATGCTTCGGTGAACTGGGAAATTGATGGCTTAAGGTTGAGCGTATTTGGTCGTAACCTGACCGATGAAGATGGCTATACGCATGGATATGACGTTGCAGGACTCTGGTCTTATGCGGCGACGCGTCCGCCAACTACCATTGGCGCGGAAATCGTCTATAACTTTGGAAACTAAAGCTATGGACGCGCTTGCGCAATTAGTTGCTAAGCAAGAAATCTATGAGGTCACGGCCCGCTATGCGCGGGCTATTGATCGGTTAGACGAAGCAATGCTGCGTGAGCTATTCCACCCTGATTCAACTCACAATCACTTTTATCAGGGTCCATCTTCGGACCCTGCGCGGCTGGCAACTGAGGCTGACCCAGGTGATTTCGTGAGATTTGCGTTTCAGGTATTGAGAACCCACATTAGGACTCAGCACCAGCTGGGTAACACGCTGATTGATCTAACAAGTGACACTGCCGCTACCGCGGAGACTTATTTCACGGCGTTCCACCGCATGCGCGCTTTAGGTGACCCGCTGGCGTCTGCCGATGCATTTGAGACAGAAATGGACTTTTTTGTCGGTGGACGTTACTTGGATAAATTTGAGTTACGCGATGGCATTTGGAAAATTGTGCATCGAACAGGCATGACTGACTGGATGAGACTTGAGGCACCGACCTCGCGGGGAACGGCGGGTATTGACCAGCAAACAATCGGTCAGCGCTATCCGGATGACTTTATTTATAAGCTACCTTCGGTGTAATCATTGGAAATGGCTTAGTAGGGGAGTTTTGTAGTGGAACAACGATTAGCGGGTAAAGTGGCCGTCATTACCGGTGGCGCGAGTGGCATCGGTGCGGCGACTGCTAGCAAGTTTGTAGCACATGGTGCAAAGGTGGTTCTTGGGGATATCCAAGAAGATTTGCTCAATGAGTTTGTTGAATCTCTCGATGGTCATGCGATAGGCCTGCGCTGTGATGTCACTTGCGAGGAAGATGTGGAAGCCTTGATCAATGCGGCAGTGCAAACGTATGGCCGTATTGATGTTATGTTTAATAATGCAGGCATTGTCGGTGCTATTGGACCGATGGAGACCACCCCGACGAACGAGTGGAAGTTCACGCTTGATATTCTATTGAATGGCGTATTTTACGGTATGAAGCATGCCTCAAAGCATATGAAGCAGGCGCGTCGCGGCTCTATTATCAGTATGTCCAGTACTGCGGGCGTGATGGGGGGGTTGGGGCCACATGCCTATGCGGCGGCAAAACATGCTGTTGTGGGTCTTACCAAGAACTTGGCAGCGGAAGTGGGATCTTTTGGTGTCAGAGTCAATTGTATCGCGGCCTCTGCTGTGGCAACGCCAATGGTCGCTGCGGCGACGACGGGCGATCACACCAATTTAGCCGATACCCTAGCGTTGTTGGCGAGCGGCTCTCCTTTGGCGGGTCGGGCCGGTACGGCGGATGATGTGGCCAATGCAGCGTTATGGCTCGCTAGTGATGATTCTGGCTATACCAGTGGACATACATTAACTGTCGATGCCGGTTTGACGACCGGATCTACGCCAGGCGATCCTAATTTTGCAGAGTATCAGCCCGTGATGCGAGAGGGTGGGAAGTCTGGTTTATAGCGACGCTTTAACCCAGCAGGCTAATAGTATGAGGGCATCCCGAAGGGGATGCCCTTTTTTTAGTCTTCAATAAGCTCAAAAACGTAAATACCCTGCCCATCGGGTGGTTGGTAGATGTCGGGAAAAATTGCTGCGGTCAGTGCCCTAAAAACACCGATGCCGGTCGGAATAGCAACAAACTGTCGGCCATCGGCGCTGTAGGTAACCGGGTAACCGTGGGCCGGCGCGGGTAGGCGTGTCGACCACAGGGTTTCGCCGGTGTCAGTATTAATAGCCCTGAAGCGCCGGTCTAGATCGCCGATAAACAGCAGTCCACCATCAGTCACGACTGAGCCGCTTAGAAATAGCGCTTCTTGCTCTATGGCCCATTTTTCCGTCATGGTCAATGCGTTGACAGCAACCAGTTTGCCCGCCATGCGCTCTTTTCCGGGGATCGGATAAGTGGCAACATCGGCACCGTAGCCACCGCCACCGGGTTGTAAATCTACTTTGCGCGGCGTCATGGTAGAGCAGAGTTGATGCAGTGGCAGAAACAGCATGTTCTGGTTCGCATCGTAACTAGCAGACTGCCAGTTGTGTCCGCCATAGATGCCAGGGCAGACAGTGAAGGATTCGCCAATCTGGGCATTCGCAATATCGGGTCGATAAGTTAACTGCCCCGTGGCTTTATCCACATCAAAGATATTTTGATCCATGGTTTCATGCAGCGCGATGTAGTCGCCCGTCTGGCGATTGAGTTTCCAGAGAATGCCGTCTTTACCGACGGTCAGTACCGTCTTTTCGCCATTGATGTCAGCTAGAATACGTTCGAAGCCGACCTCCATGTCGATCGTTTCGCCTGGAATATGCTGAAAGTACCAAGCAATTGCTCCCGTATTGGGGTTAAGTGCGATGGTGGAATTGGTGTAGAGCGCAGCATCGTCAACGCTCATGCCGCGACTGACAGCAGCCCAGGGCTTCGGTTGAGATGTACCAAAGAAAACAAGATTTAGTGCTGCATCGTAAGAGCCCGATATCCACACATCACCACCACCGCGCCTATCGGGTTCAATATCACCCCAAGTGGCGTACTCGGGTGTGCCGGGTAGGGCTAAGGTTGATGTGCGCCATAGTTCTTTGCCAGTATCGGGATCGTGTCCGGTGATAAAACACCCATCTTCAGTAAAAAATTCGCAGCCGTTGATCCCGCTAACCACAATGCCATTAGCGATAATTGGCCCAGCACTATGTGTATAGGCTTCCCGATAATCCGCCTTTTCGGTACGCCACAGTGGCCTGCCTGTTGCTGCGCTGATCGCCACTATCGCCGCGTCATAGGTGGCTAAAAATAATTTTTCTTGATAAATGGCTATGTTGCGCGTTGGCCCACCGAGAAGCCGGGCTTCTTTGGGGAATTCGTATTGGTATTCCCAGATAAGATCGCCATTGCTGGCATTGAGCGCTTGAATTTTATTATTGGCGTGGGTCAGGAACATAACACCATCGCGGACGATGGGCGTGCCTTGGTTGCTCCCTTTGTGCATGGCCATTGACCAACTTAGCTTTAAGGTGTGCACATTGTCACGGTTGATCGCCGTTAGCGGACTGTGTGCATGACCATCGCGAGTGCGCCGCCAGTTGAGCCAGTCACCATCGTTAGGTGAGCTTAGCTCAGCCTCAGTGACAGGTCTGAAATCAGCAACTGACTGGTTGTTGAACTGCCCCATGTTACGTGCAATGTCCATGATGCTAACTGCAGCTGCGAATTCAATAGCATCGGGTACTTGACTCGATGTGGTGCCCAGCGCGTCAAGACTAGCCAATAATTTAGTACCCTCAAGCGCCGCTGCGCTCTCTAGCACAATGAAGCGTACGACAGATGCATGGTCCTCTGGGGAAAGTGTGTGTGATTCCCCCGGCGGCATCTGGCTCAGACTGATCTCGTAGAGTTCTGATGCGTCGCGGTTTTGCCACTTATCAGTGAATACGGCACCTATCAGCGCCGCACCATGAGCGGATCCTCGGAGACTACTGCTGTGGCAGCTGGTGCATTGCGCATTATAAATGTCCTGTCCACCGCGTTCAGCAGCCTCTACTACCATGGCAAGGAGCGGCAGGATTAAGGTAAATAAAATTTTCATAACATAGATCCCAGTTAAAGTGCGCGATCGCTGAAGACGGGCCATGGGCCATCGCATCGGACTAAGGGTCTATGCTGTAAATCACGATACTTAGTCGGCGAAAGACTTTTACACATCCAGATAATGGCCATATTTTAAGAGTGCCTTTTCTCTTTGTGTCGGTGTGTGGTACGAGGGGAACAGATCATCATGCGCTGTATAGCCGCGCAGTACGGCCTTAGCGACGGCAATTTTATGTACTTCGGTGGGGCCATCTACAACACCTAGTTCCGGGATGTTTGCCCACATTGTGACCAACGGCGTTTCGTCAGAGCTGCCTAGACTGCCGTGAAGGTGCATGGCTCGGCTGACGACCTCAAGTAGGACTTTGGGCGTGGCAGCCTTAATGGCGGCGATTTCTTTGCGCACCTCTCGGTTGTACTCTTTGTGCTTGTCGATAAGCCAAGCGGTATAGAGCACGTGCAAGCGGTATTGCATCATCATGGTATAGGCGTCGGCGATTTTTTCTTGGGTCATCTGCTTGTCAGCGAGGAGTTCGCCTTTTGTTCGCCGACTAAGCGCGCGTTCACACATCATATCGAGCGCTTTTTTGATCACACCCACAGTTCGCATGGCGTGATGGACGCGGCCGCCACCGAGTCGTGTTTGGGCGACTAGGAATCCATCTCCTTCCTGGCCGAGTAAGTTTTCAGCGGGGACTCTACAATTCTCAAACTTAATGTAAGCGTGAACGCCATCACCCTGCTCAACGTAAGGGCCCACAGCAGAATTGCGGATAATATCCATGCCGGGCGTACCTTGCTCAACGAGGAAAATTGACGCGCCTTGGTGAATGGGTACATTCGGATTGGTAACGACCATGACTAACAAAAATGCCGAGAAGCGGGCGTGCGAGGCAAACCATTTCTCGCCATTGATGACCCAGTGGTCGCCATCGCGTGTTGCGGTGCACAAAAACTCACCGGGATCTGCCCCTGCTTGCGGCTCGGTCATAGAATAGCAAGAGGCGATTTCTGCGTTCAGCAGTGGTTTCAAGAAGCGTTCTTTCTGCTGGGCTGTGCCGAATTTTGCCAGAATTTCCGCGTTACCAGAGTCAGGTGCCTGACATCCGAAGACGCTTGGGCCGAATCGACTTCGGCCCAAAATCTCATTCATTAAGCCTAACGCCACTTGGCCATAACCCTGGCCACCCAGTTCGGGTTCCAGATGGCAGGCCCATAAGCCCTTGCTTTTCACTATCTCCCTGAGCGGAGCCATTGCGGCTGCAGCGGGCGATTTTGGATCCCAAGGATCACCAGGCTCCCGGAACACCAAGTCCAAAGGCTCGATCTCATCGCGCGTGAACTCTGCTATCCAATCTAGGGATGCTTGAAAGGTTGGGTCGGTTTCGAATGACCAAGCCATTTGTTACTCCTTAAAACGATTGTTTGGGATATAAAGTTTTTTCTTCCGATTTTACCAGTAGAAGGGGCGCGCTGGGCTTGCCAAATCTGCTTGGTAGTTTAAACTTGCTTTACGCAAACAAGCAACGTGAACGTAAAGAAATCGTCGACACTTTAGCGCTTGTTGCCAATACATAAGGAAAAAGAGTGATGATCCTATGAATGAAGCTCCTGTTTGGTTAGTTACCGGGGCGTCACGCGGTATTGGTGCAGCGATAGCAGCTGAGGCACATCGTAACGGATGTCGAGTGGTGTTAGCCGCGAGGAGTGACGCGGCGCTTGCGCAGGCCGAAAAGCTAGGTGAGGGCGCTTTGGGCCTTCAGGCAGATGTCAGTGATCCTGAGTCTGCACTGAATCTGGTGCAGACTACGGTGGATCACTTTGGTCGCCTTGATGTGGTCGTCAATAATGCGGGAGTGCATCGGGGCGGTCGCGTAGCGCGTCTCGCGCAAGCGGCTTGGCAAGAGGTCATTGACGTTAATCTTACCGGCGCACTAAATATTGTTAGGGCAGCGGCGGCGCATCTCTCAGAGGGTAGCAGCATCATTAATATTGGTGCGGTGGTCGGCTTTCGAGGCTTTCCGGGAGACGTCGCCTATGCATCGTCCAAGGCGGGTTTGTCTGGCATGACTAAGGCGCTGGCCATTGAGTTGGCGAGGAAGGGCATTACTGTGAATCTCGTGGTACCCGGTTTAGTGCTTACCGAAATGACATCTGGACTCAGCAGCACCGCTCTGGAAACAATGAAAAGCAAAATTCCCATTGGGCGATTAGGAAGAGACGATGAAATTGCGACTGTCGTCTACTGGGTCAGTCAGAGTCGCTACATGACAGGCGCAGTTATCCCTGTAGATGGAGGCCTGCTCTCAAGCTTTGGTGTGGTGGGCGAGTGAGCGATATACATGAAAAAATATGCAGTTGGCTGAATCTTCATCTGGGTTGGCATGGCACTCGGTATATAGGTGCATTGAGTGGGGGGAACTCCAATCTCACCTGGCGGTTTGGTGATGAGCGCAATGTTTGTGTCGTTCGCACTCCTCCCGCAGAAGCTATTTCATCGAATTCTTCTCGCGGTATTGAGCGTGAGTCAAAGGTGCTAGCTTTAGTCGCTGGACGTGTAAAGGCGCCAAAAATTTATGCCTGGTGTGATGATCTATCCGTGATAGGGCGACCGTTTCTAGTTCAGGAGTGGGTTGATGGTGTTTCGATTACGGATGTCTTGCCCAGTAATTATTCAGACCCTGTTAAAGCAACTAATCTTTTGGGCGAAGATTTGATGAGGCAGTTAGCCGCCATCCATAGTATTGAGTGGCCAACTGCGGGTCTCGAGACGCTCGGGCGACCCGATAATTTCGTGGGTCGTCAGATTGATCGATGGACCAGTGTCCGCAGCGACGCTTCTGTTCGCGATCTCCCCTTGTTTTTCGAACTGTCTGACTGGTTGACGAAAAATATGCCCGAGACTCAGCGGCCTGCGCTGATTCATGGTGATTATCATTTAGACAATACGCTGGCTGACATCCATGAGCCGCGGATTAACGCGATTATAGATTGGGAATTAGCGACGGTGGGTGATCCCAATATGGATGTTGCATTGGCATTGCTATTTTGGGGTGATAACCGTTCCTCTATGCCACCTGCGTTTGGTCGATTGCAGGCAATTTCGAGGGAGCCAGGTGTTGTCGATCGTCATCATCTAGCAGCCCTCTGGGCAGAATTGACGGGACGCTCACTGCAGCATATGAACTATTACATTGCGCTCGCCTCTTGGCGCCTCGCAGGCATTGTGGAAGGCGCCTATTGCTTGTATCACCAGGGTAAAGTGCAGTCTGAGTATGCTGCAGCGTTGGAGTACAATGTCCCCGCTTTGTTACGTGACGCCGAGCGAGCCGCGTCGGGTGATTGGTAACATTATGCTGAGTACAATGATGCACACTCCGCTAGGTGTACCCACTTTATTTGATTACGGAAGAAGGCATTTCGCATCGAGTCGTATCGGTGAATACGATGGTGCAACAGTCCGCTGGCAAAGCTATGGCGAGATTGAGGCGCTCGCCTGCAGGCTAGCGTCTGCGCTCGGCTCCGCAGGATTGCGGTCTGGCGATCGTGTCGGCACGTTCCTTTGGAATAGTGCTGTGCATTTAGGTGTCTATCTGTGTGTGCCTTCCATGGGCGGAGTCATGCATACCCTCAACTGTAGGCTGGCTGCAGAACAAATAAGCTACATTATCAATCATGCGGGTGATCGGTATTTAATCGTTGACGGTCGTCTGGAGGAGCAGCTCGTCAATGTGCTCCCACAGATCCCCGATGTTGAAAGGATCATTGTTGTAGAGCCCATGGGACTTTTAGCGAATGATGATCGCGTCATTTCTCTAGACGCTTTCTTAGCGGGCGCTGCCGATAATTTCGAATGGCCCGAAATAGATGAAAATCAGGCCGCAGGCATTTGTTATACAAGCGGTACTACGGGCAATCCCAAAGGCATCGTTTACAGTCAAAAGACCACGTATCTTCATGCACTTGCCTCACGATCCGTCGACAGCTTCGGTGTTTGTGAGCGAGATACTATTCTCATGTTGCCGTCGATGTTCCATGCTAATGCTTGGGGCTTCCCCTATAGCGGCTGGATGTCAGGCGCCGATATGATTATGCCGGGTCCGCATACTCAGATAGACCACTTGAGAACTATGATTCAGGAAACGCGCCCCACGCTGACCGCGCTGGTGCCCACTATTTTAGGCGACTTGCTGCGTGCGGATGATGCGAGCAGTTTGGATTTAAGTTGTTTTAGAGCCATTGTTTGCGGTGGGTCGGCCGTACCATCCGCACTGATTGAATCAGTGCGAGCCCGATGGGATGTGCCTGTCATACAGGGTTGGGGCATGACAGAAACCAGTCCGATGTGTGTATTGTCCCATCCCCCTAAAGATTTGGGTGGTATGAGCGAGACATCTTGGCGAATAAAGAGCGGTAGACCAGTTCCAGGAATTAGCGTACGTATAGTTGATCAGAACAACCAATCGCTGCCGCAAAATGGTGAGGCCATTGGCGAACTACAGTTGCGTGGTGCCTGGGTTGCAGGTGCCTATTTAAACATTGAAAGTGATGCTTTTACGACGGATGGTTGGCTGCGGACAGGTGATCTTGGCTGCAT
This sequence comes from uncultured Luminiphilus sp., assembly GCA_963926105.1. Lineage (GTDB taxonomy): Bacteria > Pseudomonadota > Gammaproteobacteria > Pseudomonadales > Halieaceae > Luminiphilus. The sequence goes on along the minus strand of CAWUVW010000040.1, from coordinate 27,810 downwards.
AGATGAAAAAGGTTACGTCCAGCTTACCGACCGTATTAAAGATGTCATTAAATCTGGTGGTGAGTGGATATCATCTTTGGACTTAGAAGATGCCATATCGCAGCATAGCGGGGTTGCAGAAGTTGCCGTGATATCCATTCCCGATGAGCGATGGCAAGAACGACCTTTGGCCATTGTGGTTAGGAAGTCGGACTCTGATGTCACACCAGCCGACCTTCGCAGTTTTCTCGCTGATCGTGTTGCTCGGTTTTGGATACCTGAATACTGGTGTATCACTAGGATGATAGACAAGACAAGCGTTGGGAAATTCGATAAGAAGAAGCTGCGCGATTTGCTTTCGCGCGGGGACATCGTTGCTGAAACTGTCAGAGATTGACAGTGCGTGCGTAAGCACACAAGGAGGATATTGGTTTGCCTGAGAAAACCATCGTAAAAAAGCTCAATGTCACATCAAACAAGCAGACAGAGCGCAGTGCTCAATCAGATAAACGCATGTTTGAAGCCGCCATTACCTTGATTAACGAAAGAGGCACAGCAAAGACGACCTTGAAAGATATTGGTGAGTTTGCCGGCTATAGTCGCGGTTTAGCGAGCTATCGCTTCGGGTCGAAAGACGGCTTGTGGATGGAGCTCTTTGTTAAATTTGATGAGCTTTGGAAAGCGCATATTGGCGACTATGTCAAAGGTAAAACCGGTCTCGATGCGCTGCAAATGGCGATCCGTGCTCAGAGAGACATCTTTAAGCGAGAATCTAACTACCTTCGCGCCATGTACATTCTCTGGTATGAGTCGTTGGGCGAGGAATCTGGGATTCGCGCAACCCTTGCGCAACACCATCAAATTTATAGGCGTGACGTAAGACGCTGGCTGGCACAGGCAGTAGAGAAAGGCGAGGTTAGCAAAGACATTGATATTGACAATTTTGCTATCGGCTACTGTGCGACGATGTTTGGAACCATTTATCAATGGGTGATTGCATCCGAATCGCTCGATATTGACCCGTTTTTTACTTATCTAGAAGAAGTGCAGATTTTTTACCTAAAACATGCGAGGCATTGAAAATGGCGCGATTAGTAGTCGATGGTGGTAAGTCTATTTATTACGAGGACAATGGTGCGGGCGACAAGGCATTAGTACTGATTCACGGTTGGGGCATGAGTGGCCGAGTATGGGATGGCGTACTCATACCACTACTTAACGAGGGTATCAGGGTGATCACGCTGGATCACCGAGGATGTGGCCGTTCTGATCATGATTTCGCCGATATGGGTATTGATGCCATTGCGGGTGATGTTGTGGCTTTAGTTGAAGCGCTGTCGCTCAGCTCAGTCGTGATTAATGGTTGGTCTCTTGGCGGCGCTGTCGCTACCAAGGCGTCACATATGCTGGGTTCTCGTTGTCGAGGATTAGTGCTCACCGCGGGTGCGAGTCCCGTATACACCCAAAAGCCTGACCTTGCTCTGGGAGGTATGGCATCCGATGTTGAAGCCACTGTTGCCGCGATGGATGACGATCGCATCAATTTTCTTACCGGGCTCTCCCACGCTGTTTGTGCCAAACCTATTTCAGATGCATTGCTTAGCTGGATGGCAGATTGTTTTATCGGATCGGCTGCCAGGGCATCGGCGACGCTAGGTCAGCTGGCGCACCTTGATCAGCGAGATATCTTGGCTGAGATCAACGTCCCTATTCTTTCGTATATCTGTGGACAGGACGGATTTGTTGCACCAGAAATTTCGCGATGGGTAGCGGAAAATCACCCACATGCGTCGGGCGTCGAGCTACCTGATAGCGGGCATGCACCCTTCATCGAAGAACGTGAAAAATATCTCGAAACACTACTTCAATTTTTAAGCAAGGCCTACTAACCGGAGAGGGTTTATGTCAAATAATGTGAATTTTGGATTGTGGTATGACTTCCGTAATCCCCAGCCGTGGCAAATAGATTTCGAGTTGTTTTATTCGCAACGCATCGATCAAATTGTTGCTGCAGAGGGAATGGGTTTTGATTCTGTTTGGCTGACAGAACATCACTTTTGTGAAGATGGCTACACGCCGTCCCCCCTGATTATTCACTCGGCTATTGGCGCGCGTACCAAGACTATGAAGCTTGGTACGAACTTAATGTTGCTGCCCATAGCTGATCCTATTCGTATAGCAGAAGACTCGGCAACACTGTCTCTCCTGACGGGTGGGCGCTTTGATCTGGGCGTTGGTATTGGGTACCGGGAATTAGAATTTAACCAGTTCGGCCGCAAAATATCTCATCGACCTAGCTTGGTTGAAGAGGGGATAGAAATATTGCGAAGAGCATGGTCTGGTGAGCCGGTAAACTTTGAGGGTAAGCGGTTTTCTGTGGGCGATCTAAAAATTACGCCGGTACCAAAGCGCGCCCCGAAAGTTTTGCTCGGAGGAATGGCGCCGCCAGCGATTGATCGCGCTGCTCGGATTGCTGATGGATTTCTTTGCACGGGTGGTATCGGAATGGATACCTATGTAGAGGCGCTCAAGAATAATGGTAAGTCACCCTCTGAGGGTAATATCATATTGGGTTGTTGGGCGATTATTGCTGAAGACCCTGAGGCAGAAGCCGAGAAAGTAGGGGACCATGTGCTTTATCAATCTAATGAATATATTCGTTGGGGTGCTTTTGGTCCGCCGGATAAGACACCGTTATTTCCCAATGCACGTGCGGCAATCGAAAACGGGCTCTATGAGCTTTGGGATGCCGATATGGCGGTAGAGAAATTGAGTGCGATGATTGAAGCCTATCCTATGATTTCAGATATTCATTTTTGGGCGCAGTTCCCGGGTGAAAGTGTCGAGTCTGGCAACCGTCGGTTGGAGTATATTGCGAACAAAGTCTTACCAAGACTACGGGGCTAGTCGCTTAAGAAAATACCGGGTTTTTAAATACCGGTCTAAATAAAGTGGCGAAGCATGTTGGCTCTGAATGGTTAAGGACGTTGATTCTTTTGCTTAAAAAGCTTTAGCGCTTCTCTATGGTTGCAGCCATCACTGGCGACGTCCTGAGACAATGTGAGCACTGTGTATGCGAGATGGATTAATGGAACCATTTGATGTGTCGGCGAGTAAAATAGGAGTTTCATGCAGACTAAAATGCAAAGTCGCCTAGGTATTGTGGATGCTCATTATAAGATGACACTGAATTGCTACCGGCCCCCGAAACCGCGCAAGTATCCGCAGCAATCACGTTCTAAGATGCTCGTTATGTCTATTCAGCAAGCTTGCCTTGAGGTGTTTGAGCGCACAGAGGCTGACAGGGTAACAATGAGTCTAATTGCTGGGCATGCGGGTGTCACGAAGGGGTCCATTTACCAGTACTTCAATGGCATTGATAGCGTGATCGGATCGATCTACGACAGGACGATTGAGCGCACACTACGCCGCACGGTTCGCGGAGTGGGCTCGGAGAGTGAAACGAGTAATTTAACGACCCAGCTTGCTGAATTCGATACGTTGTTTGCACGTAGTTACTATCGTGACTTTTATCGTCATGCGTTAGCGAGAGATAAATCGCTATCTAAGGTTTATAGGTAGGCTTTGTGAACGCCACAGAAAGTCGTTTTAGCCGCTGTCGAAATGGTCCATAGACACACCCTGGTGACCTGTCTCGTGATCAGCATGAAATCGACGCGTCGCTTCAACGCCCTTCGGTGAGACGTATTTAAGGTGATTAATCGCGCTTTGGGTTCGTAGTTGATGGTTGTGATACGGGTGTGCTGCTTTGCCGCCTATGTGTGGCGAGCCACTGGTAGCGGCGGTGTACGATGCGCAGGTGGCCGAATATTATCGGTGACAGTGGCTTGAGATCAATGATGCGACGTACTGAGGTAGCTGGACGCATCCATTACTGAGCAACTGGGTGTGGTTATGGCTCGAGGTCTACAGGCTAGACGGCGAATGTAAAATAAGTAGTAGCGCCAGCTAATACACACATGGTGTAGCCAAAGAATACGCTTCCCGATCTGTAATGCCGCTTGGCTAGATCCTGCACGTTGGGATGTGCAATGGCTTTCAGTAGCTTCGCGCCGTCAGGAGAAACAAATACGACCGGTACCTTGAGCCAGTGTGGCGCTCCAAGCTGGCGCCAGATTTCGGGCTCTAGCATTTTTACCGCCGCATAATATCGGTATTCGTCGGCGATCATAAGCCACAGCAGCAGCACCCAGATAGCGATAAGCGAGATCAAAATAATCATCGTTGCAGCTTAAAGTAAAAAGATTCGCGCCACACAAAAATCGACGGCTCCCGCTGAGATGTAAAACACGTTTTTTGGGTTGCAGATTGTCACCGGGCTTAAGGTGGCGTGCGTAAAGTTATTGTAAAAACATCGTGTAAATGCTCAACTCATGTTGGCAAGTTAACGAAAACTAAGTTATTAAAGCACAGCTCATTTGAGGAGCTTCACGATGGATCGCAACGCAATAACATTAGGGCGTATTTTGCTGGGACTGTATTTTTTGGTGCCAGGAATAACAAAAATTACGAGCTATCAAGCCATGCTTGGCTATATGACATTACACAACATCCCGATGGTGGAGCTACTGCTGCCTTTGACAACAGCATTACAAATTGGTGGTGGACTTTGTCTGATTGCCGGGTTTCGCGTCAAAGAAGCGGCGTATATGTTTGTCGGTATGACCTTGCTGATAAATATCGGTATGCACGACTTTTGGAACAGCTACCCGGAAGCAGATCAGAAACATGAGCTCCAGAATTTTGTCAAAAACTTGGGTATTTTGGCAGGACTGTTGGTACTGACTGCGTCGCAGCAGGTTGAGCAATGGCGGCTATTTAAATCCTAGCCAGAAAAACGCTTGGCTAAAACACTGGAGAGGATTAACTCAGCCATCTGCTCTGGTGTCGAGCGAGCTATGGTGATCGTTGCCGATGACACCACTTTGATCAGCGAGTATCGTTTTTCAGCGGGTGAGTGGGCGACTCTGTTACCAGATTATCCGTTCAGATAACGCTTCAGATAATGGATGCCACCGCATATCGCGGCAACCTGTGCCTGCGTACAGTTTTCGGCGTCAACCCGCGAACTGTCAGGATAAACTTCAGTGGTTGTTTTAAAGGGCGCTTGGGTCAATCCTGCGCAGAGCCCCAGTCTGGCCACGTCGTAGTTGATCACGCCGTGCTGTTCAATCGGCACGCCGATGATGAGCCCCGTATCGTCGGCAGAGGCGATATGCGTCACGCGCTCTACACTTTGAATAATGGCTCGCTGGAAGTCGGGTGCGGGGAGTTGACTGTCGCCCACTAAATAAAAGCCGTCGGGGATGCTATAAACATCTTGCTCAGTTGCATCCCGTGCGGCCAGTGCCGGACGAAACTCGCTGTTGTCGGTGTCGGTAGTTTCATGGAGATCAAAGTGCGCCAGGATCTCGCCGGGTAGGCTTGCCACCCAAGCCATCAGTTTTGCCGATTCATCACAACTACTGCCTTCAACGAACGACCGATTTGGGTCTATCGCACTGGCGTTCCATCGATTGATAGTTTCATACCCCCAGGGGCTAATACAGGGGGCTATGGCAAAGTTGAAATCCTGACTGTGCTCGTCCGCATGGGCTATCAGAAAGCGCATGGCGCCTTGAACACCACTCGTTTCATAACCATGGACACCACCTGTGATCAAAATTGTCGGCCGATCATGCTGCCAATCTGCACTGATAAAGCCCATCAAAGGATAGTGTTTGCCGGTATTATTCAGTTCACCATATTGCTGCATAACAAAACGGATAGGCACTGCTGATCGTTGTTGCAGAACTTCCGTTGTATAAGCGCGTTTAGTCGTTTGGCGCTGGCGCCATAGTGTAGTTTCGGCATCTCCCCAGGGAATGCCCGGTGTACCGATCGTGGCGCTATCTTTGTTCATGTTCGATCCTGTCTGCGATCAACAACATTGATTGGCGGGGCGAGGATTGCTCGCAGTCCATGAAATTAGCACAGTATCCTATGAGCAAGATATGACTGCTTATAAGGCATGTTGTTACGCCTATCTCCCTGCGTTAGCATAGGACAATGCTAATTAAAAATGACCGTCAAAAATTTTCCGCTCTGTCCTTCGCGTTATTGCTTGTCTTTGCATGCAGTGAGTCATTTGGCGGCTTGCCAGACTTTGTCGCAATTAAGGACGTCAGCACTATGAAGCGTGCGTTCTATGACCATATGCTTCCAATTGTCGACTACCAGAATAATACCATTTTGGCTGATCGAGCCACGCTAACAGCGCTGCGTTCGGAGTTCGATAATACGCATAAATTAGGCTGGCTGTCAGAGCGGAAACTCACGGCGCTTAGCAAACTTTATGAATTGGATGATGCCGGCTTAACGACGATGGCGCTACTGACGAAGCTCTGGCAGCGAGTAGATATTGTGCCTGCTGATATTGCCCTTGTTCAGGCAGCTAAAGAATCGGGCTGGGGACGATCTCGCTTTGCAGTGAACTACAACAACTTGTTTGGGCAGTGGTGCTACAGGCCCGGATGTGGCGCAGTGCCAAAACGACGTCCCGAGGGTGAGCGCTATGAGGTGGCTAAATTTGATGATGTGTCCGAGTCTGTTCGACGCTATATGAATAATCTTAATACACATCAGCGCTATAGAAAATTTCGACTTTTACGCGCGCAAAGTCGCGCGGCAGGTCAGTCCTTAGCGGGGGATGTTCTGGCGGCAGGTCTGCTGGGCTATTCGCAGCGCGGACAGATCTATGTTGACGAAATTGCCGCAATGATTCGCGCGAATCAATCGCTCTTAGCGGAAGCTTATGACGATTAATGCGACGCAAATACAAGGGCTCTAAATAGTCTTTACGCCCAATACCCAGGTGGCTGCTTTTAAGGGTCACTAACTTACCGATTAGCCGAGAGGCTACAAGCCTTTGCTAGTCAGAATAATTTTATCTGAGCCTGCTGGCAGTGAAAAAGCAGTGCCGTCCTGACCAACCGTGTAATCGCCAAAAATATCTTCCGCGCCATTGAGAAATAAAGCTTCCTGGCCAGGAAAAATGATGGGTGGAACAATGTGGTAGTACAGGAGGTGACCGACACCTGCATCGCGAGCTGTCTCGGCGGCTTCTATGGGACTGGTGTGGTAATTAAGGATGTCGTGAGTAATTTTAGCCATGACGTCATTGCCTGTTGTCGTTGCCGCAAGATGCATCATGTTAACCAGATTAGGGGCTAGCGCTTCGTGTACTAATAGATCAGTTCCCTGTGCAAATTGCGCGATATTGGCGAGTTTCACAGTGTCGCCGGTAATCAATAAGGACCTATCCTTGTAACTGAAGCGATAACCAACAGCGGGCTTAATAGGCGCATGATCAACGGCCAGCATGTCTATTTTGACTTCGCCGTCGTCGATGAGCGTTCGCAGCTCACCGAGCTCTGGTGCGTCAAACGCGACGGCTTGCATGCCACTTCCACTGATAGGTGCGACCACGTCACCATGATGATTATGACGATATTGGGCATCGAGGCTGTAGGCAGCATTAAATCCCGCGACTACTTGTTCCACACCGGTTGCGCCGTAGACCGGAAGTGGCTCGGTATTCGCTGTGCTGACCCAGCGCAAGGTTGCCAGCTCCCCCAGGCCATCAATATGGTCTGAGTGGAAATGGGTGAGGAAGACGGCCTCAACGCTCCCGGCAGGATAGCCCATGCGGGCTAAATTACGCACCCCATCGGTGCCTGCGTCGACCACAAATAGTCGCTGGCCAGCGATAACAGCGACACAGGATCCCGATGCGTTAGGCGCAGGCAAGGGGCCGCCGGCACCGCAAAGCGCGAGGTGTAATCCATCCTCAAGGCCAGCAATTAGATCGCTACCCATACGTGCTTCCAGTCCCTTGGCCATAACGCGCTCGGCGATAATTGCTCGCTGACTATAAATAACGAGGCTCAGTATGATAATTGCTGCCAGTGCGATGAGTGTTCTCTTCATAATCGTTCCTTGTACGGAGGTTGAAGGATAGCGCTAGTTAATGTTTATCGCGCGGTTCGGGGGATCAACCTTGTGCCCGATATATGTCGCGGACTTGTTCAGCAATAATCTCCAAGCCGCGTCGAACCACACTTTCTTCGCCGGCGTAGTTGACGCGGATGCACTCTTGCTTGTGTCGCCAATCGTCGTCGAGTCCTGGGTAAAAATGATGTCCCGCAATAACGTAGACACCCTCTTTTACTAAGCGTTGGTATAACGCATTACAGTGGATTGGCAAGTCCTCGAACCATAACCATACAAAGAGAGCGCCTTCAGGCTTATGAATCTGAACGGGAAGATCCGGCATCAGTGTTTTAATGATGTCGATCACACGATGTACTTTTTCGGCGTAAAAAGGACGAACAACTTCATCACAAAGGGTGAGTAATGACTCGTCTTCAATCATTGAGGTTACTAGTGACGGGCCTATACGGCCAGGCGCCAAACTGTTTATCGCATTGGCATTTTTAATTAGCTGGATTACTTCGGGTTGTGCAATGACGATGCCGGTTCGCAGTCCGGGTAATCCCAGCTTTGATAGGCTCAGACAGAGAATGATATTGTCATTCCATAATGGCGTTGCATCGCTAAAGACAATCCCGGGGAAAGGCACACCATAGGCACCGTCAATAATCAGCGGAACGTCTGCAGCCTGACAACGGCGAGCAAGCTCTGCGAGCTCATCATCGGTGATGACATTGCCGGTCGGATTGGTGGGGCGTGACACACAGACAGCACCGTAGCGCTGATCAATAGTCAAGCTGTCGAAGTCGACGCGGTATTTAAAAAATCCGTCTTCAAGCTTTTCGATGGTAGGTCGATGACCTTCAAAAATAGGCTGTTCATGAATGCCGACGTCGCTATAGCCTACATATTCCGGAGTGAGTGGCAGCATTATTTTGCGAAAGCTGCCGTCGGGGTATTGTCCCGCCAGAACATTAAATAAAATCCCAAAACTACTCTGACTGCCATTGGTGATAGCAATGTTTTCTGGTCCTACCTCCCAGCCAAATCGCTTCCTTAGCAAATCAGCGAGGGCTTTGATAAAAGCCCCATTCCCCTGGGGGGAATCATACTCTCCGATGGCTTTACCAAAGTTCCGTTCATTATTGACCAGCTTGAGCATTTCGTTTTTGAATAGCGCTTCTGCTGCTGGAATATGTGCAGGATTGCCCCCACCCAGCATATAGACCGGGCCGGTGGCACGTTGTGCTGAACCTAGATCATCCATGAGCTGCACGGTGCCACTATTGGCTGTGAAGCGGTTCGCATAGTTTGAAAACTGCATACGTTGATAAAACCTTAGGCTCAATTTGATTGCGAGATATACAGTGAACAATGAAGCTTTGCGAATGGCTATTCAATGATTGAGTGTGGGATTATTTGCATCTTGGCGCCCCGATCGTAAACTGCAGCATTGATGGGGAGTACACACTATGAAGCGATGCGATATTTTGATCTCTGCACCTGAATTGGCCGCTTTAATGGCGCGTGAGTCGATTTTCCTGGCTGATTGTCGTTTTTCTTTGCAGGATGCTAATGCGGGAGCGCACGACTATGCTGACGCGCATATTCCTGGTGCGCTGTATTTGCATTTGAATCGAGATTTGTCTGGGCCAAAGCAAGCAACAGGTGGACGCCATCCATTGCCAGACGCAGAGCAATTTCAGGCCACAATGCGCAGCAAAGGCTTGAGCGCCGACCAATGGGTCGTACTTTACGACGATAGTCGGGGGGCATTTGCCGCACGCGCCTGGTGGATGCTCCACTATTTTGATCATCCCAAAGTGCTTTTGCTGGACGGTGGCTTAAATGGTTGGCACGATGCAGGTCTCACGATGGTGGATACCGTAGAGCAGATCGGTGCGCAGGGAGATTTTGTGGCCCGGACCAAAACTGATGCGGTTGTGCATTTTGATGCGGTGCGCGTGGCACTTACAGAAGAAGTGTACACACTGGTCGACGCTCGAGAATCTGCGCGCTTTTCAGGGCAGCAAGAACCTATTGATCCAATAGCGGGACATATTCCCGGCGCGTATAACCTGCCTTCATCAGAGGCCACTGATATGCGCGGCTATTGGCTTTCTGATGAAGCACAATCTGCTCGCTGGAGCCGCCTCCGTCCCGAGGATAAGCCAGTCATTTTATATTGTGGATCGGGAGTGACCGCCTGCACCAACGCCGTATCGCGAGCGCTGGGAGCGCTACCTGAGGCAAAACTATACCCCGGCAGTTGGAGTGACTGGTGTGGCCGACCTGGTGTTCCCGTTTCTATCGATGTGGAGCCGAGCTAATGCGATTTACTCGGTGTCGCTAATGCTTTTCTACTGTGCATTCCCTGTGACTATGCGGGCTCATATATCAGTGGGCCCTCGACGACCGCTTCCATGACAGGGTAGCTAGTGCTTTCTTGTACGCCGGGTAATTGTAATACCTCACCGCCCAATAACTCTCTATAGGCGGTCATATCTTTTACTCGCGCCTTAACAAGGTAATCAAAATTACCTGAAACCAAGTGGCACTCCTCGACCTCTGGAATCTTTTTGACTGCCTGTGTGAACGCGTCGAAGCCATCGGCAGAAGTACGCTGTAGCCGGATTTGAATAAACACCACCATGCCTGAACCCAGCTTGCTGAGGTTGAGGTCAGCCTTATAGCCACGGATAAAGCCTTCGCGCTCGAGCCGTTTAACGCGCTCTTTGCAGGGCGTTGTAGTGAGCCCTACGCGCCGAGCGAGTTCCGCGAAACTCAGGCGGCCTTCGCGCTGCAGAAGTTTTAATAGTTTGTTATCGATACGACTGAGCGATGCTTCCGACATACCCATGTGCTCCCTTTATGATCCCCGGAAAGCGCTAATATCTAATAGTTCTTATGCGCCCATCTAGTTAGTGCTTTTTATTCCTAATGCAGTGATTATAGCTTTTATTATGCTTATAATAGGTCTTTTCAACTAGTTATATGGTAAAAAAAAAGCAGAAAAATTTATCCATGACGCGTATCTTGCTATCGGTAATATGGTGCACAACAGTGCGTTGGATTGGCGTAATAGGAAAGCTCAAGATGATTGTCGGCATACCGAAAGAAATTAAAAACCATGAATATCGTATTGGCATGACACCCGCCGGTGTGCGCGAACTGGTCCACAATGGTCATACCGTCCTTGTTCAACAGCAGGGTGGCGCGGCGATTGGGTTTGACGATGGTAGCTATGTTGAGGCCGGAGCGGAGATGGTTGCCGACGCCGCCGAAATTTTTATGCGCGCGGATATGATTATTAAAGTGAAAGAGCCGCAGCCCAACGAATGTAAAATGCTTCGTGGCGGCCAGTTGTTATTTACCTACCTACATTTGGCCCCAGATCCAGAGCAGGCAAAATTATTGATGGCCTCCGGTGCTACCGCTATCGCCTATGAAACGGTAACCGGTGTTGGACAGAACGTCAGTAGCTTGCCATTGCTGGCGCCAATGTCGGAAGTTGCAGGGCGAATGTCCGTTCAAGCGGGCGCGCATCATCTCGAAAAAGCACAAGGTGGCAACGGCATGTTACTGGGGGGTGTGCCGGGGGTTGAGGCTGCACACGTTGTTGTTCTGGGTGGTGGTGTGGTGGGTAGCAATGCCGCACGTATAGCGGTTGGCATGGGTGCACGGGTGACAATTTTGGATAGATCAATTGTACGTCTGCAGCAGCTCGATGATTTGTTTGAGGGTCGAGTGGCGACTATCTATTCCACTCAAGACGCTATTGAAAGTAATGTGTTGGATGCTGATCTGGTCATTGGTGCGGTGTTGATTCCCGGCGCATCAGCGCCAAAATTGATCACTAAGGATCTTGTTAAACGGATGAAACGTGGTGCCGTATTGGTAGATGTTGCAATTGATCAAGGGGGATGTTTTGAAACGTCTCATGCCACAACCCATCAAGACCCCACCTACATAGTGGATGAAGTCGTTCACTACTGTGTTGCGAATATGCCAGGCGGTGTCGCCAGAACTTCGACAATGGCGCTGACCAATGCGACCTTGCCTTATGCGATTGCATTGGCGAATAAAGGCGTGCAGGCGCTCGTCGAAGACCCACATCTGCGCAATGGACTCAATGTACATGCAGGTTTGATCACTCATCAGGCTGTTGCAGAGGCATTGGCGTTACCTTACGTACCCGCAGAGCAGGCACTAAAGTGTGCTTGAGATGACGATCTGAATGCGTGCATTTGTCAGAAAGCCGAGTTAGTGATAACTCGGCTTTTTTATGTCTGTAAATCGCTGCTAAAGATAGCGTTAAAAGCGGCATGCCGCCGACTTCAATAGGGCGGATAAAGCCCTATTGCGCTGTGATGAACTGTCGATTAAACGAAGTATTATCTGCATGGCAGGAATGACGATAGCTGGTAAACTGGCGCTTCTTTTTTATACGATGAACATCAGCTGCGGTTAGTTCAAATTTGATATTTACTGCGACTAAAGTCATCGTTGCGCAAGCAAACATTCGATCGAAAAGGAAAGCCCCATGGGAAGTTGTGTCATCGTTGGTGCCAGTCATGCGGCAGCGCAGTTGGTCGTTAGTCTGAGACAACAGGGCTGGGAAGACGACATTGTGCTCATCGGCGACGAGCCCCATTTACCTTACCATCGGCCGCCGCTATCAAAGACGTTTTTGTCAGGCGAAAAAGGTTTAGAGGATATTTTGATTCGGCCGGCTATGGCCTATGAAAAAGCTAATGTAACGTTGCGCTTAGGGCGGCGTGTAGTCGCAGTCGACAGCACTGAGAAGACGGTGACAGTCGATAATGGCGAGATCATTGAGTTTGAAAAGCTGGTATTGGCGACGGGTTCAAGTGCTCGCCAGATCAATCTGCCTGGTGCGGATAAAGCAGGTGTTTTCTATTTGCGCGATGTTGCCGATGTGAATGGTATCCGCGAACGAATTGGCGCAGGAAAACGCGCCGTGATCATCGGTGGTGGTTATATTGGACTCGAGAGCGCGGCAGCCATGCGGGCTATGGGGATGGAGGTTACTGTGCTCGAAGCGATGTCACGCGTGCTTCAGCGTGTTACTGCACCTGATATTTCGGCTTTTTATCAACGGATTCATACCGAAGAAGGCGTCATCATCCATACGGATGTGGAAATTCAGTCTATCGAAGGTGATGGGGCAGCCACAGGTGTGCAGTGTAAAAACGATGTCTTTTATCCTGCAGACGTGATTATTGTGGGCATTGGAATCGTACCCAATACCGAGTTAGCTGAGTCGGCTGGTATCGATATTGATAACGGCATTGCCGTGAACGCATATTGTGAAACAAGTCACCCAGATATTCTCGCAGTCGGCGACTGTACGTATCATTTCAATCCAATTTATGGCCGAAAGCTACGTCTGGAATCGGTACAAAATGCTGTTGATCAGGCTAAGGTGGCAGCGGCAACGGTTGCGGGTAAGCGACAACCCTATTCGGCACTCCCTTGGTTCTGGTCAGATCAATACGATCTCAAACTGCAAATTGCGGGTTTATCTCAGGGCTTTGACCAAGTAGTCATTCGCGGCGATATAGAAGGCAGTCGAAAATTTGCTGCATTCTATTTGCAGGCGGGTAAGCTTTTGGCGGTCGATGCAATTAACAGCCCCTTGGAATTTATGCTGGGTAAGCGACTATTAGCGACGGGGATATCACCAGATCCAAGCCTGCTTGCAGATGCAGATTTCGATCTTAAATCACTGCTAGGCTAGGACGCCAGCTCATTCTCATTGTAGCGATTGAATGGGCGGCCGGCGCGTGTAACGCGGTTACTAGGTTGGTGATGCTATTGTTTTTGATCCACTCGCAGTATATCGATTTGATATTCGAGTGAGCGACTGACACGATCGAGATCCATGGCGTCAGGATTAATAAAATACTGCGTAGCGATGCCGTGCTGAGTGCCGACAAAGCTTAGCGCAAAGGCTTCTAAGTCTAGGGCTGGGTCGATCTTCCCATTCAATTGAGCGTGCTTTAGCTGCATGACAATCTCCGCTCGAGATTGCTCATCAGAGGCTTCAAAAATAGGACGCAGTTCTGTAAATGCAGTATAACTTTCGTGCATCAAGCGATACTGAGCAAGCATGATATCCGAGCGCGCTTTGACCGCAGACAAATAGATCTGTGCCATACGCTTGACGTTGTCGAGCCCCGGTTCAGAGTGCAGTGCAGGCTCTATCATTCGTTCACGCCAGAGCTGCAGAATACGCTTTGCGGTCGCTTGCAGCATGTTGCTCTTTGAGCCGAAGCGATAGCTGACCAACGCACCGCTGAACCCCGCCGTTTTTCCGAGTGCTGACAACGTCATTTTGCTGGGGCCATCGCGGGCGATCAAAGTCACCGCGGCTTTGTACATCGCGTTATCTGATGCCTCAGTGCGCTCTGCTTGGGTGCGACGCTTTTTATTTCCGCTCATTAAACCCCAACAAGAATGCTCCATTCGTGGCGTGTGCTGGCAGCCGTAGTGATCGGCGCAGTAGCGTGACTTACTGTGCCTGACTATAGCACTAGGGCGAACCTAGGCCTAAACATCAGGGTGTCGATGTGGTGATAGTCCTGCAGGGAGGATTTGGTAAAAGCATAAGCATGGATATGTGCATGTTTGATTTAATATTGCGCGTTTGACGCGATGTGGCATATTACTGATATCAAATGACGCAACAAGAATAAATCTGACTGAGGATTGATAATGCGCAAATTGAGTTTGGCGGACACGGGATTTCTGGTCATGGAAAAACGTGAGACGCCGATGCATGTTGGGGGCCTCAATCTATATTCGTACCCAGAGGGTGTTGATGAGCAAGCCTTCTTGGCGTCTCTATCCGATATTCTCCGTGATGAGAGCCCATTAAGGCAGCCCTTTGGACACACGCTTAAAACGGGCAGGGCAGGTCTTCTAGGTGCTGCGTATTGGCAGCCCGACGAACATCTCGACCTTGATTATCATGTCCGCCACTCCGCGCTGCCCCAGCCAGGTCGTTATCGCGAGCTGTTTGGGTTGGTCTCCCGATTACACGGCACACTGCTCGATCGCGATCGCCCACTGTGGGAAATGCATTTGATCGAGGGCTTACAAAATAGACAGTTCGCTGTGTATTTTAAAATGCATCACGCGATGATCGATGGTATAGGCGCTATGCATCTAACCCAGAGCATGTTGTCACCTGACCCGTCTCAATGGGTTGATTATTCACCGCTGTCTCAGCAGGCATTTGAACGTTATCGTCAAAAGTTTGGCAGACCAGCCCAGCCGCCTGAACCTACCTTTCAATACAAAGATTTACTTCAGGTGAGCGACTTACTCAAGAAACACTGGGATACCAGTAAAAATTTGTTAAGTGCTACGGCTAAGGTGGCTGCAGTGTTCGCGGGACGCGGCGGCGCGTTGACCATGCCGTGGCACCATGTGCCCGCAACACCATTCAATGGCACGGTCAGTGGTGCGCGTCGGTTTGTTGCCCAATCTTGGCCCCTCGATCGTGTTAAGGCCGTTGGCAAAGCACTGGACGGCACGTTAAACGACACGGTTCTGGCCATGTGTGCCGGCGCTTTACGCCTTTATTTACAAGCGGAGAACCGTTTGCCCGATATGCCGATGAAGGCGATGATCCCAGTATCGATTAGACGTGACGGAGATGTAGACTCCTCTAATGCCATCGCTTCAATCACCGCTAATCTGGCAACGAATGTCGCTGATCCGGTCCGGCGTTTTGCCGTGATTAGCGAATCGATGCGCGCCGGTAAGGCAATGCTTGCGGACATGACACCCGAGCAGGCGGGGTTGTTCATGCAGTTGATGCAATTGCCACTATTGTTTACCACTTTATCGGGTATGGCGAAGCGCTTCCCCGCATTCACGACTGTGGTGTCAAACGTGCCGGGCCCACGAGAAACGCTCTATTGGAATGGCGCTCGGTTAGACGGTATTTATCCCGCATCGATCCCCTTTGATGGTTTTGCGATGAATATCACTTTGGTGAGCTATGCCGGCAATTTGGATTTCGGCATCACTGCCTGTCGTCAGGCGATGCCTCGAGTACAGCGGTTGATCGACTACATGGAAGAGGCACTCATTGAGCTAGAAAATGCCGTTGGTATTTCTGGGGTAGCTTCTACGAAAGGGATTCACACAAAATCGCCCTCGAGGGCTAAAGCAAAACCGATGCGATCTGGCGTGGAGGCTAAATCAGTATCCGCGCCGGCGGGGAAGCGCCGCGCTACAACATCAGCAAGTTTTAAGCTGAAAGTGGCTGCGAATAAACACGGGGCGGTCGAGGGAGCGGGGAAAGTAAAGATCACAAAAAGTTCAGCTGTGTCTAAAAAAGTAGTAGTGACTAAGCAAACACTTGTATCACCGCGTGCGAAGGTAAAGCCAAAACTAGCGGTTAACGCCGCGATCAAGTCGGGCAAGCGCGACGCAAAGCCCAAGTCAGAAGCTAAACCGGTTATGAAGATTGGGAGGCCTAAGTAGCAACGAACTAGGCGTCGACCCAGTGAATGACCTGCGCGCCCAGGTTGTTCATATCGGCTTTAGACTCGGGGATCGTTCGGCCGCGTACTGAACACACTGCTTTGTGCACAAGCCCTGGTCGTCCGCTTTTCAGGTAGTGCCAGTCGTAAAGATCATGGCCTTCGCTGATGAGTCGGTAGGCGCATGTGCCCGGCAGCCAGTGATAGTCGCTTTCCTCTAGCTTCCGAAGGTCTAAGCAGTCGCTTACCCTGTCGAATCTGTTGTTGTAATCTTTGCATCGGCCACTTTTAGTATCGAGTAATTCACAAGCGACCCGCGTATAGACAACCTGGCCTGTGTCCTCATCTTGAAGTTTGTGTAAGCAACACTTGCCACAGCCATCACACAAAGACTCCCACTCTTGCTGAGTCATTTCGCTGAGACTTTTTGTTAGCCAGAAGGGATTTTCGATTTCCATAGCGTCATTCTAACCCGTGGAGCATCTCGCGCGTCATCTTAGTGAGCGATGAAGAGAATAAATCTCGATGTCTTCGTTTGACAAGATGTTGGCTGTCATAGTCTTTGCGCTGGGGTTCAGTTTTGCTGCATCCGATGTGCTTGTTGATAGGCATGGCGATCAGCTGCACCATCGGTTTGATAGTCGACATCTCGCCGGCATGCGCGCCGCAGAGCTGAATGTCGCTGATGCATCGCGCTCAGAGTCGTGTGATCACGTTATTGATCGCCCGATGTTTAATGCCTAGCCCGTTTTCAGCTATTAGACGCGCTCCACATTAGTCATTCTTTAATTGACGCAGCCGTTGAATCAGGCTTGATGTATCCCAGCGACCACCCTTCATGTTTTGTACATCGCCGTAGAATTGATTAACCAGCGCTGTGAGCGGTAGCGATGCGCCATAGGTATCGGCTGTGTTAAGTGCTATGGCGAGATCTTTTCGCATCCAATCGACGGCGAAACCAAAATCAAACTCTCCAGCGGCCATCGTTTTATAGCGATTTTCCATCTGCCATGACTGAGCAGCACCTTTTGAGATGACTTCGATCACGTCGTCTATATTGAGCTGTGCGAGTTGCGCAAAATTGAGCGCCTCAGAGAGTCCTTGGACGATACCGGCGATACAGATTTGGTTCACCATTTTAGTCAGCTGACCGGCTCCTACCGGGCCCATCAACTTGCAACTCTTGGCGTAGATTCCAATGATGGGCCTCACCTGATCAAAAACAGATGACTCACCGCCTACCATAATCGCCAGTTGTCCCGTTTGCGCGCCAGCCTGGCCTCCGGATACCGGTGCGTCGATAAAGTCGATTCCCTTAGCAGTACAGGCGTTGGCAAGCTCACGTGCTAGCTCGGCAGAGGCGGTTGTATGGTCCACTAAAATGCTACCTGCTGGCATAGATGCCAATACACCACTATCTCCATAAACCACCGCGCGGACATCATCATCATTGCCCACACAGAGGCACACACAATGTGCTTGTGTGGCTGCGCCAGCCGGCGTGTCGGCAGAACTACCCCCGTACTCAGCAACCCATGCTTGCGCCTTTTCAGCGCTGCGGTTGTAGACCGTTGTGTTTAGGCCATGCCGTTGCAAGTGTCCTGCCATCGCGTAGCCCATGGTACCGAGTCCAATAAATGCGACATTGACCCAACCCGTTTTATCCCTCAAATCTGTTTGTTGGTGCATGCTTAATCCTTATTTTGGAATACGAGATTACCGCTTAACGCATCAGCTATTTGGGTGTCTCGTTGAGCTGTGCTGCTGTTTATTCGGTTTGCTAAATGCTTTGCGCTGCCATTCGCGCCAATCTCTGACATGATAGGCGAGTTAACGTTTTTTCTGGAGCTATGTTATGCGAATTCAAAGAATCTTGAGCGTCAATCTATTGATGCCAGTCTTTGTGAGTCTCAGCTTGGTGATATCCCCCTTGTATGCGCAGACGCTTGGTGGGGGTGGGCGCCCAGTGGGCGCTAATTGGTCACGCAGTCCGGTATATGGTCAGCACGGTATGGCGGCAACAGCACATCCATTGGCTTCACAGGTGGCGCTCGATGTACTTAAAGCGGGCGGCAGTGCCGTAGATGCAGCAATCGCGGCCAATGCAGCGCTGGGGCTGATGGAGCCCACAGGAAATGGGATTGGCGGAGATTTGTTCGCCATCGTATGGGATCCGGCTAAACAGGCGTTAACCGGCTACAACGGCTCGGGACGCTCTCCTGCTGGACGATCATTGGCTGATATGAAAGATCAAATTGCCGCTTTGAAAGCTGCCGATAAGCTCCCCACTGATTACCAAGGTATTCCCTCACACGGTTCTCTGTCAGTGACCGTGCCGGGCACGGTCGATGGCTGGTTCGCGCTGCACGAGCGCTATGGAAAACTCTCAATGCCCCAGGTGCTGGCGCCGGCGATTAACTATGCCGAAACAGGTTTTCCTCTCTCACCAGTGATCGCCTATTACCTAGAACGTAACCGCCTACGCTTTGCAGCAGTCGCGCTCATGATCGAGGAATTGGGTAATGCTCAGTCGTTATACTTTCCAGACGGTCGAGCGCCAGAGGCCGGCGAGTTGTTTCGTAATCCAGACCTTGCAAGCACCTTAACTGCGATTGCTAAGCATGGACGCAGTGCTTTCTACGAAGGTGCTCTGGCCGAAGTCATGGTCAGTTATTTTGCACGCATGGGTGGCGATTTAAGTGACGAGGACTTTGCCAGTCATCGCGGTGAATGGGTAGAGCCGATCGGCGTCGATTACCATGGGTACACGCTGTACGAATTGCCGCCAAATGGACAGGGCTTTGCGGCGTTGATGATGCTCAATATCTTAAAAAATACCGATTTGCGTCAATGGCAGCGCGGTTCGCCCGAATTGTTCCATATGATGGTGGAGGCAAAGCGATTGGCGTTTGCGGCGATGGCAAAAACCTTTGCCGATCCTGATTTTGCCGAAATACCCACAGATTATTTGTTGTCAGAGGCGTTTGCTAAGGCGCAGTTTGCCCGGATTGATCCAGCAAAAGCGCTGTCACAGCTCGAGGTTGAAACCGTGCTGGAGGGGGAGGGAGATACCACCTACCTGACAGTCGCAGATGCTGATGGCATGATGGTTTCACTCATTCAATCTAACTACCGTGGCATGGGTTCAGGTCTGGTACCTGACGGCCTTGGCTTCATGTTCCAAGATCGGGGTGAACTGTTTACCTTAGACAGCGAGCACCCGAATAGCTATGCGCCGGGCAAACGCCCCTTTCATACGATTATTCCGGCTTTTTTAATGCGCGATGGTTTGCCCTATATGAGTTTCGGATTAATGGGCGGTGGTATGCAGCCCCAAGGGCATGTTCAAATCCTAGTGAATATGGCTGACTTCGGTATGAATATTCAGGAGGCTGGAGATGCCGCACGTTTCTTGCACGACGGCGGTGCCAGCCCAGAAGGCGGTTCGCCAGGTGAGTATGGTGTCTTGTATGTAGAGCCAGGTGTGCCCGAGACCACCGTCGAGGCGCTGATCAAACTCGGTCATACCGTCAAGCGCAATGACGCCGGTGCTATGTTCGGTGGTTATCAGGCCATCGCTCGTGATCCGAAATCTGGCGTGCTGCAGGGCGCAACTGAGATGCGCAAGGACGGCACTGTGACCGCCTGGTAAGGGTTATTCCTCCTCTTCGGCCCAAGCGTTTGTGTTGCCAGTCACGTCGAGCAGAGGGCTCTCATTCACCCGAGCCATTGGGCCTGACTCTTGGGCGTCTACGATTGAGGGTGCTTCGCTAGCGGCGGGGATATTCGCGACATCGAGCGCTGACTTGCGCGGATCGCTATCGAAACTGCCCGGTACTGTCTCTGAACCTGCGGGAACAAAGGGGCTTTGATCTTCCACTGAAACGCCGGTGATACTCTTTGGCTGAAGGGCGATATAAACCGCGGCTAAAGCACTGGCGGCACTGGCACCAATAAACAAGGCCCAGTCACCCATTAGCAGCATCAATTGGCCAAAGATCACCGGGCCTATGGCCGCACCAAATGAATTGAGCAGTAAGAGCGACGAAGCAATGGTGACGAATTCATTGCTTTTTGAATTGTCGGCAGCTTTGGCGAGCGATACGGCATATATGGCATTGGCACTGGCGCCAAATACGAACCCCGCACTCAGCAGCCAAACCTTACCCTGCACGATAGCCAATACAGTGCCACTTAGCGCGGTTGCGGCACACAGCGTGGCCAATATATAGCGTCGATCGATGCGATCCGATAACAGGCCAACAGGGTATTGCGCGATAGCCCCCCCTAGAATCGATGCAGTGATAAATAGGGGTACAAAATCGCGCTCACCTGTCGCGCGTAAAGCGAAAAGTGCGCCCAGGGACCAAAAGCTACCCATCACAACGCCTGAAATGAGTCCCCCTGCAAATGCGGTGTGCGAGCGCTTGTAAAGCAGACGGAAGCTGGAGCGAGTGCTGCGCACGGGGGCGGGGGCAAGTGAGCGAGTCATGCTCACCGGGACGATGGCCAGCGCGACCAAAATTGCAGCGATAATAAAGGGCTTTGAGCTTGATAGCGGCGCCAAGTTGATCAGGAACTGACCCGCGGACATCGCAGCTAAGACTAAGAAAGTATAAATCGCCAATACCTGCCCACGCGCCCGAGGAGGTGTTTGATCAGTGAGCCAGCTTTCGATGACGGTATAGGCCCCGCACATCATGATTCCGAGGGCAAAGCGTAGTGCGAACCAAAGCCAAAGGCCGTCGCTAGAGTCGAGCATGAGTAAGCAGCTCAAAAAGATAGCCAGCAGTGCTGAAAAACTACGAATATGTCCTACTCGCGCAATAATCGTGGGGTTGATAAAGCAACCGAGAATAAACCCGACGTAATAGGCCGACGCTGTTAGACCAATAGCCGTTTCGCTAAAACCTAAGCTCGCCGCTCTGAGGGGGAGTAGGGTTAAGTGCAGGCCATGGCCAGTCAACAACAGCGCTGTTGAAAATAATAAGGCAGCGAGGGGTCTTAGTGATGTCACAACACACCTTTTAACAAACTGTATGAGATAAATAGCGGGTCGCTATGGGTCGTGCCTGACGCCATCGAGTAAACTGTTAGCGCCGATCGGTACAGACCGGATCATAGCACTTGTATGGCTTGCCGTGAGCTCGTTCGGCGACGAGATAGACGCTCGCGCCCTCTTTAATTAGTCTGGGAATCTTTGTATGTGACAGGCGGTTGTCATGATAGCGGTCACACAGTGTCAAATCGTACAGCTAGGCGCTGACGAAAATCCGTGCATTAACCCGTTAATCATATGGCTTGCGAGCAGCTATAGTGATGTTAAATAAATCTGCTCGAGGCCGCTGCGGTTCTTGCGCGTACTAACAAATGAAGAAGACAAATGGATACTTTGATGGATAGTGTTTCCTTAGATTCAAAACCCAAAGCGGTGATTGTGGGCGGTAGCAGCGGTATTGCCCAAGCGCTCTGTGTCAATATGCTCCGACTTGAACGCTATCAAGTGCATGTGGTTTCTCGGGCGCGCCCAGAGGGCTTGTCCAATGAGATTAGTTATCACGCGTGCGATTATACCGAACGATCCTTGGTGGCCGTCGCCGATGCGATAGGTGACTATTCAGGAAAGTTAGAGCGGCTGGTTATTTGTAACGGCGTTTTGCACGGCGATAGTTTTCAGCCCGAGCGGGCACTCAAGCAGCTTAAGGCCGAGACGTTACTGCATGTCATGCAAGTTAATGCTGTGATACCTGCGCTTACGCTTTCAGCGTTTATACCGCAAATACGCCATGCACATGCGCCACGTATTGCGGCACTATCAGCGCGGGTAGGCAGTATTGGCGATAATCAACTGGGTGGCTGGTATAGCTATCGCGCCAGCAAAGCGGCGCTAAATATGTTGTTACGCAGCGCGGCCGTGGAACTCAATCGGGTTAATAAATCCGCCAAAATTATTGCCTTTCATCCAGGTACAACAGACACCCCTATGTCGAAGCCATTTCAGCACGGGGTACCTAGCGATAAATTATTTGGGCCAGATTTTGTGGCGCAAAGACTGCTGCACATCCTTGATGATTTAGCCGCAGATGGTCAGCTTTCATTCCTCGATTGGGCAGGGGAAACCATAGATTGGTAGCGGTTTAACTAAAGAACTCAGCACGTATCTGTTTATCGGTCTTAAAGCATCCGCCTAGCGATGAAGTGCGTGTGGCAGAGCCGGTATCCATGACCCCGCGGGATTTAACACAGTAATGTACCGCGTTGATCATAATAGCGACATCTTCTGTGCCGAGCAGTGTTTGCAGCGCAACCAGCACCTGCTGGGTAAGCCGCTCCTGCACCTGCGGCCTTTGGGCAAAGAAGCGCACGATACGATTGATTTTGCTCAAGCCGATGACTTTGGTGTTAGGAACGTAGGCAACACGTGCACTGCCATCTATGGTGACAAAGTGATGTTCGCAGGTGCTAGTTAAGTCGATGTTGTCGACGCGAACCATTTCCTCTACGCCCATTTTATTCTCAATGACCGATATCTTTGGGAAATTGCTGTAGTCTAGGCCGGAGAACAGTTCATCGAGATACATTTTTGCAATGCGGTGCGGTGTTTCACTTAAGCTGTCGTCAGTAAGGTCTAGCCCCAGAGCTTCTGTAATATCGGTAAAGGCGGCACTGATGATTTGATATTTCTTATCGCGACTTAAACCGTTATCGAGCATGGGCGTTTCTAAGCCATGATCGAGCAGCGCAGCCCGAACAAGTGTTGCTTCTGGAGAAAGTTGTTGGCTCAATGTGAATGTTTGGGCAGCGGCCGCAGTTTGCATAGTCGACTCCAGTGAAAGCATATACGCTAATTACGAATTTGGCACGAGAGCGGATTGCCTCAAGCTGATTTTTCTCGAAATTTAGTATTATACGGTAGCAGCACTTTTTGGGCTGTCCATAAGAGAGGTATAAAATGAAGGCAATTCATTGCATGGTCGCTACATTGCTGGCATTTACAGCGCAATTCACAGCGGCAGACGAATACACGAATACACTTGAGAGCTTTGGTAATGCTGGCGCTGCCAAATTTGTTGATGTTGCCTATGGTTATGCGGTTTTTCCGACCATTGGGAAGGGCGGCATCGGTATTGGTGGCGCTTTTGGTGAGGGACATGTTTTTGAACAAGGTGAAGTGATTGGTGAGGCCAAGATGAAACAAATCACCATCGGTTTTCAGCTGGGCGGTCAGGCCTATAGCCAGGTTATCTTCTTTCAAGATAAACGCGCTCTGGACGAATTTACCTCGGGCTCTTTCGAATTTGGCGCCCAAGCAACCGCAGTGGCCTTGACCTCCGGCGTGTCGGCAGAGGCTACCACCGGTGGCGGTTCGGGGACCTCTATTTCGGGTGGTCAAAATAATGCCGACATCAAAAGCAGCGGTTTTTACAAAGGCATGGCGGTATTTACTATTGCCAAAGGAGGTCTGATGTGGGAGGCCTCTATCGGCGGGCAGCAATTTAAATTCAAGCCTTTATAAGACTGCACTGAGTGACCTTTTCTGTGGCCAATATTTTGCCCTAAAAGCAGCGCCCAAAGCAGTCCTCGCCATGAGGCTTTCAGTAGCGTTCTTGCTGATTTGAGGTTGTGGATTCGCTTCCTGCGAAAAGCGGCCATGTACGCCAGGGCGCCCTCTCTTGATGCGGCGCATCAATTCACCTTGCCTCTGGTGGGTATCGCCAAGTTAACTGGGCCAGATTGGTAGAATCGGCGGATGAATACATACAAACGCCACCGATTCCCGCCTGAAGTCATCAGCTACGCCGTTTGGCTCTACTATCGCTTTAAGCTAAGCCATCGCGATATCGAGGATCTTCTGGCTGAACGAGGCATCACTGTCAGCCGAGAAGCAATCCGACTCTGGTGTATCAAATTCGGTGCCATTTATACCCGCCGACTGAAGCGGAAGCACAGGGGTTATGGCGACACTTTCTTCATCGACGAAGTTTTCGTAAAGATCAATGGTAAGCAGCACTACCTGTGGCGAGCATTGGACCAAGATGGTGAGGTGGTGGAGGTGTATCTCCAGGCAAAGCGCGATGGTGCTGCTGCCAAGCGTTGCTTCAAGCGCTTACTGCTGAGCTTTAAGGGTGAGCCCAGGAAGATCGTGACAGACAAGTTGCGTAGTTATGGAGTGGCGCATCGGGAGCTGATGCCCGATGTGATCCACAGCACTCAACAGTATGGGAATAATAGAGCAGAGCAATCGCATGAGGCTACCCGGTTGCGGGAGCGAGGGATGCGAAGATTCAACTCGGCTGGGCAGGCACGGCGATTCCTGAGTGCCCATGCTGCTGGTAGTAAGCTGTTCAATCTCGGT
Organism: uncultured Luminiphilus sp.; assembly: GCA_963926105.1. GTDB lineage: Bacteria > Pseudomonadota > Gammaproteobacteria > Pseudomonadales > Halieaceae > Luminiphilus. The sequence continues at coordinate 2,964 of CAWUVW010000040.1, read as the reverse complement.
AGGCACCTTGGGCTAGCCAGAATCCCCTCGATGACCGCTTTGTACCAAGAAGCGACACTTGCCACCCCAAATCACAGACAATAAAAAGCCCCCGCTGGGAGGGCTTTGGTCAACGTTGATATCTTCCCTTCTTATGCAGGGTCGGAGCACATCTTTTCCACTTTCTTGGCGTTCAGACTGTGAAAGTTGAGGTTCCCGTTACTCAGGAATCCACCGCCTGAATGCGTCAATACGCCATCATCATCGATTCCAGTCAGTACAGATGGCTTTCCCTGCGGCGATCCACCACCTATCCACAAGACGCACGGTGTTGGATCTGTGATATTTAAGTTGTTGTCACTTACTTCCCCGATCAGTAGACGGTTGCCTAGCGTGTAATTCCCCAAAAGGTCATCAGGTGTCATTTCCCGATCGTCGGTCACGTCGCAGATATAATTTGAACCATCTTCCAGATCGATCGTAAAGCGACCTTTAGAGACATGCCTGCCAAGATCAGCGTCAAGTGAAGTCGGTTCACATGATGTCAGCTCGAAATTGGCATTGAGTCTTCCAGGCTGAGGTTGATCGCCCTCCCCAATAGAGCCCAGTAGTTGGCAAAACGCTAACTCTGGTCCCTCATTGTCAATATATAAGTAGCACCAATTAGTGAGCAACGCCTGATTAAAAACCGCAGAAAACCACTCTTCACTGGGCTCGAACGATCCACCCCCGTTAACGCGACCTCCGTAACCTATCCCGCAACCGGCAAGCACCATTATTCCGGATAAGACGAGCGCATATAGCTTTGATTTCCCCATTTCTATCACCTATTTGTTTGAGTTAAGTTAATTAATTGGCCACCACACCTGAGCCTGCTAGCCACCCCGCACAAATCAGACCCTTCGTCTGGCCGGCGCAAGTTCGGAGGAATCACCGAGTTTATCGTGCCTCTCCCGGTAACCGCATTGTTTTTGTAACTCGTCGTCGTATTGCGGATGACACGTGCCCATCACGCGGTCCCAAAACTGAAAGAAAAACCCATAATTGCCGACGAAGTGATAGTGATGCATGGCGTGGCTTGTTGGACTGCTCAACCAATAAGACCATCGAGATTCCGCGAACTTTGCAGGAAGAAACTCATGCCCTTGATGAATGAATAAGTTGCCTGCCAGTTGGATTACCATGAATATCATCATTGATACCGGGTGCAGCGGGTAAAGCATCGTCACCAGAGGAAGGAAAACCACATAGACAACCGCTTCGGGTACATCGAGAGAGTAACCGGTGAGTGGATTTGTGACCTTGGACAGGTGATGCGTTCTGTGGAAAATGGGGAAAAGGGTGCGAGTGTGCATTAGCCTGTGGGTCCAATAAAACCAGGCATCCCAAAGCACGATAGTAATGATGATGCTGATTGCCAGCCAAGTGAGACTGTATTCCCCGAGGTCCCAATAAAACTGGTTCCAACGCAAACGGTCCATTGTCCACACGGACAGCCAACCGAGCGCAATGAGTAACAACGTGATACAGGAATACTTGCTTTCACGCAGGATCTGGGAACGCGAAGGCATTTCTCGAATGACTTTGCGCGGGTGTGGAGAACTGCGACCCCGGTAGTGCAAGAACCAAAAGATGGCAGCACCCGCGAAAAACCACACCGTGAAGGAAGCCAGGTTGAACCCGAAGACCTTTAGCGGGAGAAGATCAAGTCCGTTCATGCAAAATTCCGCGAGTCCAATGTCGTAATGACTAAGTGGGTAGTGTTAGCACATCTACTATCAGAAGTATAGGAAGTATAAAGGCCCTGTTGAGAGCAGACACCCTCGCTGATTCTGTTGACCGTGATTGCTGATCTGGAGAAGTTCGCCGGTCGGTAAAGGTCAAATCACGTGGTTTTTAAGACTGCTTTCGGCCATTAGCTGCCAGTTTTGGGAACAACTACGGTCTCGTAGACGGGTGAGCCTCCCATTAGATGGCCATCGAGAAAGTTTATCTCTAGCTCAAGCAGACTTATGCCATTAACCGTCAGTGTCTGGATCGGTATCTCGTTGAAGCCATGGTCCGCATCTCGAACTGTGTAGAACGCATACGGCACTGAGGCCGCTAAAGCGTCGTCACGTATTTCAAGCGCTCGATCGTAAGGTACCGTTGTATCAGCGTCGCCATGAACAATGAACACGGGAGGATCGGAACTGATCATCAAACCTTGGCTGAAAAGCCCGCCCCAATGATTAATGACGGCCCTTGGCTTAGTCACGGTAACCGAGTAATCATCCAGGGCGTAGGCTACGGACAGGCCTATGAAAGACCCTGCTGAACCGCCCCAGAGCGCGACGCGGCCACTGTCAATACAGTTATTCCGAGCATTCGCTTCTACCCACCTCATAGCGGTAACGGCATCTTCTATGGCGCTGGCTATGGTATCTGCCCGCAACTCGGCCCGGGCATTTATCGGAACGCCCGATTGGCTCAAAAGACCGTCACGAAGAGCGATAAACTCGCTTGACGGCACAGGCCCATCACCCTCAAGCCGGTAGTTAATCGCAACCGCGACATAGCCACGATCAGCCATTTGTTGCGCATAAGACTGCAACTCACCCTGGTTCTTCGAACCTTGCGTGAAGCCCCCGCCATGGATCAGGATGACGTAAGGACGCGGGCCGTCGCACGCCTCATCAGGCTGGTAAATATCGAGGAGCAGATCCTTTGAACCATCGACCAACGCACCGGAACCATAGGTCACGTCGCGCATACTCTGAATTGGCTGTGCTACCGGCGGAGGCGAGGACGGTGCTTCTTGCGAGTCCGTTGTGGGCAAAGACCCGCCGCTGGAGCCGCCGCCACATCCGAATAACACTGAAATCATCACCAGAATTCCAATAAAATCTTTATGGCGTCGCATAGTCATAGTAGTCGTCGATCCGCTCTTAGGAAAATTTTATACGGGCTAACGCAAAAAAACCGTCGTTCATCCTACAAAAAAAA
>CAWUVW010000039.1:0-33081 GCA_963926105.1 uncultured Luminiphilus sp. | reverse complement strand
TAGCGCCACGATAGGATCTTCGTTAGGAAAAAACAGGGGGCTCATGATGGGCGCGAGAAAACCAAAAATCGCAAAGTCATACCATTCAAGTAGGCTGCCTATGGCACCGGCGAACTGCGCGCGAAATCGATTCATATTAGTTCCTGTCGTTATCTGGGTCATTATGTGTGCTTGTGCCTGACGATATTATATTCCACAGCGCAATAAAACTGCTAAATTTAGTATGTTATCCAAGAAAAACAATGGACTGACTACTATGAATTTCGAATTCTCTGAAGAGCAACTAATGCTGCGTGATCAAGCACGCAGTTTTTTGGCGGAGCATTGTCCGACTCGTGTGGTGCGTGCGGTGCTGGATAGTGATGATCACTACGACGCCAGTCTATGGCAGCAGGTTGCCGATATGGGCTGGACGGCAACGGTCATTCCCGAGGCCTACGGCGGCCTGGGATTGTCATATTATGAGTTGTCCATCATCGCCGAAGAGCTGGGTCGTGCTGTAGCCCCTATTCCGTTCAGCTCTTCTGTCTATTTGGCTAGCGAAGCATTGCTGGCTTTTGGTTCGGAGACACAGAAACAGCAGTGGTTGCCGAAGCTGGCGAGCGGTGAGTTGATCGGTACGGTAGCTTTTACGGAAACAGCTGGACGTCTTGATGCCAGCAACATTGGAACACGGTTTGACAACGGCGCACTCGACGGCTGCAAGCTACCCGTTGCTGATGGTGTGATTGCCGATGTGGCGATTGTGCTGGCTGCTGACTCTTCAGGTGTGAGCTTATATTTGGCTGACCTGACTGGGCAAGGTGTGCATCGCGAATCAGTGCGTACCTTTGATGCAAGTCGCGGTCTTGCATCATTGTCATTCGATGGCGTTATCGCGGAGCTATTAGGCGAGCAGGGTGCTGGTATCACGGCTGTTGAACAGCTGCATGATCGAGCGGCGGTATTGTTTGCCTGGGAGCAGGTGGGTCTTGCTGATGCTGCGCTGGAACAAGCTAAGCAGTATGCATTAGAGCGCTTTGCATTTGGTCGCGCTATCGGATCTTACCAAGCCATAAAGCACAAGTTAGCCAATGTATACGTCAAGAATACGTTGGCGCGTAGCAATGGTTACTACGGTGCCTGGGCGCTCCAGGCAAATGGACCTGAGCTGAAGCAGGCGGCGGCGACTGCGCGCGTAGCGGGTATTCAAGCGTCGACCTTTGCTGCGGAAGAGAACATTCAGACCCATGGTGGTATGGGCTTTACTTGGGAATTTGATTGTCATTTTTATTATCGACGGGCCAAGTTACTGAGTCTTGTCATTGGCAGCGAGGCGCTCTGGCAAAATCGTTTGGTCGATGCGCTTGCGCCACAGCAGCCGGTATTGGCGTGATTAAACCACTCCTCCGATAGCAAAAGAATAAAATAGAGAGAACATTATGGATTTTAATGACACACCAGAAGAAGCAGCGTTCCGTGCAGAAGCTGCTGCCTGGCTCGCCGACAATGTACCGACCGCTGAAGAAGTAGCAGCTTTGAGCCGCCTCAATTTTGCCAAGTTATGGCAAAAGCGAAAATACGATGGTAACTGGGGCTGTATCGGCTGGGATCCGGCGTTTGGCGGTCGTGGCGCAACACCCATCCAGCGCGTCATTTGGGATCAGGAAGAACAGAAGTATGATGTGCCCGCGAGTTTCTTTCTGATTGGCCAAGGTATGATAGCGCCCACGTTAATGGCATGGGCGAGTGACGAAGACAAAGCCCGTTATCTACCCGGCCTTGCCAGTGGTGAGCAGGTATGGTGCCAGCTGTTCTCTGAGCCAGCAGGCGGATCGGATCTTGCTGCGCTGCGCATGCGTGCGGAACCTGATGGCGACGAATGGACACTCAATGGGCAAAAGATTTGGACCTCTGGCGCACATTATTCAGATTATGGCCTTGTGGTCGTTCGCACTGATCCGAGTGTGGCGAAACATCAGGGCTTGACCATGTTTTTTCTCGACATGAGGTCGCCAGGCATCGACATTAAGCCCATCAAGCAGCTAAACGGAGAATCTGATTTTAACGAGGTGTACTTTACGGATGTTCGCGTACTCGATGCGCAGCGTTTGGGTGCTGTGGGTCAGGGATGGCACGTTGCGCTAACAACATTAATGAATGAGCGAATGGCTATTGGTCCCGGCTCGCAAGGTGCCGATGTACAGCTGGCAATAGATATTGCATCTAAGGTCTACATCGATGGTCGACCCGCTATAGAGGACAGCGCGGTGCGCGCCAAGATCGCCAATTTTCATGTGCAAGAGGCGGGGCTCAAATTCAGTGGTTATCGTGCTTTGACCGCACTGTCTAGAGGTCAGCTACCGGGGCCTGAAAACTCAATGGGTAAACTAGTAGGTGCGCCGAAATTGCAGGCGCTAGCGAGTTTTTGTCTAGATTTACTTGAGCAGAATGGTGCGATTTGGGATGCTCAGTTGTCGGCTCATGCAGGTATAGCGCAGGGCTCGTATTTGAGCTCGCCAGGTCTACGTATCGCCGGTGGCACCGATGAAATTTTGGCAAATATCATTGCTGAAAGAGTCTTGGGGTTACCCCAAGAACCGAGGATGGACAAAGGCATGCCTTTCTCAGAAGTGCCGACGTCTTAGTCGATCTCACCGTGTGGCTCTTGTTTACGTTTTGCCGAGTCCAACTTTACGCAGGCGTAAAGCCACGAAATATCAAACTGTTTAGAGGCAGATATAAATGGAACTAAACCGCCTGGTATGGCAGCGAAATTTTCGCACATGGCATCGCCGTATCGCGTTGATTGCATCGATACAGTTATTGGCTTGGACCGTGAGCGGTATCTATTTTGCCTTTATCGATATTGAGGGTGTTCGCGGAACACCGCACCGTATGCAGGTGCCTTCAGCTGCGATGGATTTTTCTCAACTGGATTGGCTGGGCAACGACGCTTCGCAGGCTATTTTACAGTTCCGCAACCCGGACGAACTCATTGTAGGCTTAAAGGATGAGAATGGTGTTCGCTGGCATGACCGGCGAGGTCAGTCGTTAGCGATACTGACTGAAACCGAGGCTATGGTGCTGGCAGATGCGCGTACTGATCTTCGTCCCGATGTAGCTGAGTGGGTAGATGTCGAGATATTAGGTGCAGAGTATCGGGGGCGCGAGCTGCCATTGTGGCGCGTTTACCAGGGAGCTAACCCTTCATTAGTCGCTTATATCGATGCTTATAGTGGTGACGTAGTGGCCATTCGGTCGACGCTCTGGCGCTGGTGGGACTTTCTCTGGTCGCTGCATATCATGGATTACGATGACCGTGATGATATTGGTACATGGTTATTAAAGCTGTTCTCCGTGCTCGCACTACTCACCGCAGTCGCCGGTATCGGCTTGTATGTGATTATCCCTAAACGTATCAAGACTGCGCGTCGTTAAAATGACTTAATGGACTGGATGAGAAAATGATGTTCAAGACAGGGTTAATGCTGTTATTCGTGGTTGCAAGCACGTTGCTGCTTGCGGTGTTGGCCAATCCCACTGGGCAAATTTATCGGGGCTTACCCCTCATGCCATTACTTGCCTTGTTGATTTTTATAGTGCAATGGCTGGGCTTTATCCACGCCTGGCTAAATCAGAGTGAGCGCTATTACGACCTTATCGGCAGTCTGAGTTATATCGCCATTGTATTGTTGGCCCTGATTCAGCGCCCCGAGCTATCGCCGGCACAGATTATTATTGCGGGCGCAGTTATGATTTGGGCACTGCGTCTCGGCAGCTTTCTTTTTTTACGAATCCGCGATGTCGGCGAAGATCACCGTTTTCGTCACATCAAAAAGTCTGCGCCGCGGTTCTTGTTTGCCTGGACTTTGCAAGGCGCCTGGATAGTCATTACTAGCCTAGCTGCCGTGGCAGCTATCGCGTCTTCCCTTGAGGTCAATTTCAGTTGGATATTTGGCGCGGGTCTGACACTTTGGGTATCTGGCTTTGCGCTCGAAGTGATCGCCGATGCGCAAAAATCGACCTTTAGACGCAATCCTGAGAACCGAGATAAATTTATTAGCAATGGTCTTTGGGGATGCTGTCGCCATCCAAATTACTTAGGCGAAATAATGCTTTGGATCGGTATTGCCATTATGGCCATCCCGTTTATTTCAGGGTGGCAATGGGCCATTTTGGTGTCGCCACTCTTTGTGATTTTTTTGTTGACCAAAGTGAGCGGTATTCCCACGCTTGCCCAGCGTGGGCAAAAGCGCTGGGGTGATGATCCCGCCTATCAGCAGTATTTACGTGACATACCATTACTGATCCCGCGAGGCCACTAGCAGACGTTTAAGGTCAGGTTTGGATATTAGAGACGCAACGCTGTCGTTGAGCGTGTCGTTAGGGGTAGGGCGCTCATATCGAACGCCCTTGAGTGGGTCGTTGCTAGCTGAACCGTTCCATACCTAAGGTGGCGCCGCGAATGCGTGTTTTCTTTAGGTGCTTGAGGATTTCTTTGGGCATGCCTTCAGGTAGGTCAACGGTAGAGAATTCATCGAAGATATCGATACTGCCGATGAACTGACCTTCAATGCCTGCTTCGTTGGCAATGGCGCCGACGATTTCGCGAGCAGCAATGCCATGTTTGTGGCCGACCTCAAGGCGAAAGCGCTCCATGGGTACTTCAGGATGATCGCGGAGCGGTCGCGCTTTGCGTCCAGGTTCGCGTCCTGGCACTTCTTTACGCGGTTCACGCCCTTTTTCCGTGCGCAGCGGCCGTTGATTCTGCCGAGGTGTTTCCCGCGGCTCCCGTGGTTTCGTCTCGGTAGTCGCGCTGCCCGTCTCCCAGCCTTTACTGCTGGTGCTTGCCCCAGCAGGTTGGGGGTTTTGGCTCAAGGGATGATTTTGCTTGAGTAGGTAGGCCAGTGCCGCAGCAATATCGTGGCTAGAACAACCCTCGCTTTCACCAAGCTCACTGACGATTTGACTAAAGAATTCGGGTTTGTCTACGGCGATCGCTTCGCGGATGGACTGTTTGAATATCTCAGCTCTTCGCGCGCGCAGTTCTTGGTGTGTTGGCAGTTGCATCGCGGTAAGTGTCTGCCGCGTCACGCGTTCGATGTTACGTAGCATCCGAGTTTCGCGCGGTGCAACAAATAGAATTGCTTTACCTGAGCGGCCTGCTCGGCCAGTACGACCGATACGGTGTACGTAGGCCTCCTGGTCAAATGGGATGTCGTAGTTGATCACGTGGGTAATGCGCTCGACATCGAGACCTCGAGCGGCAACGTCAGTGGCGACTAAAATGTCGATAACACCACGCTTTAAGTCTTCAACGGTTTTGACGCGGACCTTTTGATCCATATCACCATTTAATGCCGCGACACTGAAACCGCGCTCACGCAGTGACTCGGCAAGATTGTTGGTGCCTTCGCGTGTGCGAGCGAACACGATGACGCCATCGAAATCTTCGGCCTCTAAAATACGACTAATCGCATCGAGTTTATTGGTGCCCTTGGCTAGCCAATAGAGCTGCTCGATGTCAGGACCCGTTGTCGTTGCAGAGGTGATCGAGACCTCTTCTGGGTCGTTTAGGTGCCGCTCGGCAATCTGCCTGATTCGCGGTGGCATGGTCGCCGAAAATAGCGCGACCCGTCGGCCTTTGGGTGTTTTAGCTAAAATAGTATCAACATCGTCGATAAATCCCATCCGCAGCATTTCGTCAGCTTCGTCGAGGACCACCGTTTTGACTTGATCGAACACAGCGGTGCCGCGTTGAATATGATCGAGTAGCCGCCCTGGAGTCGCGACAACAACATGGACCCCGTCTTTTAAGGATCGTAACTGCTGGCGCATATCTTCACCGCCGCAGACGGTGAGCACCCTGAGTCCACGCAATTGGCTGGCATAACTGCGAAATGCCTCGGCGACTTGCATAGAGAGTTCGCGCGTTGGGCACAAAACGAGTGCTTGCGGCACTTTATTGGCAATATCAACATCCGCCAAGATCGGCAGTGCAAAGGCGGCGGTCTTACCGGTGCCCGTTTGCGCGATACCCACGACATCTTTTCCTGCTAGCAGGGCTGGAATGGTGGCAACTTGAATTGGAGATGCTTGGGTGTAACCGAGGGCGGTAATTGCATCAAGAAGAAACTGGGGTAAACCCAGTGAATCAAAAGACACAGGGTCAGAAATAACAGAAGACATATCAATAACTAAGTAGCGTGAGGCCGCATGGTACGCCGCTTTCGGCTGAGTTGATTGCTTTATTGGGGTGAATAGTTGTCAAAGTGCTAGTAGAAAAATTGATGGTTTCTTATTCACGAATCAAGAGATTTCAGCGCTTTACTGGCGATTGCCAGTTTTTGTGCCAGTGCCTTTGCCATTATTTGGTATATCAGAGAAGCCAATTCGGGGTCACTACCCTGCAGTTCTTCAAAAGTCTGCAACCGCAGGCGATAGATGATCGCCGTTGTCTCCGAGACGACATCGGCGATACCTGTTTGGCGCAAGCAGAAGGCAATTTCACCAAAAATGGCGCCTTCCATCATTGAGCGCAATCTCTGGAATGTGCCGTCTGTGTGTATAACTTGAACGCGCACTCTGCCCTTTACTAAAAAGAACAAGTCGTGCGTGGCATCGCCGTGGTCGATTAGCATCGTTTCCGGCGGTACGACTTCACGGCTCATTACTTGGATAAGCTCAGGAAGTCGTGGATGTTCGGCGATATAAGCGCTTAAGTAGCTCTCTAGGGTCTTCTCTTGGCCGAGACTTTCTCGTTCGGACAGAAGTCCTTCCTCGGCCAGCGCGAGTGCCGCATCCGGACTGCTGAGGAACTGAACTGACTCATAAGAGGTCGCACCCATTATGAGCCGCAAAGTTCGCTTCATGTTCTCGGGTAGTCGCGTTATTAATAAAGTGGCACCGGCGGCAGCTACGATCCGATGAATTTTGATTAAACTTGAAATCGCCGTTGAGTCAGCACTAGTGATGTGTCGGAAATCGAGTATCAAATACCTAAGTGATGGCTGACTATCGTTAGCAATTCGTTCCCTAATTATCGCCGCTACGCTATCGGCGGTGCCAAAAAAAAGATAGCCCTGCAGTATGATGAGCTCGATCTGCTCGCCATTTTCCGCGAGAAACTTGTTGCAGGCGCTAGACCAGTCAACCGTGCTATTGCGTTCTGCGCCATTTACACGCAGCCGCACTACAGGTAAGCGAGCGAAATTGACGACGAAAACAAGTATCGATAAAGTGAGCCCAATCAAAATGCCTTCGAAAAAGCCTACGAGAGCTATGATGATTACAATCAGCCCGATCATCATGGAGTCGAGCAGAGGCAGCGAGCGCAAGGGCCTAAAGAACCAGTTTTTAAGCAGGGAAAAGCCCAGAAAAAGAATAAAACCCGCAGGTAGAAATACAGGCAGATACCCGAGTAGCTGATCGGCAGCTGCAAGCACTCCTAGCATGACGATCGCGGCCGATATAGCGGTGACTCGTCGACTGGCAGATGTTTCGCTTGCGAGCACAGACATCGCCATGCCGGTGTAACCTATTGGGCCTCCGACTAAACCCGAGGCAATGTTTGCTAGCCCATTTGCCTTGAGGTCAGCGCTAATATCGGAGTCTCGACCTGTGGCTAGATCGAAACTGCTGATAATGAGCATAAGGTGTATGGTGCTCAGTACCGCGACCAGGAGAATGCTGGGGGTGACTTTTAGGACTTCTTGCCATTCGACAGCGCCAAGCAACGAAGGGCTCGGTAGACTCACATGCCCCGCTTCCGTTATCTCCGGAAGATGGCCGAGCGCACGTACGGTATCAATTGAAATGCCCATAATCCAAATAACGACGAAAAATATACTGATAGCGAACAGCATAGCCAAAGGAACGGCTCGCGCCGGATTTCTAGTCCATTGTGATGCAGCCAAAAGCAACAGCGCATAGGCGATAGTGCAGCCCATGAGAAGCCATGGTAGCGGTTCACTAGCGGGGTTGATTACGTCAGAAATCACAGGCATCCCAGTAATGATGATGCTCGCGCCATCGACCATCAGCCAACCTGCTCCCGCAAGAAACCCCGCCAGCACCGGATATGGAAGATATTTTGACAGGCCACCGAGTTTGAGCCAGCCCGTCAGCATTAGAACGCTGCCGGAGGCGATGCTGGCCATTGCTATGATTGCCAGCGTAGTGGCGATCGTGGCATCTACAGATACTTGAGAAGCAGCGGCCATGCCAGCAATGGCGGGCGTAAGTAGTGCTATATTGCTCTCTTGTACCAATCTGATTGCATTCGGCAGCCTGCTCCACCATGCATAAACCAGTGCCGATATGGCTCCACTTAGGAGCACTGTGCCAACACCGAGCCCCACTCCTGCGGCGATATACCCCGTGAATACCAGCGCAGCGATGGCGACAGCCGAATGAACGCCATCCATGCCAATAACCAGTCCTAACATTATCCCGGGTGCTATGGAGGGGGTTGTCTCAGGTCGCATAAAAAAGCTCAGTGCTGCACGCTTGAGTTAGCTTGCTCAGCGCGCCAATCGCCGCGTATGGCGAGAATTGCGCTACCAATTGCCGATGCCGCCATTTGTACCTCTAAATTATTTAGATGGCGGCTGAAACAGACACGTACAGACCCCTGTGCTTGCTCTGCGGAAAGCCCGATCCCGGTCAGCACTGCTGAGGGTTTTGCACTTTTGGAAGAGCATGCCGACCCTGCTGAGATTGCGACATCGTGCAGCCGTACTACCAGTGTTTCTGCGCTCAACCCTGCGACGCGAAAATTCAAGATGTGGGGCACACAGTGGGCTAGGCTACCGTTTAGTTCGATGTCGGGTACGACGGTCTGAAGTTGGTGCAAAAATTCATCTCGTAATACCGTTGCAAGGGCAGCATCAGTATCTTGTCTGGTTGCAGCCAGTTGGCACGCAAGTCCCAGCCCCACGATCAGTGCGGTTGGCAGGGTGCCACTTCGCAACTGCTGCTGCGCGCCGCCGAAGGTTAAGCACTGCAGCCGCTCTCTGGCTTCCTGCCGTATATAGAGAACACCGATACCTGGCGGGCCATAGATCTTATGACCTGATAGAGACAAAAGATCCGCCGACATATCGTTAACGCTGACGGCAACTCGGCCTATCGCCTGGCTCGCATCAACATGGAACAAAACACCTTTACTTCGGCAAAGTGCACCAATTGCATTTACCTGCTGGATTGTCCCAATCTCTGAGTTGACCATTGCAAGACTGACGAGTCTTGTATCGTGGTTTATACATCGTTCAACTTCCTCCGGTGTAACTATGCCGTGCAAATCGACTGCCAAGCGACTTACCTGCAGACCGCGTTGTTCGAGCGCAGCGGCAGCTTGTGTTACGGAGGCATGATCTATCGGAGAGATAACCAAATTAGTAGGTGAGCGCTCATGTGGGCTAATGCTGCCAAGTAGGGCGAGGTTATTCGACTCCGTAGCGCCAGACGTGAAGATCAGCTCAGCAGGATTTGCATCGATAAGGTTTGCGATTTGCAACCTAGCTCGCTGAATGAGCCGTAAAGCTCTTTTCCCCGCAACATTCGATGAGGAGGGATTGCCAAGCGTCTCCGTCAGACAATCTGAAATAGCGATAACGACCTCTGGGTCACAGGTCGTTGTGGCGCAATTATCGAGATAGATCATATGTTCCCGCAAACTCAGCTCGCGGTTCTCTGAAGGACAGTAACATGTACCATTTTTGCATAGATCTCTTCTTGCGTCATTTCACCGCTGCCTCCGGGGGCGGCGATGATCACCTTCATGCCGGCGAATTGGTAGAGACTCAGTGCAACATCCACCCCAGTGTGGACCGATTGGTAGCATTCTTCGGGTGCAAAGATAACCATGATTCGATGGCCGGCAGCATAGACCTCGGCGATCATCTCGGTGATTTCACCTGCGCACCCGGTCACGCCGCAGGAAATTAATGGCAGGCTATTGCCATCATTGTTGACAAACGACACCTCAGATTCGTTCCGATTAGCATCGAGTACTTTCTTGGTTAATTTTCCCGCCTTGACGAGCTTTTGAGCCATTTTCTGAAAGCGATATTTGAGCCAGGTCTCAGGAAATGCTAGTGCATGCTTGCGGCTACTGACGATGCAGGCTTGTGACAGACCCCGCTGCTTAAGTTCACTTGCATAGCTTGGCGGCAAAGCAGAAAAATCTTCATAAAATGCTTGTCTTAATTCTGCCGCAGAACTACTTGTCGGCACATACTGCCAGTCGTTTATGAGGAGTAGTAGGCCAACTTTTCGACCGCTTGTCGCCCAATTCTGGGCGAGCTTCAGGCCGAGTTGCCAAGTATAGGTTGGGAAAATCCCTACTCGCTGAGCAACACGGCTTCGCATTTCATCTGACTTTTGCTCCTCCAAAATGCCAGGAACAAGTTTGTTCTGCTGTGCATCCATGAACAACATAAAATGGCCGGCCATGATCACAATGTCGCGGTGATCTCCGGCTTCAATTTCGCGACCAATAATAGCTAGCAACTCTTGCTCCGAATCAACAAGCTGGTTGTGTTGTCCAATAGCACTCATATCGCTGAATTTACCTTAATGTGCAGGCCGAGGGTGTCGGCGATATTTGATTAATTTTGCTCGCATGATAGGTGCGTATTCAATACAGAAATCATGGGCCAGCTCATTCGTCGCTCATTATTTTAGTTAGATAAGTTTTAAGATACGTCGGATGGGGCCGGTCAAGGCTAGACTGGCTATAGTACTTGAACTGTACTACGGCGCTCTCATCGAGCAAAAAAACTGTAGGCACCATCTGGTCAGCCTTGGAGCCTTCCCATTCTGTGGTGAATAACCCCATGCGTTTGGCCAGCGTTCTGTTGGCGTCTACGACAACAGGGAACGGGAGTCGAGGTTCCTCACCTGCCACGTAGGAAAATTGATGGGGCAGTAACTCGCGCACTTCACGACTAAAACGCTTTTGCCCTTCAGAAAGGCTGGCGGGGTCCTTAGGATTCTTCCAGCTTTCGATTACTCCCATTTGATGAGGAAATAACGTGCTCCACTCCTGTACCTCATCCATTGAATAGGGGAGTACGAATACAATTTCAATATTATGCTGCGCCCTGAAATCCGTACGTTGGTCAAAATCAACCAGCTCCGCATATTGGTAGTGGCAGATCTGGCACCAATCATCGTCGACCTTACCGCGAGGAAAAATCAGCAACAGACGCTTGCCTTTGTAATCCGCCAAGCTAAGCTCAGTGCCCTGAAGTGTTGGGAGTGTGAACGCCGGCATTTTTGTGCCTAAAGTGACCATCTCAGGGCCCGCTAGCGATGGTATCTGCTGATCAGCGGTCGATGTCTGTGCTAGTAGTAAGAGGCTAAAGAAGATACTGATATTTTTCATTTTTCATTTTTCCTGAGTAACCACGTGTTTTAGTTAAATGCGTGGGTCGAGAACTTTGACCATTGCTATTTTTCTGGTTTGTTAGAGGTTCAACAGGCTAACTGTTGTAAAAAAGCTTAGAATAAGCGATGAACATTCACGACAACACGCGACCAGAATAGCTTGTTTTAGCGACAACCGTCACTAGATTTAATCCGTCATGTGTTGTTGGTGACCGGCACCTCTTAAGGTTGCAATTGCGGAACGCTTCTTTTCTTTTCGGCTTTCTTGCCGCCGATAGGCCGTATAAGATAATAAAATCAAGTCGACCACAGATAGCTGGTTTGCGTGCAACATTTTTGAAAAAAGGCTGCTCTCCATCAGGCCCGGACTCGTATTTACCTCAAGGAAAAAAACGCGCCCAGCATTGTCAATGCGGTAGTCAAATCGGGCATATGTCAGCATGCCAAGAGACCGAAACAGTCGGCGACTGGCCTTTTCCGCCTTCATACAGGCTTCATCTAATGGACTTACAAACGACAACTGTAGCGCACCTGATGACCACTTCTGCGCGAAGTCAAACAGCTTGCCAGTTGTTGAAATCTCGATGACGGGAAGCTCAACAAAATCGTCTGCTTCAGTGGACCAGAGCACGCCTACAGTCACCTCGCGCCCCTCGATATAGGGTTGTACCACAAACAAGTCATTGTACTCACTGACAGCCTTGGCATATTCTTCGATAACCGACTCTGTCAGCGCATCACACATTTGCACACCGTATGAGCTACCCGCCATGTTGGGCTTCAGTACACATGGGCGACCTAGCATAGGTAGCAGGTCAGCGCGTTGCTTATGCCATTGCAATGCATCGATGCATACGCCATGCATCGGTTGCAGGAGGTCTACACACATAGCCTCGGCAATCAGCGTTTGTTTATGTTTGTCAAAGGCGAGTCCGACCACACCGGGCGATGCAAGATTACAGGGCAGACCAAAAAAATCGGCCACGCCTTGAATGGTCCCGTCTTCGCCATCCTGCCCTTGTAGCAAAGAGAATGTAAAAGCATCTGACGCAGCGAGTAGCTCAGCTAATTTTTCTAGTTTGGCAGCTTTGCCATTGTGACGGACGGAGTCTAAGGTCGGCAGTGCGCTGTCACCAACATCGTAGTGTAGGAGACTTCCCTGCCTATCGATAAAAAAGACTTTGCAGATTTGAACGTTTTGGCCGTCATTATTTATTATACATTCGCGCATATACTCGTACATACCACACGAAATTGCATGCTCAAGACTGCGGCCACCACATAGTAGATTAACTCGGAGCAAGTATAGAATCCTTCAATTAAACAGGCTGAAACACTATGATCAGGTTTTATTTGTGTATGCCAACCGTTTGTTAGCCACTACAGCCCAATTGGCAGGATTTCACCATGTGGGCACCAAAACCCCTCGCGACACCGTCGTAGTTGACGCAACGCCGGAAGTAATACTTGCCGTAATAAATAAGGGTATCTCGACTGCGTCGCCGGTGATGTATAGTCGGCTTAGTTGGCAGGACCCGCGTCACAAGTGCGTAAAATCCCACAAGGCGTGATGCAGCGCAACTTTATTTTTAGTTGAGCGGCAACTATTGTGTTGCATGAATAGATTTGCGTTGGGTCGGTCCAGCAGGCGAGCTGGTAGCTGGCATGCATACGATTAAATCGACCTCCTTAAGTAGGGCTGCGGCGCGTGTCCGAGGCGAGAGAAATAGTCCCTGCTCACACTAAGATCAATGGCTTCTGCTCGTTGCCACGCCGACGCGATTCTGACCGAAACCAAAAGCGACGATACGGCTGAGTTCAGACAGACTTCTGCCGGACTGGTTGCGAAGTTCGTTGAAGAAGGTTTGTGCCGCTCGCTGGGCTCGAGCGCTGCTAATCCCAGAGTCGACGATCTCATGATTGCGCAAAAAGCCCTCAATATCGGCGGTGAGTAAGAACGTATCAAAGCCCAGTGTTCGCAGCGCATAGGGGCCGGTGTTGCCGCCTAGGCGGCTACCCTCGCGCTTGAGATATTGCCAAAGGCCAGTGGCATCTTCACTGGGCCAGTCGGCTATGAATTGCCCGAAGCTTTTGCCCTCGCGGCGTTCGGTATCGGCAATCATGGCCGCATTGTCTCTAATGGTTTTGACTTTGTTGTAGTTGCGGATGATCGCCGGGTCCTGCGCTTTACGCTCGAGCATGTCGTCGGGCATCATCAGTAGTCGCGGTACATCAAACCCCCAGAACATTTCCTCAAACTGCGGCCACTTTTGATCCACGACACGCCACACAAAGCCCGACTGAAAAACTTTGCGCGTGAATTCGGCCAGAAAGCGATCGGCGCCTAGTTTGGCTAGGTTCGATTTGCTGGCGACTTTGGGCATCATAGCTTCAACGGCGGCCTGGCCGCCTTTGCGTTCACAGGCTCGCTCGTAAAGCGCGTCGTAGTCGGGGTAATACATAGACAGATTGTACCGCGAAAGTGAAGTCGCGCTCGCTGTTATCTTGCCGGTTTGCGCCCAAATCGCCTACTCTGCGTTGGGCGTTGGGCGTTGGGCGTGGTTCGGGTCGCGACTTCAAATTGATCCACAAGAGCGCCGGCGGTTTCGAGTACGCTGATCTCTATTGAAAATATTCGGGTTGAAACGGCAGGTTTTTGTACAAGTCACGGCCTTGGCGTACTAGCCGGCCTCGACCAGCGTCGGCTGTTGCAGCTGCCATTGAGTAAATCCGCCATCAAGGCTGTAGACCTCATCAAAGCCTCGTTCGCTCAAAAAAGCCGCTGCCGACTGGCTTGAGTTTCCGTGGTAGCAGCAGACAACGAGCGGAGCGTCTAGGTCGCCATCTTCAATAAAGCGTTGAATACTGGTGTTATCCAAATGTTGTGCGCCCTTAATTCGCCCCATCTCGAACGACCGCTCATCACGGATATCGACGATCTGAGTGGGTTTCTCTGTCATCATTGTGACCAAACCGTCAGTACTGAGATGTTTGAATGCCGACATGCTGCGTAAACTCCTGGGCGTTGGGCATGCGGGCCCTATTGGCACCGCAATTAGTCGTGCATGGTATCAACTTATAGCAACTGCTTTCGACTGTGCTGGGGATTAGGCAATAATGCTGCCGGCGATAATAGGGTACACCCTGCGAAGTGATGCCTTTGGGGATGTCACTTCAAGCTTGAGTCTTCCCCGTCAATGCCTAAAGCCAGTTCGATGGCGGCCTCTCGGGCGGTGATAAACCAACGGAGACTATCAATATCGCTGCTAAATACTGAGTCGCCCATTGCCGCTTTAACATGCTTAGCGGGTGATCCTCTGGTAAGCAGTGCCGAGCCTTCAAGTAAATAATCGTTGAACTCACTGGGTTCGAAGGTGCACTGGGGTGCTCTGGTCGGTTCGTTGAGCAAACTCGCCAGTGAAGGTACGTCGGTATTCAGATGGTCGCGGTATTGCCAGTCTCCCTTGGCGGTCAGCTCATAGGAGGGTAAAAGGCGCCAGCCCTGTTCAGCGACGAGCATGACTGCGTTTAGTAAATAAGTAACCTCTGCTTCACGCGCGGCGTAATGCAAATTAATACGTAGCCATCCGGGCTTAAAAGCCTCTAATCCGGCGCTGACGACCCCGTCGATGTTTACTGACAGCTGATCATCGATCCCCAGTAAGCTGTGGCCGTAGGGTCCTGCACAGGAGCATCCGCCGCGCGCTTGAATGCCAAACAGGTCGTTGAGTAGTACTGCGGCAAAACCATAATGTAAGTCTTGGTGTTTATGGCGAAAGCGCATTGAAAATATTGGTAAGCGGTGACCTGCTGCGCCGCCTAAAAGATCAATTGCTGAGCAGGATCTAAAAGCTTCAAACGCCCGCTGGTAATAGTGGCGTTCGATCGCCTCGATGGCCTCTGCGCCAATTGCATCTTTGAGGGCAAAGACAGCTCCAGCTCGAATACTTTCCACAATAGCGGGCGTCCCAGCCTCTTCTCGGTGTTCGGGGTGCGCAAGGTAACGGTGCCGAGTAGGTGATACATAAGCGACAGTGCCGCCGCCAACAACGGCAGGTATGGCGTTATTAAGCAATGCAGATTTGGCTACGAGTATGCCCGGGGTGCCAGGGCCGCCAATAAATTTGTGTGGCGAGATAAAGGCTGCATCAATAGCGGCCTTGGTGGCGTTCATATCAATAGCCACATATGGGCCTGCGGCGGCAAAGTCCCAAAAAGAAAGCGCGCCGGCAGTTTTGAGCAAGGAGGTGATTCCCTCAATATCTGACAGCACACCTGTCACATTAGATCCTGCAGAAAAGCTGCCGATAATGACTTCTCGCGCTTGATAGCGCTGCAATTGTTCGGCGAGATGTGCCTGATCGATGCCGCCCGATGCGTCGAGATCGATGCGCACTACATCGGCGATCGTCTCGCGCCAAGGCAGCTCGTTAGAGTGATGCTCATACGGTCCGACCAAGATCACCGGCCGCTGCTGTTCAGGGATTTGATCCCGCAATACGTAGCGCTCATCAAGTGCGCTGGGCAATCGCAAGCCTAGAATATCGATCAGTTTGTTAATAGCCGCAGTGGCTCCCGAGCCGCAAAAAATGACTTTGTCATCGTTTGTACCGTTAACCGAATGACGAATTTGTTCGCGGGCTTGTTCGCGCAAGTGGTTGGTGTACTTACTCGTGTGCGACGCATCGGTGTGTGTATTGGCGTAGTGTGGCAGCACTTGCCTGCGAATATTGTCCTCTAAAAAACCTATGGCACGTCCAGAGGCGGTGTAATCGGCATACACCAACGGTCGCTCACCAAATGGCGTATTGATAACGGTGTGGTTGCCAATTAAATCCTTCCGCACACGATCAAGCAGCGATGTCTGGCTTGTATTGCAAGCGCCCCCAGCGAGGGACTTAGTATGTTTGCTATGACTATGCGCAACTGCTGCGCCTTGCGGCGTCGTTCCCTGTCCGCGATGTGATACCTGCTGGCTGGATGCGTTCTCAAAGGTTTTGAGCATAGTTATAGCGCCGTTATATGACAAATTGACGGCTACTACCATAGTCTTGTTTGCATGAGACATTGTCGCATTTTCGTGCAAATTTGTTGAAGAAAACGCAATTTTTGTGCGTAAATTGTTAAAACTAAGTGCATAACGTCTAATTGGGCATTATATGCTGCCCGAACCGACAAAACCTCACCCAACGGTTTCTCATGAATAGAGCGGGATGACTGATGATTGATAACCTTGACCGAAAACTTCTCCAGATGCTTCAGCGGGATGCATCCTTGTCGCTAGCTGAGCTCTCTGAAAAAATCGGGCTGTCACGTTCGGCGTGCGGTCGTCGACTACAGCGTCTGGAAGAAGAGGGCATTCTTAAAGCGCGTGTCGCACTGCTTGATGCGCCGAAGCTCGGCTTGCCTCTTACCGTGTTTATCAGTGTTAAAACGAATCAACACAATGCGGAATGGGCCAAGCAGTTCCGGGCAGTGGTGGAGGGTTTGCCCGGGGTGCTGGAGGTATATCGTATGGGTGGCGAGATCGATTATTTAATCAAAGCGGTAGTGGCTGATATGCCAGGGTACGACGCACTCTATCAGCAATTGATTCATGCAGACTTATTTGATGTCAGTGCGGGTTTCGTCATGGAGGAGATGAAGAGGACTACTGCGCTCCCTCTTTAGCAGGTTCGCTATTTGAGGCTTAAGAGTTCGACAGCGCGGACAAAAAAAAGGCAGCCTATGGCCGCCTTGGTTTGTAGCTGTTAGCTAGAACTCTAGAGCAACCTGAATACCATAGACCTCGCCACGATCACGGTACTGGAAGTGCGAACCGATGGCGAGTGGTATATCAGCAGCGCCTGTTGCGGTCAGCTCGTCGCCAATATTGCGGCCGTACGCCATCAGCATCCAGCCGTCACCGCGCAGACCCGTCCGAAGGTTGACCTTCTCGAAGCCTTTCTGAATATCAACGCTATCGAGGTCACCTGTCATGTAGTACTCATCGGTAAAGTTAACATCGAGCTGAGTAAACCACTCGACAGAACCCAGAGGCTGAACAAATTCAGCACCGAAAGAACCCGACATCTCAGGAGCGCCAATAGCAACACCACTTAAATCCTGTGCTTGTCCAGATGGTGCGCCGTTGCCCAGGAACAGCTGCTGACAAGTACGGCCAGCGACATTCACGGATGTGCCATCAGCAAAGCCGCCAGCTTGAAGTTTTAATAATCCAATCTGCTGCTCTGCAGTACAACCTGCGCCATTGAATTCGCCGTACTCACCCTCAACGTAACCGAGTGCTAAATTAAACCGAAGCTTGTCAGTCGCCTGCCATGCAGCATCGACCTCAAATCCTTGGATTTCAGTACTAGCGGCGTTGGTAACAACAAAGCCGAGGCCAACGAAGGTAGACACTTGCTGATCGTCGTACTCACTATAAAAAGCGTTCCAGTTCAAACGCATCGCGCCATCTAAAAGGGTGTGCTTACCGCCCACCTCTATAGACCAGGCAGTTTCATCGTCGTATTCGAAGCCCAGCCCTGGTTGATCGCGAAGGATGGCGCCCTCGGGTGTGAAGACGGGGTTTTGATCATCAACAGAGTTGAAGCCGCCGCTCTTAAAGCCTTCGGCATAGCTCACGTAAAGCAAGTGATTATCCATGGGTCGCCAGTTGATAGATCCTGCTGGCAATAAGTGATCGGTGTCACGCTCTTCGTTAAATTGATGCGCATAGCTGTCAAACGAAGCTCCCATTAGCCCGTGCAGCAAAGCAGCGGCTAAACCGGAGTCAAAGGGCACAGGATTGGTAATGCCAGTTGCGCCTGTCGTGATATCCATTCCAGCGTCGACGGTTTTGGTTTCTTCTGTGTAACGTAGACCCGCCGTAATACTTAAGGTCTCTGTAATGTCGTAATTGAGCTGCCCAAAGAGCGCAAAAGATTCAGTATCTTGGCTCCACCGCGACAACCGACCTACGTCGGTGAACATGGTTAAACCTTCCGTACCGAACGCGGCTGCCAGACCTGGACCACCGATAGCGTTCAATTGGCCTGGGCTATAGGCTAGGAATGTAGGGGTACCACACGCGCCTAAAATCTGTGGCGCCGGGCAAGTGACCAAGCGCATAAGATCTGGCTGGCCGAGTGAACCGTTGACATTTACTAATCGGTCAATTTCTTGGCTTGAGTCGATGTAGTTCGCGCCAACTACCCAACTGAAGCGCTTAGCTGGATCAGATGCTAAACGGATCTCCTGTTGGAATTGATCATATTTAGAGTCATCGCTACGGCCAATAAATTCAACTGGCAGAAAATCGGCATCGATGCCATCTTCATATTCATAGTGAGAGAGACCCGTCACCGACGTAAAGGTCATGCCGTTGTCTAACTGATATTCAAAATTGACTGACAATTCTTCATTTTGTGTGTCAGTCCCTTCTTTTCGCTCTTCACCGCTTCTGCCTGCTAACGCAGCGCCGCCTATGGAGTAGCCGTCGCGATACGCGTCGGTAGTGCTGGGTCCAAAACTAGGATAAGCAAGTCCCATGATTGCATACATCGCTTTGTTCGATGCCGGTGCGAATGTGGTGTCCAGCCCCTTGAAGGTGGTCACGGTACCCGTGTCGCCTTCACGAACATAATCGCTGTAGGTGTACCGAACCGCTAGCGTTGCCTTATCTGAGGGCTCCCACTGGGCGCCAATACGGTACATAGTCTCGTCTGTACTGGGCATCTTGTCGCCCCAGGCATTCGGGTCTGTATTGTCATTGTAGCCATCAATTTGGCGGTCCATAACAGCTAGACGCATGGCAAAGGTGTCGGTCAGGCTGCCACTAATATAGCCTTCTAAATATTTACCGTCGTCGTTTTCGAAGCTCGCGGCCACCCTGCCGGACACGCCTTCGCCGACTTTAGGACTAGCCGTACGAACGTTGATTGCGCCAGCCAGTGTATTCTTACCAAATAGCGTGCCCTGTGGGCCACGCAGTACTTCGACTTGCTCGAGATCAAACAAACCGAGCCTGGCTTGTCGACTCTTCCCGTAGTGGACGCCATCGACGAACATACCCACAGATTGCTCAAATGATTGCTGAGCACCAACAGAGATACCCCGCATCGAAATGATGGTGTTAACTGCGTTTTCGGTCACTGCGAAGTTAGGGACATAGGCACCCAAGTCGCCCAGGTTTCTTATAGATGCATCTTGTATCAGCTCGCCACTGATCGCGGTCACTGATATCGGCACGTCTTGCAGGCTTTCGGTTCGCTTCTGGGCAGTCACAAGAACTTCTTCAAGCACGGCCGCCCAAGTACCCACTGACGTTGCTGCAACCGCGACACTTAATGCCACTTTAGGTAAAACGTTTCTCATGGTGAAACTCCTTTAAGTATTTTTAATTGTTTAGCATTTTTATATTTATACTTTTGCGTTTATAGCATAACTCATTACAGGGCGTCGACAGCGCTTTTTGCCGGTTAATGTAATGTGTGACTAAACACCATTATTTTATCGCAGAGGTTGGGGGGCGCCGCGATTTTGGCTCATCGACGAGTGTCGCCAGCTGCCCGAGCGTCTTGGCATGCAGGGTGGTGTCGTGCAGTAATACCGCCGACATGCCGACAGCACAACGGTCAGGTTGGATACTGAAGAAAAGTTACCGATGATTGATTTGCCACTTGTTGTATTTGTCAGCGTCAAAACTCAGTAGCACAACTTGGGTTAGGGCAGACAGCTTCGCGCTGTGGCCGAGGGCCTCTCTGGGGTATTTGAGATATACCGTGTGAATAGTGGAGTCGACTATTTTGGTGGGATAGTTCGCTAGCTGTTTCTTCCTGGCGTAAAAAAGCCGCCTTGCGGCGGCTTTAACTGAACAGATGACTTTAAGCTTTCGCTGAAGTCTCCTGGTTCGCTGCGTACCAAATGAACAGACCAAATGCGATCTTGTTCAATACGTCTGCCAGGTTGTACACGATGTTCAATGTACCCTGATCCGTGCCACCGGCGAGGTAGCCGAGGTAGTAACCAATCGGATAAATTGCCCAACCGATTGTAACGGTCCACCGCATTAAGCCGTAAGACTTCCTAACCGCATCCGATGCTTGCGATGCAGCGACTTTGCTAGCTTCACCCATGAAGATTTCATAGAGGATGAATGCCCAGCCAAGCATGCCGATGATGAACCCCACCGTTGCATCCATATAGCCTGCTTCACCCATGTAGCCTGGGACCAGCATGACCAATGTGCCGATGAGTAATCGCCAGAAAATGCCACCAGAAACCGCAGTGATAGCAGCCAAGATCAAGTAGAACTCAATCATTAATAGCGGCACTGTCAGCAGCCAATCGATGTATCTGAAATCGGTTGGTGACGCGCCCGTCGAAACCCAAACCTCACGCATATACATATAATGAAAGGCTGCAATAAAGGTGACTAACGCAGATACCGTTAAGCTTGTTGCCCATTTACCGCCAATACGTAGTGACTCCATAAGGAAGAATACGGTTGACGCCGCGAGGGCCATTGAGATCAACCAAAACGAGTAACCAACAAAGTCACCCGACTTGAGCATCTCTCCTGCGAAGGCTGAACTTGCGCCCACCGAGAATAGTCCAACTATCCCCACCTTCTGCCAAAGATTTTTACTAGTTAACATATGCTTTCTCCTGATTGTTCTTATCTCGAGATTTGTACACCGGTTGTGCGTACTTGAACGCACTATAATTATGCGATGCAGCTTGTGCTTCGGATCACTTTTTGAGTAAAAAATCCGTAAATTTATTTTGGTGAGGTCAATTCTGCGTGTGAAAAGGCGATTGGGTTTCATTCGCGGCGCGTATTGGGTTGTTTAAGGTTGTTCTCGATGACGCGACAAAATTTTTTATTATTGTGATCTTAACTGACACCCTATTGCGTAATCTTTGCAATAACGTTAACAAAAATAAAATAACTGGAGGCACATTCCAGATGGCCGAAGCAATTTTACTGCCTGATGCTGATCAAAAGGTCATTGGGGTCAGGGAGGCGGCGAGGGAGTTAGTTAGCGAGCAGCTAGCAATTAATACGGCGATAGCTAGCTATCTAGGTGAGGTCCCAGCGGCTTTGCGAGAGGCGTCTAAGTTTCATCTTGCGCAGCCGGGAAAACAACTGCGTGCCGTGGTTGCCTGCCAGTCGGCGAGGTATTTTGGTGTTTCATCAGAGCGTGCATTGGGTTGGGCGGCTGCGGTTGAGCTATTGCACAATGCTTCATTAATTCATGATGATTTATGTGATGGTGATCTTCAGCGGCGAGGTCGCGATACGGTTCTTAAACGTTTTGGGGAGTCTCTTGCCCTGTGCCTTGGTGATTATTATATTGGCACAGCATTTGGCATTCTAGCCAAGATAGATGCGCCGGCGCGCTGCATCGGCGTGTTTGCCGGCCATATGCAAGCAATTATCGGCGGGCAGGCTAGCGAATTTGTTTTTATCGGCTACCCTGACTGGCAGGAATACCAGCGTATTGCGACGGCTAAAACTGCACCGTTACTGAGTTTGCCGGTAATCGGTGCGCAATATTTTACCGATATAGGGGGCGCTGAGCAGGCGATCACCTCTTACTTTGAGTCATCAGCTTTATGCTTTCAGATAGCTAACGACCTACGTAATTTTAGTGGATCTGATGGCGCCAATAGCCCTTGTTCCGATTTGGCTAATTGTCGGCCCAACGCAGTCGTGGCAAATTTCAGGACGACGTTAGATCGCAGAGAGGGGGCCGTTTTTGATATTTGGGCGGATCGTATTCGCAATGGGCAGCTGATTGCCGATACTGTAGAGACCCGCCAATGGTGGCAGAAAGTGAAGAATTCCGACGCTTTTAATCAAACCACAGGCTTGCTTTGGCAGCACTTTGATGCGGCGAGTAAGCAGCTCCAAGATGTACCCTCAGGGCTGCGGGCTTATATCAATCCCTTCCACAACTGGCTTGGCGCAGAGTTAACCCAGATAAATAAGGAATTTTCGTGACGCAAACGCTTGTTGTTGGTGGTGGATTTGGTGGTATAGCGTCAGCGTTAAGAAGTAGAGCTCTCGGTCACAATGTCACTATTGTCGACCGCTTGTCTCGTCTAGGTGGTCGTGCGCAAGTATTTGAACGTGAAGGTTTTAAGCATGATGCCGGGCCTACCGTCATTACAGCACCATTTTTATTTGAAGAGCTGTTTGCGCTGTTTGACCGCAAACTATCGGACTATGCGACGATTGTGCCGCTCGATACTTGGTATGAATTTTATTTTGATGATAAGCAAAGATTTGCTTATAAGGGTGACGTCGAGCACACCTATAGTGAGATTGCCCGTTTCAACGAAAATGATGTTGAGGGTTATAAGGCGCTGCTCAAGTTATCTAAGTTGATCTTTGAGGTGGGTTTTGAGCAATTATCTGCGCGTCCCTTTACGTCGTTCAGCACAATGCTCAAGCAGGTGCCGGCACTGCTTAAGTTAAAAAGTTATCACACGGTTTATGGGCTGGTGAGCCGGTTCATCAAGGACGAGCACCTGCGTAAAGTATTTTCTATGCACCCCTTGTTGGTTGGTGGCAATCCTTACACCACGACCTCAATTTATACACTCATCCATTATTTAGAGCGTAAGTGGGGCGTCCATTTTTGCATGGGTGGTACGGGTGCACTCGTCGATGCATTTACTCGCCTCTTGACCGAGCAGGGCATTAATATTCAGCTGGAGACAGATGTCACCGCGATCCGAACGGAGAAAGGTCGGGCGCTCGGCGTTGACACGGCTACGGGTGATTTTATCGCTGCGGACAATGTCATTTTTAACGGCGATCCACCCTATGCGTATAAGCACTTGTTACCCCCGAATTTGCGCAGGCAGCTTATTCGAAGGCCTGATAAAATAACAAAATACTCTATGGGTTTGTTTGTCTTGTATTTCGGCAGTCAAAAAACTTACTCAGATATTGCCCATCACACGATTTGGTTGGGACCTCGGCACAAAGCGTTATTGGAAGATATTTTTGATAATCATGTTGTGCCAGAAGATTTTTCTTTGTATTTACACCGACCGACTGCCACCGATACCAGCTTTGCGCCGGAGGGCTGTGAAAGCTTCTACGCACTATGCCCTGTGTCGAATTTACAATCGAATACCGACTGGTCGATTGAAGGGCCAAAGCTACGAGATCGAATTGTCAAAGCGCTCGGGAGGACGATACTGCCCGGTTTGGAATCGACTATTTGCGCGGATTTCTATATGACGCCTGAAGATTTTAAAACCCAGTATAAGTCTGAGTTTGGTGCTGGATTTTCGATTCAACCGATACTTTCGCAATCGGCTTACTTTAGATACCACAATCGCGACCCTGAGATTGGTAATCTGTACTTTACGGGTGCAGGCACACATCCTGGAGCAGGTTTGCCTGGCGTAGTCTCTTCCGCAAAGGTCGTGGAGGCGCTGCTGATCAAAGATGCGTTATCGAGTATGAATCATGTCGCTACCGAGGCGTCCGATGAAGTCCGCCCAGTATAAAAAGGCGCTTAACACACTAAGCCAACACGGAAAGACTTTTCACTGGGCATCGGTCTTTCTCGCTGAGCAGCAGATGTATGCTGCTGCTCAGCTTTATCAGTTGTGTCGTGAACTTGACGATATTGCGGATGCGCCGATTGCTGGGGATGGACACAATACCTATCCTTTTGAGGACTTGCTGGCGCGTTTAAATACTGACGATTTAACTGGCGATACTGTCTTAGAAAATCGCATCATTAATCTTGTTAATCATTTATCGGTACCCTCGGCAGCCATCGCGGCGATGATAGAAGGATTTCAGCAAGATATTCAGCACAGGCCTCTGGCGACCGACGACGAATTATTGCGTTACTGCTATCGCGTAGCAGGTACTGTTGGATTAATGATGTGTCCGATCTTGGGTGTGACTGAGTCACGCGCCTTCACGCATGCAATTGATCTTGGTATCGCGATGCAGCTGACCAATATAAGCAGAGATGTGCTGGAGGATGCCGTGATGGGGCGACGCTATTTGCCCATGGACGCGAGCCCGACGAGCCTGGTAACCGTAACTGCGGCGGTGCAAGTAGAGGCAAAGAGGGCAATTGAGCGCGCGCTGGACACGGCTGAGCAGTATTATAAATCGGGCCTTGCGGGCTTGGTTTACCTGCCACGACGGAACCGAATTGCTATTTTATTGGCGGCGCATTTGTATCGTGCGATTGGCCGTAAACTATTGCGCAAAGGGACATGCTGGTGGCAGGGGCGAACGATGTTGAGTAAGCTCGAAAAGACGGCACTGACGCTGGTGGCGCTACCTGCCATATTAATGACGCTTGTCAGACCGATGAGTCATCGATATCACCATGATGCCAATTTGCACCGAGCCCTCAAAGATTTACCTTTTACCCATGTCTGAGGTCTTTGATATTGCGATTCTAGGCGCAGGTGTCAGTGGCCTCAGATTGGCGAATATGCTTTTAGAAGAGGCTGGAGATAGTGTACGGGTTGCGCTCATCGGTCCGGTTGATTCGCGTCGTCAGCGCATCAGTTTTTGGCATGGAATTGGTTTAGAGCATGACTATCAGCAAGCCATTGATGGCTGCTGGTCTGCTTGGGATTTCCGATGGCGAGGGACAATAACGACTCAAACTGCGACGCGCAGTGAGTATGTTTCGCTTGATGCGCGAACATTCAAGCAGCAGATGACGAGCTTGATCGCTGGCCGGGATTGCTATCGTCTCCCTGCTCTGGTCGAACAGGTGAGTCAGCGCGGCTCAAATTTTGAAATCGTCTCTGAGGTCGGCACTGTCATTGCGCGCCAAGTTATTGATACACGAACACCTACTATTGCTGATAACTGCTTAAAGCAGCAATTTCTGGGCGTTGAGGTCGAACTCTCTAGCCCTCATGGGCTTAAAAATCCGATGCTCATGGATTTCGATATCACCATGATCGCGTCCGATGCGGTAAATTTTATTTATGTACTGCCGATCACAGCGCATCGCCTATTTGTAGAAGCAACGATTTTCAGCTATCACTGTGTCGCTAAGACTGAATTTAATCGTGCCATTGATGATTGGCTTGAGCGGCATTTTGCCGATTCGATACTCAGAAATAATAGAACCGAAGCAGAGTTTGCCATGATTCCAATGGGTAAAGTGCGACCTATCATGCCATCGCTAATAGGGTGTGGCGTCGGCGGCGGTGCGACAAGAGCATCAACGGGTTACGCCTTTAAGGGTGCCGAACGACAGATGAAGGCATTGGTATTACAAGCTGTATCGGGTCGTCGTCTTGAGCCTGTAAAAGCCTATAGCAGGCGGGCGCAACTGATGGACGCGACTTTTTTAGAGGTGACAAAGACTGATATTCAATTGTTGCCAGTGTTGTTTGGCGCGATGGCAAGTCGACTCAATGGCGATGACTTCGCCGCCTTTCTCTCAGATACGGGAGGCTGGGGTCCAGCTATGCGAACAATCTTGGCAGCTCCAAAGTGGCCCTTCATTAAAGCTGCTGCGAAACTCATGTTGCCAAAGCGATGGAGGTGACGCTTAACCAGGTTGTTATACCAATTGTGCTGATGATACTGTTTGGCGTGCCCCATGGTGCCTTAGATGGCGCGATTATTTTCCGGCAATTTCCGACTTTTCGGCCTCGCGCATTGCTTCTAATCGGTTACTTGTTGCTGTGTATTGTATGTGCTTTGTTGTGGGCGGTTTTGCCGACCTTTTGCTTGGTTGTCTTTTTGGCAATGAGCGTGTGGCACTTTGGACAGTCAGATCAATCTAATTCGGGCTACACGGCGACGCACATTTGGCGTGTGATCACAGATGGGGGAATCTGGGTAATACTGCTTCCCTTTAGTCATCAGTTGGCAGTGCGCGAATTGTTTGCAGTTCTTGGTGCCGACGCCAGTTTTACCATGCAGATGATTAGCTGGTTAATTATCCCTTGGGCCATACTGGCTTTAGCTAATGTTGCGATGCGTATCCTCGATGGCCATGGCGTGGGTGTTATCAGCACGTTGAGCTTTGGCGTAATGAGTATTCTGATGCCGCCGCTGTGGAGTTTGTGTCTCTATTTCTGCCTGTGGCATTCGCGGCGTCATGTCATTCGGGTCTTGGTCGAACTTTCGAGCCCTCGATTGGGTTGGATTATGATGGCCCTATTAACCCTGATTACTGTGCTTCTGGCACTTTTGGCCTTCGTTTGCTTGCCGGTGAGCACGCTTTGGACAGAGGCGGTGACACAGGTATTTTTCATTGGCTTATTTGCACTAACGGTGCCGCATATGGTGTTAATTGACCTGTATCTTCCTTGGACAGACAGGGTCGGCCCGGGTGATGCAGTGCATGATTGAAATTGACCCGCGAGGTGAGTGAAGCGTGACAGAGAATATCAGTGAGCGTAAAAATCGACATATTGATGTTGCGATGAGGCCTTCAGCGCAAATGGCTATTCCTTCAGGTTTAGAACAAATTCGGTTCGAGCCCAATTCTCTGCCTGAATTGTCGTTGGCTGAGGTTGATACCTCGGCAATTTTTTTGCGAAAGCGCTTGTCCATGCCGCTCATGATTAGCGCAATGAGCGGAGGCACCCAAAGAGCCTTGATTTTTAATCAGGCATTGGCGCGCGCGGCGCAGCAGCATGGAATTGCATTGGCATTAGGGTCTATGCGGATTGCGCTTGAGGATAAGACTGCAAGGGCTAGCTTTCAGCTGCGCGACCTGGCTCCGAGCATCCCCATTTTAGCTAATTTGGGGGGCGCTCAATTAACGCAAACAAATGGTGTCGACAATGCCCTGCGTTGCATTGAAATAGCAGAAGCTGACGCCATGATAATTCATCTCAATCCGCTGCAGGAAGCTATTCAAAGCGGTGGAGATACCGATTGGCGGAACGTCACGGGGGCGCTTGCCGACTTGGTGCGCCGCAGTTCTCAGCCCATTATAGTCAAAGAAGTTGGGCATGGAATTGGCCTGCAAACAGCCCGTGCGCTCATAGATTGCGGTATCACTTATATTGATATTGCCGCCGCAGGAGGTACTAGTTGGGCGGGTATTGAGGCGCAAGCCAATCCTGCCGCGTACGCGGTGGGCGAGCCCTTTCACGACTGGGGCATCCCTCTGGTGACGGCGCTAAATCAGCTTTCGGGATTGGGGCAGATAAGATTGATTGCCTCGGGTGGTATTCGCTCAGGTGTTGATGTCGCCAAGGTCATTAGGCTGGGTGCGCGACTGGCGGGTGCCGCGCAACCGTTTTTGCTCGCCTATGAGGATGGAGAAGAGTCGTTACATCAGTGTATCGAGTGCTGGCGAACTCAGCTCAGAATCGCCATGTTCGCGACCGGCTCTGCCACGCTGGCCGATCTTAAATGCGCCCCATTGCTAGCGAGCGCCACCGTTTAGAGGCCAGCGGCTAGTGTGCTTGCGTCGCTGTCTTCGTATCAACGGCGTTCTCATTTTGGCGGGCCCGCTGTGGTCGTGATCCTGGCCTGAATTTTTATTTAATAGTCTGGGTTCTAAGATTGAGTAGCAGGTACAATGGCCGTTGCTGGTTTGACTGAGAGCGAGCAAAGATAGGTGTTTTTCCCGTTTGCCGGCGACTCAGGGCGCCCAACTACTCCGGCAAAATATATACCTACCCACTGATAGGTCAACGAGCGTTAGGAGCCGTCCAATGAATCAGAAGAAAGTCGCCATTATCATGGGGTCGCAATCCGATTGGCCCATCATGCAACACGCGACCATTGTCTTGGATGCGTTGAATATTGCATATGACGCATCGGTAGTATCGGCGCATCGTACTCCTGAGCGACTCTATGAGTTCGCTGCTAACGCGGCCGATCAATACAGCGTGATTATCGCTGGCGCTGGGGGGGCGGCGCACTTACCTGGCATGACTGCTGCGATGACCTGGTTGCCCGTTATTGCGGTGCCGGTGCTGAGCAAGGCTTTAGGTGGGGTAGATAGCCTGCTGTCGATTGTGCAAATGCCAAAAGGGGTAGCGGTGTCTACGCAGGCCATTGGCGAACCCGGCGCTTATAATGCAGGGCTGATGGCGGCGCAGATTCTTGCGACGAGCGATCCAGAGCTGCAAGCCCGCCTAGTCGCCTGGCGGGCAGCGCAGACCGATTCAGTTCCGGTTGCAGTTGATTGAGTCCGCTGGTTAAGAGGGAGTTTGCATACTGATGCGTATCGCGATTGTCGGTTGTGGGCAATTATCAAGAATGCTCGCCCTAGCGGGCATTCCGATGGGTCTCAAGTTTAGTTTCATCAACGACAATGCGCAGCCCGATACCGCCTGTATCAATGGTTTGGGTGACTTAGTGGATTGGCAGTTGGGTGACGATTTTGCTGATTTGTACGCTGCTTTGGGTGAGCCCGATTTGGTCACTGTTGAAAAAGAGCAGCTGAATGTTGACTTGTTGATCGGCTTACAAGCGTTTTGTCCTGTGTATCCCAGCCCCGACGCGGTTGCCGTCTGCCAAGATCGTCATCAAGAAAGGCTATTACTCGACAAGCTCAATATTCCCTGCTCGGGGTATGTGTACGGTGAGCCACTTGATGTGTGTGTTGAAAGGCTATCCTTGCCGCTTGTGATTAAATCCTGTCGTGACGGTTACGACGGTAAGAACCAGTGGGTCCTTAGAGTGCCCGAGGACGTGATTGCGTTAGAGGCTGAGTTTGCCGCCCGGCAGCCCCTAAATCGCGATTACATCGCTGAGCAATTTGTATCTTTCGATCGAGAGGTCTCACAAGTTTCGGCGCGAACCATCAATGGTGATATTTATCATTATCCATTGGCTGAAAATGAGCACCAACAAGGTATTCTCAAGCAGTCGATTGCACCGGCTCCCGGGACAAATAATCACCACCAAGCACTCGCCCAGCAATACTTGGAGCGTATCGCTAAGGCACTCAACTATGTAGGCGTGCTCGCAGTTGAGTTTTTTGTTTGTGGCGAGCAATTGTTGGTGAATGAATTGGCACCTCGCGTGCACAATAGTGGCCATTGGACACAATCTGGAAGTCAGACCTGTCAGTTTGAAAATCATCTGCGCGCCATCACTGGCGCCGCTTTGGGAAGCACTAAGGCGCACGTTATCTCGGGGATGGTCAATTTGATAGGGATTGAAAAGCCCGCTTTGAGTGCTTTAAGCGCCACTTCAAAGTTGTATTGGTATGACAAATCTGTGCGTCCGGGTCGGAAGTTGGGGCATATGAATTTCCAGGCTTCTGATATCGAGACACTGAATGCGGCAATGCTGCAGTTTAGAGACAATATTCATGCCTAAAAGGCCAACTGCAGGCCCCGGGGTGACGCGATTCTCTCGTCGTGATCGGGAACATTACAAAAAGACTAATAACGAGTGTGCTATGAAAAATTGCTTGTCAACTAAGTCGGTGTACCGGGCAGCAAAGCATGCGATTTCGCTGCTTATTATGCTCAGCTTGGTAAGCTGTGGTTCGAGTGAGAATCACGGCGTCCGATCTGTGGAAGATGCGAAGCATGCACGACTTGGCGTAGTGACGGGGACGACACCTAGCCAGCTTGCTCATGAGCGTTTTCCTGAAGCAGACATCATGGAGTTCGGTGCATTTACCGATGTGTTGGGTGCGCTTAGCGCCGGGCACATTGACGCCACAATAAGCGGTATCAACGGCGCGATACTGGCGGCCCGAAATAACGACGAGCTTGCTGTCATCGAAGGTTCTTTGCGTGATGAATCGACATCAGTTGCGGTTCAAAAAGGGAATGATCAACTGTTGGCCGACGTAAATCGACTGATTAACGAGATGAAAACCGATGGCACGCTGGACGACCTTGATCGTCGTTGGCTTAAGCGTGAGCCGGGACCTTATGAAACCAAAGATATTCCGCTCCCTAGCGAAGGTGAGGTGCTTAGGGTTGGTGTCAGTGCGTCAAACGAGCCTGTCGCTTTTGTAGACAAGCGCCGCGGCCTTACAGGACGTGATGTCGAGATCGCCCATGAAATTGCGAGTCGCCTTGGTCGCCCACTCGAATTCTTTGATGTGCGCTGGGATGGTTTGATTCCCGCGCTGCAGTCGGGCCGCATTGATTTGATTATCAGCGGTATGACCGGAAACACCGAGCGCGCGCAGTACGTGGACTTTTCCGAATCTTATTATCAAAACAAGCTAGTGTTGCTTGTTCGAAAAAGCGCCGCTAGCGAAGCATTACCGTATCAAGATCTCGAATTCGAAGATCTAAAAAGCGCACCAATTGCCGTAGTTGTCGGTACGGCTCACGATAATTATGCGCAGAAGAATTTCCCTGACGCGGAACTCCTACAGTTCAACACCTTTGCTGATCAGTTACTCGCGGTCGAGCAACGTCGAGTCGCATCTGGCTTAACTGATGAAGATCCGATCAAGGTCGCTATTGACGAAGGCCACCCATTGAAGACGGTCGGCCCTTCAATATTTGCGGCCGAATATGGTGCCGGCTTTAACAAAGATTCTTCAGCTTTGCGCGATCAATTTAATGAATTTCTTGCTGAGCTGGTCGCTAGCGGTGACTACGATGGCATCGTCGATCGGTGGGTGACCACCGGTACAGGTCCGATGCCTGATATCCAGTTCAGCGGCGACGAACCGCCACTGAAGATCGGCAACTCAGTCTATGGATTGCCCTCCGTCGCAGTACAAAATGGTGAATTAGTAGGCTTTGACGTCGAAATCGCGGTCCGTTTTGCGCAGTACATAGGCAAACGCCCGGTTTGGGCGACTTCAGATTGGGGTGCACTGATACCCTCTCTGGTCAGTGGAAAAATCGATTTAGTGATTTCTTCAATGACGATCACTGAGGAGCGAGCCGAGCGAATTGATTTTTCTGATTCTTATTACAGCACGGGCAATTACTTTTTTGTCGTCGATGACGAAGCTAATAGTCAAGCTGACATCGCTGCTGGAAGCGCGGGCGAACTACCGTTTCAAAATCTCTCATTTGACGAGCTGAAACAGTCACCAATTGGCGTTGTGGTTGGCACCGCACATGACACTTTTGCGCAAAAACACTACCCAGATGCGGAGCTGCTGCAATTCAACGTTATTGCGGATCAACTGCTGGCAGTGGAGCAGCGTCGAGTGGCTTCAGGGCTCGCCGATGAAGACACTTTAAACGTTATTATTGCTGAAGGTCGCCCTTTAAAAATGGTTGGCGAATCTTTGTTTTCGGCAGATTCCGGAGCGGGCTTCAGAAAAGAAAGTGACGAGCTAAGAGAGCAATTCAATGCATTTTTGGCCGATTTAAAAGCCAGTGGCGACTACGAGGATGTTGTCGACCGATGGATTAGAGTCGGTGATGGTCCGCTGCCGAATATCACTTTTACTGGCGATGAAGAGCCCCTAGTGATTGGCAATTCAGTGTTTGGTTTGCCCTCGGTTGCAATCAAGAATGGTGAGCTAGTTGGATTTGATGTTGAGCTCGGCATTTTGTTTGCAAAATATATCGGTAAGCGTCCCGACTGGGTGACAATGGATTGGGGCGGCATTATTCCGTCGCTGATGAGCGGTAAGATCGATGTCATCATCTCTTCAATGTTTATCACTGAGGAGAGAGCAGAGCGCATTAACTTCTCCGATCCTTATTACAGCACAGGCAATTACTTTTTTGTTCTTGATGAGACGAAAGTTGTCGGTAATGCTGCATCTGGTGCTGAGAGCGGAGGCACATTTGTCGATGATTTAAAAGACAGTTTCTACAGTAATATCATCAAAGAAGATCGGTATTTGCTGCTTTGGGACGGACTAAAAATCACTATTTTATTGTCACTATTGTCAGGTATTTTCGGCACGGCGGTAGGTGGAGTAGTCTGCTTTATGCGCATGTCTCCGTTTGCGCTATTAAATGTGCCAGCCAAAATCTTTATTTCCATTTTGCGTGGCACCCCCGTACTGGTTCTGCTGATGATTATTTTTTATGTGATCTTCGCCAAGAGCAATATTAGTCCGGTGCTCGTTGCCATTATTGCTTTTGGCCTAAACTTTGGAGCGTATGCTTCTGAAATTTTTAGAAGCGGCATACAGAGCATTGATCGAGGTCAGACTGAGGCCGGAATCTCGATGGGGTTTTCAAAGGCGCGGACCTTTATCTACGTGATCATGCCTCAGACCATCCAGCGTATTTTGCCGGTCTACAAAGGCGAATTTATTTCCATGATCAAGATGACGTCGATCGTCGGCTATGTCGCCGTTCAAGATCTAACGAAAGCCAGTGACATTATTAGGGCTCGAACATTTGATGCCTTTTTCCCCTTGGTTATGATTGCGATCCTATACTTCTTGATCGCATGGTTGTTCCTTAAAATATTAGATTATGTGGAGCATCAAACAGATCCTCTGCGCCGCCGTGAAGGAGGTCGATCATGATCCGCATTGAGAACCTCACGAAAAACTTTGGTGACCTAAAAGTTTTACAAGGTGTTTCTACCGAAATACATAAAGGCGAAGTCATTTCCATTATTGGCCCTTCTGGCTGCGGTAAAAGCACGCTTCTACGGTGTCTTAATTTGCTCGAAACGCCTAGCGGTGGCCACATCTATGTCGATGGTGAGGAGCTGACTGCTCCCGGGTTTGATGCCGGCGCGATTCGTCAAAAAATGAATATGGTTTTCCAGTCGTTCAACTTGTTTGCGCACTTGACGACATTGGAGAACCTCACCTTGGCGCCTATGAAATTAAAAGGCGA
>CAWUVW010000038.1:0-12388 GCA_963926105.1 uncultured Luminiphilus sp. | reverse complement strand
CATCGATAATGGCATCTCGGACAGCGACCGCAGTTCCCGGGTTTTGACAGAGCAATCCTAAGGTGGCGGGAATCATTCCGCTGGGTACTTGCTGGCCAGTGAGTATCTCAATGAGCTGTTTCTCGCCACCCGAGGGGTATTTGCTAGGGAAGCTGGCGACTTCTATGGTCCTTTGACACCGACTGGCCGCTTCGCGCATCGCAACCAGTGCTTCGGGTTTATTGTCTTCGACACCAATCAAAATGTGCTCGGCCCCCACAATATAGGCGAGGATCTCTGCGCCCTCGATGATGGCTTCCGCTGACACCTGCATGAGCGTGTCATCGGCGGTGATGTAGGGTTCGCATTCAGTGCCATTGATGATCAGCGTTTCGATATTATGCTTATCGCTGGCCAATATTTTTACGGCAGTGGGAAAGCCAGCGCCGCCCATACCCGCAATCCCTGCGGCGCGCACGCAAGCCACTAGCGCTTCAGGTGATTGAGACCGCCAATCTGCAATAGGTGTTAGCGGTAGCCATTCATCCAATCCATCACAGTCGATCACAACGCATTGGTTGTTCAATCCAGAAGGATGGGGCACGGCTCGAAGTTCGATAGCACTGACAATCCCTGATGTGGGCGCGTGAATAGGTACGCTAACCAAACCGTCGGCCTCGGCAAGCGCCTGGCCGCCAAGCACGCGTTCCCCAACGTGTACTATTGATTCTGCCGGCTTGCCAATATGTTGAGATAAAGGCAAAACCAGTTGCGCAGGTATGCCTGCAGCACGCACCTGTCCCGGCAGGGATAACGATTTGCGCTCGGGTGGATGAATACCGCCATGGATATCGTAGATACGTCTCATGCGGCCTGTCCCCGATCACTTGCGATGACCTTAAGTCGAGGTGGATGCGCCTTTGGCAGTGGCCATTGCCAATGCTCAATACCCGATTTACGCAGCACCATATCTATGCAGTCGACAGGGCAGGGTTCTATGCATAACTCACAGCCGGTGCATTCGCTGACGATCACGGTGTGCATTTGTTTGGCCGCGCCTAAAATAGCGTCAACCGGGCAAGCCTGAATACATTTGGTGCACCCAATGCACTCATCCTCACGAATGTAGGCGACCATTGGCGCCTTTTCTACGCCATGTTCGGCATCGAGGGGCTCGGGCTCTACGTCGAGTAAATTGGCTAGCGCTAGAATTGTCTCTTCACCGCCAGGGGGACATTTGTTGATGGCATCGCCCCCCACAATCGCCTCTGCGTAGGGTCGGCATCCGGGATAGCCACACTGACCGCATTGGGTCTGCGGCAAAATTTCGTTTATCTGCTCGGCGAGTGGGTTGCCCTCGCTTCTGAATTTAACCGATGCAAAGCCGAGTAAGCCACCAAAAATAACGCCCAGAGCCAGTAGCGAAAATAGCGCTGCTAACAGTGGGTAGTTGTCGAAGAGCGTCCACATGTTGTCAGACTAGCCCCGCAAATCCCATGAATGCGAGTGATGCCAATCCCGCGGTAATCATACCGACTGCGGCGCCCTGAAAAGGCTCTGGGATATCGGCGACTGCTAGGCGTTCGCGCATTGCCGCAAATAAAATAAGCGCCAATGAAAAACCGATAGCAGCGCCAAAGCCATAGAACAGTGACTGGGTAAAACTGTGCGCCTTATTGATGTTGAGAAGCGCCACGCCGAGGACCGCACAGTTGGTGGTAATCAGCGGCAAATAAACGCCGAGTACGCGGTGGAGCAGTGGACTAGATTTTCGCACGACCATCTCGGTGAACTGCACAACGACAGCGATGACCAAAATAAAGCTGATGGTGCGTAAATAGGTCAGGCCTAAAGGCTCAAGCAGATAGTTGTAGGTGAGATAGCTACAGACAGAGGCGAGTGTTAATACAAAGGTGGTGGCCGCGGACATGCCCATAGCAGTTTCGAGCTTGTTCGATACACCCATAAAGGGACACAGTCCCAAGAACTGTACCAAAACAAAATTGTTGACGAGCACGGCGCCGACTAACAGCAGTGCGTAGTCCCCAATCATTTTTATGCCCCCAATAGCGTTTAGCGCTGAATGTGCCAGTTTAGGAATTAATGACTAAATAAACAATAACAATTAGTTATAACCAGCGGTGCTCTAACGGTGTGGATTCAAGCTTTACTGGCCTCAAGCATATCCTCTATAGCCGCTGGATCTATTCTTTGTAACAGCGGCTGAAATAGCGCTAGTTCATGATCGACTAAGGGCGCCCGAAGTTCGCTCCAGTCAACATTGACCTGTAAAAAGGCCTCGGCCCGTTCAGCCATGGAGGGTAACACGGGCTTGAGGTAGGTGATGAGGACGCGAAATAGGTTTACGCCAACACTGCACACCGCTTGTACTTCAGCCTCTCGACCTTCTTCCTTGGCCAATACCCAGGGTTTCTTCTCATCGATATATTGGTTAGCTCTGTCGGCCAATGCAATCACTTCACGCATGGCGCGATTAAACTCTCGCGCCTCATACAAGGCAGCAATCTGCTCGCCGGCATCAATAAATTCCTGCATGAGCTCGGGCTCGGCGCAATCGCTCGCCATTCGATTGTCATACTTTTTGCGTAAAAAACCGGCGCAGCGACTGGCGATGTTGACCACTTTGCCCACTAAGTCAGAATTTACCCGCTGTACGAAATCTTGCAGATTGAGATCTATATCGTCGACACCGGCAGACAGTTTGGCCGCAAAGTAGTAGCGCAGCGACTCGGCATCTAAGTGCTCAAGATAGGTACTAGCATTGATAAACGTGCCTCGACTCTTGGACATTTTGGTGCCATCCACTGTGAGAAAGCCGTGCGCATAGACGGCGGTGGGCTTGCGCAAGCCTGCGCTGTCAAGCATGGCCGGCCAAAATAAGCCATGGAAGTTGATGATATCTTTCCCAATGAAGTGATACAGCTCGGTACTCCCTCCAGGTAGCCAGTAGCTGTCAAAGTCAGTCCCTGTTCGCTGACAATAATTTTCCCAGCTCGCAATATAACCAATAGGGGCATCCAGCCAGACATAAAAGTATTTACTTGGGTGACCGGGGATTTCGAAGCCGAAATAGGGTGCATCGCGACTGATGTCCCAGTCTTGTAGGCCGCCATCAATCCACTCGCGCAATTTATTGCGGGTCGCAGTCTGTAATGCTTCGCTGTCGACCCATTCGCTGAGCAATTGCGTAAAATGTCCCAGCTGGAAAAAGATGTGGTCAGAAGCGCGATCAACAGGGGTTGTGCCTGATAGCGCTGATACCGGATCAATTAGATCTGCAGGTGCATAAGTCGCGCCACAGGCCTCGCAGTTATCGCCATACTGGTCTGGCATTTTACAGTGTGGACATGTGCCTTTAATAAAACGATCAGCGAGGAAGAGGCCTTTCTTTTCATCAAATGACTGAATGATTTCACGCACTGCGATGTGTCCTGCGGCTTGCAGTCGGTTGAAAATGGTTTCTGACCATTGTTGGTTTTCTTGGGAGTGCGTTGAGTGGTAGTTATCAAAACTAATTAAAAACCCAGCTGAATCAGCTTCGTGTTCCGCTTTAACACGGGCAATTTGCGCCTCTGGCGTGATGCCAAGATTTTGCGCTGTTAACATAATGGCTGTTCCGTGAGCGTCGTCGGCACAGATATAATGGCACTCGTGCCCGCGTGCGCGCTGGAAACGGACCCAAATATCGGTTTGCACTTGCTCGAGAATATGGCCGAGATGCAATGGACCATTTGCATAGGGAAGTGCTGATGTAACCAAGATTTTGCGCAGCGCAGTCATAGGAATGTCGAGTCAATCAAAAGAAGAGCGCAAGTCTACCGCAAGCATCGCCCTGTTTCATGTCTCGAGCTGTATACTATGACGTTAAATGAATAAGGGGCACGATTGTGTCTAACTTACCAAAATACATTGTTGCTATTGCCTCTGGTAAAGGTGGCGTAGGAAAATCTACGGTTGCGGTAAACTTAGCTGCGGCGCTGGTGACGCTGGGTCACAAAGTGGGCTTACTCGATGCCGACATTTATGGCCCGAGTCAGCGGCAAATGCTTGGTGTGGCAGAATCTGTGACCCCTGACCAGCGCGATGGCAAATATATACTGCCGGTTATGGCGCATGGTATTGCTGCCATGTCGATGGGGTTCCTCACCAGCGAACGTACGCCGACAGTATGGCGTGGTCCGATGGCAAGCGGAGCGTTGGTGCAAATGCTTGAGCAAACGCTTTGGGGTGACTTGGATATACTGCTGATCGACATGCCCCCGGGTACGGGTGATATACAGCTAACATTATCCCAGCGCGTGACGCTAACCGGCGCTGTAATTGTGACCACGCCTCAAGATATCGCTTTGCTAGATGCTCGCAAGGCTATTGAGATGTTTAACAAGGTGAATGTGCCGATCTTGGGTTTGGTTGAAAACATGGCGGTGCATATCTGTTCCCAGTGTGGGCATCAAGAACACGTTTTCGGCGAACTGGGCGGTCAGCGGCTTGCCGGTGAATATCAGATTCCAGTGCTCGCCAGTTTGCCGTTATCATTGCGTACCCGAGAAAACTCAGATGCGGGTCAGCCGCTGGTATTTTCTGTGCCGGCCT
This sequence comes from uncultured Luminiphilus sp., assembly GCA_963926105.1. Taxonomy (GTDB): domain Bacteria; phylum Pseudomonadota; class Gammaproteobacteria; order Pseudomonadales; family Halieaceae; genus Luminiphilus. The sequence goes on along the minus strand of CAWUVW010000038.1, from coordinate 7,795 downwards.
CCAGCGAAGCGGCATCGTTCTTAGACGCTGGGGAGCAGTTATGGGCCGTAGTGTCGGGGAGCGAAGTCCCTACTGCGCCTACGATTACCATGGGTGACGACTGACGCCTTGTAGCATTGCGGATAAATCAATTAAACAGTTCCAGGCCTTAAGGCCCAAGGAGTTAAGGTGAGTATTAAGTCAGATCGTTGGATCCGCAGAATGTCAGAACAGCAGGGCATGATCGAGCCCTTTGAGCCGGGTCAAGTTCGTACCGATGGTGAGCGGCGACTGATTTCCTACGGCACATCGAGTTACGGCTACGATGTGCGTTGCTCGCGCGAATTTAAGGTGTTCACCAATATTCATTCGGCGACCGTCGATCCCAAGAATTTCGATGAAAAAAGTTTCGTCAATGTTGAGGGCGATGTCTGTGTGATCCCACCCAATTCTTTTGCGCTTGCGGTGACAGTTGAGTACTTTCGTATCCCACGTAATGTGCTCACTATTTGCTTGGGTAAATCAACTTATGCACGCTGTGGCATTATCGTCAATGTGACCCCGCTAGAGCCCGAATGGGAGGGTCATGTAACACTGGAGTTTTCGAACACTACGACATTACCGGCAAAAATTTACGCCAACGAAGGCGTTGCGCAAATGTTGTTTTTTGAATCTGATGAAATCTGCGAAACAAGTTACGCAGATAGGGGTGGTAAATACCAAGGTCAGCGCGGAGTGACATTGCCAAAAACTTGATGCTGGTATCTGAAAGTAAAGTTAAGGCCCTGCCGCAGACCCGCGCCGAGCATAATCATGGGGTTCCAAGCGATGTTAAATCGATTTCTGGCGTAAAAGAAATTTTCTCATACAGCTTCGGGCGCCCTACGATTTTTAGCAGAGCTTGGGAGGCCTACTTACCAGGTACGTCCGATCACAGCGCTATCATCTAAGACCGCATCGATTAAGGTGATTTCTATTGGCGATCCGTCTTCAATATGTCGCGTGCGCACCATTAAATAGTCGAAGTCAGTGGCAAGCCATATGTCAGATGCACGGTTTTCAGCGTCCTCGCGAATCTGTCGGTAGTGCACTGTATCAAGTTCGCCCACTTCGGTAGCGAGCTTTTCGTTGGCTACCCATTCGAGTTGGCGCGTGCGAACACGCGCGCCATCGATAACGGTAAACTCAAGTAACTTCGGCGGTGCCTCTGCGTTCATCAGTGCTAAACGCAGAGCTTCTTGCTGGCTGAGCCGATCCAGAATCTCAGGCTGCCAGGAATGCTCCGTCCACGCTGTCTTTTTTAAGCTGCGGATGACGCCTTGCTCGGGATCGAACTGAACTTCTCGGCGCCGTTTAACGATGCCGGTGAGCTTGTAGACAAAGTCGATACCTTGAATAACACCGGCTTCCACAGTGAAATGTGCTTGCTCAGAGATACCTACCACAAAAATCTTGCCAGTATTTTTCAGCGTATAGATACCGCTCTCCGAAGACAGTGAGCGCTTCAAGGTCATGCCCAATCCCATGGCTTTTGTGTGATAGCGCGCTTGGTACGGCTTGAGTTCAGCGGTGTGTCTCGCTACTTCTGATGTCGCTACCGTTTGTTTCGCTATGATGGGCGTCGCTGTCGTCGACGGCTCGATGAGTGGCTCCGTTGAGGCAAATACACATCCTGTTAAGATGCAGAGCAAAACAGATAGCAAACGATGGGAGGATTTCATGTGGATGACTGCCATTTAAAGCCGGTCCTCGGGAGGGCGTTGCCGTCGAGTAAGACTTCCGATCCTAACAAGTTAAGTCTCCTTTCAAGGTGCCACTGTGCTGCAACGGGATAGATCGCATGCTCTATTTCTAAAACACGTTGTTGTAATGATATTGCGCTGTCATCCGCTGATATAGCTACCTGTCCCTGAATAATTGGCGGTCCACCATCGAGTTCGCTGGTGACGTAGTGCACTGTGGCGCCGCCAAATTTGTCGCCGTTATCGATCGCTCGGTGATGGGTGTTGAGGCCGGGGTATTTCGGCAGTAATGACGGGTGAATATTCATCAGTCGCCCTTGAAACTGATCGACAAAGACGGCGCTTAAAATCCGCATAAACCCCGCCAGAATAACTAAGTCGGGATCTACTGCGGCTACGGTCTCGGCCAGCGTGCTGTCAAATTGCTCGCGTGTATCAAACCGTGTGTGGTCGACGATCGTGGTCTTAATGCCCGCTTTTTTTGCCGTTTGTAATCCTTGTGCCTCGGGGCGATTTGCTGCGACTAAGACAATTTCGCCAAAAATGTCAGCGCGCTCGACCGCGCCGATTATCGATTCCATATTAGAGCCGCGACCCGAGATGAGGATCGCAATTTTTGGCTTTTCCGCTTTGGACATAATCAGCTAATAAACTCTACGACCGCAGGGCCGCTGACTATGTCGCCGATCTGCCAGGCGTCGATAGCCTGGTCTTTCAAAAATGCCAAGGTCGCCTCGACTTTGTGTTCTTCGATGACCAGTATCATTCCGACACCGCAGTTAAAGGTGCGCAGCATTTCCGCTTGCGTAATATTGCCACCCTGCTGGAGCCATTTGAAAATCGGTGGTAGCTGCCAGCTACTGAGCTCAATACGTGCGCAACAGTTCTCAGGCAAAACGCGGGGGATATTTTCGGTTAAACCGCCGCCGGTGATATGCGCCATGGCGTGCACACGAATTTCGTTCTGCAGAGCGAGCAGTGGTTTGTTGTATATCGTCGTGGGCGTCAGCAGAACTTCACCGAGTGTGCTGCCCTCAAACGAAGCCATGAGGTCCGCACCGGTGACTTCAATGATTTTTCGAATCAGTGAGTAGCCATTGGAGTGGGGGCCGCTACTGGGGAGTGCAATCAGTCGATCGCCAACAGAGACTTTACTACCGTCAATAATGTTGTCACGCTCGACAACGCCAACACAAAATCCTGCCAAATCGTAGTCTTCACCATGATACATGCCAGGCATTTCAGCTGTTTCTCCACCCACGAGTGCCGCCCCTGCTAACTCGCAGCCGCGGCCGATACCGGCTACGACTTCGGCGGCGATATCAACATTGAGTGCGCCAGTAGCGTAATAATCTAAAAAGAGCAGTGGTTCGGCGCCAACGACGGCAATGTCATTACTGCACATTGCGACTAAATCGATCCCAATCGTGTCGTGTTTACCCATATCCATGGCCAAACGTAGTTTGGTGCCGACGCCGTCGGTACCCGACACTAAGACTGGTCGCCGGTAGCCCTCCGGTAGCTCGCATAGGGCCCCGAAACCGCCAAGTCCAGACAGGACCTCTGGGCGCCGGGTACGCTGACTGATAGATTTGATGCGTTCAACCAGTTGATTACCTGCGTCGATATCAACACCGGCATCGCGATAAGTGAGGGATTGGCCCGTAGATGTTTGTTCGCTCATGGTTCACTCTCGTTCAGGGGGGCACAGATTACTTGTTGCGAGCGCACTAGAAAAGCGACGCAATTACGCTCTGGTGTTAATCCGCTGTTAAACTATACCTAACCAATTATAGGAATGACCTATGCGGCGTCATTTTTGCACTATTTTAATGCTCTTGGCGGTTATTGTAGACGGACATGCGGCCAGTAGCCCACCTTCTGCCACTATTGCGGTGACTGATCGCTCGGAAGCCAGTTTGAGTCGTTCGGCGAGTGAGGGGCTTGCCAGTATTTTGGTCAAGGTTTCTGGTGATGAGACGATTGTGAGCAATCCCGTCGCTGCAAAGGCGATAATCAATGCACGCGATCATATGTCCCTTTACAGTTACGAGGGAAGTGGCGATACGCATAAACTCTTCGTCCAGTTTGATGACAGCGTCATCAAAGATATTCTGCGTCGATCAGGGGCTACTTTTTGGGGTGAATCACGACCACCTGTCTTATTGTGGCTAGTTGTTGATGAGCCCTATTCGCGACGTTTTGCTACATTGAGCCAAGACAGTACCGTGCTGACTGCGCTGGCGGATGACTTCGCATTACGGGGCATCAATATGCGACTGCCTTTGCATGATTTAGAGGACGCAGCCAACGTTTCGGCCAATCTGGCCTGGCAGAAGGCCGTGCCACGTATCGCTGAGGCTTCCACGCGTTACGGCACACAGCACGTATTAGTGGGTCGCTGGGTGCCCCTCACCAATGGGCAAGTTATTGCTGATTGGCTTTATTTCGACGGTGATACCTCGCAAGGACAGCAGCGCCAAAGCGCCGAAATCAACGACATTAGTCACGATATTGCTGATCTTGTCGTTGATGCGATGGCTGCGCGATATGCGGTGAAGTTGGACTTCGAAGAGGCCGATTCGGAATTGCAGATTACCATCACCGGCGTGATCACACTCGAAGATTATCGTAATGTAATGGCGCAGCTGTCCGATATCGAGGTGCTTGAAAGTGTTCAAGTATCGCGGATAGATGGCGATAAACTCGAGCTGAGGATCGCCGGTTTATCCGATGCGGACTCGCTGGCGCGTTTACTGCCTAATCGCACGCGCCTCGCACTCGTCGAAGTGGTGGATGCCAACACCTTATTACTTAATTGGGGGCAGCCTTGATGGTTTCTTCATGTCCTTCATCTCCTGCTGTCGAGGATGATCTCGTCCGAGAAATCAATGGTCTTGGTCGATGAGAGCAGTTCTAAGAAGGCTGTGGGAGCTAAAGCGGTGAGTGAGAGCGCTGAAATTGAACCATCCATCATTAAGCAAATCCCGCTTAATATGTCGCTGGATGCCGATGCGACCTTTGATAATTACTTGTCTCGGGCCAGTGCGCGCACCGCGGAGTGGGCGGTGCGCGAGGTGCGAGAAGGATGCTACCTTTGGGGTGGCGCAGGCGTCGGCAAGAGCCACCTGTTACAGGGTCTCTGTCAGCAGGCGCCAGATACGCGACGGTATCTGCCACTGACGACTTTACAGGAATTTCCTGCCAAGTCTTTGCTCGAGGGTATTGAGGCGTCGAGCTTGGTTGCGTTTGATGAGCTCGACAGTGTGGCAGAAAATCCCGCTTGGCAAGAGCCCTTGTTTGATGCCTTCAACCGCTGCCGTGAACTAGACGTGCCCATGGTGTTTGCTGCGCGCGCTGCGCCGACAACTTACACGGCAATGCTGCCTGACCTGCGTTCTCGTCTCAGTAGCCTTCCGGTATTTCATCTGCCGCGCTTTGATGACAAAGAATTAGCAGATTTACTGCGTCTTCGCAGCATCCGTCGAGGTATTCAAATGTCGGATGAAGTGGTTGCCTTTTTGGTCAGTCGCGGGCCTCGCGATCCAGAAGCATTGATGATGCTATTGAATGCGCTTGACACCGCCGCACTGGCACGGGGTCGTCCGATCACCATACCGTTGATTCGAGCCCTTAAGCTGCTGTAGCTGGGTCGGTGATCGGCACCGCATATTCATTAGGTCCTAGCTGCAGAAAGCGCCGCAACCAATTGACCAGAAGGTAAAGGGGGATCGTGTCGATCAGTGCGGCCAGCGCCTTAAACGCATAGTTGCTACCGACCAATAAGAGCAGTGTGTCCATCGTGATTTCGCCGCGATAAAACACGGCACCGAAGGTCACCGTGACAACCATTATCGAGTCGACCATTTGGCTAATTAGCGTGCTGAAATTATTCCGCAGCCATAAATGCTTGCCATTGGTCACGCGCTTCCAAAAATGGAATAGCTGGACATCGCAGTATTGTGCGGCGATGTAAGCCAGCATTGACGCGAAGACAGCGCCGGAAGTCGTTGCGTAAATGAGCTGGTATAGCCCAATCTGACCACTGACGGTCTCTCCGTTGGGCAGTGACACGGGGCTCGACAAATTAATGATTTGCCAAGGGGGCATCGTGGCCTCTGGGACCGAGGGGATCAGATCTCCTAAGGTCATCACGGCAAGAATGAAAATATTCAGCCCCAACCCTACGCTGACCAAGAAATTCGCACGGGCGCGCCCGTAGAGTTCACAGATGAGATCGGTACACAAAAAGGTCAGCGGGTAGGGCAGTACACCTACCGCCAACGCCAGCGGACCAATCTGGATAAAACGTGTAATACCGATGACGTTGAGTAGGGTCATCGCGCACAGAAATACCGCTGCAAGTATCAGGAAAACCCGCTCTCGCCGCTCACGAATGTGTTGTGTAATCATTTGTTCAATGCTCCAGCTGACCCAGATTGCCGTGCATAACGCTGCCGTTTATCACCGGGTTGTGGTGTGCCCAGAATAGCATTTCAGCGATTTCTTCGGGACGCACCAAACGCTTAAAGCTATTCATCTGGCTAATACTAGCAATGACATCCGCGTCATTGCCTACATGCTGGCGCAGCATTTCAGTGTCTGTGAAGCCTGGGCAAATGAGTGCTGTATGAATGCCTTTGCCCATAAGATCTTGGCAGGTGGCTCGCATCATGCCGAGTTGCGCATGTTTAGAGACAATATAGCTAAACGCACCGGAAACCGCTTTCTCGGACAGCGTCGAACCGACGTATAAGACACTTGAGCTGGAATGAAGACACGGCATTAGCGCATTGTTCAGCGTATTAATTGCTGACACATTAATTTGCATAACCTTGGAAAATGCATCATCTGGGCAGTCATCGCAATGATCTTTGAGCATCAGCGAGGCGTTGTGTACCAAACATACTGACGAGGCATCTATCTGCCTGACACTGTTGGCTAAAACGGTCGCCAGTGCTTGAGCATCGGTCTGCGTGGAGAGATCACCGCAAATATCGCTGACGCCTTCAATCTGGCAGGGTCTTCGTGAAACATTGAACGTGGTGAAGCCCGCTGCCAGAAATTGCCGAGCGGTTGCGGCACCAATACCTGAGCTTGCTCCGGTGATAATTGCGACCTTTGACATGTTATTTTCTCGTCAGCATGAATACGTTAACGCGGAGTTTAGCGTTTGCGCTTACTTTAATGTAGAGCGAATACATGGCATACGGTTTGTAAACAGGGACGGATCCTCTGTAAGTTAGTCTTTATGGGTTGCAATCAACCTTTCGGATCGCCACCATGCCCTCTCTGACACCAGACTTAGCCGCTAATGGCCTGCTTATGACTCGCGAAACTACGTTATATATCGATAAGGAAGCGCATAAATTTTCTGCGGCACACTTTACGATTTTTTCTGCGACTGAACGCGAGCGCCTGCATGGGCATAATTACTCGGTCTCTGCGCGCATTGTTGCCCCTATGGGCCCCAATGGCTTTTCGGCGGATTACAATGTCTATAAAAAGCAGCTCAAGCAGCTCTGCGATCAATTGGATGAGTATATGTTGTTGGCGGGGGAGTCTCCCTACCAACAGTTGGCGTGGAGCGGTGATGAAATTCATGTCACGTTTGCGGGTAAGACGCTCAAATTTCTTGCCGACGAAACCATTGTATTACCGATTCTGAATGTCACAGTTGAAGAGTTGGCGCACTATTTATTAGCCGAGTTACTGGCCACTAATCGGGATGACAGCTTAATAGAAGTGGAATTGGGGGTGTCTTCGGGTCCGGGGCAAACCGGTTTGGCGATTTGGAAGCGGTGAAAATCAGGAAAGCAAAAAAAACTAAAAAAAAACTAAAAAAAATGAAAAATCTTTGAACTTTTCGGCGTGCGGTGACTCCTACCTATGACTGTTGGGATGGCATCGGTGCGGAGATGGTGCTAGGGAAATGTTCCAAAAGTTAGGATTGTTGCTTTTAGATCCTCTTCGTTTTGAGTGGCTCCTTTTATTCGCCGGCTTTTTAGCCGGCGTTTTTTTGCGATTTTTATGGCTTATTGCTGTGCATCGCGCAATGCCGCTAGCAATGTAGC
>CAWUVW010000037.1:0-33326 GCA_963926105.1 uncultured Luminiphilus sp. | reverse complement strand
CAAAGTCTTACCAAACAGGCGCCCGCTGGTAAGTAAAAAATAACCCAATGCTTTTAACCGGTTTTCAATAATGGGGGTGGTTTGCCAGACCCGATCATATTTACGCACCACTTTTAACAGGCGGCGCAGTTCTCGAAAGCTGGCGAACTGTGTCGGTATACGCTTTTCAGTATTGGGGTCGTTTGATAAGTAATGAAATGGTAGACCATCGGTACTCAGTCCTAAATAGCCCTGCTGCATCGCGGCCTCCAGCAAAGCCTCCATGCGCTGTAATTCGGTTTCTGTCGGCGCACGCGAGACACTGGCCTCTAATCCCATAACCTCAATCCGCAGCATCGAGTGGGGCACGAATGTCGCTACATTGGGCCCCAAAGACATCGTATCAAAGTGCGTTAGATAACTTTCTGTGTCGCGCCAAGTCATGGCTTCAGAGCATTTGCGCAATACTGATTTAGGAATATTTTCTACTCGAGTAAAGCAATCTACGATCGGCTCCTGATCGTCAGTGGCTTGCGTACCAAAGCAGGTACCAAGACTACAATTACCCATTAGGACCGTGGTTGTACCATGTCGTACAACTTCAGTCAGCCGGGGGTCAATCTCCACCTCAAGGTCAAGATGAGTATGAATATCAAGCATGCCAGGCAGCAACCATTGGCCCTGAGCATCAACGATCTCGGGCACACCATCAACGGGCAAATGTTCACCTCGCGCTGCGATCAGACCGTTACGTACAGCGATATCTTGATACAAAGCACGTTCTCCAGATCCATCGAAGACTTTGGCGTTGCGTATAACAAGATCCCAAGTATCGTTGCTCATCATTAACTTCCAACCTATTTATCGTTATTTAAGATTTGAATCGCGCTATATCACGAGCGTCAAAGCAGACTCTTTAGCGATAGCAGAAAAACAACCCATTGATTATAAAAACGTCACTAGCGCGCCAAAACCGCGTGGCCATATCAGCGACCCCATATTTTCCAGCAACCTCAGGTCCAAACCGCCACAACGGCCATCACGACAAAACCCAGCATCGCTAAAATGAGCTTTCCCCAGCGCTGATAAGCATCTGCAAAGGCCTCCCTACAAATATCCATCAGAGCAATATAAAGAAAAGTACCCGCAGCAAGGCCATCAAAGATCATTTCAGACATCTGGGCGTCTCGACCCTCCATCGTCGATGTCATGTAAGCGCCCAAGCCAATACCTATTGGTGTGGCGCTTGCAAAAATGAGTAACCGATTACGCCGAAGCGAATCACTCAATCCGGAGGCGGTAAGCGAGGTCCCCAGAGAAAATCCGGCCGCACCCTTGTGCGCAACAATCGCAAAGAAGATGGCCATCGAAGTGGAAATTTCGCGTTCGAGACCCAGCGATATCCCAGCGATAAGTGAATGCAGTGACAGCACAACGAGCAACAAGGTGGAGTTCTTCATCACCTGGTCTTGAAAATGCTGACGACCTAACTGGTCAATACTGAGGATCAACAAAATAGCGCCGCCTGCGATGAGTGCCGGGAGTGGATAATCAATCGACGGCAGCAGCTCCGAGAAATTCTCGTTGGCATCAGCCAGCATGTGCAATAGACCCGCACCCAAAAATACGCCACCGGCGAAAGCGTTACCTAAAGCCAGACGCGAAGCCGATGCCGCAGAGCTGGCTAAATGTTTAGCCGCATTGCCGCCGCCAATCCCCACCAAAAAAATGACCACGATAAACACGACATTAATCGTCAAGGGTTCCATGGCAGCCTCTCTACAAATAAGTAGCAATTGGACTATGCCAGATTAGCCTCTGCACTCCAAGAACAGACAGCGTGGCGCGGCGAAATAAACACCGCTGCGTATTTAATAATGGCCAAGAATTAACTTCGAGCCTATAAATTATGGTCCATATACAGCGATCACTAACACTGAGAATCGACCCTACCATAGACTTTTGTGCGCATAGTGAACGTTATCAAAAACCAAGTTCGCGCTTATGGGCATTCATAGATGGCGTAAAATTTCCGATAGCCATCGCTTTTCCATACGCCGCGCCAACCGGCCGAAATAGCAATCATATCGACGGCCTTGACGACTATCGCTTCGCCACACTGAGGCGCTAGCGTGACACCGTCATCGACAAACACCATTAACTCATCATGAGGATAGGGCTCGTCAGAACCGTACCGGTTCTTTCCGGTTTCATAGCAGCCGCTTTGTAAACAGCCGTCACTGCTGTTATGAAACAGCCAGTCGGCGGCAGCCACAGTCCCAATCTCATTCGTCTCTTTCAACTGCTCAACACCTATTACGAACGATCAAAGAATTCTTTAAATCTGCCGGTTAGCGCTTCAGTATATTGGGTGGCTGTTGCGCATTCGCATAATTGACGTTCGCAGCGAAAAATAACAAGCAAATAATTTTTTCCCGCAGGCTCATGACAGGCACCCCCCTCTCACTGACATTTCAATAATAGTAACCAGGCAAAGTCGGGGCGCCTACCCATCATTAATTTCATGTAAAGCGTGATGGGCAAGCAACTAGTTATAAAATGAGGTGCCGCTCAGCGATAGCCTTACGGCACCATCGTCTCAAAGTTATTCAATACTGATAAGCAGCCGATTTTTTTCGACTGTCGACGGCCCGATACCCTTCACTTCAGCCAATTCCTCAACTGCCTCGAAAGGGCCAAATGCCTCGCGGTACTCGACGATCCGATAGGCCTTAGACAAGCCGATGCCAACCAGCTCAGAAGACAACTCTTCGGCAGTCGCAGTATTAATATTCAAGGTAGTTTCAGCAGCATCGACAAACGCCGCACCTACGCTTCCGGCTAATAAAAAAATTGTTAGGGCCGCAAGGCGAATGCCATCGCCTAGATAATGAGCTGCGTTAGCAAAAGGTGCTGAGACAGACCAATTTAAGGTATTGTTATTCATGAAAAGATCTCCGTATCAAAGGTTGGGTGAGTCACAACCGACTCATCGTTACCTTAGATCCACAGCGCCCATCAACCTAGATCACTGATTGAAACTGCCTTTAATTGGCGGAAATAGATCTCAATACCTGCGTTAGCGCGGCAGCTGGATCCGCAGCATGGGTAATGGAGCGACCCATCACTAAATGCGACGCACCATTTGTCATGGCCTGATCGGGCGTGACTACTCTGCGCTGATCCCCTGCATCATCACCTGCGAGTCTAATACCAGGTGTTACACGCAGAAACGCTTTAGCGCACTGCCTTGACAGCATCGCGGCCTCTTGTGCCGAACAAACTACCCCATCAAGCCCTGCCAACTCGCTCAGCTTAGCGAGCGCGCTTACGCGTTCTGCTGGCGTCTCGGTAATGCCCAGCTCAAGCAGATCACTCTGATCCATCGATGTGAGTACTGTTACAGCAATTAACAAAGGACGATCAGTCTTATTTTCAAGCGCCTCCATGGCAGCGCGCATCATTCGCGAACCACCGCTGGCATGAACATTCACCATCCAAACGCCCATGTCTGCAGCGGCCTCAACGGCACCTGCCACAGTATTGGGAATATCATGAAATTTGAGATCCAGAAAAACTTCAAAGCCTAACGCATGCAATGCGTCAACCAGTCCGGGGCCCTCTCGCGTGAATAACTGCTTACCCACTTTAACTCGAGTCAGTACTGGGTCTAGCACAGCCGCCATTGCCAGAGCGGGTTCGGCCTCTGCGTAATCAAGCGCAACAATGAGCGGACTATAGGTTACTTGGGTGTTGTTAAGCACTTATCACGTCTCCTACAGCACCCATTTCAACAACCATGCCCCAACGCTTACAGCCTAAACATTGCCAGTGCAGTTGCTGCCCTTTAAAGCCACAATGACTGCAGCGATAAAAAAAGCGCGACTCAACAAGGCGCTTCATAATTTCAATTTGAATAGTATCGTAATCGCTGGAAGAGCCCTTTGTGTTGAGCGTCATCAGCAAGGCTAGCCCACGCAGTGAGGGTTTTTCTGTGAGGCTCTTTCGCAAAAACATCTTTGCGGCATCAACACTCGATGTATCGCAAATTTCCTGCGCGATAGCAAGGGATAAGGGGGTTGACGGGCGACGCCGAAAGCTTTCTTTAAGCGCATTTAAAAACGCACTTCGCTTATCGAGAGCACTGTAGCAGACGCGGAGCATATCGACCGTCTCCGGAATATAGGCGGCGTTCTGCGTTTGTACCTTCTGCAACACTTTCAATGCTTCATCTGGCCGTCCAGCGCGCAACTCTAAGTCACCCAGCATCAATGAAGCACGCACGCAGCGGCGATCGTGTTGAAGTGCTCGCTGCAATAGCGCGCGAGCGCCGACAAAGTCCCCGCGATGTAACGGCTTATCTACCTGCTCACAACAGTAGTGTGAAAGCAATAAGCCAACCGGCTGACCCCCCTCATCGAGGTCGGAGGATGCGGTACCCAGTAAGGTTTTTTTAGGCAAAAGCGCAAGAGCGATTTCACTCGCTGCCATCCAATCACGTTGCGACTCGTAAATTTCCAATAAGTGACGCTGTGCAACACGCTTGTGATTACCTGACTCACTCACCAAATCACGCAACAAGCGCTCTGCTCTATCCAGTAAACCCGCCGAAATATAATCTCGAGCCAGTTCCAAGTGGGCTAAGTGCAGCTGTGCCGCCGGCAGGCTAGGGCGAGCGAGCAAGTTCTGATGAATTTTAATTGCGCGCTCAACCTCACCTCGACGACGCAACACATTGCCCAATGCAATATGTGTATCAAAGGTTTCACTATTAACCGCCAACGCTTGAGTAAAAGCATCAATAGCACCATCTTGGCTGCCATCAAGTAAGAAGTTGAGCCCGCGATAATACTGTGAAGGCATTGGTGCACTCGCAGCGACATTATCTCGCTTTTGATCGTTGCCAAAACGACCCAGCACCCAACCTACCCCTACCGCCAAAAACAACAAGCTCAAGAGCAGAACATCACTCACGTTCGGCTGCTCCCTGTGTGCGCAAGCGATCAACTTCTGTCGCTAATCGACTCTTTTCTCGACCCAAAATAGAGAGTTTGGTGCGCAAACCTAACATTAAAAAACTCGCGGCAAACAACCCTAATAAACAGCCCGTAGACAAAGCCAGCAAAATCCATAACGACATCGTTCGTGGTGCAAATTGGACAAATATTAAATCTAGCGGCACAGGCACCGTATTTTGAACCGCAAATAAGGCACCGGTGATAGCAAACGCTATCAGTATCATGACCGAAAAAATTAGTCGCAGCGTTGCCATACTAGAAGCCAGCCTTGAGAGAGCGGTTAACTCGCTCTCTCAGTTCTTTTCCCGGCTTAAAATGCGGCACGTATTTACCTTCTAACTCAACTGAGTCACCGGTTTTAGGATTTCGACCGCGGCGAGGCTCTCGATAATGTAGCGAGAAACTGCCGAAACCTCGAATTTCGATACGCTCGCCTGTTGCCAGGCTTTCTGCCATATGATCAATCATTAGCTTCACCGCCAATTCTACGTCCTTCATGCTCAACTGAGTATGTTGAGATGTAATTAGATCAATCAGTTCGCTTCGGGTCATGTCATCACTTACAGGGGAACATTGAGGAATCATTGTCCACACCTAGCCCCAGAAACGCAACTTACTAATTTAAATAGAGAAATTCTTTATATCCAAGCGTACTCAGGTTTCGCTTTATACGCTCAAAGGTCTTCCGCGTTTGACTCGCTTAGATTCCTCATACTTTGCCCAACACACTATAAATATAAGAGGAATCGAGTATGACAACTCTGTGAAACCTGCTGCGGGCATCAACGGTCACAATTTACCTAATGACCTATTACGCAATGGCTGAACATGGGCTGAATTGGCCCGCCGTGGCGGTTGGAGACGTTTTGTCGTTCAACTGGGCTCACCATTCGAGATTGACTTCATTATTCATCGATTACTTTTGGCGAGCTAGATCGTCTGGAGAGAAGGTTGTTCTATCAGGGGGTACGTTTTTGGATTTCTGAGCGTCATCATCGGCGTAATGTGTAGCTTTCCACATTTTATATACACCCGCTATTGGGCCAAAAACAATCCGAAAGATCTTCTCCTCCGCGTGCGATAGCGATACCCGCAGAAGACCCGTAAATAGTGTGTATTGAGTGCCAAGGAGTCCTATCAAGACTGCCGGCAACTTGGCATCAACTCAGGCGCAGGTAGCGGTGAGATTCATCATCCATGCCCGTCGTTTTTGATCCCCTAAAGATCGATCCAGGAACTCGCATACTCAGCAACCTAAAATACTCACAGCAATTGCATTGCGCATGTTGTGAATATGAACTTGTAAGCATCATTAAAGGCCATAAAAAAACCCGAGGTCGCTATGCGATCTCGGGGTTTCTATGCGGTCATCGGGCCTAACAATATTGGGTGTTAGAACCCTGACTAGATTGTGGCAATCGCTTACTTGCTATCCATCTGCGCTTTGATTAAGTCGCCGATAGTCACCGGTGAAGCGACCTCGTCTTGCTGCTTGAGAGACGCAACGGCTTCTTTCTCATCATCCATATCCTTCGCTTTAATCGACAGGCCAAGCGTACGATTCTTACGATCTACATTGATGATTTTTGCCTCAACCTTCTCGCCAACAGTCAGAACAGAGCGCGCATCTTCAATACGCTCACGGCTCAGATCTACTGCTTTCAAGTAGCCTTCCACTTCATCGGAGAGCTTGATCATAGCGCCTTTGGCATCGACTTCAGTCACTTCGCCAACAACGATCGCGCCGCGATCATTTTCACTGGTGTAAAGCGTGAAGGCATCTTCTTCAAGCTGCTTGATACCGAGTGAAATACGCTCACGCTCGGGATCGATCGACAAAATGACGGTTTCGATTTCATCGCCTTTCTTGTAGTTGCGCACGGCTTCTTCGCCGGTCTCATGCCAGCTGATATCGCTGAGATGAACCAGACCATCGATATTGCCATCTAGGCCAATGAAGATACCAAAGTCAGTGATTGACTTAATGGTGCCAGAGATCTTGTCGCCTTTGGCGTGATCATCGGCAAAGGCATCCCAGGGGTTACGCGTGCATTGCTTGATGCCCAAAGAGATACGACGACGCTCTTCGTCGATGTCAAGTACCATAACCTCAAGTTCGTCACCCAGATTCACGATCTTAGAAGGATGGACATTCTTATTGGTCCAATCCATTTCAGACACGTGTACCAGACCTTCAACGCCTTCTTCGATCTCAGCAAAGCAGCCGTAATCAGTGAGGTTGGTAATTCGCGCGTTTACGCGGCTACCTTCAGGGTAACGGTTGATGATTTCAACCCATGGATCTTCGCCCAATTGCTTAAGGCCCAGCGATACGCGGTTGCGCTCGCGGTCGAATTTCAGGATTTTGACATCCATTTCCTGACCAACTTCAACGATTTCGCTCGGGTGCTTAATACGCTTCCAAGCCATATCGGTAATGTGTAGCAAGCCGTCAACACCACCGAGATCCACGAAGGCGCCGTAATCGGTCAAGTTCTTAACTACGCCCTTGACTGCCATACCTTCTTGTAGGTTCAGCAGCAATTCATCGCGCTCCGCGCTGTTTGCCGCTTCCATCACCGCACGTCTTGAAACAACAACGTTGTTGCGCTTCTGATCGAGCTTAATGACTTTAAATTCTAGCTCCTTGCCTTCTAAGTGCGCAGTTTCGCGAATCGGACGAACGTCGATCAATGAACCCGGCAAGAATGCACGAATGGAATCAATATCTACGGTGAAACCGCCCTTGACCTTGCCGTTGATCACACCAATGATCACTTCATCAGCAGCATGGGCAGCTTCAAGGAATGTCCAAGATTCTGCACGTTTGGCTTTTTCACGAGAGAGTTTTGTTTCACCAAAGCCATCTTCAACAGATTCAAGTGCTACCTGAACTTCGTCTCCGATACTCAGTGTGCACTCACCATTGGCATTGGTGAATTCCTCGAGGGGGATAACACCCTCAGATTTTAGACCTGCGTGGACAGTAACCCACTCATTATCGATATCAATAACAACGCCCGTGACAATTGCACCGGGTTCCATATCGACGGTCTTAAGGCTTTCTTCAAATAGCTCGGCGAAGGATTCGCTCATCAAATTTACCTGTATTTTACACGGACAAACAACATCCGCACCGGCGTCCAGACCTACCGGGTCGATTAATTTAGCGGGGTAATCCGTGGCGTCTGGCCATTAACCGGAAGCCCGCGTGTCTAACCCTCTCTCGGCGACCAAGGTGAGCACGCGGCCTAGAACCTCATCGATAGACAGATAAGTACTGTCAATAGCGATGGCGTCTTTCGCGGCAACTAACGGCGAAGCATCGCGAGTTGAATCGCGCGCATCTCGTTCCCTGATACCTTCGAGAAGGCGCCGCATGCTAACATTCTCTCCACGCGCGAGCAACTGGCCCTGCCGCCGCTCTGCCCGCGCTTCGGCACTGGCTGTCAGGAAGATTTTAAGCGCTGCCTGGGGGAAGACCGTCGTACCCATGTCACGTCCATCAGCCACCAAACCAGGCGCAACGGCCAATTCTCGCTGTCGCGCCAGTAGCGCCTCGCGTACTTCAGGAATTACCGCGACCGCAGACGCTCCTTGCCCGCCAAATTCGGAGCGAATTGCTGCAGTCACATCTTCGCCGGCTAGTTTCACCCTAACCCCATCAGTAGCTGGCTCAAAAATGACATCAAGTTGGCGAGCAATACCTGTCACACCCGGAGCATCCTGCCAAGGAACACCCGCTTTAACACAAGCATGGCCGAGGACACGATATAACGCACCACTATCTAGCAAGTGCCAATTGAGACGCTCCGCCACGCGCAGGCTAAGAGTGCCTTTGCCTGCACCACTGGGACCATCGATACACACCACCGACGCCGGTATCATTCAGTCAACCTGCACGGTAAGTCGCAGTCCAGCCGTCCGTGCCAGATCCGCAAAATGCGGGAACGAAGTTGCCACGTGATCACAGTCCAAAACCTCGATCGGCTCTGCCGCACGCAAACCAGCAATGGCAAAGCTCATAGCAATTCGATGATCATGAAAAGTACGTACTGCACCACCACCAATCTGGCCACCTTCAATGACAATGCCATCCGCGCGGACTTCATTATAAATACCTAGTGTCGTCAGCCCTTCCGCCATACTGGCAATACGATCACTCTCTTTCACTCTGAGCTCCTCTGCGCCAGACAGGACCGTACGCCCCTCGGCGCACGCTGCTGCAACAAAGAGCGCAGGGAATTCATCAATAGCTAGCGGCACCTCAGCCTCGGGTATCACAATGCCTTTGAGCGGTGCGTGGCGTACCCGCAGATCCGCAACGGGCTCACCGCCGACTTCGCGTTCATTGAGTACCGTAATATCGGCACCCATGAGCGAAAGAATATTCAGCACCCCAATACGCGTCGGATTCATACCGACATGCTGTAATAAAAGATCTGCACCCGGGCAAATGCTCGCGCCGACTAAAAAGAAAGCTGCCGACGATATATCTGCGGGAATATCGATATCCGTCGCAGTCAGTTCACTGCCCCCCTCCAGACTAATGACATCGTTTTCGCGCTGAACGTTGTAGCCAAAACCGCGCAACATACGCTCCGTGTGATCTCGGGTCGGCGCAGGCTCAGTCAACGAGGTCCGACCATTCGCAAAGAGACCTGCGAGTAATACGCATGATTTTACCTGTGCGCTGGCAACCGGTAGATCGTAATGGATACCCGTTAACCGACGGCCGCCCTCAACTGTCAGCGGCGGCCTGCTGTCTTGAGCACAATGGATCACAGCACCCATCTGAGTGAGTGGATTAATTATTCGACCCATGGGGCGCTTTTGTAGTGAAACATCACCGGTGAGTATGGTGTTGAAAGACTGGCCAGCGAGAATACCGCTAAGTAACCGAATACTGGTGCCCGAATTACCCAGATCCAAAGGGCTATTCGGCGCTTTGAGGCCCCGCAAACCTACTCCGTGAATCCTTAAACAACCCTTTTCAGGCCCGTCAATATTGACACCCATAGCACGAAATGCAGCAACCGTGGCTAGGGCGTCCTCGCCTTCCAGAAAACCCGTTGCTCGGGTAGTACCCTGCGCAAGCGCGCCGAGCATCACCGAACGATGTGACATCGATTTATCACCGGGGACCCTCAGACTTCCCGAAAGCGTGCCGCCCGGCTCAAGCAAAAACCTCATGGTTATTCAGTCTCTTCCTGTAATGATTCAAATAAAGGATTAAGTACGGCATCATGATCGCGCCGAATCTGGCGACAACGGGTGAAATACTCAGCAAGCGCATCTGCATCAGCTCGTTCGATCATCCCACTCAGCACACTTAATTCATTGGTTAACGCCGACATGGCTCGCAATAGAGCGTCTCGGTTAGTGACAGCCACATCTCGCCACATGGCGGGATCAGAGGCGGCAATACGTGTCATATCACGCAGCGCACCCCCACCGTGCTGCATTGGCGCCAAACGGTCTTTGGCCAATGCCATGGTCAGCGCATACGCCAGCATATGCGGTGAATGACTACTGGCCGCTAACGCGGCATCGTGATCATCTACGGACATCTGCGTCACACGCGAGCCCGCTAATAACCACATGGCTTCAACTTGCCGTACCGCTTCAGGCGCGGTACCGGCCAATGGTGTCAAAATCGTTTCGCGACCCGCAAATAGATTCGCGCGTGCAGCAAGAACGCCACTGTCTTCAGAGCCAGCGATGGGATGTCCGGGCACAAAATTCGGATAATCCGTCCCGGCGGTCTCGATGACGAAGTTTTTGATGCTCGCAAGATCTGTGACCACTGGTGAATGTGGATGATTTGCAAGCTTGGGTAACAAGGTAGCCAACAGCTCTCCCGTAGCCACCGGCGGCGCACCCACGACGATCATGTCAGCGCCAAAGATGGCATCATCGAGATCCAGCGAGTAACTATCGATCACACCCAGCTCCAAACCGAGCGCCAAGCTTTTCTCCCTCGGTCCCCAGGCGACCAACTCCCCCGTCCAACCCTCATGACGCAGAGCTTTTGCCAACGAGCCAGAAATTAGCCCCAGCCCAAGAAAAACAACACGTTTAGCATCAAAACTCATAATGTTAAATCGGAGCTCGAGGATATGAACCAAGACGTTTGAGCATGATGGAATGCTCTTCGAGTTCGGCCATAACGGTTGCAATTAAATCATCCTGCATGTGACCTTCGAACTCTATATAAAATACATAAGTCCATTTTTCGGTCTTAGAGGGACGCGAATCGATCCGCGTAAGACTGACCCCTGCATCTTCGAATGGCCGCAATAAATTCAATAATGCGCCAGGCTTGTTGCGACTTGAAACAATAATTGAGGTTTTGTCCTCACCACTAGGGGGTGTAGCTTCACGTCCAAGCACCAAGAAACGCGTGGTGTTATTCGCACTATCCTGAATCGCCTCAAACAGTTTCTCTAATTTATAAATTTCTACCGCCAAATCACCGGCAATCGCAGCAGCACCCGACTGCTCTTGGGCGCGACGGGCAGCCTCGCCATTGCTACTACAAGGCTCTCGAGGAACGTTGGGAAACTGACTATCCAGCCAACTCCGGCATTGCGCTAACGCTTGATCGTGCCCATAGATGACTCGAAGCGCATCGGCATCGGTATCTGTACGCGCCAACAAATGGTGTACAACCGGGATCTCGACTTCGCCAACAATTTGCAGCGGCGACTCGAGGAAGCAGTCCAGTGTTTGCCCAACCATTCCTTCAGTAGAATTTTCAACCGGCACAACACCAAAGTCACATTGACGATCTTCGACTTGTCTGAATATCTTTGGAATAGTCAGCTGCGGCTCGGGCACCGCTGACTGACCAAAATGCTTAAGCGCTGCCGCTTGTGTATAAGTCCCGAGTGGACCAAGGTAGGAGACCGTTAATGGCTGCTCCAGCGCAAGACAGCTGGACATAATTTCACGAAAGATTCTCGCCACATAGTCAGAGGGTAAGGGGCCTGTATTGCGTGACTGAATCGCGCGCAAAACCTGTGCTTCACGCTCAGGCCGGTAAAACATAGGCACTTCTTCATTTGCTTCACGTGCGGCGGCGAGCTTGATCTCAGCGATCTCTTGCGCGCATTTTGCACGATCGTTAATCAAACTCAAAAGTTTAGTGTCTATGATGTCAATACGGTGGCGAATATTCGCCAGCTGTTCATCACTCGCCATGACTTATCTCACTTTTAACCGTGCCAACGCGCTAAGTCAGCCATAAAATCATGCCGTTCTGCGCTGGAGCACTCAAGCACTGATACTGGCAGTGCTGCCGGGCCAGCACAAACCTTCTGCCCACTGTTCACCACTCAATCTTCGGCATTCTCATCAGACTGATCGTCCGCACCGCCAGGATGCTCAATCTCATCTATTTCAGCATCATCAACCGGGGCAGCGACCGGCGCAGCCTCCTCTGTTGCATCGTCATTCTCGGCAATACGGCTGATACTGACCAACGTCTCACCATCGCGGGTGCGTATCACTCGGACACCCTGGGTGTTTCGACCCTGTAGTGAAATTTGATCCACATGGGTACGTACCGCCGTGCCTTGATTAGAAATCAGCATGATTTCATCGCCATCCCAGACCTGCTCTGCGCCAACCAAGGGGCCATTACGGTCGCTCGTTGACATCGCAATAACACCCATCGTGCCACGACCGCGCACTGGAAAGTCAGTATTTTCTGAACGCTTGCCGTAACCGTTCTCGCTGACCGTTAAAATACGACCATCTTGTTTGGGCACAATCAATGAAATCAAGTGATGATCGACGCCGAGCTTGATGCCGCGCACGCCTCGCGCGGTACGACCCATGGGGCGAACGTTCGCCTCATTAAAGCGGACCGCTTTGCCCTCGCTAGAGAACAACATAATGTCACAACTGCCATCAGTGACCGCCGTCTCAACCAAGTTATCCCCTTCGTCAAGTTCTATGGCACGTAAACCCACACTGCGCCGACGCGCGAACTGAGTCATTTCGGTCTTTTTAACCGTACCGCCGGCGGTCGCCATGAAGATGTAATGCCCCTCTTCGTAACCGTCAACAGGCAGGATTGAAGTAACGCGCTCTCCGTCATCCAGCGGTAATAAATTCACCATCGGGCGGCCGCGAGACCCACGACTAGCCACTGGAATATTGAATACCTTAAGCCAATAGACCTTGCCAAAATTAGAGAAGCACAGAATCGTCGAGTGTGTGCTGGCGATCAGCAAGTGCTCGATAAAATCTTCGTCTTTAACGGCAGTAGCACTGCGCCCTGTACCGCCTCGGCGCTGGGCTTGGTAATCGGTCAAAGGCTGCGTTTTAGCATAACCACCGTGAGAGATGGTCACCACCCGATCCTCTTCAGTAATTAAGTCTTCGACTGTTAGGTCGTGGGCAGAATCAGAAATAACGGTCAAACGCTCGTCGCCAAATTCGCCCACCAGCTCTTCCAGCTCTCCGCGAATGACAAGTTTCAGACGCTCAGGATCCATCAAAATATCGAGGTAATCGGCAATTTCGGCGATTTTATCGGCATATTCCTGAAGTAATTTTTCATGCTCAAGACCGGTTAAGCGATGCAAGCGAAGATCAAGAATCGCTTGAGCTTGTACGGGTGACAAGTGATAACGACCATCAATCAGACCAAAGTGCGCCTCTAACTCATCAGGACGACAAGCATCAGCACCCGCGCGCCCGAGCATTGCATTAACATCACCAGGCAGCCAGGGACGCTCTGAAATGCTTAGTTTGGCGTCGGCAGAGGTCGGTGAGTTTTTTATGAGCTCGATAATCTCATCGATATTAACCAGCGCAATAGCCAGCCCCTCAAGCACATGGCCACGTTCACGCGCCTTACGCAGCAAGTAGACCGTTCGGCGCGTCACCACTTCGCGACGGTGACGAACAAACGCCTCGATCATCTGCTTCAGGTTGAGTAGTTTCGGCTGGCCATCAACCAGAGCCACCATGTTGATACCAACGACCGACTGCAGAGACGTTTGCGCGTATAGGTTATTTAAAACCACATCACCCATCTCCCCGCGCCGCAATTCAATTACCACCCGCAGGCCATCCTTATCGGATTCGTCTCGTAGCTCTGTAATCCCCTCAATTTTCTTCTCTTTCACCAGTTCAGCGATACGCTCGATCAAGCGTGCCTTATTCAGCTGATAGGGAATTTCATGGATGATGATGGTGTCTTTGCCTTTGGCTTCATCGGTAATAACTTCTGCTTTGGCGCGCACATAGATACGGCCGCGACCCGTTCGATATGCCTGAACGATACCAGCGCGACCATTAATGGTTGCACCGGTCGGAAAATCGGGGCCTGGAATGTATTCCATCAACTGATCGATATCGATATCGGGGTTGTCGAGCACGGCTAGGCAGCCCGCCACCACTTCGCGCAAGTTGTGTGGTGGAATATTGGTCGCCATGCCCACCGCAATGCCCGAAGAGCCGTTCACCAACAGGTTCGGCACTCTGGTTGGCATAACAACAGGAATACGCTCAGTACCATCGTAATTATCGACGAAATCAACCGTTTCTTTATCCAAGTCTGCCAAGAGCAAATGTGCCATCTTGCTCATACGGATTTCGGTGTACCGCATAGCCGCCGCTGAATCACCGTCGACAGAGCCAAAGTTGCCTTGACCGTCGACTAGGGGATAACGCAGCGAAAATGTCTGTGCCATGCGAACGATCGTATCGTAGACCGCACTATCACCGTGTGGATGATACTTACCGATCACATCACCGACGACGCGCGCGGACTTTTTATAGGCCTTGTTCCAGTCGTTATTCAGCTCGTTCATCGCAAACAATACACGCCTGTGCACCGGCTTGAGACCATCGCGGACGTCGGGCAACGCACGACCGACAATAACGCTCATCGCGTAGTCCATGTATGACTGCTTCAGCTCATCCTCAATATTTACGGGAAGAACTTCTCGGGCTAACGTTTTTGGAGTTTCTGCCATTAGGACCGCTTCTTTGGAGGGATAAATTTAAAGGGTTTTTAACCGCCTCATCGTACCAAAAAGTCGGCAAAATCGCTAATAGTACTTGGCTGCCGGCTCGGCGCTGACAAACACCGAAACTGCAATCACGCCAGCAGCGCTTCAACAAGCGCGTTATACTTCCTAAATTAAACAAAGGATCAACCATGAGCCATAAAGATCTCATTATTCATCCGAAATATATTGTCCCCATAGTGCCCCGCAATAGCGTCCTCACGGAGCATAGTGTGGTGGTCACCGCTGGTGTCATTAGTGCCATCATGCCCACCGCGCAAGCGCGATTGCTGTCCGCCGCAAAACATGTGGAACTACCTGAGCAAGCCTTGCTGCCGGGATTCGTGAATTGCCATGGACACAGCGCAATGACATTGTTGCGCGGTTACGCCGACGATTATCCGCTAATGGACTGGCTTCAAAACCATATCTGGCCGGCCGAAAATAAATTCGTTAACGCGGATTTTGTCCAGGATGGCACCGACCTCGCACTCGCCGAACTACTTCAGAGCGGTACGACAACCTTTAGTGATATGTACTTCTTTCCCAACGTCACTGCAGGGCGCGCAGATCGGGCGGGCCTTCGCGCGCAGATTGCCTTCCCGGTCATTGATGTTGCTACTGCCTGGGCTGCAGATACAGAGACCTATATTACCAAAGGTTTGGCCTTACGCGACCAATACCGCCACGACGACCGTATCGAAATTATTTTCGGCCCACATGCCAATTACACCGTCAGCGAAGCGACGTTGAGTCATGTTGCCACGCTGGCACACGAACTCGATGCCGGAATTCAAATCCATTTGCATGAAACCAAGCACGAAGTCCTTATGTCGGTCAAAAGCATTGGCGAGCGCCCTATCGCCCAGCTCAGCCGTATCGGTCTTCTGGGTCCACGTACTCAGTGCGTTCACATGACGGCATTGAGCGACCACGACATCGATACGCTTACGGCAAGTGGCGCTCAGGTAATTCACTGCCCACGCTCAAATATGAAGCTGGCCTCGGGCATCTGCCCGACACAAAAACTGCTGGCTCGCGGCGTGAATGTGGCGTTAGGTACCGACGGCGCCGCCAGCAACAACCGGCTTAACATGCTGAGTGAGCTGCAGTGCGCAGCGTTGCTTGGCAAAGTCGGCAGTGAGGACGCCACCGCAATATCTGCGATGGACGCACTGGAAATGGCTACGCTTCGTGGTGCACGTGCACTGGGCTATGGAGATCTAATCGGCAGTATAGAAGTGGGCAAGCAGGCCGACTTGATCGCCATCGATATGAGTAGCGCCGCCATGAAACCGATGTATAACGTCATTTCGCAATTGGTTTATGCCACTAATGGCAGCGAAGTCACCCACAGCTGGGTCGACGGCAAGCCGCTAATGCAAGATCGTCAATTAACCACAATTGATGTCGAAGCGGTTATCCGCCGGGCGGAGCATTGGCGAGAGAAACTCAGTCAGTTCGATTCGACCGCCCGCTAGCCCTCACTTTGAATATTAGGAATATAACCTCAACATGACACACGATAATGTCGATCCTGCCGAAATTGCCAAATTCGAAAAACTAGCCTCACGCTGGTGGGATCCAAGCAGTGAATTCAAACCGCTTCACGATATCAACCCATTGCGCGCCAACTGGATTGATCAGTTTTCTCAGGTCAATAACAAGCAGTTGCTGGACGTTGGCTGCGGCGGCGGCTTGCTCTGCGAAGCCATGGCCTTTCGCGGCGCTCACGTCAGGGGAATTGATATGGGCGAGGCGCCGCTATCCGTTGCAAAAATTCATCAGCTAGAAAGCGGGTTAAATATTGAATATCAGCAATCAACCGCTGAAGCCTTGGCGGAGTCCAATGCCGGAGAGTTTGACGTGGTGACCTGTTTAGAAATGCTTGAACACGTGCCAGATCCAGCCGCTGTCATTCAAGCCTGCGCCGATCTGGCCAAACCTGGGGCTGATCTCTATTTCTCAACGATTAATCGCAATCCGAAAGCCTTTATGTTTGCCATCGTTGGTGCCGAATATCTACTTAATATGCTACCCAAAGGTACCCACGAATACGCGAAATTCATCAAACCCTCAGAGCTTGCGCGCTGGGTACGTGCCGCAGGACTCAACATTACCCATATGACGGGCATGACTTACAACCCGCTGACTCGCCACTATGCATTAGAAGAACGAGACGTATCGGTTAACTACATGATGCGAGCTACCAAACCATGAGTCACGCGCGAATGCCCAGCAAAATCGAAGCGGTTGTGTTCGACCTCGATGGCACACTAATTGACACCGCCCCGGAGTTCGTGGCGGTCGTTCAGCGACTGCGCACAGCGCATGGATTATCTACGCTAGATCCTCAGCGGGTGCGCAAAATGGTCACTAACGGGTCAGGGGCTTTGGTCACACTGGCACTGGGATTGGATGAGACTCATCCTGATTATCCGACTCAGCGTGATAGATTTTTAACCCTGTATGCAGAAACACTCGGCGCCGAATCAAAACCCTACCCAGGCCTAAAAGCGCTCATTAAAAAACTAGCCGAAAGGAATATACCGTGGGGGGTTGCCACCAATAAATATCGGATTTATGCAGCCCCACTTATGGACATAATGGCGTTTGAACCCCCTGCTGCTAGCTTAGTAACACCAGATGATGTAACCCACAGCAAACCGCATCCCGAATCGATCATCCTGAGCTGCAAAAATCTCGGTGTCCGCCCCAGCAATACACTCTATATAGGTGATCATAAACGCGACATTGATGCCGGCAGGCGCGCCGGCTGTTTCACCATCGCAGCGACTTATGGTTATCTAGAAGATGGGGAGGACCCCAGTCAGTGGGGCGCCAGTGCTTATGTCGACAGTAGCGAAGCACTCGTCTCAATGGTGTTGGAGGCGCTTAAATGAGTGGAATAGCAAACGACACGCCCAAAATTTTGCCCGCGGGCTATCGACCAGCACAAAAAGAGCTTGCGGGGAAAACAATTTTGATCACCGGTGCAGGCGCTGGCATTGGTCGCGCAGCAGCACTTGCCTACGCGGCATGTGGCGCTGAGGTTCTTATGCTGGGGAGAACCGAGCGCGACCTTGAGACACTCTATGACGAAATCGTTGCGGCAGGTGGCGTAAAGCCCGGCATCGTCCCGCTAGATTTAGGCAAAGCTAACCACGACACCTTCAGCGCGTTAGCCGGCGAACTGGGTGATAGTTTCGAAAAAATCGATGGCCTTTTACACAATGCCAGCGTCCTGGGCGACCGAAAGCCTATTGCACAGACCAACGCGTCGGCATGGCATGAAGTAATGCAGATTAACGTCAATGGCATGTTCATGCTGACGCAGGCACTGCTGCCTTTACTCAACGCAGCTACAAACGCGTCAATTGTTATGACCAGCTCTAGTGTTGGCCGTAAAGGACGTGCATTTTGGGGTGCATATTCGGTGTCAAAATTTGCAACTGAAGGTTTTATGCAAGTGCTTGCTGACGAGCTTGAGAACACAACTGCGATCCGCGTCAACAGTCTAAATCCAGGCGCCATGAATACCGGCATGCGCAGAATGGCTTACCCAGGCGAGGCTCCGATGAGCAACCCCACACCCGAAACGTTGATGGACCTATGGGTTTATCTGATGAGTGACGCCAGCAAAGGCGTCAGTGGTAGGGCTTTTAACGCCCAGCAAACGCCAAATGTAATGCCCGACTAGCGCATTGAGACACCTCGCAGACGAGAGCATTAATCGTGTATCGACAAATAAACACCCGCATGGCGAGTCACATTGCCAAGACACAGGGCGGCGATTTTGTTGTGGCTCGCTGCGCATATAAACCACATATTACTGGGGCTCAATCGCCGATATTGATATCCCGGACCTTACACATGGGAACTTATAGACCCAATTCTACTTGAATCTCTTCGATCCGCGCCAGGAGGTGTCTTTGGCGCGGAGTGCCTCGCCGCGCTCCCTGCGTACAACGCGACGACCCGCCTTCTTGGCCAGCCGCGCCTGCTTTTCACGCTCTTTGTCGGTCAACGAAGCAGGCGATTTGGGCGCCAGACTGGCCATATCATAAACAACCTCAACATCTTTATCGGCCAATTCCATCCACTGCCCTTTCTTGAGCTTCGAAGGAATGAATACATTACCGAAGCGGACTCGCTTTAGGCGAGATACCGTCAAGCCCTGAGATTCCCATAGTCGGCGCACTTCTCGATTTCGGCCTTCCATTAGCACCACATAGAACCAACGGTTAATACCTTCACCGCCACCTTCTTTAATATCGGTAAAACGGGCAACGCCATCATCGAGCTCTACACCTTGCTTTAACCGTGCTAGATGCTCATCAGTGACATCACCCATGACACGAATTAGATACTCACGATCAATCATACTCGACGGATGCATTAGCGCATTAGCCAACTCACCATCCGTTGTAAACAACAACAATCCTGAAGTATTAAAATCTAACCGGCCAATGACTATCCAACGGCCATTTTTCAAGGGCGGCAAACTATCAAATACCGTGCGGCGACCCTCGGGGTCTTTGCGTGAACAAACTTCACCAACAGGCTTATGATACAGCAAGCAACGCACCGGCTCGCCGACAGCGAGTTCAACGGGCTTGTCGTCGAGTTTTATTTTCTCGCCGCCGAAAATTCGATCTCCCACCGCCGCCTTTGCACCATCAACTTCCAAGCGACCCGCATCAATCCAGCGCTCCATCTCTCGTCGTGAACCAAGACCTGCTCGAGCTAAAGCTTTATGCAGCTTTTCACCCTTCGCAACCACTTGCGCATCCTCGGCTGTGACCGATTGGGGGGGGGCAGCCATCGCAGCATGCTTAGCGACTTTTTTCTTCTGATCCTTCACTCACAATTTCCTCTGCGGGCGCCTCTTCGGCGTGCGCTTGCTCAAGGGTAGTCGCGTCATCTTGAGGATCATTGGAGACCTCATAGATGCCCGTATCATTTTCTGATTCTAGTATTACATTCTCAGCCACTTCGAGATCTAACAGCGCGCTGTCGCCAGCTGTCTGGACCTAACTATGCGCTGCATCATCCTCATCGACGTTGTCTCCATTATCCGATAAGTCGTGCTTGTCATCCACTTGAACCTCAGACTCATCTTCTGTCGTCATGGTTTCTGCGCCATCCTGCATCAGCACCTCAAGAGGCAAATTACCCGACAAATTATCGAGATCTTTGATTTCCGCCAGGGGTGGCAGGTCCTCAAGTGACTTCAAATTAAAATAGTCTAAGAACTGACGTGTCGTTGCATACATCGCCGGACGACCGGGCACATCACGATGTCCAACGACTCGCACCCACTCACGCTCGTGCAGTAACTTGACAATATTAGAGCTTACCGCGACACCCCTTACTTCCTCAATTTCACCCCGAGTGATCGGTTGCCGATAAGCTATTAAGGACAGTGTTTCGAGCAGGGCCCGCGAGTATTTTTGGGGCCGTTCTTGCCACAAACGACCAACCCATGGTGCCAAATTTTGACGCACTTGGAACCGATAACCGCTAGCCACTTGAATCAGCTCAAAACCCCGACCTTCGCAGCGGGCGGTGACCTCGGCAAGCGCCTCTCGGATATCATCATTTGAGGGACGCTCAGTGTCTTCGAATAACTGCCCCAAACGCACCAACGACAGCGGCTCACCCGCAGCCATCAATGCCCCTTCAAGAATTTCTATTAAACCAGACTCTGACATCACTCGGTTCTCGCCTTAACATGAATCGGACCGAAACCCTCGGTCTGCACGATTTCTACTAGCGACTCTTTTATAAGCTCCATAATCGCTAAAAACGTAACCACAACACCCAACCGGCCTTCTTCGGCCTTAAATAGTGATACGAAGGGCACAAAATTCGTGGAGCGCAAGGCTTCGAGCACATCGGCCATTCGCTCGCGGGTAGATAAAGACTCTCTTTGGATATAGTGACTCTCATACATGTCGGCGCGCTTAAGTACTTCACTGAGCGCAAGCAAGAGTTCCTTCATATCCAAGTCAGGTAGCGGTCGATCGCGGTGCAAATCAGGTGGTTCTGCCTGCGCAACCCAAGTGTCTCGCTCGAGCCTTGGCAGCTCTTCGATATCTTCAGCCGCTTTTTTGAATCGTTCGTATTCCTGCAAACGACGGACTAAATTGGCGCGAGGATCATCTTCGTCTTCTTCACCTTCATCGGCGCGAGGCAACAACATGCGCGACTTAATTTCTGCCAGCATTGCCGACATGAGCAAATATTCTGCCGCCAACTCGAACTGCATCGCATCCATCATTTCGACATAGCGCATATATTGTTCGGTCATCTCAGACACGTCGATATCGAGAATATCAAGATTTTGTCGTCGTATAAGATATAACAGCAGGTCGAGCGGCCCCTCAAATGCCTCAAGGAAGACCTCAAGCGCCTGAGGAGGAATATACAAATCCTTAGGTAGCTCGGTAACCGCCTTACCCATAACAACGGCGAATGGCATTTCGCCCTGCTGAGGGAAATTCATACGCGCATCGACACCTGCAGAAGACCGGAGAGTGGCCTGAGATCTAGCGTCGATCTTCTCAGGGTCGACGGCGGTATCGGTATTATTTGATGGCTTGTCATTCACTTGGGGAGTATACCTCAGCTACCATCAAAATCCGCCACATCGCCAAGACCAACGCGCAGAATTTGCCAGGGCGCTTGATGCATGTCGATAACACTGGTCGGCTCCAGGCCACAATAGCCACCATCAATCACTAAATCGACTTCGTGCTCCAATAATGTCCGGATATCATAGGGGTCCGTGAGTGGATACTCATCACCGGGCATAATAAGCGTCACACTCATCATAGCCTCACCCATCTCAGCCAAGAGTGCCTGCGCAATATTATTTTGTGGCACACGCACACCGATGGTTTTTCGCTTTGGATGGGCCAGACGTTTTGGCACTTCGTTGGTGGCCTCCAAAATAAAGGTATAAGGCCCAGGTGTCGCGTGGCGAATTGCCCTGTACGCGGCATTGTCGATCCGTGCGTAGGTCCCTATATCGGATAGATCACGACAGACCAACGTAAAATTATGATCAGTATCTAGCTTACGGATGCGCCGAATCGTCTCTAGGGCCGTTTTTGTGCCAATTTGGCAGCCGAGTGCGTAAGCGGAGTCGGTTGGATATACCACCACCCCCCCTTTTTGTA
This sequence comes from uncultured Luminiphilus sp., assembly GCA_963926105.1. Classification (GTDB taxonomy): domain Bacteria; phylum Pseudomonadota; class Gammaproteobacteria; order Pseudomonadales; family Halieaceae; genus Luminiphilus. Next base: position 11,120 of record CAWUVW010000037.1, on the reverse strand, counting down.
TGATCTCTACCGCCTGTCGAATCAAACGCGCCTGCGGGTTGTCCGGATGAACGACAAAAAATTGGCTCAAGTGAGTGCCTCCCAAACGCCGGGGAGTGCCCCAGCCCGCGCAGTATCTACACCTAATCTAGGTGCGTGTTCGAAGTCTCTGTGAAAATCGCTACCCATTGACACGGTAAAACTAAAATCTTTCGCAATTTGATGCAGCCGTGTTGTCTCGACCACACCTTGCTTACCATTAACCACTTCAATCGCAGTGCCACCCACATCGACAAACCCCTGGCACAACGCACGTAACTTCATACCCGTCAGCTTATACTTCAAAGGGTGTGCGAGTATCGCACGACCACCTGAACGAGTAATAGCGTGTACCGCCTCCTCAAGCGTTGGCCAAAAAGCCTGCACATCGCCAATTTTACCTTGCCCAAGATACTTATCAAAAGCACTATTCATGTCACGTACATAGCCAGCCGAGACCATCCAACGGGCGAAGTGCGGACGCCCAATCTGGCTGTCTCCAGCAACGGCTAACGCACCTGCCAACGCATCCGTTATGTTGCGAGAGGCCAATCGCTCAGCAATTTTTTGCGCGCGCGCCTGTCGTGCCTTATTTAGCCTCGCCAACATAGACACAATAGGTTCTGCATCTGGGTCAAATCCTAGACCAACAACGTGAATAGTCACCTTGCTCCAAACGCACGAAAGCTCCACGCCAGAGACCAAACTCACACCGTCGGGTACCGCATCGGCCACCGCTTGCCAGCCGCGAATCGTATCGTGGTCTGTAATAGCAAAATGACTGATTCCAGCTTCTTGGGCGCGTCTGAGCAGCTCAATCGGCGCCAGTGCGCCATCCGATGCGGTAGTATGTGTGTGGAAGTCGATAATCACAGTCTCTACACTCCAACTTATGACGCGTTTACGGGTTAAACTGCAGAGTAGCACTTCAAAGCGATATGAGCGGACACTGTGAAGCAACTTTTAGAATTTATACCGATTGCCCTGTTTTTTATTGTCTACCAAATGGATGGCAAAACCATCGCATGGCAAGACTGGGCTTATACCTTCGACGGTATATTTACGGCCACTGGGGTGATGATGGCCGCCACGATAGTGCAGGTGACCTTAACTTGGGTGCTAACCCGAAAGCTAGATAAACGACTATTCTGGACTAGCGCCGCGGTTATCGTATTCGGTAGTGCTACGCTACTATTACATAACAACCTATTTATTCAATGGAAGCCTTCTGTTTTTAACTGGGCCATGGCGCTCGTTTTCGCAGGCTCGACCTTCGTCGGAAAACGCAACATGCTCGAGCGCTTGATGGGCTCGCAAATAAACCTGCCTGCACGAGTTTGGATGCGTACCAACTGGCTTTGGGCCGCACATTTTAGCGTGGTGGGCTGTTTAAACTTAATTGTGGCTTATAATTACAGTGAGGCGACCTGGGTTTCCTATAAACTCTATTCCAGTATTGGCTTTACCCTTGTGCTCATGGTGCTCACCGCCATGTTCATAGGCCCATATTTAAAGGAACAAACCGTTAGCAAAGACACGGAACAGTGACCCTAACAAACGACTTCTAATGGCTAATTGAACTATGAGAGCGACTATCAAAATGAGGTTCAACAACGAAATATCTCCCACGAACAGCAAGCTCAACACTGCTGGGCGTTTACGTGGTGTGTATGCGGGCATCTTAATGGCATTACTGCTGACGCTAACACCAAACATCTGGGCTCAAGAGCGCGGCTACGTCAGCGACAGCTTATTGGTACCTGTGCGCAGCGGAGCGGGCAATCAATATCGTATTGTGCATCGAGGCATTTCTACGGGCACCCCACTGACAGTTTATGATCGCAGTGAGGACGGCGAGTGGGTTGAAATCGAAACTCGCGGTGGTACCCGCGGCTGGATTCCTATCCAATACCTGCTCACCGCCCCCCCGGCGGTACTGTTACTCGCAGACCGCGATGTGCAACTTACGAAAATGCGCAATGAAATCGATAAGTTAAGAAGCACACTGGCCAGCACGGAATCTGCCGCATCAGAAGCTGGCGGTAATGTCGCACAGTTGCAAGCAGAGCTTGAGACCACCAAAAATACACTCACCGAATTAACCCGGATATCTGGCGCGGCGGTAGCGCTCGACACACAAAATCGGCAAATGACCACAGACCTGGAGACTCAACGTTCGCAGGCGGAATTACTGCGTTTAGAAAACGTTCGCTTGCAAGAGCGAATCGATAGCGCCCAATTACTCGATGGCGCCTTCGCGGTGTTACTCGGAGTCATCATCGCAATACTTTTACCGCGACTCTGGCCTCGTCGTCGACGCCAGGACGGCTGGACTTAATAAAACACGATAGGTGAGTCCGATGTTACAAATATGCCATAGAGACCATAGGGAATGATCCATGATTAATACAACACGCCGATCTTTCACCGCGCTATTTGGGCTGATGTTCACTTTCGCACTCACCTCGAACGCCGATGTTTCAACTGAGATACTCACAGATGAACCCATCGTAGCTGCCGCCACGCTGGTACGACTAGAAACCAACGCGGGGGATATCACACTAAAATTACTGACAGATAAGTCCCCCATCACCGTGGCTAATTTTTTGAAATACGTTGATAGCGGTCATTACGACGGTACAGTTTTTCATCGTGTGATTGCCAATTTTATGGTTCAGGGTGGAGGCTTTGATGCGTCACTCAATGAAAAAGCCACCGGCGAATCAATCGTCAATGAGAGCGCTAACCGACTCCACAATATTCGCGGCACTGTCGCGATGGCGCGTAGCGACGACCCAGACTCGGCTACGGCACAATTTTTTGTCAATCAGCGTAGTAATTTGCGGCTCGACTGGGAACCGGGCAAGCCCGGATACACCGTCTTTGCAGAAGTAGTCGACGGCATGTCAGTGGTTGACTTCATCGCCACAGCAAAGACTGGAACGGCGATCGCCACGACCATTCAAGGACGTCAGGCGCCATTTAATGACGTACCTGTTGACACTGCGGTTTTACGCAAGGCATACCGAGTAACCCACCCTTGACAGCACTGAGTATCAATCTCAATAAAATCGCGCTGATTCGCAACTCACGCGACACCACTACCCCAGATATTGTGCAACATGGGCACTGGTGCATCGAGGCCGGTGCCGATGGTATTACCGTGCATCCGAGACCCGATCAGCGCCATATACGCGTAGACGATTGCTTTGCATTAAAAGCGGCGCTAGATACAGAGCTCAATATCGAGGGTAATCCGTTTGCACCAGCACGTGCCAGCGACCGGAAAGGCGTCAGTGATTACCCTGGATTTATAGCGTTGGTAGAAGCCGTTCGTCCCGCCCAGGTGACTCTAGTTCCCGATGGTGATGCGCAGCTTACCTCTGACCATGGATTTGATCTCGATCACGACGGAGACCGCTTGGCACCCATTATTCAAACGCTTAAACATCTTGGATGTCGCGTGAGCCTATTCATGGATCCAACTCCTAACGCCATGGCACACGCCGCAGCGATCGGCGCTGATCGCATTGAACTCTATACTGAATCCTATGCTCGCGCGTACGAACGCGGCGATTTTACCGAGATTCTGGCGCGCTATATTGAGGCGGCTGCCGCAGCGCAAGATGCTGGACTAGGGGTTAATGCAGGTCACGATCTCAATTTAGACAACCTGCCTATGTTCGCCATTCCCGAGCTCCTTGAAGTCTCAATCGGCCATGCCTTTACCGTGAATGCGCTGCAATATGGCCTGGTAAATACTGTGCAGCGGTATCAGCGCGCGCTCGGTAAACAGTGACCAACCCTTCAACCGATTCGGAAAGCTTCGAGCCCCTGCCACCCTACGTGGTGCCGCATAGCCAACTACCTAGTCGATTGATATACCTCGATGACGATTTGATTATCGTCGACAAGCCAACTTTATTGCTCAGCGTGCCCGGACGACATCCGATAAATCATGACAGCCTGATTTTACGGCTGCGCAAGCGCTTTCCCGGCGTGGATGCAGTACACCGTTTAGATCTCGATACGTCAGGTTTAATGGTCGTGCCTAGGCATCGCCAATCGCTGGCAGCGGTCGCACGATTGTTTCAGGCACGTGCAGTAGAGAAAGAATATCGCGCTGTCGTCTGGGGAGAGGTTGCCCTCGACAGCGGCGAAATTGATCTGCCTATCGCCCGCGACTGGGAAAACAGACCTCGACAGAAAATATGTGCAAGTTCAGGCAAAACTTCACTAACCCGATTCGAAGTACTCGCTCGGGGTGACAATCGCACGCTACTACGTCTGATACCGATCACAGGGCGAACGCATCAACTACGCATTCACTTATGTGAACTCGGCCATCCTATTTTAGGCTGTGATATGTATGCACATCCCGCAGCATTGGCAGCGGCACCTCGACTACTACTGCACGCCACACGTATCGCATTTGAACACCCCAGTGGGGGTTTTAGAATTAGCGCTTATACAGCACCACCTTTCGATCTACATGGTGCGATACCGAGCACCGAATCCCAATAAACTGATTTGGCGACGCTCTGCGTATTTGTTATTGTTAGCGAACAAATAGTGAGAGCACGCACGTGATCAGCAGCTCACAGCGCAACGGCAGCACAATGATCGTTGCCAAACCCAATCAATCTGCAACGTGGCGCAGCAATCAACTAGCGCTGCTAGCGATATCAGTGCCATCACTCGGCGCTGCAATCAGCTTTGCATTGCTCGGTGCCTGGCCAATCATCGCATTTGCAGGCCTCGAATTGCTCGCTTTAAGCAGTGCCCTCTACTACGTCAACTGGAAACTACAATATCGTCACGTCATCACCTTGAGTGAGCAAGACATCCTGATCGACAAAGGCTTTTACGCGCCCAGACGCAGCTGGCGATTCGAACTTGCGGATACATCATTAGCCGTTATCCCGGCCATACACCCATGGGACGGGCCTCAATTAGCAATTTACAACCGACAAGAAGCCATCTCAGTCGGGGAGTTTCTCAACCGCAGTGATGCAATTGCGCTAGAGGCTATGCTCAGAAAAACACTGCGGGTCGGCACCTACGGACGTCATAAACAGGTCAAAATATAGGACAGCCAGCGACCCTATGGCGATCCATCAACCTGAAGAATACAAATATCGCGTAATCGTGGGCACTGACATCTGACGCTGCCAAGAGTAACATCGTGTCCTCTCTCGTAGATTGTGTCCATTCATGTCCAACACTTCGTCAAACACCCCGGCAAATAGCCCACAAAAAGTAGGTTTCATCAGTCTCGGCTGCCCAAAAGCACTGGTCGATTCGGAACGCATCCTGACCCAGCTACGTCTAGACGGCTACGAGGTTTCGCCGTCTTATGAAGATGCCGGGGTTGTGATTGTCAATACTTGCGGTTTTATCGATAGCGCCAAAGAGGAATCCCTCGAGGCCATTGGTGAAGCAATTCGAGAAAATGGCCGTGTATTGGTGACCGGCTGTATGGGCAAAGGGGACGATGCCCAAGCAATTATGGCGCGCCATCCTAAGGTATTGGGCATCAGCGGCCCAGCGGCCTATGAGGAAGTGTTATCTACGGTGCGCGAAGTACTACCCAATGCCCACCAGTACGACCCAAAAATTGATCTGGTGCCCGCCCAAGGAATCAAGCTGACACCGAGGCACTATGCCTATCTTAAGATTTCAGAAGGTTGTAACCATCGGTGCAAATTTTGCATTATTCCCAGCATGCGTGGCGATCTCGTCAGCAGACCCATTGGCGATATCATGCAAGAAGCTGAGGGTTTAGTGCGTGCGGGCGTCCGTGAGCTACTCGTCATTTCCCAAGACACTAGTGCTTACGGCATCGATCTAAAATACAAAACCGATTTCTGGCAGGGACGTCCTTTAAAGTCAAATCTGCAGACGCTAGCCGAGACATTGGGTGAATTTGGTATTTGGGTGCGCTTACACTATGTCTACCCTTACCCACACGTAGATAATCTAATTCCGCTGATGGCTGAAAATCGTATATTGCCCTATCTTGATATCCCGCTGCAGCATGGTGCGCCCTCTGTTTTACAGCGTATGAAGCGCCCCGCTGCTGCAGAAAAAACATTGGAACGAATCCATCGTTGGCGCGAAACCTGTCCAGATATCACACTACGCAGTACTTTTATTGTCGGTTATCCAGGGGAAACAGATGATGAATTTGAGCAGTTGTTATCATTTATAGAAGAAGCAGAGCTCGACCGTGTCGGCTGTTTTAAGTATTCACCTGTAAAAGGTGCCGCCGCAAACGAATTGCCTAACCAGGTCCCTGAAGCGGTGAAAGAAGAGCGCTGGCAGATATTTATGGCACTACAGCAGCAAATTAGCGCCGAAAAGCTCCAGCGAAAAATTGGCCGCGAAGTGGAGGTCATCATAGACAGTGTATCCGCCGAGGGCGCCCTAGGTCGTTCAACCGCCGATGCGCCGGAAATAGATGGTGCAGTCCATTTAGTTGGCGCCACTGACTTAAGACCGGGAGATCTGGTACGAGGCACAGTAACCGCGGCGGATGAATACGATCTCTGGGTGGGCTAAGACATGAATATCGTCTTGTTGGAGCTCGCTGACTGGCTCGACAATGGCCAAGTTGTACTGACGGATCTGCGCTTCCAACACCTCAATCAAGTGCTTGCGGTGAAGACTGGTGACAACGTTCGTGTAGGCTTAATTAATGGCAAACTCGGCAACGGTATCGTCGAGCACATCGACAAAGTCTCGGTGACACTAGCGGTTACCTTGTCAAGAGACCCAGTACCACGACATCCATACCACATCATATTAGCGTTGCCGCGGCCAAAGATGCTACGTCGTGTACTGCGTACCGCAGCGGAATTCGGTGTTAAATCGCTACATTTAATCCACAGCTATCGCGTTGAAAAGAGTTACTGGCAAAGCCCACAGCTCAACCAGAATAATATTGAAAACAGCCTTCGCGCAGGCCTAGAGCGCAGTGGCGATACACAATTGCCCATTGTTCAATTTCATCGCCGCTTTAGGCCATTTGTCGAAGACATTTTGCCGAGTTTACTCACTGGCCGGCAGGGCTTTATCGCGCATCTTGGGGCGCATCCATTGCTGGTCGCGGGTAGCGGCAAACCTAGCACCGTCATGATCGGACCAGAAGGCGGCTTCATACCTTTTGAACTAGCGCTGGCGATGGATAACGGACTTCAGCCTTGCACACTTGGCAGTCGAATTCTCAGCGTGGACACCGCGATAACGACGGTACTTGCACAAGAACTGCACTGATTGAGAAGTGACACGCACCGATCATACATCGACGCCGGTGCCAATCGCACAACTCACACCCGTACCACCTATGCCGCAATACCCCGCAGGGTTTTTATCGAGATACTGCTGGTGATAATCTTCAGCATAGAAAAAATCATCTGCAGGCTCAATTTCCGTCGTAATGTCACCAAAACCATGGGCAGACAATTGCGCCTGATACGCAGGCAGGCTCGCTCGTGCAGCCTCCTTCTGAGCATCGTCCAGGTAGTAAATCGCCGAACGATACTGGGTGCCCAAATCATTACCCTGACGCATACCCTGCGTCGGATTATGACTTTCCCAAAATGTTGTCAACAACTCCGAATAACTAATGCGCGCAGGGTCAAACACCACTAACACCACCTCATTGTGCCCAGTCTGTCCGCCACATACTTCTTGATAGCTTGGGTTTGGCGTATGGCCTCCCGCGTAACCGACGGCAGTAGAATGTACCCCCGGCAGACGCCAAAATATGCGCTCCACACCCCAAAAACAGCCCATACCAAAGATGGCCTGCTGCATATCAGCAGCAAACGGCGGCTGAATTGGCGTATCTAATACCGTATGCCGATTAGTCACCACTACCGAATCCTGGCGGCCGGGCAGCGCCTGTGCCGCTGAAGGTAGCGCATGCTTCTTACGAATATCAAAAAGTCTCATCGGGAACCTTCCTTGTGTTGGTCGGGTCTTAGCTAACCGAAACAGCGTCAATAATCATCATAACAGTTAACAATTATAAGCTCTAAGGTAACCAACACGATGCTTGTAGGTAGTGAAAAAATGAACACATAGCGAGCACATCAAGATATGTTGCGCGGCTCACTCGGTTGCCATCTAGCGAAAGAGATAAACGTTAAGGAAAGCAAAGAATGGACGCACAATGCGCATTTTTAGGGCGTGCCTCGCCCAATTTCAATCCGAGTGACTTTAGCAGTCGTAAGCTATTCGATATCGTCGCGTCAAAAGAGACCGACAAAACAGCACATGGCTTTCGTATAGCCGCGGCTAGAGAACTAGCAAAACGTCGACATTACTTGACCGAGCTCGCAGATCGCGGTCTGATCAGCAAACACACCCACCATTAAAGTGAACGCCTATCTCAGACCAACTGCCACAAAAAACTAAGCGCAACGACATCGCTGCTTTTTTAGACAAAAGCAAAGCCATTCGTACAGTGGTGGAGCGACAGCCGCGCTTACTATTCTCGTTGGATGCCACCGCCAGCCGAGCACCTACCTGGGCTTATGCCAGCAAACTACAGCGGGATATGTTTATCGCAGCTCACGGCAATAATCTGGCGGTGCAGCTGTGCTATTACCGTGGCGCAAGCGAATTTCATGCAAGTCCCTGGCTGACGCGCACGGAAGATTTGCTGCAGCATATGGCCGCAGTCCAATGCGCGCCGGGCGCCACCCAGATCGGAAAATTAATCCGTCACTATCTAGCGGCAGGCTCGGTCGCCACACCGGTACGAGCGCTTATTTTCATTGGTGATGCAGTAGAAGAAAATTCGGGACAATTATTTGATCTCGCCGCCCGTTGTCGCATCAAAGGTCAGCCGCTTTTTATATTTCAAGAAGGTTTCGACAGCTCGGTTGCCGATGTTTTTCGACAACTCGCAGTGCTTAGTGGTGGCGCTTATGCCCAATTTGACAACAGTAGCGCCGAATTTTTACGCGACCTTTTAAGCTCGGTCGCTCGATTCGCCAGTGGTGGTCGTAAAGCACTCACCCAGTCAGGTCGCGACAGTGATAAACTACTGCTCTCACAATTACAGCAGTCTGACTCGTGCCAAAATTAGTCCTTCTACTCGCTTTTGGATTTGCACTCTTCATAATGGTGAAGCGTGTTAAGTCACTCCCACCGCACAATCAGCGCGCGGCCTATTTGCAGCTACTCTTTGGCGGCATAGCTGTCGGTGCGGTGGTGCTCATGCTCATCGGTAAGATCCATTGGGTAGGGGCTGCGATTACGGGCCTCATTGTCGGTTTCCGAACGCTATTACCCGTTGTTATTCGGAGTTTTCCACTTTTACAAAAATGGCTGGCACATCGCCAACGCCAAAGCCAGGCACAACAATCGGAGGTACGCACTACAATTTTGCTGATGACTCTTGATCACAGTAACGGCGAGCTTGCCGGAGAAGTGATTAGTGGCCCCTTTAAAGATTGGTATTTAACGGAAATGTCTCGTGCACAGCTCGATGAACTGATGACCTATTGTAAAAGTCAGGACGAGGACTCGATGCAATTACTCGCGAGCTACTTAGCCCAGCGCTTTCCGTCAGATGACAACGAAGAAGCAACAAGCAATGCTAACAGTAATTATTGCGCATCGAGCAATATGACTCGCAGCGAAGCGCTGGCTATACTTGGCGTCATTGAAGACACGTCGGATGAAGAGATCATTGCAGCACATCGCAGTCTGATTCAAAAACTGCATCCTGATCGCGGTGGTAATGACTACCTTGCAGCCAAAATAAATCAAGCCAAAGACTTCCTCATTAAGCGAGAAAAAGCTTAACAAAACTGACATTAGAGAAATCATGAGCCTAACTCACCTTATTAGAAATCAGGATGGGCACTACTGGGGGCGTGGTAAGCGCTGGGTTGATGGTCGAGATACCGCTCGCGTGGCGACCTTTGACTTCCGTGACGAAGCCGCCAATACGCTGTTTGAACTGAGTTCAAAAGATATCGCCTTGCGCGGCGAACTTGTGTCGATTAATCGCGAAGAGGTCAAACTCCCCAAGCTCGAGATAAGTACCACGCCCCTGCCCGTCGACGAAGATACTCCGGAACTACCGCTTGAAATTGAGGTCTCTGAACACAAGACAGAGACTAATTCAGGACCATCCGAGGAGAAGTAAGCGTGCGTATTGTTTTATTTTTGGCCACCAACCTTGCGGTATTGGTCTTGGTCAGCATTGTATTCAACGTATTGGGCTTCCAAGGCATTCTAGCCGCCAATGGCGTCGACCTTAATTTATCCGCCCTCTTGGTGTTTTGTGCACTGTTCGGCTTTGGTGGCTCACTTATTTCATTACTAATATCGAAGTGGATGGCTAAGCGCAGCACCGGCACCTATATCGTCACTGAGCCCCGCAACCCAGATGAGCAGTGGTTATTCAATACAGTTCAGGAACTCGCACAGGAAGCCAAGATCGGCATGCCTGAGGTGGGCGTGTTTCCATCTGAATCGGCGAATGCATTCGCCACTGGCTGGAATCGCAATAGTGCGCTCGTTGCCGTAAGTGCAGGCTTGCTGCGCCGTTTTACACGCAATGAAGTTCGCGCAGTACTCGCCCATGAAATCGGTCATGTGGCTAATGGCGACATGATTACCTTGAGTTTGATCCAAGGGGTAGTCAATACTTTTGTGATGTTCTTTGCTCGAATCATCGGTCACACAGTCGATCGCGTCATATTCAAAACACAGCGTGGCTATGGCATCGGCTACTATATCGTAACCATTATTACCGAAATCGCCTTAGGCTTTTTAGCAAGTATGATTGTTTTCAGATTTTCGCGTTTCCGCGAATATCGTGCAGATGCCGCTGGGGCGAAACTCACTACGCCCACGGATATGATCGCAGCGCTGCAGAGACTTAAGGTCGAACAGGACATCCCCGCAGATCTACCTGGAGAGATGACCGCCTTTGGTATTCGACAAGGTAGAACAAGACTATCGGCACTGCTGAGTTCCCATCCGCCGCTCGATGATCGCATTAAGGCGTTACAGTCATGAGTATCCTACAACGTGGCGCCATTCTACCCATCGCTTGCTTAATCACTCTGGCGGCCCAA